>CAWDFF010000035.1:0-243332 GCA_963801545.1 Terriglobia bacterium | reverse complement strand
CTATGGCACACGTGGACTATTGCCCACTCTCGGTGGCCTGATCTAGGGTTTTGTTACTTCGGCAGGTGGCGTGGGGTCCCTGTCAACAGGTAAACGTTTTCTCCGGGAGCGTGGGCGAGGGCTGGCTTCAGATTTGCCACGCGCACTCCTGTAGAGCCCCGAGACCTGTGCCTGGCACACACTCCGCAGTTGAAATCTCGAGGAGGGAAGATGTACTCAAAAACGAGGACGCATTTGAGAGGCCTGACGGTATTGATCGCGGTCGTCATGGGTGGCTTATCAGTCGGAAGTCTTCGAGGACAAGCCATTTATGGATCAATTTATGGCCAGGTCACCGACAGCTCGGGAGCGGCGATCGCAAACGCGACCGTTACTGTCAAAGACGTCGCCAAGGGCACCTCGGTCCAGGCGACCACCAACTCCATTGGCGAGTACTCGGTCGAGCACCTGATTCCCGACGTCTATGACGTGGGGGTCGCTGCCCCGGGGTTTCGCGGAGCGGAGAGCAAGGGCATTCGTGTTTCGGCGGACACGTCTCCCAAGGTGGATTTGAAGCTGGATGTAGGATCGGCCTCGGAGACTGTGGAGGTTACCGGCGAGGTGCCACAACTCAAAACGGATCGTGCCGATGTCGCCCTGGTGCTGAACCAAAAAACGGTTTCGGACCTGCCAAACTCCGGCCGCAACTTCGCTAGCCTCGAGTTGTTGATCCCCGGAACCCAGGTGATGGGCTGGTCGCAAAACACCGCTGAAAATCCCCAGGGCAGCCCCACTGTCCAGATTAACGGACAGCACTTCTCGGGAGTTGCATACGAACTGGATGGCGCAGCCAATCAGGATCCTATCCTCGGTCAGATCGTCATCAATTCACCGCTCGATGCGGTTACGGAAGCCAAGATCACGACCCAGAACTACGATGCCCAGTTTGGTCAGGCCGTAGCGGCGGTGGTCACGGCCCAGACCAAGTCTGGAACCAATAGTTTTCACGGCGACCTCTTCGATTACCGTAAAACCGATGCTACCCAGGCACGCAATCCGTACAATCAATTTGCGGCCGATCCAGTGACGGGCCGCCTGCTTCCTCCTGCGAAGTACAACCAGTTCGGGGCATCAGTTGGCGGGCCTATCATCAAGAACAAGGCCTTCTTCTTCGCCGACTATCAGGGTACCCGGCAGATTCTGGGATCGTCCGCAATCGTGACCGTGCCCACGGCATTGACCCGGAGTTCTTGTCTTTCCGGTAATGGTTGCGACCTTAGCGACTACCTGGCGGCGAACGGGCCGGCCAGAGGACAGATATACAACCCTCGTGTCATTACTGCAGCAGGTCCCGCGCCCTTTGTAAACGACTTCATCCCTGCGGGGGACGTTTCGCCGCAAGCTTTGGCCCTTCTGGCCTTGATCCCGGCCCCGAATGCGCCGGGAACGACCAATAACTACGCGGCCAGCGGCAGCGGCAGCCTGCACAACGATTCGGTGGACGTCAAAATCGACGATCAACTTAGCGAGCGCACTCACGCTTTCGGCCGTTATAGCTATTTCGGCAATGGAACCTCTTCTGCCACGATCTTTGGTGCGGGCGGAGGACAAGGGTTTTCGGCCCCTGGCAACACCTTCGGTGGCACCGCCACTGGCCGCAGCCAGAGTGCGGTTTTCGGTATGGATATTGCAGTCAATCCAAAACTGCTCACCGACTTCCGCTTGGGTTATCTCAGGTATCACGTCAAAACCCAGAAATATGATGGCGAGGCGAACCTTGCCACCAGCGTGGGAATTCCTGGGCTCAATCTGGGCGATTCATTCACCGCCGGCGCTCCCGGGTTCTTTATCAACAATGCTAGTGGCAACGGTGGCGATGGGTTGTCGAACTTCGGTTCCGGGCTGAACGTGAATGCATGCAACTGCCCACTGCTCGAAACTGAAGACCAGTACCAGATCGTGAACAACTGGACGAAAATCATGGGGACGCACAGCTTGAAGTTTGGCGTAGACGTGCGTTACGCACGGAACCTGCGCGTGCCCAGCGACAGCAATCGGGCCGGCGAACTGAGTTTCAGCGCGACTGACACCGAAAACAGCACCGACGCAACCCTGGCCGCTCCGGGAGGTATGGGTCTCGCCACTTTCCTGCTCGGGGATGTCACCAATCTGTCCCGGTATGTGTCGGTTTCGACCAACGCCAAGGAAAGTCAGAAGAGGATGTTCACTTACATTCAGGACAGCTGGCGCGTCACCCCCAAGCTGACTGTGAATTACGGGCTGCGCTGGGAGCTCTACTTCCCGGAAACCGTCAATGGCAAGGGCCAGGGCGGCTTCCCCGATCTGAACACAGGGGAGATCAGGGTTGCTGGATATGGACCGTTCGACACCGCGATGAATGTTTCCAAGACTTGGAAGACGCTGGCGCCTCGCTTGGGAATTGCGTACCAGCTGAACGACAAGACCGTCATTCGGACCGGCTATGGACGGAGCTTCGATATCGGAGTCTTCGGGTCGATTTTCGGGCACATGTTGACCCAGAACCTTCCCGTCCTGGTCAATCAGAACCTGACCAATAGCGGCGCCAACACAGCCGCCTTTAATCTAGCCGTCGGTCCAACTGCGTTTGTCTTTCCTACTGTTCCGTCCAGCGGCGTGATTCCCATTGGCGTGGGTAACAACGCGAAGATTCGCAGCGATCCCAACGTCTTTCCCACCATCGATGCCTGGAATTTTGCGGTTCAGCGGCAGCTCACCAATAGTTCTTCAGTGACGGTTGCGTATGTAGGAAACAAGGGAACGCACACCTTCATGGGCGACGACAAGTCGACCAACCCCAACGAGGCGGCTCCGTGCCTGCCCGCGTCGCAAAGCATCACCGGCCAGGCGCTTTGCTACAACCCGGCAGCTCCCGTGGGAAGCCTGACCGAAACCAGCGATACGAGTCAGCTGCGGCCATATTTCTCGCAATTCGGATTCACTCAGGATCTCACCTTCTATCACAACGGCTTTGACACGAACTACAACGCCCTCCAGGTCAGCTACGAAAAGCGCTTTTCGCAAGGTTTGCAGCTGAATGCAAACTTTGCCTTCCAGCGTGGCTACAACTATGGCAACGATGAAGAGGTCTACAAGAAGTCTCTCTGGGGACGCCTTGACGATCTGCGCGAAAAGCAGCTTACTGTGTTCGGCAACTATGACCTGCCTTTCGGCAAGGGCAAGCACTTTGGCGGTGGCGCGCCCACATGGATGAACTACGTGATCGGAGGATATTCGTTAAGTACCTCGATCAATTGGGCGAGTGGTTTGCCGTTTACCGCCAACCTAAGCAACTGCAGCGCCTTTACCCCGGCCGGTCCCTGCAGGCCTAACAAAGGAAGCGGAAGCTTCCCTCTGAAGCTTACTGATTTCGACCCAACTACTCACTCCCGGACTTATTTCGTCCCGCCGGGACTGGGTGGTGTCTTCACCAGTCCAAGCCTCGACCAGACCGGCAATTCTCCGCGAAATGCCTTCACCGGTCCGGGCCTTTTCAATGCCGATCTCTCATTGATGAAGGATTTCCCGATCCGCGAGAGCATATCGGTCGAATTCCGCATGGATGCATTTAATGTATTCAACATCATCAATCCTGCAAATCCGGGTAGCACTTGTATTGACTGCACGGCCGCGAGCGGTGCCGGCACGATTCATGGTATGGCGTTAGGCACTACTCCACGGCAGCTGCAATTCGCACTGACGTTCAAGTTCTGAACGGTGGGACCGGATGGCGTCCTCATGCGCCATCCGGTCTGCTCTTTTCCTCTTTTCGAATTCATTTCAGCGCTATGTGCGTCGCTGGTTTGCCTTGGTATGCCAGGTGACTAGGTCATTCAACGCCGGATTTCCAGAAACCTAAAAAGGACCCAACCGGTGAAATCAGGGATCTCGATGATCGGGCAGTCTGCAAGCGCAAACCGGATCAGTCTCGCATTGTCCGTGGTGCTTCTGTTTCTCGTCGCACAGTCCTCCCCCCTCTCAGCCCAACTTCTGGGCGCGATTCCGGCCCTGCCGCCAGTCGTGGTCACGCAGACCTCGGATGGCCTGACAGCAACCATCGGAGACGAGACGCTGCGCATCTCCGTATGCAACGCGTCCGTAGTCCATGTAATCGCCACGCCGAAGGCGCCTGCATCTATCAAGGATGACCACCCCTGGATACTCGATCCTAAACAGTCTTGTCCCGGTGCGAAGTTCCAGTTCGCACAGACCGATGAAGCTGCGGTCCTGACGACTGCCACCTTGAAGGTGGAGCTCTCGCTGAAGCGCGGGAACTTGAAATACAGCAGTATCGGCGGAGAATTGCTGCTGCGCGAGAGTGATGCGATCCCGCGTACCTATGAATCTGCTCAAGTAAACGGGGAAAGTGTCTACCACGTGGCGGATCGTTTTTCGCCTGATGTCACCGAAGGCTTCTACGGACTGGGCCAGCACCAAAGTGGAATGTTTAACTACCGTGGCAGTACGGTTGAACTGGGACAGAACAACACCGATGTAGCCCTCCCCCTCCTGGTTTCCAGCAAGGGTTATGCCCTGTTGTGGAATACCGCTTCATTTACTTATGCGGACAACCGCTTTCCCTTGGCCTTTGAGTTCAGTTCGCTGGCCGCGGATTCGGTTGACTACTACCTCATCTATGGCCCTGAGATGGATGAAGTAGTGCACCAGTATCGCAACCTGAGCGGTCACACTCCCATGCTGCCCAAATGGGCATATGGTTTCTTCCAGTCGAAAGACCGTTATATCTCTCAGGAAGAGCTGCTCGGAATCGCGCATCGTTATCGCGAACAGCACATTCCGCTGGATGCGATCGTGCAGGACTGGTTTTGGTGGAAGACCGAAGGCGATCCCATCTTCAATTCCAATTTTACCGACGTCCCCGCCGAACTCAGAACGCTGCATGACGAACATGTTCACGCCATGCTCTCGGTGTGGGGCCTGTTCAATTCAGAGTCGGAGAATTTCAAGAAGCTTGACGCGCAGAATCTGATGGTTCCCAACGCTCATGTCTATGACGCGACCAGCGCGCAGGCGCGAGATTTTTATTGGGATAATCTGGTATCCAAGCTCTTTTCCCAGGGTTGGGACGCCTTCTGGCTCGATAGCGCGGAGCCCGAAGAGTACTGGCCTCACATGGGAGACGCGATCCTTCGCGATAAGAAACTCGCAATAGGCAGCGGGGCACGTTATACGAACATCTTTCCCTTCATGCATACCAGCGGCATTCAGCAACATTGGAAGGCCACTACAGATCAGAAGCGCGTTTTCCTTCTCACCCGCTCCGCATTCACGGGCCAGCAACGAGTTGGCGCGACCGTCTGGTCGGGCGATGTCTACAGCACATATTGGGGATTGAGCCACCAGGTGGCGGCCGGTCTGAACTTCGCGCTTTCCGGCTACCCGTATTGGACGACCGACATCGGCGGGTACTGGCAGCCCTACGATCGGCCGCCGAATGACCCTGTGTACCAGGAGCTTTATACGCGCTGGTTTGAGTTCGGGACATTCTGCCCCATATTCCGCACCCATGGTCACCGTGCTCATAATGAGCTTTGGACTTACGACAAAGTTGAACCGACCCTTCTCAACTATGACAAGCTCCGTTATCGCTTGATGCCTTACATCTACTCGCTGGCCTGGCGAGTGACAAATCAGGATTACACCATACAGAGACCGCTGGTCATGGACTGGCGGGCTGATCCAAAGACCTGGAACATTGGGGATCAGTTCATGTTCGGGCCTGCCATCCTGGTGAATCCCGTGTTGAAACAGGATGCGACACATCGCACGGTCTATTTGCCGGATTCTCCTGCGTGGTATGACTTTTGGTCCGGAGAATCCGTGAAAGGCGGGCACGAGGTCGAGTCGGAAGCTCCGCTGGAGCGAATTCCTTTATACGTTCGCGCAGGTTCGATCATTCCATTCGGACCGGAGATTGAATATGCCGGCCAAGCCCCGGCTGGTCCCATTGAGCTGCGGATTTTCCGCGGGACGGATGGCAAGTTCGACTTATACGAAGATGAAGGAGACACTTACAACTACGAAAAGGGAGTGCACGCGCTTATTCCCATGCGCTGGTCTGAGGCAGAGAAGACACTGACCATAGGAGACCGCGAAGGCGAATACCCTGGAATGCCGAAGGAGTTCACATTGAACATAGTCTGGGTAGCTCCGGGCCACGGCGTCGGAGAAACGGTCGAGGCCAAACCTGACAAAGTGATTCACTACCAGGGCAAAGCAATTTCAGTGCAAGCCCCTTGATCGATTGGCCGAGGACGAGATTACAGCGATCCGTGATATGCTCACCGGGAACCGGGAGGCAAAATCGAAATCCCGGACACAAAGGTAGGCATGGGCACCACCGGTCACGCCCAGGTCGTTCAAGTGAATTTCAACCCCACCTTCATCGCCTTCGACGAAATCCTCGTTTTCTTCGCCATCCACTTCTTCGCCTTTCATGTTTCACCAAAGGTGTCCAGGTTCCGCAAGATCTTTGCTGCCAAACGCAAGGCCTCATGATCGACTTTTGGAGATCTGCAATTCGGCAGCAGTTCCACGCCGCGATCGACATGCTCGCCAACGCGATCAAGGCATGTCCGGATTCTGTGTGGTCCGGTCAGGGGCGGTTCGCGTTTTGGTACCTGGCTTTTCACGTGCTGTTCTTCCTCGACCTCTATCTCTCCTCCGAAGACGAGTCCCGATTCCGTCCGCCGCCACCGTTCAGCCTCAGTGAACTCGAGGACGATGTCGTAGTGCCGGAGCCCGCCTACAGCAAAGCCGAACTGCTCGGCTACCTCGAGCACTGCCGCAAAAAGTTGGACACGGTGATGGCGGGAATGACAGAAGCCTGGATTGCCGATCCCTGTCCCTTCCCGTATCGCAAGATGAGCAACGGTGAACTGCTCCTCTACAACATGCGGCACGTGCAACATCACGCGGCTCAACTGAACATGCGGCTGCGTCAGACAACAGATTCGGCGCCGGATTGGGTGTCAAAAGGCGGTCAGAACATCACGGCCTGACCCTCGACGGGAATGTGCGATCACTTTCCTCAGACCAATTCGATCTGCAGCGCAGAGACGGAAGCGGGTGGAAACTCGTGGACCAGCGTCGAGCCTTTTGCATTCAGGCTGTCTGTCTTCGGCACAAGCGTATTCGGCTGATCGAAGGTGTTATGAGCATGAATGTCCGGACTGGTCAGGGTGGTGACGGTGACCGACTTCCCGGCCGCGCCGCGGATGGTTATTTCCGTGAGCCGTGGTTCACTGACATGCGGATTGACTACCGTAAGCACGAGCTTCTTATCCGCTAGCGACGCTGAGCCTTGCAGCCCCCAGAAAGTTGCGGGTTTGCCGTCGCGATCATAATGCACTTGCGGAGCCGAGATCATGGTCCTGATTGCCTGATTGCCCTGGTGGGCGGTATACATTTCAAACACGCGCCCCACCGGCGTGACCACAAACCGGTCTTCGTGCGCCAGGTAAAGACTATTGAGGCAGTTGATGAGTTGGGCGCAGTTGGCCATGGCGACTTTTTCCGGATGCCGGTTAAAAGTGTCGAGATTCATGCCGGCGAAGACCGCGTCGCGTAGAGTGGGCGTTTGCTCCAGAAAGTCTCCCGGCGTGGCCTCGCTCCCCGCTTTATAAGATGGGCCCCATTCATCCACGATCAACTTGATATCGTGATTCTTGTCAAACTCTCCCATCACCTGCCAATGGCCCTCGATCAGGCCTTCCATGAGATTGCCTTGCCGCAGCAGTTCGTACCAGTCCACCGGTTCGAATTTGATGGCATCTCCATTTCCGGCGGTCCCAATCTGGGGGATGCCGCGGCTGAGGTCCCAGGCATAGTGATGCAGGGCCAGGCCATAGATCCCTGAACGTTGAACGGGGCGTTTTCGGGTGATTTCTTCAAGAAACGCGCGGGTCCAATTCCAGTCGTCGTCGTTCGGTCCGGACGGGATTAGCTGAAGTGGCTGTCCATAACGGGGCAGCCATGCAGTGTAACGGCGAAACTCCACCGCGTATTCCTGGGCGGTGAACTCGCCTCCGCATCCCCACGACTCGTTGCCCACTCCCCAGTAACGCACGTTAAAGGGCTGGGCTGAGCCGCCGGCCTTGCGCAGATCGGCCAGCGTAGTGCTTCCTTCTGGGGAATTGCAATATTCAATCCAGCGATCAAACTCCTCCGCGGGGAGGCTGCGGAGATTCGCCGCCAGGTAGGGTTCCGCTCCGGTCAGACGACAGAAGCGCGACAAAATCATCGGTGCCGAATTGATTAGGATCGTACTTGTGAATGGCCGGGGACTGCGGAAATTCACTCCAGAAGTTCGTCCGCCGGGGACGCTTCTCGCGCGGCCCAACGCCATCACGCCAGTCATAGCTGTCAGCGAAACAGCCTCCTGGCCAACGAATAACCGGGGCCTTGATTTTTCGGAGCTGTTCAATCAGGGCACTGCGAATGCCATATTGATTGGGGATTTTAGAGTTTTCGCCCACCCATACCCCGTCGTAAATGACGCCACCGAGATTTTCGGTGAAGTGTCCGTAGATGTTGGGCGAGATCGTTCCCAGCGGTTCTGAGAGCAGAACATCAATGTGGGAGTCGGCTATGTGCGAAGGGGAGATTTGAGCGGAAAGTGATGGCCATTTAAGAAGGAGGGCTGCCAAGCCGGCAGTACTTTGAATGAGGAACTCTCGTCGTCCCGGCATTTGTGCCTCTGGTGGTGCGGTTCAAGATTTTCGAAGACGGTTTACAAATGCCTGCAGGGCAGGTGGCAAGCCAATACAGCTCCGAATTGTGCGACCTGCGCTTGTTTATACGACGTTCAAGAACGGGTGCCTATGGGTCATATGGACTCTTCTTTTTAGCCATTCAGCTCATTTCTTCCAGGCAGGCGGCCTTTCAGAGAGAGTGTTCGCCAGGTTGTTTTTCTCGCATGCCAAGAGCTCCAGTTTCGTCGTCCGGCTCACTTATCAGGCGCATGTCATTGATATAAGACTATTTCCATCACTACCGCGGTCGGCGTGCTTAACCCTCCGGCAGGTTCGCGTAGGGGAAAGATGCTTGACAACCATTTTCAGTTAACGATAACGTTTGGTCGCTGAGTCTCCGTCCTTTCAATAGGGTAGTTGCTTTCCTCTCCGAAAGGCCCATGATCCGGGGGCGGCATTAAGGTTTAAGGCCATGGGAATAACAGCTGCACCGATCGTCACCGGGCACCACGAACGTGCCTGCTTCACCGATACCGAAAAAGCGGCGATCCTTGCGGAACTCCGTACGATCCTCGAAAGCCAGCCCTTCCGGAACAGTTCGCGCAGCAAGCAATTCCTCTCCTACGTTGTTCAGCACAAGCTTGAAGGACGTGAGGAACTGCTTAAAGAGAGAACGATTGGGATGGAGATTTTCCAGCGCCAGGCGGGGTACGCGACTGGCGACGATGCGGTCGTCCGCGTGCAAGCCGGCGAGGTTCGAAGGAGGCTGGAACGTTACTACCACAGCTCCCCGATCGCATCGCCGGTTCACATCGAACTGCCTGTCGGTTCTTATTCCCCTGAATTTCGCTGGCACGTAATCGCATCTCCGTTGGATGCAAAGCTGCCGGCAGCACCCCGAACGCGCTGGCTGCCATGGGTCATCGGCGCGATCTGTCTAAGTTCGGTCTTCGCTGCGGTGCTTGTCACGCGATTGCCTGCGCGCCGGCCCGGGCCATCTGCCTTGGATCAATTCTGGTCTCCGATTTTTGCCACTTCGCAGCCGGTGCTGATTTGTCTGGCCAAGCCGATCTTGTACCGGCCTTCATTGGATCTTTACCGCAGATATTCAAAGAACCACCCGGGCACCTTCCAGACCGAAGTGGAGAGGTACGATCAAGCCCTTCCACTGGATCCGAACGAGAAGCTGGCGTGGGGCGACATGCTCCCTTATGGCGACTACGGCGTCGCCATGGGAGATGTTTACGTGGCGGTCCGCCTTTCTACACTTTTCGAGCACATGGACAAGCCTAGCCAGGTGCGGATTGGTTCCAATTACTCGTTCGAGGATCTTCGTAATTCTCCCGCCGTTGTGGTGGGAGCCTTCAACAATAGGTGGACGATGCAAATGACGTCCAACCTCCGCTTCGTGTTTGCTGAGCAGGATGGGCAGTTCAGGATTCAGGAACAAGGTCCGGCGGGAATGTCCCGGACATGGGTGCAGGGTCCCGGGGGAGAAATCGTTCAGGATTTTGCGATCGTCACCAGATTGCTCGACGCCAAGACCGGGCAGGTGGTGATTGCCGCTGCCGGACTGGGCGCTAGGGGAACCCAGGCCGCGGGCGAGTTTATCTCCAGGCCGGATTATCTGGAGCAGGCCTTCCGATCCGCTCCCCCGGACTGGCAGAAGAAAAACCTGCAGGTAGTCCTGCAAACCACCGTAACCGATTCAGTGCCCGGCCCCCCTCGCGTGATTGCTACCTACTTCTGGTAACACGGCGCACGGTTTCGGCGGACGCAAACCGCGTTTGCTATTTCGTCTTGTCGTCGATCGTCGGATCACGAGAGTGGGCTCAAGGAGTATAGCTTTCGGCCGCAGGCCAACGTCCGCATGAACCAGACTGACAGCAAGTTCGGCCGCCCGCCGCCCGATCACTCCGCTCCGTTGGTCAACACTGCTCAACGGTACCCGCAGCGAGCTGTTGAATGGCAGGTTGCCGCATCCGATGAGAGCAATGTCTTCCGGTATCCGAATTCCAGCATCCAGGATTGCCGTCATGGCGCCAATGGCGACTGGATCGCTGCAACAAAAAACTCCAGTCGGGCGGGGATCAAGGTTGATTATCCAGACTGCCGCCTGGTATCCGGCATCGAAGGCCGGCATGGCGCATTCATCAACGCTTACGATGTACTTTCGAATCACTCGAATGCCATGGCTGGTAAGCGTGCGCTTGTAACCCTCAAGCTGCCCCAATGCCGCGCTTGCCTGGGTTCCACCGATATACCCAATGTGTCGGCAGCCAATCTCTAGCAAGTGCTGAGTCGCGATCGAGCCCACGGCCTCGTCGCTTACGCCTACGAAGTTTGCGGCCAGGCCTGGAAACCATCGGCCCAGCAAAACATAGGGTACTTTCCTTGTTTCGAGCCGGCGAAATACCTCCGGCGTGGGCTGGGTTGATGCCACCAGCAGGGCATCCACGTCCCTCGCGAGCAAGCGGTCGATCTCCTGCCGCTCCACTTCCGGGTCTCCTTCGGAAGAAGAAATGACCAATGTGAAGGCCTGGTTGCGCAGCACGCCAGATAGCTCCACCGCCAGTTGCGCAAAGAAGGAGTGCACCAGGTTGGGGATCACCAACCCCATCAGGCCAGTGCGGCCTGTCACCAGCGCACGGGCGGCAAGATTGGGCCGGTAGTTCAGTTCCTTGGCGCGCTGGAGGACCTCAGCCCGAGTCGCAGCGCTGACGTCGGGATAGTTGCGCAGCGCACGCAGGACCGTCATCACAGAGACCCCAAGATCGCTCGCTATGTCCTTCATTCGAACCATGGTTTGCGTCCAAGGTGATTGGCTGGAGGAGATGACATGCGGGGCGTCTGGGGAGAAATTTAGAGACGCCAGCTGTTAACGCGAGGACATAAAGTCTAGGCCATGAGGATACCCTGTTGGATCGCAACTGTGGTCGCCTCTGTCCGGTCGCCCACTTCGAGTTTGGCGATAATATGCCGGACATGGTTGCGGACGGTGAAGTGGCTGACTTGGATGGCGCGGCCGATCTCCTTATTGGTCAATCCCTTTGCAACCATTTCCAGAATTTCAAGTTCGCGCGGACTAAGACTCGGCTGAAGTTTGCGCTCGGAGACTCGGTCCTTGATCCATTGCGGGAAGTGGCTTGTGCCCGAATGCACCGCATGAATTGCCTCCATGATCTCGGTGCAGGAGATGTCCTTCCGGAGATAGCCCTTGGCTCCCCTTTCAACTGCCCTGCAAATTTCTTCATCGGGCTCACAGCTGGACAGAACGATTACGTTGGGGGGACAGGGGAGTTCTTGTAATGCAACCAGGGTTTCGATACCACTCATTCCCGGCATGTGAAGGTCAAGCAACAACACGTCGACCGGGCAACATTTAAGAAACGTCAAGGCCTCCTCGCCGCTCTGCACCGAGCCGACGACTTCCAGACCAGCCTGGCTGCGAAGAACGCTGCTGAATCCTGCACGCACCACAGCGTGATCATCCACAATGAGAATTCTGATCGACGCGCTTAGTGTTAAGGCTCCCATCGAGAAAATCACTTCCACGCTCTGAGCCAGCAGCAACCTCAGACGCTTCCCATCGCAACACAGCCTCACACCGGCCCTTCTGCGTTTCAAGTAGTTCACGGTGTAATACAGGTAGGTAACGGGTTCCAGCAATCCCCTCCGACCAGGATGTTGGTGGATAGGTCTTCCTCTTCCACCTCCTCTCCTCTGCTTCCGCTAACAGGACGGATGCCCGGATTAACCCTCGGGCTAGCGATCTCAATCACAAACCGACCACCTGTCGTCCGGGCTGGAATGTTGATTGCGTTCGTATGTTGTTGTAGTTGAAAAGCTTACGGTTGCCGCAAAGGGAAATTTTTGCCCGCCTGTAAGTCTGGCACGCGCCTTGCATTATGCAATGGCACGAGCCGCGGTCGAACAGACACTCGAAGCGGCCCGAAATCAAAATCGGTTCCCGAGGGAACCTCATGGAGGATTTATGACACGCACTCAGATTTTCGGAAACAGGAAAGACACGCGAACCCAGATTGCCGACCTCCCGGAGACTTCGGTTGAATTGTCGGAGCGGGAAATGCGCATCGTCACCGGAGGCCTCGTCGCTCGTCTGGCTTGCAACGCCGCGGTGTCCGCCAAGGCCAGCGGATTGATGGACAAGACCAACGTGGTTACCGGTCAGGGGGACTGGGACACGGATTATGAAAAGCTAAGCAGCACCCTGGCCCTTTGATCAGCTGGCAGGGTAGGTCACGCCGGGTGGCGCGGGACGCGGAATTCGTCGGATTCAATCCGGCGGATTCCCTTCTGCGTGTCAGCACTTTGGATCGAGGTATTCTGCCAACGAAAGCCACGGGCCTGACCTGACTCCAAGCCGTAGGGAGGCGCAGAGGTCAGCCTCCCGAGCCACTCCTCGCAGCCGTGAACCTTGAACTGACTTACGCACTGACTCTGCAGCAACCTGCGCCCGCTCTTCGTAGTCTGCTCCGTGCTACGAATAGCGACTGGGATACTGACTACTAACCGGGGGCTGCTCCGGCGGTGTCCGCCGCTATTCTCCGAGGTGGCGGACAGCCTTGATCGCGTATCATGCCCGGTTAGACCCATTCGGTTCACGGCTGTGAGCCAGGAGAGTGCGATGATCCTCGTTCTGACCCAACCCTTCGATCCGCACGCCGACCACGTGGTGAAGATGCTGGAGGCGCGGGGCGCGGAATTCGTCCGGTTTGATCCGGCGGAGTTTCCCTGCCCAGGCCAGCCTGTCGGTCGGGTATGCGCCCAACGGCCAAATGCGGTCTTTCTTGCACCGGGAGGAGAGGGCCATCGACCTGACCCAGCTCAGTTCTGTGTGGAACCGCCGGCCCCGGGCGCCCGTGGCGCATGAGCAAATCAAGGACAAAGACGTCCGCGAATTCGTTACCCGTGATTGCCATACCTTCGTGCAAGATCTGTGGAACGCGCTCCCCTGCCGGTGGCTGCCGGGCCACCCGGCGGCGATTCAGCGCGCTCAACTCAAGGCTGCTCAACTCCGCGTGGCTGCCGAGCTGGGTCTGGAACTGCCGCCCACCCTGGTCACCAACAGCCGGGAAGAGTTCCTCGACTTCTACTGCCAGCACAATGGCAATGTTGTCAGCAAACTGGTAGGTCCTGCGTTTGACTGGACCGTAGGCTTATCCGCCGGCTTGTGGCGTTACACCGAGGTGGTCTCGAAGCGCGATGTCGGGTATGCGGCATCGCTTGAGTTCTGCCCGATGATTTTCCAGGCCTACGTTCCCAAGCGGTTCGAATTGCGGGTCACCGTAGTCGGCCAGCAGGTCTTCGCCGCCGAGATCCACTCCCAACAGACGCACCACACCCGGCACGACTGGCGGCGGTATGACCTCAGCAACACGCCTCACTTTCCTCATGAATTACCGCCGGAGGTGCAGGAGCGTTGCGTCCGGTTGGTTGAAAAGCTCGAGCTTTGTTACGGTGCCATCGACCTGATCCTCACTCCTGACGGCCGCTACGTGTTCATCGAGATCAACCCGAGCGGCCAATACCTCTGGATCGAGAACGAAACCGGTCTGCCAATTACCGCGGCCATCTGCGATCTTCTGATGGCCGGTCGAGGAGCGGTATCATGAGCGATTCTTTCCGGGAAGCACTATCCGATGTGCTCGATTACTTACTGGCCCTGCAACACGACGGCGTCCGACCCCGTGAGGCCCAGGCCCGCTTGCAACCCTTGCGCGGGCGTCATCCCGGCCTGGCGATCAACCTGCTTGCAGAAGAACAAGCCTTCGATCAATCGATCCACTACGATGCGCTCCTTCGACGTGCCGGCGAAGGGACGGTGTCGCTGAGCTACTGCCCGGAGCGAGCCATTCCCTGGCCGCTGCGCGGTGTGCAACGCCAAAGCGAAGGCGACCTGGTGCGCGTCAACACCAACGTCCTCAGGGTAGATACGGCCATGGCTTGCCTCGATTTCATCTGGGACGAAGCGGCAATTGTCGACCGGCTCGTAAACCTGTGCCTGATTCAGGAAGAACTGGATCGGGAGCCAATTGATTTCACCGACGCCGAGTTGCAGGAGGCGATGAACCGGTTCCGATCCGCGAAGAAGCTATTCAAGGCCGAGGACACGCTGCTCTGGCTGGAGCGGCACGGCATGACGCACGAAAAGCTGGAACGCTACGTGGCTGACAGTGCGATTGTGCCCAAGCTTCGCGACCGAATTGCCGACGGCCGTGTCGAGGAGTATTTCCGCCAGCATCCAGGTGATTTTGATACCGCGCGGGTTGCGCGCATCGAGCTGGCGAATGAAAGCCAGGCCCGCGAGTCAGCCGGGCAGATCCGCTCCGGCGCGGACAACTTCTTCGCTGCCGCCGAGCGCCTGTTCTTGGAGGCAGCGGGGCGGGGCGCTCCCCCCAAGGCCAGTCTGTTCGCCATGATCGAGCGCCGCCAGGCCGAACCCGCGCTCCGCGACCAACTGTTTGCCGCCGCGCCGGGTCAATTGATCGGGCCAGTTCCGGTCGAGACCGGCTATACCCTGATGCGCGTCGTCGAGATCATTCCGGGCCAACTGGACGACCGCACCCGCACCGTCATCAAAGAAATCCTGTTTAAAGACTGGCTGGCCGAACAACGGAAAGCGGCCCGCATCGAATGGTGCTGGGGGAACGCCAGCAAGACTTCAACCTAGAATTCCCGGCTGCTAGGCTGCTGTTTTGGTTGAGTCCCAAGCGTCATGCATGCATCTACCTAGGCATGGCAAACCTGACGGAATTCAGCCTGGCCGAGGCCATCGCAGTTCTCACCCGCACTCCTGCAACCCTGAATGCGATATTGCGCGGACTGCCCAACCTCTGGGTGCGCGGCAACGAAGGAAAAGATACCTGGAACGCGTACGACATTGTGGGCCACCTGATCGTCGCGGAGCGCACCGACTGGATGCCGCGCGTGCGGATCATTCTGGAGAGCGGCGAAGCGCGGGCATTTGATCCCTTCGACCGCTTTGCCCAGATGCGGATGAAACAGAGCCAGGACAAGCCGCCGGAAATCGACCAGCTCCTGGACGATTTCGCCGGCCTGCGAAGGGAGAATCTGGCTGCCCTGCAGGCACTGAGTTTGCAGCCGGAAGACTTGGCCCGGCGAGGAAGGCATCCGGCGCTGGGAGTGGTGACGCTAGCGGAACTTCTGGCGACGTGGGCGGTTCACGACCTCACCCATGTGCATCAATTATCCCGCGTGATGGCCCACCAGTATCGTGACGCAGTCGGTCCGTGGAGCGTCTACCTGGGCGTACTGAAGTGTGATGGTCATAGCGACGGTTAACGCGGTTCTGCGTTAGAAGGAATTGAGCGAGACGATTGTCATGTCAACTGGCTGGAGTCTTGTGAGAGGGAACTTCGTGGAGCAGCCAGTCGAGAAATAGCTGTATCCAGCCGGAAACTGCGGGTCCGTTGCTCTCCCGCACGCCAAAGCCGTGTCCCACGCCGGCGTAAACGTGCAGTTCCGCCGACACGCCCGCCCGCTTGAGAGCGAGGTACAGTTCCGGGAGACCTTGCGCGATGTCCTGCCGGTCGTTTTCGCCGCAGGCGAGAAAAGCCGGCGGCGTCTCCTTCGAGAGATTCAGGTCGCGCGTAGTGGCGGGATAGAGCAGCGCCTGGAATGCAGGCTTCGAACTCTCACGGTCGACTGGATCTGGGGCGTTCGCGGTGCCGGCGTCGTACCGCGCGCTGGCGAGTGCGGCCAGTTCGCCGCCGGCGGAGAAGCCCATGACGCCGATCCGCTCCGGATCAATGCCCCACTCCGAGGCGCGGCTCCGCACCAGACGGACCGCACGCTTGATATCGGACAATTCGCTCCCTTCGACGGTGTAGGTCGAGCCCGGCTCCCGCGCCAGACGATACTTCAACACGAAGGCAGCCACCCCGTGGTCGCTCAACCATTTGGCGACCCTGTAGCCCTCGTGATCCATCCACAGTTCCCGGTGTCCTCCACCCGGGGCGACAATGACCGCGGCTCCAGTGGATACGCTTTTCGCCGGAAGATAGGGGGTGATCGAAGGATGGTGAATGCCGGATACGATGTGCTCGCCATTCTCATTCACCCGCACAGATTCTTCCTGCGACTTGCTCTCGGGTCCCGTACTTGCAGCGCTGTTCTTCTCAGCATCAGGTGCGCCGTTCGGCCAAAGGAGAATGGCTGGAGGCTCGGCCGCCACAGCGCAAACAAGAAAAGCGAACAAGAGTACCGTAAGGCAGACTCCAGACCGGACGCGTTTTGTCGTATTCATTTCAGCGACCTCGTTTCAGCTTTCCATGGGAAATTCGTGGCAAAAACCAGGCCTCATATTTGCAATGTGACGGCGCGTTCTCCGCAAGAAATCCCACCCACGCAGTACCTCGACTAGTGCTGCCCCAGGGCTTGTGCGATGGTCTCGCGGGCGCTCGCGACCTTCTTGTGCAGAGAGGGCGACAAACCAGGACGCGCTTCCGCTTTCTCGGCCAGTTGCAACGCGGCGCGCAGGCTGTCGGGGGAAGCGCTCGTCCAGGGCGGAGGCGCGGAGAATTCCGGATTCAATACCGTACCACCCTGCCGAAAGTCGAAGACAGACTCCATCACGCCGTCGGCAATGGCGCGTTCCGACGTTCTCGAAAAATCCGATCCGCAGACCCGAAGAATCTCGGCGCCTCCATCCGACGTGGGAACGACAGAAATGTGAAGACACTCGACTCGGTTCTCGACGGGAACGCCTTTGTCGAGCATCATCGACTCGAATAGTTTCGAGGCAACCGGGCTGCCATTTGCGGCCAATAGTCTGGCGTTGTAGCCGAAATATCCTTCCTGGTTGGTGCGCTGGAACAGAGCCGCAATGCGTGCACTCATCGGTTTTACAGCGGCTAGCACGTCCAGCAAAGGGGAAAGGCGAGCATCGTCCTGGTACAAAGGGTCATCGGCGAGGATCAGGCATAAGTCGGCGGTCCGCGAATCAGGATGCTCCGCCAGGGTTTCCATCAGCTTAGTGAAATGAGGCATCGCGGAATTAGTGGGGTCATCCAGCCGCGCCAGGAACTTGGCATCGCGGAGAAATTGGCCGAGAAGGTTCAAATCACTGGGGTCGTTCGAACCTGCGAGGGAAATAGCGGCCTGTTCGAGCGCCTGGCGGTCCGACGAGGACTTCAGCACCTCCCGGGGCGAGTCACTTGGATTGCCCGGCTGTTGAGACATACCCGAACTCCGCGTACCCGTTTCTTGCAATCTGCAACGCCTTCGCTGGCTCGCGGACACGGCCACACGCTGGGGTTTACCCGCCGCCCGGCCGCGAAGAGCAGAATCATCACGCGCCGGTTGGGAGCGTTTTCCTGATTGCGCTCGGTCTTGTCGGACGCGGCCTCGAAACCGGCTGATTCGTCCTGCGAGAAAAGCAGGAGCGGATTGAACTCGCTGCATCCCTGGAAGTCACCCTTCCCGCCTGCATCCTGATTGCGGCCGAGAAAGTCGCTGGTCTTATCGAGTACAAGGTCCGGTCCGCAGAGCGCGTCCATGTAAGCGCGGTACAGGGCCTTGCGGGTGTTCGGACCAGCGGCGCCGTCCACGCTCAAGCCTTGAGCCGTCTGGAACTTTCGGATTGCCCCGCGGGTCTCGTCCCCGACCTCGCCGTCGATGGCGATCGCGTCCTGGACCGTGGACAACATGGTCTGAACCGCTCGCGTGCCCCACTTGTCGTTTCCCAGCGGGTTGGTAAACAACTTCTCCCAGAGATCGACGTCGCGCACCAGCATGGCGTAGATAGCCGTGGCCCGCCGGCCACTCAGCTTCTTGTTGTTATCGTCATTGCCCACCGGATCGGCGTGGCCAAAGACGGAGAGCGGCGGAAACAGGTCTTGCACCTTGTTGTCGTTGCGTAGCTGGGCTAACTGGGGTAGGTGTGCCCCGATTTCAGGGCGCACGAAAGACGAATCAAAGTCGAACAGCAGATCCTCGACCTTGAAGCAGGCCTTGGGGACCAGGCGCTCGCCGATAGTATTGAACTCGTCGCCGGTCGCCGGAGCAGCGAGGACCGCCAGCGGCGACGCGCCTACCTGCGCCGCCGCGACCACGCCCGGGCGCCCCGAATCCCCAGCATTGTCGGTCATGGAATGTCTCTAGCTGCCGTGCAGTTCCTTGAGCTTGTTTTGCGTGGCAGTATCACACACGCCGTTCACCGGAAGTCCAAAGTCGCACTGAAACTCCTGTACGGTTCGAGCAAAGATATCGTCGTCAACCGCTTCAATCGGTCGAGTGATGTATCCCAGATTGCTCAAGCGCGCTTTTTGCCCCGAGACCTCCTGCACCGGATCGAGGTGACCGATTTTGATGGGCACTGACAGGTCGAAAGGGACCAGCGGGTCCTTGAAGACCAGGGTGGCCTCCTTCGAGGTGGGCGAGATGGGCACCTCAACCCGGCCGTTCGCGTCCGTGGTCAACTCGGTTGACGCGCCATCCACCTGCACCTGGCACGCTGTGTTCGCCAGCGGCTGGTTGTCAAAGTCGCGCAGGGCGAGACGGAGAAGAAGGCGTCCGCCTGTAAGCTTGAAGCTGTGCTTCTGGCCGGTAGGACGCGATTCCTTCTTTTGTGCCTTATCCGGAATTTTTACCGTGTCGCCGGGAAAGAGCACGTTGGGACTCTGGCGCAGTTTCTTGAGGGCGGCATTGTCGGGATGATTCCACACCGTATTGAAGTCACGGAAGCCGTACTGCTTGGCGATCTGCGACAGATGCTCGCCCTGCTGCACCACGTGATCAGTCGACATTGGCACTCTCGCTCGGCATCGCTTGTATCATCTGTTGGTATCACCGCCTATTACCGAAATTGAACGGCGACAGCCACACCCTCGGCGCAGAAGGACCAAAGCAGAATAAAGAGACCGGCAAGTGCGACCACAGGCGCCCGCTTTCGCCTGCCGATGATTTCCCGGTACTGGCCGGCGTGTCAAGCCGCACCTTCGATGTGACTCTGCCTCCGACGTGGTTTCGAATTTAGAACACTACCCGGATCAAGCTTTATTGACAACTCCTGCTCGAGGCCATACCCTTCCGCAGGGCGCGTGCCGATTTCCGCCCGATCGCATTCGAAACCCATCGACCGGAATCCACTCGGAGGTGAAAATGGGCGGAGAGAAATTCAGCAACGCCGTCATTCTGGGACAGGTCGTTGGTGGGGTCAACGACAGCGGGATCGCCAACGCCATTGTCGGCTTGAACTATGTGATGGCCCAGGGCCAACGGATTCAACTCTACAACTCCCAGGACAACCCGATTCAAAACTTGAACGAAAGAACTAACTCCAATGGAGGATTTGCATTGTTTTTTCGTTGGGATCCTACCGGGCTGGGTACAACCATGGATATGCCGAGCTACAAGCTCAACATCAATCTGCCCCTCGACAAGGCCGGGGTCGACTTCAGAAGAGCGATAGCGCGAGAAGGACGTCTCGCCGGAGTGGTCAGTCTTCGGGAGGTAGGCAGTGGCCGCATTCCTTCCTTCAAGAACCCCACGAACACGGAAAACATCGTCAAGGACCTGAAGCTGGTTCTAAAAGCGTGCGGCTGGAAATTCCCCAATATGTTCTTGTCCGTGGGCAGACCCTCCGGAGACTACTACGAGTTGGTCGGCGCCATCAGAGTCGCGGTGTAAGACGGTGTGGCAAATCAGTGAGCAACAAATCAGCCCGGGATCAAATCAGCTTGGATCAAATCAGCTAGGGTGCGGTCACACGATCAAGCCGCCTGAGCCCGCTCAGGGTGGAACTTCTTGACCGCGAAGACTCCCAGCACGATGAACACCACCAGAACGATGACCTGCGCGATCTTGAATGGCGGCTCGGACTGGGTCGGGGCCATCGCTCTCAGCGCCGGCACCTTCTCGAAGCTCTGTACGACCAGGACAAACACATTGAGATAGAGAGCCATGGTAGCGCAGACCACGTAGATCCAGCGCCAGGCGCCGGCCATGTGAAGCGCATGGCGGGCGAGAATCGCAATCGCCAGCAGCACAAGAGAGATGATGCCGACTTTATGGGACGGCAAAAGATGATCAAAGGGAAAGCCGAACGCGGTCACGCTGGTTAATACCGTGGTCAGCAGGAAGATCGCAGTCCAGCCATCGAGGCGTTTCGCGGTCAGCAGTCCATAAAGGACAATGAGTCCTGTGACAATCCCTATCAGACTTAGTACCACGTGTAGGGCTGTGAATGTAGATGTCGTCATTCCCCAGATCATGTTGCGCGTCCTCCAGAGCGAGTCGAGAATACTACGCCGCCGGAGCAAGAATTTCCAGCGCACGCCTTCCCAGAAATGATGGAGAGACGGGCGTCCCCGCCCGTCCAGTCGGGCGAATCCCGGCGGTTCTCAGTCTGCTACGAAACCCAGCGAGCTACGTCGACTTGGACGAGGGCGTCCGGGATCTAAAAGCGTGACGTCCGCACCAGGTTGACAGAGAGGCCCCGCCGTGAGAGTTTCAGGTCAATCTGAGATGCCTGCCCTGATCCTTCTCTCGTTCCGGCAAATCTTCTTACCGCACGCGAAGAGTTTGATTCTGGCCGTATGTCTTGTCATCGCGTGGTGCCTCCCCCGGTTGGGGGAGCGGGTCTTGGGTGGGGTTGAAAGATTCGCTGCGCAACTCGCGGCCAGAAAGAATTTAGCGCTGGTCGGGATCGCTGTTGCCGTGATTGTCGTACGGGTGAGTTTGCTATGGCTGATCCCGGTTCCGGTTCCGGTTGCCCAGGATGAGTTCGGGTACCTCCTTTCCGCGGACACCTTTGCGCACGGACGGCTGACCAATCCGCCTCATCCCTTGTGGGTCTTCTTCGACACATTTCAGGTAAATCAGCAGCCCACTTACATGTCACGGTACCCGCCGGCGCAGGGCGCGGTCATGGCGCTGGGGCAGATTCTGGGTCATCCCTGGATCGGCGTGCTGCTAAGCATGTCCGTCATGTGCGCTGCGATCTTGTGGATGCTGCAGGGATGGCTTCCCCCGGTTTGGGCCCTGTTGGGAGCAACCCTGGTGTTCCTGCGCATCGGAATTTTCAGCTACTGGATGAACAGCTATTGGGGAGGCGCCGTCGCGGCCATTGGCGGTGCGCTGGCGGTGGGTGCTTTGCCCAGAATCCTAAATCGCCAACATCCGCGGGATGCGCTGCTGCTCGGAGTTGGCGCGGGCATCCTGGCAAACAGCCGCCCGGTTGAAGGATTCTTCTTTTGCCTGCCGGTGGCGGTGGTCCTGTGCATCTGGTTATTCAGCCGGCAAAGCCCTTCATGGCGGGTCACGTTGCCGCGCATCGTCCTTCCCATCTGCGCTGTTCTCGCGATCACCGGCGTCTTTATTGCTTATTACAACTGGCGAGTTACAGGAAACGCTCTGCTCCCTCCCTTCGTCCTCAACCAGCGCGCCTACTTCCGAGGACAGCCCGTCTTTATCTGGGGAAAGAGGTTGCCGCCGGTGCACACGCTGAACCCGCAGTTCGATGCCTACTACAACATCTTCCCGGGCGGGTTTGATGGAACCTGGCATGGCTTGCTGTTCGTCACCTGGAAGAAAATCGTGAAGTTTCGCGACTTCTTTTTATTTACCGAGTCGGCGTTAATGGTGCCGCTGCTCGCGCTGCCCTGGCTTCTGCGTGACCGGAAAATGCGCCTGCTGGCCGCGCAAATCGTCATTTCGTTCCTGGTGCTGGCGGCCGTGGTCTGGCTCGCGCCGCACTATGCGATTCCTGTGGCGTCGGTCCTGCCGCTTTTGTCCCTGCTATGGCTTCTGCGCGACCGGGAGGTGAAATTCCTGGTCATACAACTGGTATTCTGCTTCGCCTGGTTATGCACCGTGGTGGCGTTTCTGGAGCACTATGCCGCGCCCCTGGCGGCAACGTTCTTCGCGCTTCTGGTGCAATCAATCCGATATCTGCGCAGGTGGGAACATCACGGGCGGCCGGTGGGCATTGGTCTTGCGCGAGTTGTGGTTTTCTTCACCATCGCCGTGGTTCCGCTTCAGATCGCCGAGGCGATATGGAATCCTTCCTCGGTCCCCAGGGAACCGGCTTGGAGCCGGGCGCGTGCGCATATAGAAGCTCAGTTGGCGGCCATGCCGGGAGACCACCTGGTGATCGTACGCTATTTGCCGGATCACGGGTTCGATCCGGAATTCGTTTTCAACCGGGCTGATATTGATCGCGACAAGGTGATCTGGGCGCGCGAGATTCCCGGCGTAGACACAACGCCCCTTCTCGATTATTTCCGGGGACGCCATATCTGGCTATTCGAGCCCGATGTATCGCTGTCGCAACTCTCCGTCTACCGGGAAGCTCCATAATGCGTCAATGCGTCGATGGAGAGACGGACGTCCCGCCCGTCCAAGCCGCCAGCAGGACGGCAGAGGAACAGGCTCTGCGCCGATTTCCCCGGAGGAAACTAAGGGATTGCGGCGTCCGCCAGGTTAGAGGTCGGGCTTTCCTGACCGGCGGGATTGACCGCTCGAACGAAATAGCCGTAAGTCTTGCCGCTGCTCACCTTGTCGTCGGTGTAGGTGGGAGGGACTACGTACGCCACCTTTTGAAAAGGGCCATGCGATTCGCTGCGATATACGTTATAGCCCGCCACGGTGGTGCCCGGCTTCGGCACCGGAGGATTCCACTTCAGAACTACATTGTGGGGCTTTTGATCGTGGGGCTTTTGATCGGCTGCGACCCTGAAGAGCACCACGCCGACGATTCCGGTAAACACGATCGCCAGGATCGCAATCGGCCAGAATGACGCTCTTCTCAAGTCTGAGCACCCCAGTCTCGGTACGCCGGAGTATTTCGAGCCGCCGAGGCAGAACCTCCCCGCAGCAGCCGCCCACGGAACGGAAAGGTTTACTGCTTGGTGACCAGCGAACCGGCTTCGGTGATGCTGCCCTTCACCAGTTCGGTCTGGATCTTCAGCTTCTGATGAGACCGCAGGTTGACCATCGTCTCAAATGGCAAATAGCCGGGGAGCGCGATGCGAACGGTATGCCGTCCGGGCGTGAGCAACATGGCCTTTCCCACCCCGTCGAACTCGTCTACATGGCCTGCGAACTGGTTGTCCACGAAGACGGCCGCCCGGCTCGGCGTGGCCGAGATCTTCAATTCTCCGGTGGCCTCATGGGCAGGCGCGGACGCAAGCTTCACCATGGACAGGTTTACCAGGTGCAGTTCGCCGGGCTCGAGGATTACCTGCTCTGAATGGTCCTGGTACCAGGCTTGGCGCACCAGCACGTCGTGCTTGCCCGGAAGCAGCAACACCTTCTTGTCGCTATTCACTTCTTTCACGGAGCCCACGTACTGACCGTCCACCCAGACGCCGGCGGTCTTTTCCGCCTTGTTGTGGGCGGCGAACTTCAGTTCGGCCTGGACGCGATCCTCGGCATGCACTATGCCAACCAAAGCCATGATTGCCAAAAACACCGGCAAAGTTATACGACGTAACATCTTCACCTCCAAAACAGACTACGAACCCATTTTTGATGATCAATCTATTCTACGCGGTTGGCTAGTAGCCAGGAGGATTCCAGTGCCCAGAAAGAAGGACTGGAGACCACCAAATTGACTTAACCGTGTAGTTTCGAACGCCTTTAGCAAATCGGCCCGCCTGCAAATGCGCGATGCACTGCTCAGCGCGTTCGCCGTAATGAACGCATGGCATCCCCTAAAAAAGCAGATGCTCTTTTGCATTTCGGCTCTAAGAAGAATGTCATCCCGAGCAATCTTTGTTCGGCGCGCAGTGCGAAGAAAGATTGTCGAGGGACCTGGGTTCTTGCCGGCGCCGTCGCCGGCGGCCGACGAGCGCCAAACCCAGATCCCTCAGCTTGTCCTCACCGCGCAAGCGCGGCTCGGAGCGGTGCTCGGGATGACAATGGGTTATGTGGGCAGCTGAAGACCGATCGACCGAAGACTGACGACTGACTTACCGATTCAGATATTGACGCAAGCAACGCACGCAGGGCACATACCCTTCCCGAATTGCCTCCGACGCGGCTATCAGACGGACGTTCTCGTTCTCATGCTTATGCAGATACCGGCATCCGGGAACATGGAATGTCTTGCCGTCTTCGGAAACCTGCACCATCAGTCCCGGCTGGAACTCCGGTCCCGGGCTGGGAGTGGTAAGAACGCAGGGCGAAGGGTGAACTGGGATCCAGTCTGGCCAGGGCGAAGCTGCCGGAGATCAGGGCCACAGCGGCGACCGCCACCAGCCATCCGTACGCAGTTCCTCGAGGACTGGGCATAGATTCCGCTAACCTGTTCTGCCATCTCTTGCTGAAGCCGGCAGGCAATTCTATCGCACGATCGTCGGCGTACAAATGCATCACATTTCTGGTTCCATCCAGCACTGCAGTGCAGTGGCGGCATTCCCGAAAATGCGCTTCCATCGCGGCCCGGAGTTCGGGGCTGACCTCGCCTTCCAGATAGTTCGAAATCTCCTGCCAGACATGCTCGCAATTGACTACCATGGTTTACTCCCTTTTCCGAACGGCGCTTGGCTGAACCAGCCATCGGCGAGCGTGGGCGACAGAATGTCGCGCAGCATCAGCCTGGCCCGGAGCAGGCGCGTCTTGACACTGGCGACCGATATTTCCAGCACTCGTGCCGTTTCTTCGATGCTCATATGCTCCACGTCGCGCAACAGAAAAACCTCCCGATACTTCTGCCCCAGGCTGGCCAGAGCCTTGGTCAGGAGGGCGCGCAGCTCGCTTCTCTCCAGGGCTTCGGACGGAATTTCGCGCCAGTCGGCGAAATCGCGCGGTGTGTAGGCTCCTTCGTCGTCCGGGGAATCGTTGATGGGCTCGAACAGCTCCGCGTGCTGCTTTCGCTGCCGCATGCGGGCTTCATTGACCGTGATCTGGATCAGCCAGGTGCTGAAGCGGGCCTCGCCGCGAAACTGTCGCAAGTGGGTAAAAGCCTTCAGGATGGCTTCCTGGGCCACATCCTGCGCGTCCGCTTCGTTGCGCAGCAGGGCCAGCGCGGTTACATAAACGCGGCGCTCATAAGGCTTGACCAGCGCGGCAAACAGCGAGGATTCCCCGTTGCAGATGCGGGTAATCAGGGCTTGTTCGCGCCCATCGCCGGCATCGGGTGGCTTCTCGACAGTAGTCATTCGTCGCAGCATTTCGCTTCCAGATCGTTGCGGGTGGCACGGGACAGGTCAGCGCGGAAGATACTCGGGATTCTTCTTCCATCCCGTGAGCATGGACGCGAAGTTATTCCAGCCGTGGAGAACGACCATGACAAGGTGTCCCAGAAGGAAGA
This sequence comes from Terriglobia bacterium, assembly GCA_963801545.1. Classification (GTDB taxonomy): domain Bacteria; phylum Acidobacteriota; class Terriglobia; order Terriglobales; family Acidobacteriaceae; genus JAIQFF01. Next base: position 217,301 of record CAWDFF010000035.1, on the reverse strand, counting down.
ACAGAATCGCCCACATTACCGCGAAGTGCCAGATGCGGGCCCAGTGGAAGCCGCCCATCATCCATGCCAGCCAGGAAAACTGCACCGGTTTCCACACCGCAATTCCGGTGGCCACCGACAATACGCCCAGGCCCAGGGCCGAGGTGTATGCCATTTTCTGCAGCGGGTTGTAAACCTCGCGGACGACGGGCTTGGGTCCGAAGAAAAAGTAATAGTGCACCATCGGCCACACCCCGCGAATATCGCGCGGAGTAAAAAGCACCTGACGATAGTTCCCGCTGAAAACCTGATAGCCGAGGTAGAAGAGCCCGGTGGCAATATAGATCCACACAAAAGTCAGATGCCACTGCAAGCCGCCACCCAGCCAACCACCGAGTGCAAAGGCCTTGGGCCAGTGCAGCAGATCTTTCTGCGGAATTTTTGCGCCGAAGCTGGGAAAGGCGCGAAAGATCTGAAAGCCGCTGAGCACCATCACCAGCAACGAAACCGAATTCAGCCAATGAGAAAATCGTACCGCCCAGGGATGCTCGTAGACCGCCTGCTCCACTTCGCCGGTCTTGGGCGACTCGATTTCGATTACGGCTTCATGCATGGTATTTCTCAATCAATGTAGCGTCGGGCGTCCTCGCCCGACCGGACGGGCGGGACGCCCGTCTCTCCATCGAAAATCTAAAGTCCGTAAAAACTAGAGCCCATAAAAAGAAGAATAGCCCTGGTCTTCCCAGAATCCGACTCTGGTCAAAACATTCGTGACTTTCAGATCGGTCAAATACTTGGCCTGCTTGTAACCGACTTTCGTGGGAATCTGCAGGCGCAGCGGCGCGCCATGCTCGCGGCTCAGCGGGCGATCGTACATCTCGTAACACAGCAGGGTTTGCGGATGCAGGGCGGTCTCCATATCCAGCGATTCGTAATAATCATCCGCACACTCGACGTAAACGAAACGGGCCCTGGTGTCGGCGCCGATCGCCTGCAGGAAATCCGACAATCGCGCTCCTCCGAAGCTCCCGATAACATCCCAGCCCTCCACGCAAACGTGACGCGTGTTCTGCCGCACTTTGGGCAGAGACTGGAACTCCGCGAGTTTGTACTCACCCGGCTTCTGAACGGCTCCGGTCACGGTCAGCGTCCACTTGTCGAGGTCAACGCCGGGATCCTCCACGTCGTAACCGTTGATGGGAAATTTTTCAAAGGGAGCGACTTCGGAGTCCGGGAAGGTGGTAGCCAGATGCCCGGTGCGAAACAGCTTGGCGGATACCCAATCGCTGAATCCCAGGCCGGCTCTAAGCAGCGGTACCTGAAGCTTGGGTATGGCGAAAGCTCCGACTGCCAGCACCGGAGCCAGTTTCAGCAACTCCCGGCGCGTAACCCGGTTGAACTTGCGCTTGTCGATTCGTGATTCCATGCGGTGGACCCGGAAGACGACAGTCTACCCCGCAAATGGGATTCATGGAGCAGTGAAAAGTTACACCAACTGTCGTGTGGCGCGGGCGCCCTCGCCCGCGGCTCTTGACTTGCGGTCTTGACTTTGAGTTGCAGTCTTTCCTGCGGCCTTTGTTTTCTCTGACGCCTCTCGCGGGCGAGGGCTCCTTCGACCTCGCTCAGGACAGGTCCGCGCCACGTTACTATGGGCCACCGTCTCCGCCACAAACCGGGCAAACTGCTTTACATCCTGCTCGGTAGTATCGAAAGAGCACATCCAGCGCACCACGGATTGCTCTTCGTTCCACACATAAAAGAAGTAGCGCTTCAGCAGCCGGGCAATTGCCTTGCGCGGGATCTTGACAAAGACTCCGTTCGCTTCCACGTTGTAGACAATCCTCACCTGCGGAATTTCGCGAAGATGCTTCTGCAGCAGGCGAGCCATGCGATTGGCATGCTGCGCGCTCTTCAGCCAGAGATCGCCGGCCAGCAGGGCGTCAAATTGCGCCGAGATGAAACGCATCTTGGAAGCCAGTTGCATGCCCTGCTTGCGCAGATACAGAAAGTCCTGACACAGCTTCTTGTCGAAGAAGACTACGGCTTCGGCGCCCATGGCTCCGTTCTTGGTTCCGCCGAAGGAGAGCACGTCCACTCCCAGATCTCTGGTGGCTTGCCGCAAGGTTTGCCCCAGGCTGGCTGCGGCATTTGCGATGCGTGCGCCGTCCACGTGCAGGAACATGCCGCGCTCGTGGGCGAAGCGAGCCAGAGATTTGATCTCATGCGGCTTGTAGACCGTCCCTACTTCGGTGGCCTGGGTAATGGAAATCACCCGAGGCTGCACGTGGTGCTGATCGCCAATGCCGTGGTAGGCGTGGCTGACCGATTCGACAGTGAGTTTGCCGTCGCGGGTCGGAATGGGAATCAGTTTGCAGCCGGTGAATTTTTCCGGCGCGCCGCATTCGTCAGTGTAGATATGAGCTGCTTCGGCGCAAATAACAGCCTGATAAGAGTTGGTCAGAGCTTTCAGGCTAAGGCAATTGGCCGCAGTCCCGTTGAAGACCATAAAGACTTCAATATCCGAGCCGAACTGCCGCTTGAACTTGCCGATCGCAGACTGCGTCCAGTCGTCGTCCCCGTAGCCGACAGCATGGCCCTGATTGGCTTTGGCAATCGCCTGCAACACTTCGGGATGAACCCCGGCATTGTTGTCGCTGGCAAAGCTGCGGGCAGGTTTCATGTTCCGAACAATGTAGCAGACGGGCGTCGGACCTCAGACCTCAGACTTCTGACCTTTTGGTATGGGCGACTCACGCGAGGTTTGCTGACTCAGAGGCCGGAGTCGCAAGGCCGAGGTCCGACGTCCGACGCCCGACGCCGGTTTTCGCAATGGCACGGCAGTGGTGTTACCTGCCGGGTACGACGGTGATCTTGGCGGGTTTGGCCCACACGACTAGATTTGCCCCATGGCACTCGTTCTACTGATGGTGGTCCTGGCCTTCGGTCTTCTTTATGTCGCGGTCGTAGCTGAAGAGCGGCAGATGCAGGAAGCCACCAAACCTCGCAAGCGATAGCGTCGCGACAGCCGCTTGGGTCCAGCACGACACCCAATTCAGCCCCAATTCCCATATTTCCTTTGTAAACTTCTAATCTTCTATCTTTCCAATAGTTTCCGAGCCCAAGATTCCTCAACGGCATCTACTGTTCAAACCGGACCATCATGCTTGCCCGGGATGTGCTAGCCTGATGCACTCTGCAGGTGCCTAAGCAATGGATTTACTCACTCTCAACCAGTACCGGCGACCGCTGCGGCGGGTAGGGCTGCGGGTAAGGCTCGCGGCAGTTTTGACACTGGCGGGAGCAGCAGTAGCGTGGTGGCGATTGGGCAAACCGCCAATCCGATTTACGTAACCTTCACCACGCCTGCATGTGGTCTGACCTCTGCATGTCGAACGAATTCGACGGCAGCGGATGGGCTAAAAAGACAGCCCTCGTCAACAAACTTGGAGTCGCATATCGATCGTTAATTCCCACTTTGGGACGATTGGTCGGATATCGGGTGACACTGTACTAGGGCGGGAAGATGGGCGCCCTTTGTGTTATGTCCAATAAAGCGTCAGAATTCGCGGTGAAAGCCCTGCTGATGGCCGGTCTGGCGGTAGGCACGATCACCGTGGCCTGCTCGGGCAAGGCGACACAGAATCCGCGGACCAATGCGCCCCCTGCCATGCCAGTCAAGGTGATCGAGGCCAAGGCACTACCGATCAGCGACGCGACCGAATATGTGGCTACGCTCAAGTCACGCGATTCGGCCGTGATTATGCCGCAAGTCGAGGGATATATCACAAAGATCTTCGTGCATTCGGGTGATCGCGTTTCTGCTGGAGCGTCGTTGATGGAAATTGACCCGCTGAAGCAACAGGCTACCGTCAAGAGCCAGGAGAGCGCGCGAGCGGCTCAGCAGGCAACGTTGAACTGGACGAAGCAACAGTATGACCGTGCTCAGGGGCTGGCAGCAGCCGGAGTAGTGAGTAAACAGGATCTGGACCAGGCCAGGGCGACCATGGATACGGCGCAGTCCCAGATGGATGCGCTCGACGCGCAAGTACGCGAACAGCAGGTTCAACTTCGTTACTACAAAGTCGTTGCGCCGCGAAGCGGCATTGTAGGAGATATTCCCGTGCGTGTAGGCGATCGCGTAACGACTACGACGCAGCTGACTACCGTAGATCAGCCGGGAAGCCTCGAAGCCTACGTATACGTTCCGATTGAGCATTCAGGCCAACTCAAAATGAATCTACCCCTGCAGGTACTAGACAGCGACGGCAGAATCGTGGCCGATACAACGGTGAGCTTTATCTCTCCTCAGGTGGACAGCGCAACGCAAACCGTACTGGTGAAGGCACGCATTGCGAATGGGAATGACGCGCTGCGGCAGTCGCAATTCGTCCGGGCGCGGGTGGTGTTTGGGACCCACCACAGTCCGCAAGTGCCAATCCTTGCGGTATCCAGACTGGCCGGACAATATTTCGCGTTCGTGGCCGAACCGCAGACTGGAGGGTCGTTCGTCGCCCGGCAGAAAGCCCTGAAGATTGGACAGACCGTTGGAAACGATTACGAAGTACAGGAAGGAATTAAGCCCGGCGATAAAGTAATTGTTTCCGGGACACAGTTTCTGGTGGATGGGGCGCCGGTAATTCCGCAGAGTTAGCGGCTTCGGGTTAGCTCTTGGCAACTGGCCTTTGGCCGTTGAGCACCGCGTTAGGACCCCCAAAACTTGACGGCTAAATGCCAAGTGCTATCTGCTAAGTGGCGCTCATGTTCGTTGAATTTTTCATTCGCCGACCGGTGTTCGCTATTGTTTGCGCGATGCTGATTATTTTGGCGGGCGCGGCGGTGATTCCCACGCTCCCGATCGCGCAGTTCCCCGATCTTGCTCCGCCACAGGTGGCAGTCTCGAGTTTCTACACGGGGGCCAGCGCGCAGACGGTAGAGAGCGCGGTGACGATTCCGCTGGAACAACAGATCAACGGCGCGGAAGGCATGAAATATATGACTTCCACCAGCGGCAATGACGGGTCCAGCAACATTCTCACTACGTTTGATCTGACCCGCAACCCCGACCTGGCCACCGTTGATATTCAGAATCGTGTGAACACGGCGCTGGGGCGGCTTCCAGGCGCGGTCAAGGCGGTGGGCATCACCACGGCGAAATCCTCCCAGAACTTCGTCTTCGGCGCAGCCGTCATTTCCGACAACAATCGTTACTCCACGCTTTTCATGAGCAACTACCTTGACGTCTACGTCAGGGATGTCCTAAAGCGCATTCCAGGAGTGGCCGGTGTAGACATCTTCGGCGAGCGCAAATACTCCATGCGGCTGTGGCTGGATCCGGCGCGGATGGCAGGGCGCGGGCTCACCGCACCAGACGTCGTGAGTGCGCTGTCGGAGCAGAACGTGGAAGTCGCGGCTGGACAGGTAGGCCAGCAGCCGGCGATCTCAGGACAACAGTATCAGGTCAGCGTGCGGGCAGTAGGCCGGCTCAGCGAGGCGGCGCAGTTTGACAACATTATTCTAAAGACAAACGCCGATGGCACTCTCGTTCGTCTGAAAGATGTTGGGCGGGCAGAGTTGGGCGCGGAGGACTATGCTTCCGATCTGCAATTCAACGGTCAGGATGCGGTGGGAATCGGCGTAACGCAGCTCTCGACGGCGAACGCGCTCGATGTGGACCGGCGGGCCATTGCCGAACTCGATCGCTTATCGAAGAGCTTTCCGCCGGGGATGCATTACAAGCTCGCGTTCGATACCACCGACGCGGTGGGCGAATCGATCCGTGATGTGCTCTTTACGGTGGGTTCGGCGATCCTGCTGGTCATTTTGGTGATCTTCATTTTTCTCGGCGACTGGCGTACCACGATGATTCACTTCATCGCGACCCCGGTCTCGCTGATCGGCACTTTCGCTTTCGTAAAGTTACTCGGCTTCTCCATTAACACGCTAACGCTTTTTGGCATCACGCTCGCGACCGGGCTGGTCGTCGACGACGCCATTGTCGTGATTGAGAACATCGAGCGCCACATTGCTGGGGGCGAGCATGACTCGCACAAGGCGGCGGCCGCGGCCACTACCGAGATTACCAGCGCCGTCATCGCCACCTCGCTGGTACTGGTTGCGGTGTTTGTGCCGGTTGCGTTCTTTCCCGGAACGACCGGCATCCTGTTTCGCCAGTTTGCCTTGACTATCGCATTTTCCATCGCCATTTCGGCCTTCAATGCGCTGACTCTGGCACCGGCGCTGGCGGCAATTTTTCTGGCGGGTCCCCACGGACAAAAGTGGTGGTGGCTGCGAAAGTTCGACGATGGCATCCGGGCCGTAACCGACGGCTATCGCCGCCTGCTGCATCACGTTCTGGAACACAAGCTGGCCATGGTGGTGCTCTTCTTCGGCGGCCTGGGCGCAACCTATCTCTTGCTGCAACACGTTCCGCGGGGATTCGTGCCGGACGAAGATCAGGGCTATTTAATCATCGTCGTCCAGGCTCCAGCGGGCGCTTCGCTGGAATATACCAAGGCGATCAACAAGCAGGTTACGGAGGTGTTGGCAGGCGTGCCGGAGGCCGAAGAAACCTTTTCCGTGGCAGGCTTCAGTTTTTCTGGAGCGGCCGCAAACCAGGGATTGATCTTCGTGGGGCTGAAACCCTTTGCCCAGCGCAAAGGCAGGGACCATACGGCGGTGGCGATTCTGAACCGCGTGCGCCCGCAATTGTTCGGAATCTCGGGTGCCATCGTGTTTGCCACGCTGCCACCGGCGATCAACGGTCTGGGAGCGTTCGGCGGCTTTCAGTTCGTGGTGCAGGATCAGGCGGCACATCCACTCGAGGAGCTGGCGGGTGCCACACAAGGGCTGATGCGGCAGTCGGGAGCACGCAAAGAACTAGTCGGCTTGTATACGCCGTTTACCGCGAATGATCCGCAGTATCTGGTCACGATTGATCGTGAAAAGGCGAAGAGCCTCCACGTGCCGCTGTCGCAAATCACGGACACACTCGGCGTCTATATGGGCTCTGCATACGTGAATGATTTTGATTTCAATGCCCGGTCGTACCGTGTGTATGTGCAGGCGGACAAGAGCTTCCGATCGAAGGCGCAAGACATGAAGCAGTTTTACGTGCGCTCGGACACTGGAGCCATGGTGCCGCTTGACAACCTGATCGGCATCATGCAAACGGCGACGCCGCAGGTAATTAGCCACTACAATCTGTTCCGCTCCGCAGAAATTGATGGCTCCGCTGCGCCCGGATACAGCTCAGGCCAAGCGATCGCGGCGATGGAACAGCTCGCGGCCAAGATGCCGCAGGGATTCTCCTTTAGTTGGACTGGGCTGTCGCTGGAGGAATTGCAGGCCGGCGGGACATCGCTGATCTTATTTGGGCTGGGCACGCTGGTCGTGTATCTCACGCTTTCAGCCCAATATGAAAGTTTCGTGCTGCCGTTTATTGTCCTGCTGGCTGTGCCCATGGCGCTGCTCGGGGCGCTAGGCGCGCAGTGGCTCCGAGGACTGCAGAATGATGTGTTCTGTCAGGTAGGACTGGTCATGCTGGTCGGGCTATCAAGCAAGAACGCGATTCTTATCGTCGAGTTTGCCGAGCAGCTGCGTGAACGTGGAGTACCGCTGGTGGAGTCGGCGGTGCAAGCGGCGACGATTCGCCTGCGGCCGATTCTGATGACGTCGCTGGCTTTCATTCTTGGCGTCGTCCCGCTGGTCGTCGCTTCCGGCTCCGGAGAGAACGGGCGTCACTCAGTGGGCACGACCGTATTTGGCGGAATGATCATGTCAACGGTGTTGAACCTGTTTTTCATTCCCGTGCTGTACCTGATTATTGAAGGCTGGCGCGAACACGGGAAGGCGCCGGAACACCGATAGACAGCTTGCTCCTGTTTTTCATCCCGGTGCTGTACCTGATTATCGAAGGCTGGCGCGAGAGGGGAAAGGCGAGTGTAAATTGACGGATTGTAGAATTTTCGAATTGACGGATTTGGATTGTTCAATTCGAAAATCCGACAATCCTTCAATCCGTAAATCGCTCTATTTCACTTTTTCCAGCGCCGCGCCAAGCACCTGGCGCTGACCAGCCTGTTGGACGAAGGCAATCACCCGCAGATTGGTCAAATCGGTTCTGGAATCGAGCTTGACCCGCGCGTCTTGTGCGAAGTTCTTGCCTGGTTCCAGGCTCCCGATTTTCGTGAGGCTCTGCACTACGCCTACGTGAGTCAGGCGATGGCCGCTGTTTTCTCCGCGCAACACTTGCGACTCGGCATGATTGAGCGCCACCACCAAATAGATATCCGCCTTGCGCGCCTTGGAGGTTTCCGGCAAGGGCATCGGTTTCCACGTGCGCCCGAAGAGTATTCGGAGCATCCAGCGAGATTGCCGAGATGCGCACTGGAATCTTCTGCACAGCCAGGGATTTTTGAACTGCCTGACTGGCCAGACGCGAATCGTTGCCGACGAACTCGGTCGTGCCGTCGATCACCATCTGAGGGGTGTAAACGCTGCTCAAACCGAAGCGGTCGGAGTAGGCGCTCTGGCGATCGCTGAAAAAACGCGAAGAGTAGGGATCAGTCCAGCCAATATGGTTCCAGTAGTCCACATGCTCGCTGAGCACGATCAATTGGGCGCCAGCCACGGGTTGGGTGCGATCCAGTTCTTGCAGCAGCGCATCGGCCGGCGGACAACTGGAGCAACCCTCGGAGGTGAACAGTTCCACCAGAACCGGGGACGAGCCTTCCTGACGCGGCGCATCGCCCGCAGCTACAAACAGCCAAGCCGCAAAGATCAAGACAAATAACAAAGCTGAGATTTTGGCCATTTCACACCAGTCCGGCACTGCGAGAAGTATCGCACGCTGCCAGAGTGGATGTGTGGGCGCGAGAAAAAGTTACAGAGCGCTCCATCAGAGGCCACGTGGGGACAGCCACCCTCGGCTGTCCGGGCGAGCGAGGCTCGCCAGTTTGTTTTCTGGAAGTGGGGTCACATTTCCTGGTCCACCTTCTTGCATTCCTCTCTAGAATCGAAAGCTGCGGAGCTATGCTCCACCTTGACTGCCGAGGCGGCTGTCCCCACGTGGCCTCTGCCCGCGCACTTTGTCGTCTATAATCAGAAAATTCTTCTCGTCATGCGTTCACTCCTTTCGCTGGGCCTATTTCTGCCGTTGTTTGCACTTGCCCAGACGGCCGCCCCAAAAAAACCGGCATCTCCCATACCCCGATTCAAGGATGTGGCCAGAGAAGCCGGTCTGACCGTCTCCCACATCTCCACTCCGGAAAAGAAATACATCGTGGAATCCATGAGCGGTGGCGCCGGCCTGATCGATTGCGATAACGATGGCAAGCTCGACATCATCACCGTCAACGGTTCGACCATTGATCGCTACCGCCAGGGCGGTGATCCCATGATCACGCTCTACCATCAGGATGCGGATTTCAAATTCACCGATATCACCAAGGCCTCAGGCCTGACGCGCAAGGGCTGGGGCATGGGCGTCGCCGTCGCTGACTTCGACAACGACGGTCTGCCGGACATCTACGTCACCGGCTTTGGCGGCAATGCGCTCTATCACAATCTGGGCAATTGCAAATTCGAAGACGTAACCGACAAAGCTGGCGTGGGCGCGGGCGGCTTCAGCACGGGAGCGGCCTGGGCGGACTACGATCGCGATGGATTCGTCGACCTGTATGTTTCGCGCTACGTCCACTTCGACATGGATCATCTGCCTACCTTTGGCAGCGACGAAAAGAATTGCCGCTTCAAGGGAATTCTCGTCCAGTGCGGACCCTGGGGCATGATCGGCGAATCGGATCTGCTCTTTCACAATCGCGGCGACGGAACTTTCGAAGAAGTCTCCAAAAAAGCTGGAATGGAAGACTCGAACCTTTATTACGGGCTGGGAGTGATCTGGGGCGACTATGACAACGACGGCTGGCCCGATCTATATGTCGCCAATGATGCCGGTCCCAATTACCTCTACCACAACAAACACGACGGAACTTTTGAAGAAGTAGGAATGCTTTCCGGCATCGCTCTTGGTGGTGACGGCCAGGCACAAGGCTCCATGGGCGTGGACTGGGGCGACTATCTGCACGAGGGCCGGCTTTCCATGTTCGTGACCAACTTCCACGAGCAACCCGACACGCTCTACCGCAATCAGGGGAAGGACGGATTTGCTGATGTGAGCTGGCCCGCGAAAATCGCGCAGCCGACTTTTCTTATGGTGGGGTGGGGAACCGCTTTCTTCGATATGGACAATGACGGCTGGCTGGATATTTTCATCGCCAACGGCCATGTCTACCCCCAGGTAGATTCGGTCCCCGGAGGCATGACTTATCGCCAGCCCATTCAGTTGTTCCGCAACAATCGCGATGGAACCTTCCAGGATGTTTCGAGCGCGCTGGCAGGGATGCCTGCGGAGAGCCGGCGAGGCGCCGCTTTCGGTGATCTCAACAATGACGGAAATGTCGACGTCGTGCTGGTGAATGTGGGAGCGCCGCCTACGCTGCTGCTGAACCAGGGTGGAAGCGGCAATCATCGGGTGCTGTTCAAACTCGTCGGGTCAGGAGTAAAGAGCAACAAGGCGGCGATCGGTGCGCGGGTGACGGTGAAAGCGGGGAAGATGGCGCAGTTCAGTGAAGTTCGCGCAGGCGGCAGCTACCTCTCGCAGAATGATCCCCGGTTGCACTTTGGACTCGGCGCAGAATCGAAGATGACCGAAGTGGAGATCAGGTGGCCGAGCGGCAAAGTAGAAGTCTTGCGCGAAATTCCCGCGGACTTCATCTACACGATCGTCGAGGGCCAGGGGATTCAGGGTAAGACTCCGTTACCGCCGCTGTAATTTTTATTCCTGCTCTTGCTCCAGCATCTTTCCCAGCGTCGGTTTGTGCTTGTCCGTCTTCTTTGCCCTGCGATCAGGTACGACTCGTCCTGCCGGAGGCTCGCCAATCTGCGCCCGCGCCATCGCCTTCACCGCGTCGACCGCACTGAACTTCTTCGGCTTGCGCTTCTTCTTCGCCATTGGATACATCTTGCCATAGCTAGTATGCGGCAAAGCTGCAATAATCAAGTCGCCAGTGCGTTTCCAGCTCCCGCACTGAAAACGATCATGGAAGAGCGAGATTTCTTCGACGAACGGCAGGAACGGAAGATGGCAACGCTGAACTGCCCGCATTGTCATCAACCCGGGGAATATGAAGTTACCTGGATCGTCCGCACCAAGAAGCGGCAGTTGCCTGGACGCGGCGACGAGCGCGATCGCGCCCGCTTCGCCAAGGCCCGCTCTTATATGTTGCGCAAAGACGATATGATGGCCTGCAAGAACATGCGTTGCCGCAAGCGCTTCGAAATCTCTGGTGTCCAGTCCGTGGTCTTCACGGAGTAGCCTCAGCACTCAGCCTTCAGCATTCACCCAACATGGGTCTTGGTGAGGCTACCGCGGTTCGGACCGAATGCCGAGTGCTGACTCTCGCCTTCTCATTTATACTAGTGCGTTTGCTCAGGTGACTGCATGAAGATTCTGGTCTGTATGAAACAGGTGCCGCAGAAGGATGCGCCGCTCAAGCTGAATGAGGCCGGCACCTGGATCCGGGAAGATGTTTCTTACGAAGTCAACGAACCCGACGCCTTCGCGCTCGAAGAAGCTCTCCGCCAAAAAGAAAAGCATACCGGAGAAGTAGTGGTGATCACCGCTGGTCCGGCGCGGGCGCAGCAGGTTTTGCGCGAAGCCCTGGCCAAGGGCGCCGACCGTGCCATCCATCTTGAAGACAACGCTTTCGTCGGCCTGGACGCTTTCAACACCGCTCGTGCTTTTGCCGCCGCCATCAAGGATGAGAAGTTCGACCTTATCTTCACCGGCCTGCAGTCCGACGACTACGGCTATGCCCAAACCGGTGTAATCCTGGCGGAACTGATGGGCTGGCCGCACGCCACCATCATCATGCAGATCGAAAAGACGGATGGCGGAATCAAGGTCAAGCGCGAACTCGAAGCAGGCTATTTCCAATTCGTGGATATGCCGCTGCCGGCCGTGCTCACCATTCAGTCCGGCATCAACAAGCTGCGCTATGCCACGCTGATCGGCATCAAGCAGGCGAAGAACAAGCCCCTGCGCAAAGTCGCGCTGTCCGAGGTGCAGTCGGCGATCAGCGCCAACATGCAGAAGATCGAACGCCTCTACGTTCCCCAGAAAACCAAGAACACCGAATTTCTCGAGGGTTCGCCGGGCGAAGTGGCAAAGAAGCTGGTAGAAAAACTGCGCAATGAAGTACGCGTACTGTAGTCCGTTGCTGAGAACCGGGAACTCAAATCTGGGAACTGGGTTTCTGAAATCCATGTGCGCGAAACCTGGACCTGAAACCTTGACCCGAAGCCTGCACCCAAAAACGATAAATCATGCCTGACACAATTCTCGTAATCGTCGAACAACGCGAAGGAAAACTAAACCGCGTGTCCTGGGAAACGCTTACCGCTGGACAAGCCTTGGCTGCCGAAACTGGCTGGACGCTCGAGGCAGCCGTCGCGGGCAGCGGCGTCGCAAACTTCGCCAACGAAATCGCCGGAAAAAAAGTCGCGAAGGTTTACGCCATCGAATCGCCCCAACTCGAACCCTATACCCCCGACGCGTTCACTGCCGGCCTGAAGCAGTTCATCACGTCGAAGCAGCCCAAGCTGGTGCTGATGCCGCATACTTACCAGGTACGCGATTTTGTTCCCAAGCTGGCAACGGCATTGGCGCGCACTGCGATCAGCGATTGCATCGGTTACAAGAAGGAAGGCGACAAGCTCTCTTTCACCCGCCAGATGTTTCAGGGCAAATTAGCCGCCGATGTGAGCTTTGCCTGCGACGCGCCCTGGTTTGTGACCTTCCAGAACGGAGCGTTTCGCGGCGACAAAGTCGAGGCCGGCGCTTCCGCAGCCCCGATCGAAACTGTCAAAGTTGAAATCGCCGACGGCACGATTCGCAACAAGCCGCAGGAAGTCTTCAAGGAAGCCAAGCAGGCGGTGGACCTGACACAAGCCGAAATCATCGTGTCGGTTGGCCGCGGTATCAAGGAGCAGAAGAATATCGAACTGGCCAAGCAGTTGGCCGAGGCGCTGGGTGGCGAACTCGCAGCCTCGCGTCCCATCTGTGATTCGGGATGGCTACCCATGGATCGCCAGATCGGGTCGTCTGGGCAAACGGTGGCGCCCAAGTTGTATCTAGCCTTGGGAATCAGCGGAGCGATCCAGCACATCGTTGGCATGAAGGGCGCACGCAGCATCATTGCGGTCAACAAAGATTCCGAAGCGCCGATTTTCGAAATTGCCGACTACGCCGTAGTGGGGAATCTGTTCGATATCGTGCCGCCATTGATTGAGGAAGTGAAAAAGGCAAAAGCTGGGAGCTGATAGTGACGTGCTTGGGTACATCTCCACAGGTAACCAATTTTCCGGTACGCATAACGAGGGGAACCTTCTAAAATAGGGATCATGGACATGATTCTGACAGCCGTCTATGAGCAGGTTTCGAAGGCTGAGGGTGACGGCTACGTTGCCTACATCGAAGAACTCCCGGGTGCCATCTCCGAGGGAGACACGCTGGACGAAGCGCGCGAAAACTTGCGTGATGCAGTTGAACTCCTTTTGGAAGCCAACCGCGACCTGGCCGGAAAGCGGATCTCTGGCAAGAAAATCACTCGGGAAAAGATCAAGGTTTCCGTGGCCTGAGTGGGTCCCCCTAGCGACTTTGTATCCGAAATGCAGGCGGCAGCGACTCGCGACCGCCTGGCCAATTAGGGCCTGAATCAGACGAAAGGAGTTGCACGTACTTTGCCCCCACACTCTAGCGCGAGGGAGGCGCGAATCCCTCCGTGGGAGTGTCAGATCGCGAAGTCAAGCCGAATGAAGCGCCAAGATTTAATTCGTCACCTGGAGGCCAATGGCTGCGTTCTCCTCCGCGAAGGGGCCAAGCACAGCGTGTACTACAATTCCGGCGCCCAACGAACCGCCACTGTCCCGCGGCATCGCGAAGTCAAGAATCCGACCGCGATTCGCATTTGCAAAGATCTTAATGTGCCACATCCCCTTCGTTGATTTCATTCCGCCGTATATCATAGGCAGTTACCCGCGCCGCAAATGGCTAGTCGTGTGAAAATCCCTTGGAAGAAAGCGATTTACCAGACGCTAAAGGCAAATGTTAAATGCTAGTTTTCCGCAAACCCCTCTCCGGCATTGAACGCCCCCAGATGCCCGCCGATGTCGTCATCGTCGGCGGTGGGCCTGCGGGCATGGCTTGTGCGCTGCGGCTCTCGCAGCTCATCGATCAGCACAACGCCAAGGCTCCGGATTCGCAACTCAGTAAGGAAAATATCTACGTGCTCGAGAAGGCTCGCGAGGTCGGCCAGCACTGTCTTTCCGGGGCGCTACTCGATCCCCGTTCCATGCGAGAACTGCTTCCGGGATTCGAGAAAGAAGCGCCGATCGACGCCGAAGTCACGAAAGAAGCGGTTTATTTCCTGACCGAGAAAGGCAAATTCAAGTTTCCCATCACGCCGCCGCCATTGCGCGATCACGGCAATTACGTCATTTCGCTGAACCGGTTTGTGAAGTGGCTGGGCGGCAAGGTCGAAGAAACCGGCATCACCATCTTCACCGGATTCGCCGGGTCGGAACTGCTCTTCGACGGCGAAAAAGACGGCGACCGCGTCACCGGCGTTCGCACCGACGACAAAGGTGTGGACAAGCAGAACCAGCCCAAGTCGAACTTCGAGCCGGGCTACGATCTGCAGGCCAAGATAGTGATTCTTGCCGAAGGCACGCGCGGCTCACTCACCAAGCAGCTCATCGCTCGCTTTGCTCTGGACCGTGATCGCAACCCGCAAACCTACGGGCAGGGCATTAAAGAACTCTGGGAAGTTCCCGCGGGCCGCATCGCGCCGGGCGAAGTCATCTACACCATGGGCTGGCCGCTCACCACGAAAGAATACGGCGGGGCCTGGATTTATGGCGGCAAAGACAACGTCGTCTCGCTCGGCTTCGTCACCGGGCTCGACTATCCCGATCCGCGTCTCGATCCGCAACGCGTGTTGCAGCAATTCAAGCGGCATCCGCTGGTGGCCAAGTTGCTCGAAGGCGGGAAGATGATCCGCTACGGCGCGAAATCGTTGCCCTACGGCGGCTGGTGGTCGATTCCGCCGGTTGCCGGCAACGGCTGGATGATCCTCGGCGACTCCGCCGGCTTTCTGAATTCGCAGCGGCTGAAAGGCATTCATCTCGCGATCAAGAGCGGCATGCTGGCCGCAGAAACAGCATTCGAGGCGCTAAAGAAAAATGATTTCTCGGTCGCTACGTTAGGCAATTTTCAGAAGAGAGTGGAATCAAGCTGGATCAAAGATGAGCTCTGGAAAGTCCGCAACTTCCATCAGGGTTTCGAACACGGATTCTGGCGGGGAATGATCAACGCCGGGATTCAGCAGTTCACCGGAGGACGCGGCTTGCGCGCCCGTTATCCCTCGACTGCGGGATATCAGCACCTGAAGAAACTGGCCGAACTGCCCGCCGACGGAGGCGCCGAAGCTCAACTGATCGGCCCCGCCAAAGGCGATGGCAAGCTCACCTTCGACAAACTCACCGACCTCTACCATTCCGGTACCAAGCATGAAGAAGACCAGCCCGCGCACCTGGTCATTCACGACACCGATGTCTGCAACACGCGCTGCATAAAAGAATTCGGCAGCCCGTGCCAGAATTTTTGTCCCGCAAACGTTTACGAAATGGTCGATGACGCCAGCCAGCCCAACGGAAAACGCATCAGCCTGAACCCGTCAAACTGCGTACACTGCAAGACCTGCGACATCGCCGACCCGTACCAGATCATCACCTGGGTACCGCCGGAAGGCGGCGGCGGGCCAAACTATGATGGCATGTGAAAAAGATTCTTGGCCACTGATTTACGCGGATTTTCACGGATCATCTCTTTCACGGATCATCTAAGGAACGTTGTTTCCCCGACGGATCGTAAAGGAGTCGCGCATGTTTCGAAGAGCCCATATCAGTCTGATCGGATTAGTGCTGTTTGCGTGTGTCGGTGCCTTCGCCCAGCAACCCGCCATCCCAACCACCGGCTTTGCCGGCCTGGACCAATACCGGGCCTCGCGTATCGCGGTTTTCACCGACGACTTCGGCCAACTGGCGCGCTATCGCGACGCCAACGCCGCTTTGAAAGCCCCCGCCGCGGATGAAAACCGGGTCGTATTCTTCGGCGACTCGATCACCGACATCTGGAAACTGGAAGACTATTTTCCTGGCAAGCCCTACCTCAACCGTGGCATCGGCGGCCAGACCACTCCGCAAATGCTGGTCCGGTTCCGTCAGGATGTGATCGATCTGCATCCCAAAGTGGTGGTCATTCTGGCGGGAACGAATGACATCGCGGGCAACACCGGACCCATGTCGCTGCAAACCATCGAGGCCGACTACGCTTCGATGGCGGAGTTGGCGCGCGCACACAATATCCGCGTGATCTTTTCCTCGGTACTTCCAGTCCACAACTACACGCCCAAGTCGCTGGATTTTTACGCACAACGGTCGCCGCAGAAAATTCTGGAACTGAATCGCTGGCTCACGGACTACTGTGCCGCGAATAGCTACATCTATCTCGACTACTTCAGTGCGATGGTGGATGACAAAGGCCTTCTGAAACGCGACCTGGCGGACGACGGACTTCACCCCAACCCGGCCGGTTTCAAGATCATGGCTCCCCTGGCGGAGGCGGCCATTACCAAAGCGCTGGCCACCAATCCCTGAATTCATCTCTTTGGAATATCCCGCAGCGAATTCACCCCTGCGGGCCTTGGTGCATCTATAATGACGTTGAGTTTCCGACCGTCCCGGCCTGCGGGTATACCCCGGCCGCGGCGGCGTGGAGTGGTTTTCTTTGCGACCTTTGCGGTCAAAAGCTCTTAACCGCAAAGAACGCTGAGACTGAGCAAAGTTTCGCAGAGAAAGGCTGACTCCGAGGGTGTGGGTGGAAACGCCCGCGCCTCCCGGTCCCTGCAAGGACCATTGGAAAGGAAACGGCTACCGGGACTTTTGCCCCCGCCTGCTTCCCTTCCCAAGAGCACTCAGCCGTCAGCATTCAGCGTTGACCAGGACCTGTTGGTTGTGTGCTGAATGCTGAGTGCTGAATGCTGCTTTCCGACAAATTCGGCCGCCCCATCACCGATCTGCGGATCTCGGTTACCGATCGCTGCAACTATAAGTGCGTTTATTGCCGCACCGGGAACGAGGGCGCGCTCTACGGCGACCTGCCCTTTGCCGACTACCTGCGCATGGCCCGCGTGCTTACTACGCTGGGCATCCAGAAAGTTCGCATTACCGGAGGCGAACCGCTGCTGCGCAAGGGCGTGGTAGATTTCGTCCGTGAACTGGCCCAGCTGCGCACAACGAGCGGAGAAGATCTCGACATCGCGGTGACCACCAACGGCCATCTCCTGGCCGAGATGGCGAAGCCGCTCAAAGATGCCGGCCTATGCCGCGTGACGGTGAGCATGGATGCGGTCGACCCTGACCGCTTCGCCCGCATCACCCGCGTGCCGGACGGATATGACAATGTGCTGGCCGGCATCCGCGCTTCACGACGCGTGGGCCTGTGGCCGGTCAAGGTCAATTGCGTGCTGATGCGCGGCTTCAACGAAGATCAGATCATTCCGTTCGGGATGTTTGCGCGCGAAGAAGGCGTGGTTGTGCGTTTTATCGAATTCATGCCGCTGGAGGAAGACCGCGTCTGGTCTCCCAACACCGTGGTCACGCTGGACGAGATCCTGCAGCGCATGGGCGAATACCGGCGGCTGGTGGAAATCCCGCACGCCCGCAGCGAGACCGCCCGCCGCTACCACTTCGAAGATGGCATCGGCGAAATCGGCATCATCGCGCCGGTTTCCCATCCCTTCTGCGGACACTGCAGCCGCATTCGCATCACCTCCGACGGAAAAATTCGCACCTGCCTGTTCTCGGTCTGGGACCACGACCTGCACGGCCAGATGCGCCGCGGGGCTTCGGATGCAGAACTAGCCGACTTTATTCGCGGCGTAATTCAGAAAAAAGAAGAACGTCATCATATTGGCGAACCGGATTTCGTGCCTGCGTCGCGAACAATGGTGCATATCGGGGGCTAGAGGCAGGGCGTCGGACCTCGGACCTCAGGCTTTGGACGTCAGACCTCAGACCTCAGCCCCCCATTCTCGCCGTCGAGCACGCAGCGAAATCCCAAGTCCGACGCCCGACGCCCGGGGCCCGAACTTGCACTCCACACCGCTAAAGTGCACAATAATCAGGGTTGCCCAGTTACCTGCGGGTGGTTACTCGCGGGTACGAAAAAAAGCGGCACTTTCGCTGCCGCTGAGCATCCAAGTAGTTGTACAAGCAATAAGTGGCTTCAACATCCCCGCCGGTTGGGCTCGTTCAGGCGAGCAGCGAACCGACTGGAGCCGCTGAGAGGCTTTCAACATCCCCGTTCCAGTTCGAGCAACCTGCGCAATTGGCGCGTGCCCGTGCTTGGAGCTGAAAGCGTGACCGAACAATGGCTACCGCGACGGCAGTTTGCAGTTTGGAAAACTATCTCGTTCTCCCCGACCACACCATGGATGAACGCATTGCCGCGGCCCGCGAGGCATTGGGCCGGGATTGCGTCATCCTCGGACATCACTACCAGCGCGATGAAGTCATCCGCTTCGCCGATTTACGCGGCGACTCCTACAAACTGTCGCAGCAGGCCGCGGCGGCTGCAGGCAAATACATCGTGTTTTGCGGTGTGCATTTCATGGCGGAAAGCGCCGACATTCTTAGCCATCCCGGGCAGGTGACCATTCTTCCCGATCTCAACGCCGGCTGCTCCATGGCCGACATGGCCGAAATCACCCAGGTGGAAGATTGCTGGGAGCAACTGGTCAAGGCGGGCCTTACTGATGACGCGGGCCAGGGCATCACGCCCATCACCTACATGAATTCCACGGCCGCGATCAAAGCTTTCTGCGGAGAGCGCGGCGGAGTGGTCTGCACCTCTTCGAACGCGCCGGGCGCATTTAACTGGGCCTTCGCCAAGAATCCGAAACTTCTTTTTCTCCCCGACCAGCATCTGGGCCGCAACACCGGCTACCGCATGGGCATCCCGCTGAACGAAATGGTGGTATGGGATCCGTTCATGATCAATGGCGGAGTCACGCCGGAGCGGTTGCGCACGGCGAAAGTAATTTTGTGGAAGGGCCATTGCTCGGTACATCAGCGTTTTCTGCCGGAGCATGTGGACAATGTCCGGGCGAAATATCCCGGCATTCGCGTGATCGTGCATCCCGAGTGCCGCTGGGAAGTTTGCCAGAAGGCCGACGGCATCGGCTCGACCGAGGGCCTGCTGAAGATGATCAAGCAAGCGCCGTCTGGCACGATGTTCGCCGTAGGCACGGAAATTCACCTGGTCAACCGCATGGGCAAGGAGTTTGCCGCGGAAGGAAAGAAGGTCATTACCCTGGACGATTCCGGGTGCCTGTGCACCACCATGTTCCGCATTTCACCGCAACATCTGTGCTGGGTGCTGGAGAACCTGGTGGAGGGAAATGTTGTAAACCAGATTAAAGTCAAAGATGACGTGAAGCACTGGGCACGGGTGGCACTGGACCGTATGCTGGAGATTGCTTAGTCGTTGGCCGTTGGTCGTTGGCAAAACACTAAAGACCGTGTTGGTCCGGGTCTCAGACCCGGGCGGGCCGAGCGCAGCTCGGCAGGCCTTTCTCCATCTTCGCTGCCTGCGTCGGGACGGCGGCGCTACAAGTCCGTTGCCCAGATGGATTAGAATATCCGTATACCCCTATGGCCGACCGAAGTTTTACTCTCCAGGAAGCTGAAAGCCTTTTGCCGATTTTGGAGTCGCTCCTGCGCACCGCCATCGACGGCAAGAAACTGATTGAGGCCGTCGACACCGAACTCCAGGAATTGGCCCATCGCGTCTTTCTCAGCGGCGGGTTGCTGGTGAACATCGTTCACATGGCGCGTCGCAAAGCAGAGCGCGAGAAGACCATTCAACGGGTGAAGGACACCCTGGCTGAAATCGATGCCACCGGAGTTCAGGTGAAAGACCTCGACATCGGACTGCTCGATTTCCCCTGCGAAGTGGAAGGCCGGACCCTGCTGCTGTGCTGGAAGCTGGGCGAAAAGGGAATTACGCACTGGCACAGCACCACCGAAGGCTTCGCCGGCCGCAAACCAATCGACGAGAAAATCGCGAAGGCGAAGAGAACGAACTAGCTGTCAGCCGTCAGCTTTCAGCCATCAGCAAAATCCTCAACCGTTGAGATCGCCAAAGTGCGCCAAGAAGAGCGAATTTTTCTCGGCGAGCTTTTGCCTGCTCGCGATTAATTGTCTCAGCTGAGGGCTGACGGCTGAGAGCTGAAAGCTTGTTTACGGTTTTCCCCCCTCATTCCACTTTGGCGCAAAGGAAGAATTGACCAGCCACTGGACCGGTTGCAGCAGCGATCCGATGGCCGCGTCCAGATGCTTGAAATCGATGTGGGCGAGATCATCGCTGGGCTGGTGGTAGTCGCGGTGCAATCCGTAGCTCGAAATAGTCTGAGCCAATACTCCTTGCTTCGCCAGCGCGTAGTTGTCGGAGCGGGCAAAGAAATTCTGCTCCAGATGCGGATCGCCCACCAGGTGCGCGCCGTGCTCAGCCAACACTGGACCCAGATTGGATCGCTCCCATCCCGTCAGCCACACCGTGCCTGGTGGCACTGCTGGATCGGGGCGTCCCAACATTTCGAATTCCAGGTTGACGACGATCTGTTTGAGCGCCAGCGGCGGATTCCGGAGAAAGTATCGTGACCCAAAACGTCCGGTCTCCTCGCTGCCGAACAGCGCGAAGATCACGGTGCGCTTCGGCTTCGGGCCGCTTCCCAGCACGTGCGCAAATTCCAGTACCGCGCTGACGCCGGAGGCGTCGTCGTCCGCCCCGTTGTAGATATCGTCACCGTCTACTGCGGCTCCAATTCCCAGATGATCCAGGTGGGCGGAGAGCAACACCGCCATGCGCTGCAAGCTGGGATCGCTGCCCTTCAGGATGCCGACGGCATTCCACGTGTACTTCTGTTCGCTGGTCGAGGATGAGGTGAAATTCAGGATCGTGTTCTCGGAGAGCGCTTCAAGGGCTTTTGCGGCGTCGGGGCTGACCTCGAGCAGGTTGAGATTGGCTTCTAAATCGGTGGCATCCTGCCCCTCGAGCTTCGCGGGCAACTCGGGTAACTGTCCGGCTTTCTGCTGGAACTGGGACGTCCGTTCTGCACTCGCGGTAAGGATTGCCGCCACGGCTCCCGCTGAAGTCACGGCGAAGGCCTTGGCTCGCTGCTTACGCTTGTCGCCTCCCCGAATCAGAATCACGCAGCCTGCCGCCTGCAGGACGTCCTGATCAAAATTGATCACGAGCAATGGTCCGGAGAAGTGAGCGTTCGAGAGATTCAGAACGGTGAACTCCCTGCCATATGTCCAGATTGCCGGTTCTCCGCCAGGCTGCATGAAGGTCAGTTGCGGAGGAGCGGTCAGGTTAGGCTGCTGTAACGCAACTCGCTGTATGTAGCCGCCGTGATCTCCGGCGGGCGCGATTCCGTAGGCGCGCAGTTGAGACGCAGCATAGGTGGCAGCAATCAGTTCGTCGGCGGTAGCGCTGCCCCGCCCGCGCAGGGCGTCGGAAGCCAGAAACTCCATGTGCGCCCGGACGCACGCGGCGCACAGCTTCGCAACACGCAACGGCGCGACAGTCGGGTGCGTGGGAGCCTGGGTATTGCCCGCTTCAGCTTGGGTGTGCTGCTGGCAGACCACTGCGGGAGATAGAAAGATCAGCAGGAGGCCGAGTTTGGGGAGAGAAACGAAGAACTTCTTTACTGCCATGATATGGAAAGACTCTAGCAGAGGATCACGCCGGCCCGCGCAGAGTCTGGCCCACCGGTCGCCGCAGTGGTCGCCGCAAAAATCCCGCTGACAGACAAGTAACCTCGGCTCAGCTTAGGACTTTCGTGCACCCGGAAGTACACCTGTGCATCCTGGCTAAAACCTTCCTCTGCTACAATTCTGTTACGCCACTTGCGGACGATTCCAAACAAGGTGCGTCTGCCGGGACTCTTTATAAAATGCCTGGTTCCATTCGGAAACTCCGACTTTTGGCTGCATTTGCAACCCTTCTGATGTTGGCTCTGGCGTCCGGGTGTCGCGGTTTCTTCGTGAATCCCACGCTTACCTCGCTGACTGTTGCACCTACTTCGGTATCGCTTATCCAGGGACAGACCCAGCAGTTGACTGCGACCGGCACTTTCGATGACGGCAGTACCAGCAATCTGACCGGAAGCGCCACCTGGAGCACATCCGCTTCGGCAGTGGCGACGGTAAGCACCGGAGGCCTGGTCACAGCAGCGGCAACCATCTCGAACCCGCCGGGGACAGCAACCATTACGGCCACTTCCGGAACGGTCACGGCTACGTCCACGATCACTGTAAACACTGGACCATTGACCTCGATCGTCATCAGCACCACCACCGCGAATCCCGCCGCAGGCCAGACCGTGGTTTTCACCGCGATGGGAACCTATACCGGCAGCTCGCAGCAACAGGACATCACTAATCTGGTCACCTGGACCAGCAGCAACACGGCGGTCATCACCACCATCACGAACGGGAGTGGCGCCGTGCTTTCTACCGCGACTTCGGGTTCGACAACTAACGTTACTGCCAGTCTCAACGGGATCAACAGCAGCCCCTTGACCATCACCGTGCAGTGACGGGTGCAGGCTGCCAAAGCCAATTGGAATATCATTCGGAAGATTGAGCGGATCCAGATTCAATGCGGTCGGCTCTGCGGCACGACTGAAGTCGCGCCCTCCCGGGTGTCCTGAAACGAGATGAACGGCCAAAGACCAACGACCGATGACCAACGACCGATAAACCAACGACTGCTATATTGTCCCCGTGAGCCGTAGCCTCAAAACCTGCCTGATGCTCGTCCTGGTTACGACCCTGTTTTCCGGTTGCAGACGCAGCCGCGGCAAGCAGGAGATTGGCTATGTTTCCGTTCCGCAGGCCTTTCTGCGCGACCAGGTGGCCGCCGTGTACAGCAAGACCGGCACGGTAAAAAACGGCGAGGCAGTACAAATATTGGGGCGAGACCGCCGCTTCGCGCGGGTGCGGACCTCTACTGGGGCCGAGGGATGGCTGGAACAGCGCTACCTGGTGACCCAACAAACCTACGACGCTTTTCAAAAACTCACCCAACAGGTGAGCAGCGATCCGGTTCAGGCGACCGCGATCGCACACAACCAGACCAACATTCACCTTGAGCCGGAGCGCGATGCCGAGCATCTCTACCAGGTGGACCAGGGCGCGAAGTTGGCGCTGCTGAAGCGTGCCAGCAGCGAGAAGCCTCTGCCCGCTGGCGCTCCTGCCAAGACTGCAAGCCCGCCAAAGGAAGGACAGTCCGCTGTCGCAGCCGCGCCGGCCATGGAAGATTGGTGGCTCATACGCGACGACTCCGGACACGTAGGTTGGGTCCTGGGGCGCATGCTGGACGTCGACATTCCCCTTGAAATCGCGCAGTACGCCGAAGGCCAGCGCACTGTTGCGTCATTCGTATTGGACCAGGTGACTGACGCCGACAAGAAAGTTCCGCAATATCTAGTGCTGCTCACCGAGAACAAGGACGGCATGCCCTTCGACTATAACCAGATTCGTGTTTTCACCTGGAACGTCAAGCGGCATCGTTATGAGACCGCTTATCGCGAGCGCAATCTCAATGGCGTGCTTCCAGTGACGGTGTCAGAAGAAGACTTCGGGAAAGAAGGTAAGTTGCCGGTTTTCGTGCTGCGGGTGAAAGACGATGCCGGAACCGTGAGCGAGCGCAAATACAAGCTGAACACGCCGATTGTGCGTCGGGTCTTGGCGCCGGGAGAAGAGAAAGAAGTCGTCAGTCGCCAGTCCTCAGTCGTGAGGAAAAGGAAAAAGAGGCGGTGAAAGCAGTCGTCGGTCGTCAGTCTTCAGTCGTCAGGAAGGGGAACACGCCTGGGTTCTCGCTTCTTGTCCTCCGGTGCAATCGACATCCAGTGCAATCGAAATCGAAATCAAAGAGAGTTTTCCTGAGGGCTCACGACTGAAGGCTGACGACAGCTTCACCGAGTTTTCCCTGACGACCGACGACTGACGACCGACGACTGCTTCACCACGATCTTGGGCAACGCCGGCGCTGGCGTTCCTTCGTCCAGCGCGCGCTGCCAATCAGAGATGGAGTTCAGCAGATCAGCCAGGTGGATCCCGGCAAATCCTTCGGGGTAGCGGGACAAGTTCCGAAAACCGCGCTTCAGGACGGACCGCGCACCGATCATATTCCCGTTTCCATGGTGATAAAGCGCGACCGCAACTTGAATCAGGCCTTGCAAGAACTTCTTCTCCGGTCCGGGCGCGGCTCTCCAGATGTCCTCCAGCGCCTCGTGCGCGTCAAAAAAATCCGCGCGGTTAAACAGCGCGATTCCGTGACCTAGATTGTCAGGCAGCACCGTCAGCATTTTGCCACATATAAAGCCCTTTCCCGCCCGTATCGAGCCATCATATGAAAATCCATAGAGGCGTGGGATGTGATCTCTTGTTTTCGGTAAATTGGTCTGACATGCAGACACAATGTACTGAAAACCAAGGTGTTATGGGCGAAGTGTTTTGGAGACTTGCGTGCCTCACTGTTAGGGAACAGCGTATGTCTTCGGTGGAAATGTTATCCCAGACCCGCACTAAAGCGCCCTCAGTCGGTTTTTGATCAGCTAGGCCGTGTCCGGGGAGGAGTGCCTTCTTGATAAGTGCGTTCTTGATAGGAGAGTAACAAAATGCGAAAAATCTTGTTCGCAACATTTTTGACCCTACTCGGAGCCATGATCGTACTGGCTCCCACCACCAGCCTTTTCGCCCAACGTCTGACGGGCTCGGCAACGGTCGAGATCCTGGACCCCTCCGGGGCGGCGGTACCAGATGCTCGAGCCACTCTGACCAGCAAGGAGAGAGGCATCTCTTCGGAACTGAAGTCGGGGGGCGACGGCATCGTTGTGATTCCGGATCTGGCTCCAGGCGACTACCGCATCAGCGTTCAGCACGAGGGTTTCAAGACCGCCTCGACCGTGGTCACGATCCGGGTAGGTGTGGTCTCGAATCTGGTGCTGAGGCTGGAACTGGGCGCCATCGCCACTGAGGTAATGGTGCAAGCCGAGGCCGTAACGGTAGATACGACGAAATCCACGGTCCAGGGCGTGGTCACTTCTAGCCTGATCGACAATTTACCCCTGAACGGCCGCAACTTTCTTGACCTGGCACAGCTTGCGCCGGGCGTGCAGGTGGTAGACGGCGGACTCTTCGACCCCACCAAGAACCAGATGACCGGTGTTTCAGTCGGTGGGCGCTCCGGGCGCTCGACCCGCATCCAGGTCGATGGCGTAGATATCACAGATGAGACCGTCGGCACGACGGTGATGAACCTGACCAACGAGTCGGTTCAGGAATTTGGAATCCAGCAGTCTTCGCTGGACGTCAGCACCGACCTTACGTCTTCGGGTGCAGTCAACATTCTGACCAAGAGCGGGACCAACACTATGCATGGATCGGGTTTCGGATTTTTCCGGCGCTCGGAGTTTGCCGCGAATAACGCCCCGATCATCTGTAACAATGCGTCGCTACAGGCCGGTCTTTGCGACAGTCTAGACACGCCTAAACCGCCCTTCAGCCGGGACAACTACGGCGGCCGGCTGGGCGGACCATTCATCAAGAACAAATGGTTCTGGGAAGCGGAGTACGAAAAGCTCCAGCAAGTGGGGGCGAACACAACCAACGTCGGTCCCTTTCCGCAATTCACCGGATCCTTTAGCGTGCCGGTAAATGAACACATGGGCGGAGCCCGCACCGACTTCAACCTCAACAGCAAGATGAAATTGTTCTATCGCTTCAATCATGACGACAACATCGGTGTCACCGGATTCGGTGGCGTCGGACTCTCCGCCTTCGGTAACTCCAACAGCGCGAACTCGCACGCCGTGGGTTGGGACTATGGTTCAGGGTCGTGGGTCCATGGGGTGCGCTTCAGCTTCCTGAAGTTCATCAATGGCATCGTGGATGCGAACAAGCTGGCGGGAACTCCGGTCTTGCCGGTGCAGGTCAACGTTACGGGACTGGGCGGATTCGTTATCGGTCCGAATGCCAACGCTCCGCAGAATACTTATCAACAGAACCGGCAGACCAAGTATGACGCCAGTTGGGTCAAAGGACGTCACACCATCCAGTTTGGCGCGGAATACAACCGCATCGATGAAGCAGGATTTGCCTCGTTCTTCGGCCTGGGACCTCGTGTTGCGGCGCGGTTCAGCAGCGGAGTCGCTGCCGTTCCCTTCAACGCGGACGGAGCCGCTGATCCTCTTAACTATAGCGTCAACAGCATCTTTTTGGGCAACGGTCTGGGTGCGGGAAGCGAAAAGCCTGCGCTCGGTTTCAAACACGGCGGGTTCACCAACAATCGCATCGGGTTTTATGGGCACGACACCTGGAAAGTCACCAGAAACTTTACCCTCAACGGCGGCCTGCGCTATGACTTTGACGATGGCCTGTCAAATGCCGATTTAGCTCGTGCACCGCTGATCAGCACGTTCGATCCGGAGTTGGGCGGCAAGCCCCGCAATGACAAAGAGCGCCTGGCGCCACAGTTGGGCTTTGCCTGGGATGTTAACGGGACCGGCAAGACTGTAATTCGAGGTGGCGGGGGAATCTACTACGAAACCAACATCTTCAACAACCTGCTGTTTGACCGGGCTGAAAATTTGCCGCCTGGACTGGGCAACGACACACCAAATCCGGTGACCAGCCAACCCTTTGTTATCGATCCGAGAGACGGCTCTCAGCTGTTCAACTTCTCGACCCAGTGCGTCGGCTTGGCGAACAACGATTGCTTCGGCGCGGCCATTGGTAACGTAATTCCCTTTGCCCTGCAAGCGCAGGGCCTGCTGCAGGCTGCCAGCGCCCAATTGGCGGCGAATTGGCCTCCTCCGGGAGCGGGTCCGAAGTTTAACAATGACCTCGGAGCCTTCGGCGGAGTCAGCATTATCGATCCGCATTACACATCTCCCTACGGAGCCCAGATCAATGTTGGGATTCAGCAGGAGATCAAGCCCGGCCTGGTGCTGAATGTGGATTACGTAATGAATCGCGGCGTGCATTTCGGCATGCTGGTAGATCGCAACCGCGTCGGCGCGGCCAACACCTTCGACCTGGCGACGGGTCAGGCGGCGATGAATGCCACGTTCTCCGAGTTTGGCTGCGCTGCGGGCACCAACTCTGCGAACGTGGATTGTGCCATTGCCGCGGGCGCAATCATCGACGACTTCGCCAACAATGGTCTGGGTGCAGGGTCTGGCCTAGATGGCTTCGCTTTCGGCGGAACCAACAAGAATTTCCGCCAAATGACGGTCATCGAGCCGAATGGGCTCTCGCGTTATCAGGGTTTGCAGATGCAACTTACAGGCAAGCTCGGTACCTGGGGTCCGTTCCGCAATACCAGCGCCAACGTAACCTATGCGTTGTCGAGCTTCAAGACCAGCTCCCTGGATCAGGACTTTCTGGACAATGCCGTGACCAACGATAACCCGACTGCGTTCTACGGTCCTTCGAACTTGGACCGCAGGCACCAGGTGGGCGTGTCGCTGCTCACCGAGTTGCCGGGCGGTTTCCGCCTGTCAACCACTACGCAGTTCAAAACCAACGAACCTTCGAGTATGTACCTCCCCACCGGCAACGGTGCGGTCGACATCTTCGAAAACGATTTGAACGGCGATGGCAGCGTCCTGAATACAACCGGCGGCGACCCGATACCAGGCACAGGTCGAGGCGCGTATGGCCGCACCGTCAACGCTGGCACCCTGAACCAGGTGCTGAATGCGTTCAACACCAACGTTGCTGGCACATTGACGCCGGCTGGCCAGGTATTGGTCAACAATGGATTGTTTACGCCGGCGCAACTCACGGCCCTGGGTGGGGTGGTTGAGTCAGTTCCACTTGCCGTGAGCCCGGTCAACAACCCCAACTTCTACACCACCGATATGCGCTTTTCCTGGCATTACAGCATTAAGGACAGGGTTTCGATCGAGCCGATGGCGGAAGTCTTTAACATTTTCAATCGGGACAACCGGATTGGACAGTCTTCCATCGGACGTGGCGGCAACACCGGATTCGACCCGATTCTGTCCGGAGGATCGGGCAGCATCAACGGTACGATTGGACCGCTGGCGCCGCTGCGTGTGGGATCGGGCTCCGGCTCGTTCTCCAGCGGCACGCCGCGGGCCTTCCAGTTCGGCATCCGCGTGAGCTTCTAGAGGCACGAGGACAACAATTGAAACGGGTGAGGCTTCACGCCTCACCCGTTTTTTTTGCTCGTTAATAATTCTTAGTCGATTCTTAGTTGCCGCCGACGATGTTACTTTCTTAACATAACAACACACAGTCCGAGTACCGCGAGTCATGCGATCATCAATACGATATGGAAAGCAGTAGGTAGGTATCTATAACTCCGTAGAATGACCAAAGTACCAGTGTATCTGCAGGTTCCTCTCAGATAGCTAAGGCATTTAGAATAAATCACTTCACATAGACATCCGAACTGGTCGGTTAATTGCCATTACGATTTCACAATAACCCTGCTGTAAAGTACGGATCAGTTCGCGTTCCCGGCAATGTCTAGCTTCTGTTTATCAATCCAAGACAGACAAGACAGCCTGCCGGCCGCGGGTCGAGGCGGAACGGGACGCTCGAGGAGGAACAATGAATAGGCTGAGATTCTTTTTGGGGAGCATGATTCTGGTGTTGACCGCCACGTTCGCTTTGGCGCAGACCGCTTCGATCCAAGGCACGGTGACCGACTCCGCTGGAGCCGTCGTGCAGGGCGCCGAGATCACGGTCAGAAACGTGGGATCAAACGCTTCGCGCACTGCGACCACCAGCGGCACCGGCACTTATAGCGTTCCCTCTCTTCCTCCCGGCCTGTATGAAGTCACGGCCAAGATGGCGAGCTTCAAGGCTTTCCACGCGCCAGATGTTCAGCTCGCCGTGGGCCAGGCACTGCCCTTGGACATTCGGTTAGAGCCGGGAGCGGTCACGGAAGAGGTCCAGGTACGCGCCGATCAGATTTCCACGGTTGACCTGGAGACCTCGCAAGTCAGCAACCTGGTGGACGAGCGTGCCATCAAGGACTTGCCTCTCATCACCCGAAATCCGTACGAACT
Organism: Terriglobia bacterium; assembly: GCA_963801545.1. Classification (GTDB taxonomy): domain Bacteria; phylum Acidobacteriota; class Terriglobia; order Terriglobales; family Acidobacteriaceae; genus JAIQFF01. The sequence goes on along the minus strand of CAWDFF010000035.1, from coordinate 188,028 downwards.
GGTCTTGCTGTCTCCAGGAACATCGCAGACCAACAGCCGGTTGGGTGGCATTACTGTGAACGGAGCGCGCGAGCGCAACAATAACTTTCTGCTGGACGGCGTCGACAACAATGACACATCCGTGCCCGGCGGCCTGGTGACAGCGCTGGGAGCTGATCCGGACTCGACCGAGGAATTCCGGGTCATTACCAACAACTTTAACGCTGAATATGGCCGAAACACGGGCGCCATCATCGATGTGGTAACCAAGAGCGGCACCAACACCTTCCACGGAGATGCCTACGAATTCGGGCGCTGGAATGCGTTCGGTGGGGCGCGAGACTGGTTCAATCGGGCCAGCGAGGGCCCCCAGGATCCATATATCCGCCACCAGTTTGGGTTCTCACTCGGCGGACCGATTCGAAAAGACAAGACGTTTTTCTTTTTCAACGATGAGATGGATCGCTTCATTACTACGCTGACGGGCACGGCAGTTGTGCCTACCGCAGCCTTCAAGACCGGCGTGTTTAACTTTACCTACATTGACCCCAACACTCTGGGTTCGACCACGGTGCCGGTTGACCTTACGCCCTCCAGTCCGAACAACATTTACGGCCTTCCGCTCGACCCGACCGTTCAGAAAATTCTGGCGCTCTATCCGAACGCGCCGCAGTCCGCTGACGGAGTCAGCGGCACCATTCACTATCCCAGTTCGTCGAGGACCAGCAGTTATCAGACCGTAGCCAAGATTGACCATCACTTCACTGAGCGCGAGACTTTCAGCGTGCGCTACGGGTACGATCACTCGTTCGATCCCAATCCGTTTCACGATGACATTCTGCCCGGAAATGTAGCCGCAACGTCGTCGAAAAGCATTGATCAAGGTTTGTCGGCGAGCCTGGTCTCCAGTCTCACTCCCAGCCTGCTCAACAACTTTACCTTTGGTTGGAACAAGATCTATGCCAACTTCCAGTGCACCCATTTGAGTGTGCTGGACAGCGTGAGCCCACTCGATCAGTTCGGCAATGGCGTCGACTACGCAATGGACCCGTTTAGCAGCTTTGGATGCATCAGCCTGGCGTCGGACAGTCAATACCGCTCGACCGGGACGACCAGCTACACCGACACCATCAGTTGGGTGCACGGGGCTCACACCTTCAAGTTTGGCGGCGATTTCCGCAACGTTCACGAGTCCGGGCCGGACAGTTTCTTCTCCCGCCGCCAGCTCGGCATCAACACCTTCGCGCAGTTTGGCGACCCCTTCAATATCGGCTTTAACGTGATTGACATCCCGGGGGTGACGGACCAGCCGAATATCAGCATTGCGGTGTCTGACGCGGCCAATGCTCTCTACGGTTTGGTGGCCACCGACTTGAATGCGAGATTTTTCGACAAGTCCGGGACTCGGGTGGCAACCGACAACAAGTTTTTCCGCCAACATGAGTATGACTGGTTTGGGCAGGACACCTGGAAGGTGCGGCGTAATCTTACGCTGACGCTGGGACTGCGCTACCAGTTCGACGGCGTTCCCTACGAAGAAAAGGGTAATTTGTCCAACCTGCTTTCCGACCCGTCTACGACGTTTCCGGTCGTGATGTCTCTGGTGGGACCAGGAACCGGGAACCAGCTTTATCAGAACGACTATTCCAACATCGAGCCTCGCGTAGGCTTCTCCTGGGATCCCCGGGGTGACGGAAAAATGGCGGTCCGGGGCGGTTTTGGTATTTTCCACGATCGCGTGTTCGGCAATCTTTTCGGCAATGCGCGCGGCAATCCGCCCTTTGAGCAAGACTGGTCCACGCAGCCCTTTGACACCATCAACAACGCTTTCGGCAGCGGCGCGGTCCCGGTGATCGTACCCACCACGACACCTTCGACGACGATTCCTGAGTTCGACGGTACGGTCGGCGGACTTGCGCCGACGCTTTTTGATACCCACTTCCGCAATCCCGCCAGCAACAACTGGAACTTCGGGATTCAACGCGAGCTTCCCGGCAACGTAACCCTGGATCTTGGCTACATCGGATCGAAGGGAACGCATGTGTTCCGCCTGGTCGATGGAAACCCGCCCGACCCCAATCTGGTGGCCCAACTGGTCGCATTTTGCAGCGATCCCACCAACTCGTTCCTCAACTTCTTCGGCAACCCGAGTTCCTGCACGGCCAACTCGGTGAGCGGCATTAACCTGTATAACGGCTTCCAGAGCAACTTCTCCCCGCTGCCCTTCAACGCAGTTGCGCACAATGCCCTGATTCAGCCGGGATATAACCGCTCGGTCGCCAACTCGATTTATAACGGTCTGCAAGTGAAGGCTACGCGCCGACTGACCCACGGGCTTCAGCTTCAGGGGTCATATACCTGGGCGCACACTATCGACGATTCTCCCGACCCCATCGATCCCGCTCAGGGAGCCCGCACTTTCCCGCGGAACTCACGTAATCTCGCGCAGGACCGGGGAAATTCCGACAACGATATCCGGCACGTCGCGGTCATCAGCTACGTATGGGAAGTACCTCTCGGAAAGGGAAAGGGCTACCTCAACACGGGAGCTGTGGGCCGAATTTTCGAAGGCATGCAATTCTCAGGAGTCACGACCGCGCAGACCGGACATCCCTTCGAAATTCGAGGCCGCACCGACAGCCAGAGAACCGGTATCTCTTCCTGGGGTGACCTGGTGGGAGATCCCTACGCGGCGGGCGCGAACGACGACCCGGCGATTAACGGCGGTGAGAAGGTGATTTTCAGCAATCCCGCTGCCTTCCAAAATCCGCCGATCACCGGACGCGCTGGCAGCATCGGTCGCAACCAGTTCTTCGGGCCTGGCTTCGTAAACTTTGACATGGTGTTCTCCAAGAACATCAAGTTCACGGAGCGGTTCAACGCGCAATTGCGGTTTGAGGGCTACAACATCTTTAACCACCCGAATTTTGTCAATCCGGGCGACATCTCTGCCTCCAGTCTGGGCAATCAGATCGGCAACGTGGGGTCATTCGGATTGAGTAATGCGACTGTCGGACGGCCGGATGGAACCACCTCGGCGCGGCAGATGCAGGTGGCCTTGAAGCTGAATTTCTAACTCAGTGGTTGGTGAAAACCAATCCAAGCCTGTCGCTCACGCGACGGGCTTTTTTCGTGGGGCAGCCGCCTGCGGCCCGGTTCAGAGGCTGCAGGTTACTTTCCGAGGATTGAGTAGTGCGAGCTGGCGGCCATGAAAAATATCATGGGTACGGACAGGAAAAAATTTGTCCGCGACGCGAGGAATGCCTGCCGGGCGAGAGTTGCCGTATTCGCGGGTGGAGCGCCGGCTAGAGTTCCACGGATGATTTTCTTGTTATTCCGCCAGATAATTCCCCAAACATTGAACAGCATGATGAAGCCGAGCCCGCCACCAATGCCGATGGAGAGCACGTGGTTGTCGTCCTGGCCGACGGGCGTGTAATTCACAAACAGCCAGCCTGCCGCGATCACCAGCACCGCTGTGACCGCGCCCAGCACATATCCGCTCGGCGTCTTCGAGATCACGAAGTAGAGAATCATCGACGCCACAATCCAGATCAGGAGGAACAACCCGATGGTGCTGCCGGCACCGACTCCCATGCGTTGAGCGTCGGCGGCGACGTAGATCTGCGACCAGTACCAGAAGCCCACAAACACAGTTAAGCATGGCGCTCCAGCGGAACAGCTGCAGCGCGGGCATGGTCATGTACTGGAAGATCTTTGCCTTCATGCCGGCGTCCACCTGCTTCATGAACGGGACGTTGACCAGATTGAAAAAGTAAAGCAATCCCACCCAGGTGATGCCAGCCAGCAGGTGAACCCAGCGCAGCATGAAAGCGAGCGCCTCGGTGCCGGTATGAGTGGGCATGACAAAAAAAGCTGCCAGGGCGACCATGGTGTGATGCATAGATGCTTACTCCTTCTCAGCTCGGAGCGGAGAATGGTTGCACTTCGGACGCGCCCTGTCAATCGATCACGCGTAGTTGTGCCGATCTATTTGCGCGGAATGCTAATTTGGATCAGCACCCACGTTGACCCGGACACCCCCGTCGGGGTGGGCGAGCGCAGCTCCGTCGAAGGATCGGGTTATCACCGGGGGGCTCTCGAGGGGTGGAGCAGGCCTTTCAGGCCTGCATACGGCTGCTGTCCTAGGATGGGCTTCAGCCCCTGAGGTAAGCCAGCGACTGAAGCCGCATGGGACCGCTGTTCTTGCAGCGCTGAAGCGCTGCTCCACCCAAACTCGAAATCCGCCCCGTAAGCGATTCGCTTGAAATGCGGGGGGCAACGCCGTATCGTACAGGTGGGTCGGCGGTAGGGTGTACGCAGGCATGTACAGTTTCGGCGAGCGCACAGATTCCCCGTTCCTGAGGCCGGGGTGAGACACGGGCGCGGGAACGAATCGCAGTTCATGACCGAAGCAGTCAGAATCAAGGAGATCGGCGTATGGAAAATAAGCCGGCGCAGAACATCCAGGATTCCTTTCTCAATACGGCACGCAAGGAGCGGACCAGCATCACGATTTACCTTCTGAGTGGAGTCAAGCTCACGGGACGCATTCGCTCATTTGACAAATATTCTGTCGTGCTGGAAACCAACAATCAGGAGCAACTGATCTTCAAGCACGCCATTTCCACAGTGGCCATGGGGAGAACCTTGCATGGTCACGGAGAGCGCCCGGCGGTAATGTCGGCTGCCGCGGCCCCGTCGGCCGGTGCGGAGGCCGCCCCGATACCGCGAGCCTCCGGCACCGAAGGATGAGGACGTCGGGCTTCGGACATCCAGACCTCGGACGTTAGACCTCGGACCAGAAGCCTGAGAGGTCGAGCCTCGGATTCGAAAGCAAGCTGTACCGGACGGGCTTTTGCTTTTTCCAAAAGGCTACTCCTATATCGTCGGTTGAAAATCTCGACGGCATGCCGAAGTTAAGTCCCAGGTCCGAGGTCTGACGCCCGACGGGAATCCAATACATTGACCAAGCGACCAACCAGATCTTCCGAGAAAACTAACGGACGCAAGACCAGCGCCATCGGACGCATCCCGGCGGCAGACAGGAGTGCTCCGGCCCGGGAACGCGCTTTCCTGGTCGGTCTCGAGGTACGCACCCGTCCCCGCGCCGCTTCTGGTCCGAAGCCGAAGAATGGTCCGCTGACTGCGGCCGCGCAGGCATCCCGCGACAACTCCGCCGGTTTGGCGGCGGCGAAAGCTCCGAATATTCCCGAGTTCAGCGCAGAGGAGTCCCTTGACGAGTTGCGCTCCCTGGCGATCAGTGCAGGTGCGGAGATCGTTGGCGAATTTCTACAGCATCGCGACCGTCCCGACCCGGCAACTCTGATCGGGCGCGGGAAACTGGAAGAAATCGCCGCTGCAACCGCCTCCGTTTCGGCTGATCTGGTGCTGTTCGATCATGACCTGACGGCTTCGCAACAACGCAACATCGAAAACCTGGTCGACACGCGGGTGATCGACCGCACCCAGCTCATCCTCGATATTTTTGCGAAACATGCCCGCACCCGTGAAGGCCAGCTCCAGGTGGAACTGGCGCAGCTGGAATACATGCTGCCCCGGCTGAGCGGGCGGGGAATCGAGATGTCGCAACTGGGCGGCGGCATCGGCACCCGCGGACCTGGCGAAACTCAACTCGAAACCGACCGGCGGAAAATTCACCAGCGCATCCGGCATGTGAAAGAGCAGATAGAAAATGTGCGGCGGGTTCGGGCGCAGCAACGCGCGCGGCGGGAGTCAGTTCCGGTAGCAACCATCGCATTGGTCGGTTACACCAATGCCGGAAAATCTACGCTGTTCAACGCGCTCACTCGTGCGGCGGTGCTGGAATCCCCCAGAATGTTTGCCACACTAGACCCGACCATTCGTGCTGTCTCGTTGCCGTCCCGCCGGAAAGCCCTGCTCTCCGACACGGTGGGATTCATCCGCAACCTGCCGCACACGCTGGTTTCGGCGTTTCGAGCTACGCTGGAAGAAGTACAGCGAGCATCGCTGATCCTGCAAGTTTCCGATGCCAGCAGCCCCTTGTCCGAGGAACAGGACGCCCAGGTCGACAAAGTGCTCAGGGAACTGGAAGCGGACGGGAAGCCGCGCCTGCGCGTGATGAACAAGATTGACCTGCTGCCTCCGAAGCAGCGTGAGTCGTTGCGGGACGACGCCACCCGGGTTCACGTCTCGGCAGCGAAGGGTATCGGGATGAGCACGCTGCTCGATCGGATCGACGCAATGCTTTCAGAAGACCCGTTGAGCCGTGTGCGTTTACGCGTGCCGCAAAAAGAAGGCAAGATGCTGGCGCTACTGGAAGCACGCTCACGGATTTATTCGCGCGACTACAAGGGCGGGCTGGTTGAGTTGGAAGTCGAGGCTCCGGAATCAGTGCTGAGAAAGGTGAGGGAGTGGGTGGTGGAGTGAGGCCTTAGCTCATTGGTCCTTGGTCGTTGGCCCGGCATTCGCCTCCGCGGATTAGACACCGAACCGACTCCACTGTGGGAAGGGCTGAAGGCTGAAGACCGACGACTAGACGGCTAAATTTAAATGGGCCGACAACCAAGAAGCGGTGACATTCCTTGGCTATCGGCCCATTCGACCCTGAATTGGATCGGAGGTGATACTTACATGCTAGACCCGTGACGCCAGATGTCAAGCGACTTTCCGTGATTTCATAAAATAGTTCCCAAGCCCCGGTTTCAATCTGGAAACGGCTTTCCCGACCCGTGGCCGCGTTGACACTCGCTTCCGTAACATGTTATTTTCAATGGTCTTAAGCCTCCTTAAGCTCTAGACCTGATCAACACACAATGGACGAGTTAGCGAAACAACTAGGCGGATTACTGCTCGGGTCCGTACCTACCATTATCTTCATTGTGCTGTTGTATGGCATTTACACCGCGGTGGTCCACAAACCCCTGGTCAAGGTGCTGGCTGATCGGCGCAGCATGACGGAAGGCGCTATGGAGCGGGCGAGGGCCGACATTGCCAGGGCTGAGGCGCGCACGTCGGAGTACGAGCAGCGCCTGCGTGAAGCACGCGTGTCGTTGTTCAAGAGTCAGGAGGCGCGCCGCCAGTTGGCCTTGCAGGGCCGAGCGGCGGTGGTCGCCGCGTCGCGAACCAAGGCGCAGGCTCAGGTTGATCAGGCCCGCAGGGGCATCGAGCAGGACAGGCTCACGGCACAGTCCGGCCTGGAATCTGAGAGTGGAAGGCTGGCAGTGGAGATTATTCGCACCGTTCTGCAGCAGGCGGGACACGCCCCGGCGGGAGGGCAGTGATGCGAGCTCTGCATGTCACCCGATCCACCTTCGGAATTCTGGCGGCTTTTGTCTTGGCGTGTACGTTACTGCTGACCAGCGCCGGCGCGCAGGCGTCAGCGTCGTCCGCAAGGCCTTCGGCGGAATCCTCGGCTGCCAAGGCCCGTACCCAGTTGGCCAAAGAGTCGCACGAAGCTGCCGGCGACGATGAGCAGGAGCAGTTTAAACATTCGGCGTCGGTTCAGTCGGTGGCGAAATACACCGGCCTGAGCCTGGAGCACGCTTACTGGTTGTGCGTATTGTTGAATTTTGCGGTGATCGCCGGTGTGATTCTCTATTTCTCGAAGAAGAATCTCCCGGGCGTGTTCCGCGACCGCACCGCCCTCATTCAGAAGTCGATGCAGGAAGCGCGCCAGGCAAGCGAGGAGGCCAACCGGCGACTGGCTGAGATTGAAGCCCGGCTTTCCCGCCTGGACACGGAAATCGGCGGGATGCGCGAAGCAGCGGAGAAGGAAATTGTCTCCGAAGAATCCCGGATCAAGGCTGCCGCCGAGGAAGATGCTCGCAAGATTGTGGAGTCAGCAGAGCAGGAGATTGCTGCCGCCGCAAAAACGGCACGGCGCGAATTGACTGCCTACGCGGCAAATCTGGCGGTATCGCTGGCCGCCAAGCGGATCGAAGTGGATGCAGCCACCGACCAGGCCCTGGTGCGTGAGTTTGCGCAACAACTCATGCCCAAGGCTCCTAATGGCGGCGGTCCGAAAAAGGATGGGCACTAGCACATGGCATCGGTGACCAACACCTACGCCCGCGCCCTGGCCGACGTGGTTTTTGACCAGCACCTGGATCCGGGCAAGACCCTGCAGGATGCGCAATCCATGGCTCAGTTGGTGGCCAGCAGCAGGGAATTGCGGGAAGTCTGGGAAGCGCCTTCCATCCCGGATGAACAGAAGCGGGCACTGCTGGATGCGATCGTCGCGCGCGAAGGCATTTCGCGCCCGGTGCGCAACTTTATGGCGGTGCTGATGGATCACCGGCGCATCAAGTTTCTCGAGCCGGTCGTGACGGGATTTGAGCAGGAACTCAACCGGCGCATGGGCTTTGTTGAAGCCCAGATTGTGAGCGCCCGGGTGCTGGCCGAGCCAGAACGAAGCAGGCTTGAGGCGCAGGTAGAAAAATTGACCGGGCACAAGGTGCGCGCCCGTTACACACAGGACGGCTCGATTCTGGGCGGAGCCATCATTAAAGTTGGAAGCACGATTTACGATGGCTCGGTGAAGGGGCAGCTGGACAGAATACGGGAAGCGATTAGCTCGTAGGTCCAAAAATCTTAACCGCAAAGATCGCAAAGGAAAATCCCAAAGGTCGCAAAGAAAAGCTAGGAGCTAGAAGCTAGAAGCTGACTTTATGGCACAAATCAAAGCAGACGAGATCACGCAGTTGATCCGGCAGCAGATTGAGAATTACGAATCGAAGATTGCTGTGGACGAAGTCGGGACAGTCCTCACTTTGGGCGACGGCATTGCCCGGGTTCATGGACTCGACAAAGTCATGGCCGGAGAACTGCTCGAGTTTCCGCACGACGTAGCTGGCATCGCCATGAACCTGGAAGAAGATCAGGTGGGCGTGGTGTTGCTGGGTGAGTACACCGAAATCAGCGAAGGCGACGAAGTGAAGCGCACGGGTCGCATCATGAGCGTGCCCGTGGGCGAGGCGCTGGTGGGGCGGGTGGTGAACTCGCTGGGCCAGCCGATCGACGACAAAGGTCCGATTGCGACCGACCAGTTCATCGCGCTGGAGCGTCTGGCGCCCGGTGTCATCGATCGCCAGCCGGTGCGCGAACCTATGGCGACCGGGCTGAAGGCCATCGACAGCATGATTCCGATCGGCCGCGGACAGCGCGAGTTGATCATCGGCGACCGACAGACCGGCAAGACCGCGGTCGCGCTCGACACGATTATCAACAGCAAGGGCAACGACCTGATCTGCATCTACAACGCGATCGGGCAGAAGCGATCGTCGATCGCGCAGGTGGTGAAAATTTTGACCGATGCTGGCGCCATGGACTACACCATCGTGGTGGCCGCATCCGCGTCTGAGCCGGCGCCGATGCAGTACATCTCTCCTTATGCGGCCTGCGCCATGGGCGAGTATTTCCGTGACACCAAGCGCCATGCGCTGGTGATTTACGACGATCTTTCCAAGCACGCGGCCTCGTATCGCGAAATTTCGCTGCTTTTGCGGCGTCCCCCGGGACGCGAGGCGTATCCCGGAGACGTTTTTTATCTTCACTCGCGTCTGCTGGAGCGCGCCTCCAAGCTGAGCGACAAAATGGGCGGCGGTTCTCTTACCGCCCTGCCCATCATCGAAACTCAGGCAGGTGACGTTTCCGCTTACATCCCGACCAACGTAATTTCAATTACCGACGGCCAGATTTTTCTGGAGACCGACCTGTTCAACAGCGGTGTGAGTCCCGCCGTGAACGTCGGAATTTCCGTGAGCCGCGTCGGCGGCAGCGCGCAGATCAAAGCCATGCGGCAGGTGGCTGGAAGCATGAAGCTGGAATTGGCACAATACCGCGAGTTGGCAGCCTTCGCGCAGTTCGGCAGCGACCTCGACAAGGCCACACAGGCGCAGCTCAATCGCGGCCAACGGCTGGTCGAAGTGCTCAAACAAAAACAGTTTTCGCCGCTGCCGTTCTCTAAACAGATCCTGATCATTTTTGCCGGCACCAACGGATTCTTCGACGACCTGCCGGTAGACCAGGTGCGCGACTTCGAGGCAGAGTTGTACCGCTTCGTAGACGTGACCAACCCCGGCCTGTTGCGCACCATTATGGAAAAGAAAGTCCTGGACGATAACCTGAAAGCCGAAATGAGCAAAGTGATCAACCAGAGTAAAGAAGCATTCGTAGCGGACAGACAGGCAGTGGCGAAGTAGTACGCAGTACTCAGTACTCAGCCTGAGAACCGGGAACTACGAACTTGCAACTGTTTTTTGGCAAACTAGTTCTGGAATCCGCCCGGTCCTGGACGAAGTGACTTGACCAATGGCCAACGACTGACGCCTGAAGACCGACGACTAATCCATGCCTAACATTCTCGACATCCGGCGCCGCATTCGCAGCGTGACCAACACGCGGCAGATCACCAAGGCCATGAAGATGGTCTCGGCGGCGAAGTTGCGCCGCGCGCAGGAGCGTGCGCTGGCTGCGCGTCCTTATGCGCAGATGCTGACCAACGTGCTGAAGTCGCTGGTGTCGCGAGCTGAGATCTACGATCCGGAGACGGGTGAGCCCAAGCACCCTCTTTTGGCGCACCGTCCTGAAAAGAACATTCTGCTCATCGTAGTCACCGGCGACAAAGGGCTGGCGGGAGCTTTCAATACCAATATTTTGAAAGCGGCGATGCGTTTCATCGACACCAAGGCGGACAAGAATATTGAGATCGAGACCATCGGCCGCAAGGGGCGCGACTTTCTCCGGCGGCGTTATCGTACGGCTGATCCGAGGACGGTCGAATCGCAGGAACCAGAGCAAACCACGATCGTAGGCGAGCAGATCGGAATCTTTAACAAGATCGACTACGCGCTTGCCTCGGAATTGGCCGAGCGGGGAATCGAGCGCTACGCCAAAGAAGAAATTGACTCTGTGTATCTGCTCTATAACGAGTTCAAGTCGGTGATTGCGCAGCGCCTGGTCGTGGAACAGGTACTGCCGATCGAACAGATCGGCGCGCCCGAAGTGCGAATGGCCGAAGTGATGACCCAGAAGGAACGGGAGCGCGCGGTGGAAGCCGCGAGGGAAGCGGGCGTGGGCATTCGCCCTGCAGACACACGCGACATTGACGCTGTTGCAGCCAAGTTTGCCACTGCTCCGGTCGACTACATCTACGAGCAGTCTCCTGAAGAGCTGTTCCGCTCGCTCTTGCCAAAATACGTAGCCATTCAGGTTTTCCGGAGTTTGCAGGAATCGGTAGCGGCTGAGCACGCGGCCCGCATGACCGCGATGGATGCGGCAACAAACAACGCCACCGATATGATCGATTCCCTGACCCTGGCCATGAACCGGGCCCGCCAGGCGAAGATCACGAAAGAGATCATTGAAATCGTAAGTGGAGCAGCAGCGCAGTAAAGCGGCTTCTAGCTACTAGCTGCTGGCTACTAGCTAGAATCTGCGCAGGTTCAGCCAGAAGCCAGGAGCTAGAAGCTAGCAGCCAAAGAGTTGAGGTCTTATGCCAGAAAGAATTGGACACGTAGTTCAGATTTCCGGCCCGGCGGTGGATGTGCAGTTCGTTGAGGGGGCCATGCCGCCTATTTATGAGGCGCTGAAAGTCGTCAGCGACGGCTTCACGGTGCCGAATCCGGTCAACGTAATTCTGGAAGTGCAGCAGCATCTGGGCGAAGGCCGCGTGCGCTGCGTAGCCATGGAAGCCACCGAGGGCATGGTGCGCGGGATGAAAGCCATTGACCAGGGCGGACCGATCTCCGTGCCCGTGGGTCGTGGCACGCTGGGTCGCGTGATGAACGTGATCGGCCAGCCCGTGGACCAGCTGGGACCGATCGAGCACACCAAGACTATGCCAATCCATCGGCCCGCGCCGCTGTTTGAAGATCAGGCGACCACCGCCGAGATGTTCGAGACCGGGGTCAAAGTCGTCGACCTCATCCAGCCTTTTTTGAAGGGTGGCAAGATTGGACTGTTTGGCGGCGCCGGTGTCGGCAAGACCGTATTCATTCAGGAGTTGATCAACAACGTTGCCAAGCAGCACGGCGGATATTCCGTCTTCGCCGGGGTTGGCGAACGCACGCGCGAAGGCAACGACCTGTGGCTGGAGATGACCGAGTCTGGCGTAATCAAGCCGGGCGATCCGTCGAAGTCCAAAGCGGCTCTGATTTATGGGCAAATGACCGAGCCGCCCGGCGCTCGTCTCCGCGTCGCGCTTACCGGCCTGACGGTTGCCGAGTTCTTCCGCGACGAAGAAGGCGCGGACACTCTGCTCTTCATCGACAACATTTTCCGTTTCACCCAGGCGGGATCGGAAGTCTCCGCGCTGCTCGGCCGCATGCCCAGCGCCGTGGGCTACCAGCCGAACCTGGCGACAGAAATGGGCGAATTGCAGGAGCGGATTACCTCGACCAAGAAAGGTTCGGTAACTTCGGTGCAGGCGATCTACGTGCCCGCCGACGACCTTACCGATCCGGCACCGGCGACAACTTTCGCCCACCTCGATGCGACCACGGTTCTTTCCCGCGCATTGACCGAGATCGGAATTTATCCCGCGGTCGATCCGCTGGCTTCGACTTCGCGCATTCTTGATCCGCGCATCGTGGGCCAGGACCACTACGACGTGGCCCAGGGTGTGAAAAAGACCCTGCAGACCTACAAGGATCTGCAAGATATTATCGCGATTCTCGGTATCGACGAGCTAAGCGAGGACCAGAAAATCAGCGTAGCGCGGGCACGAAAAATCCAGCGCTTCCTGTCGCAACCGTTCCACGTGGCCGAACAGTTCACCGGTTCGCCGGGCCGCTACGTAAAGATCGCCGACACGGTAAAGGGTTTCAAGGACATCAACGAAGGCAAGTACGACGACATCCCCGAGCAGGCCTTTTACATGAAGGGCACGATTGAGGAAGTGCTCGAGGCTGCGGAAAAGCTGAAAGCAGCGTAAGAGCGGACTTCGGACCTCAGACCTCGGGCGTCAGCAAGAATGATTTGGCTGACGTCCGAGGGCCGACGTCTGGCGCCGGGTTTCCGATGACTGATACTTTCCAACTCGAGATCGTCACGCCGGAAAAGATGGTGGTGAAGGACGTGGCGGAGGAGATGCAGATTCCCGGCAAGAACGGGTATCTCGGCATCCTGCCCGGCCACGCACCCCTGATCACAGAAATGGCGGTCGGCGAAATCAGCTATCGCAAGAGCGGAGAGACCTACTATTTGTCGGTGGCCTGGGGTTTTGCCGAAGTGCTTCCCGACAAGGTGACGATCCTCGCGGAAACTGCGGAGCGCCCGCAGGACATCGACGTCAAGCGCGCCCAGGAGTCGAAGCAGCGCGCCGAGGAAGCGTTAAAGAGCGGCAAGACGGAAGAAGATTTTACTCGCGCCGAAGATTCCCTCAAGCGCGCGGAAACGCGGCTGGACGTGGCCGAGAAGTCGCAGAAGTGATCACGACATCTTTTGGCGCCGCCAGCCTCACGCGCCCGCCTGTGTTCCCCCAGGGCGCGTCCCCTCAGGTCTGATTGCGGACTCGGTGTCGACCGTGCCGACAAGCTTTGCTTCCTCGTCGGGATTTATCGCTGCCTTGAAGCCGCGAATACCCTCCCCGATTCCTTTCCCCAATTCCGGTAGTTTTTTTGGTCCAAACACAAGCAGAGCGATAGCAAAAATGACCAACAGATGCATCGGCTGAAACAGTCCTTCAAACATAAGTGCTCCTTTGGGTCAGGGTGAGACCACTTCAAACTATGCCGTCCTGCAGAACAGTGGGTGCTGTGACCAGGAACCCGGGCACAGCACCCGCGAGTTATACGAAGTGAAGTGAACTTGTCCACTACTAGAAACCGCGCTAGAACTCGCGCCTCGCGTCATCCGCGTCTTCGGCCAGATCGCGCAGCGCTTCAAAGAACTCGTGCGACTGACCGATGAAAAGCCCATCCGCCGTAAGGGCTTTGACCGCTCCCATGGCAGCGCCCTTGGTAGCCGTCGGACGAATAATCGAACACTTGGGGAATTTGCGGCTCAGGAACGGGCACGGCTCGGGCATGATCAGGTTGGACTGCAGGGACTCAGGCTGGCCGGTGGTGAGGTCGTTAAACGTGACCGTCGACCCGGTCACTGGATCTACATCGGTCAATGCCAGCGCATTGCCGGCCTTGTCCTGCCAGGTCTGAAAATGAGCGGTCTCGGTTGGCCCAATGCTGAGCAGGATGCGCAAGACTTCCGGACTGGTCACTCTTTGCGCCAGTGAAGGATAGAGGCTGGTTCCGCCCACTTCGATGAAAGCGAAGTGAAATCCTGCAGTGAAGGCGATCGCTTTCAAGTGGTCCGGGACGTCAAAGGGCGCGATCATAGCCGGGCCCACAAGGTCGTCATCGTTTCTGGGGATTGCCGTCCGGTTCTGGATCACGACCGCCTGGGGAAACTTGAATTTGGGATCGAGGTCCGGGTTTTCGTTATCAATGCGGTACCGGCTCCAGAAGCTGGTGTCTACATTGAGGTTCATCAGGTTCGTGAGCCGCTTTTTCGACTTGTTCGCTCCGGTGGCCTGGCTGCCGGGCAGGGTACGAAACTTATCGAGATTAACCGCGCTCGCGCCTTTGGAAACCAGATAAGCGTTGATGAACTGAAAGTGGCTGATCTCGTCATCGGTGTTGTCGTGGATATATTGGTCCATATCCCCGTCCAGAATTTTGAGGGCTTCGGTGTAAAGCGGATTTCCGCCCACGAAGCTGGAGAATTCGGTGTCCTGAGTTCCTCCGAGCTCCTGGTATTGCAACCATAGATCGGTCTCGATGATTTCGGCCGCCGCCAGAAAGCGCAGGATGGCAGCATCGCCTCGGGTCAGGCTTCCGCCGTGAGCGTCATCCGCAATCGCCTGGGGTGCCAGGAGCGAACCGGCACCGAGTGCCGCGCCGGCAATCCCCAGGCCCTTGAGAAATGAGCGTCGAGGGCCAACGCTTTGTGACGTGGCGTCAGCATCTGGTTTGGTGGAAGAGGTGTTCGGTGTTGACAAAGTAGAAGGGAGATTGCCTTTCTTCATGGCTCTGCACTCCATATTTCTTGTGGAATTGATCTGGTTTGTGACGCAGCAAGCTGCAACTCACAGTGCGAGCCTATTTTGATGACCGTGCGCAGGTGTCACGAGCTAGTCAGTAATTTGCAAAACGTTTGTCCCGGTTTGATGAATAGATGATGAAAAATGTGGCGGACACAAGCTACGGATGAGGTGAGGTTTGATTTGGCGGGTCCTGGACATCTGCTGCGGGCACGATCCTCGTATCCGTGCGAAACTTCCTGTAATCACGGAAGGCCACATCTTCCTCGATGTTCAAACCTTTGAGTAGCGCCAGGCGCGCGTCCAACTTGAGGGCAACATGCCGGGGCAGCCAGATTTCGTCGTTCACCCGCACCTGTTCGATCTGAATGTTCGAACCTTTGTGCACGCGCAGCAGAAACAAGCCCACGGAAACTGTGTCAATGCACTGGATGTCGAGCTTCACCCATTGCTTCTCGGCCTGATCCAGCCAGGCGCGAAAGCGGAACTTGGGCAGGAACTTCGCGTCTTTCATATGCGGTTCGTACCGGGGACGCGGGTCGGCGTCGATCACCAGGGTTTCGCGTCCACCCAGGTTCTCTTTGCCGGTGAAGCGGAAGTTGTAAGCGTCGGCAATTTCCTTCACGAACTGCCGCCCTTCCTCCCGCTCCTTCTCCTGTTTTTCCCGGCGCTTTCTGCGCTCGTCGTCACTCTCGTTCTTCCGCTTCTCGATGATCTTCTGGAGTTTTTCGTCTTCTTTTCCGGCCTCTCTGTCGCTGAGCGGCTTGTCATCTTTGGCGATCAGCTTTCGTACCGGCTCTTCGTAGAGCACCATGATTTCATAGGTCCTCGATTCGCCGGACTTGACCTGGCCTTTCCCGTCCAGCCTGCGTTCCTCCTCGCGCTGGATGTAGGTGTAGTCGCGCTGTTTCTTGTCGTTCTCCATGTCTTTTTCCGCAGCCTCGCGAATGAGGTCGCGAATCTGGTCCTGGGAGAGCTGCGTTACTGCCGCCGGGCTCGCGGACGTTGGTTCGGTTGATCTGTTCTGGGACCATGCGAGGCTTGAGGCGAGAACCAGAAGAAGGACACGCGCTGCAGGCTGTTTCATAGGAATGTATACGTGCTTAGAACCGGGTCAGTTCGCCGGAGATGCCCCAGAAGCCCCAAAGAGTAAAGAAGAGTGACAACCCGTCAATCTTTGGCCGGCGTCTTGAACAGGACGACGATAAAGCGCGCGGGATCCGTGGTGGCGTTCAAGAATGTGGACTTCCGCCCCGCCGGGATCCAGACCGCATCGCCGGACGACTTTCGTATTCTCTCGTACTCGCCCGCCTTCAGATCGACGTCGGTGACCGGAATCAGCAACTCCGCGCTTGGTTTGTCCGGTGGTGGAAAGGGATCGCGGGAGAGCAGTTGAACGTCAGTCACGCTGGCGGCTCCCAGCGACAGCGAGTTGATGAATTTGGCATGGGGATCGACAGCTGGGCCAATCGCGGCGGGTCCGTATTCCCACGTGCCGGTATAGGCCTGGTAGCCGTAATTGGTCACCTTGGGATCAAGAAATTCAACAGTGACGTTGCGATATTCCGTGGTGCGATCGTTGCGCATGCCAAGCGCGCGTCCTCCGGGGTAGAAACGGACGTCGCCCTGGTTGAAGTGAAAATTGACGATATCCGACTCGCCTTCCGGCCAGATCACCACATCGCAGTCCAGAAGCGCGACCACCAGGAAGTTGTTGTCGTGGCGCGCCATGGTCCGCTCCAGAGGCCGCAGCGTAACCGCAAACACGCGGACCTTATCATTCGCCAGCAACTGCCGGTAATGCGGGGCCGAGGCCATGTCCGGCGCGCTTTGGGCCCAGGCCAGTGACGCGCACAGCAACAGCATCAGCAGCAAACTGGACTTCATGATCGAATTGTATTCCGGAATGTGGGGGCGGGAAAATATCACAGGCGCCCAGACGTCGAATCGATAGCCGGCTATAATCCGCCGACAATTTGTTAGTGTAAAACGCCTGATTTCGTCAATAACCCGGGATATAATCGCCGCCAACATGCCGTATATACGCATTCTGTCTACTATCGCTGCACTCGGATTTTTTCTTTCACCCGACCATACAACCGGACAATCAACGCCAACAGGTGCCGTCGGTCCGAGAATCAATGTCGCATTCTTTGCAAAAGATGGGCACGATCAACCAGTCTCGGGCGTTACGCTGGCCGACGTAGCGATCTTGGATAACAAGAAAGCGCCCCAACTGATCGTGGGGATGAGAAGCAGGGCGGGGTTACCCTTGCGCTTGGGAATACTGATAGATACCAGCAACTCCGAACGGGCCAGCGGCCTCTATCAAGCTGGCGTCCAAGCTGCATCGGATTTCTTGAATCACGTGTTGAACGGCACTGATGACAAAGTCTTTATTGAAAAATTTGATGCGGCTCCAAACGCGACCCAGTTCATGACGAAGCAGCAACTTTCAGCGCTGAAAGGTCGACTTGACTCCCGCCGGTCCAACTGCGCTGTTCGATGCCCTACTCCTTGCATTTGATGAGCGTATGAAGAACGATCCAGTACAAGATTCCTTGCGGGTTATCGTGTTGCTGAGCGATGGTGAGGACGATCAGAGCCACACTAGTCGCAAAGAGGCTATAGCCAGTGCGCAGAGGGCGGGCGCGGTCATCTTCGGCGTGAGCACTGCGGATGACAATCGCGGCGACAGTCTAGGAAGGGGTAGCCCCATTGGTAATGGAGTGATGAAGCAGCTCGCCGATGAAACAGGTGGGATGGCGTTTCTCCATCTCAACCGTAAAGACCTGTCTAAAGCCTTTGCAGCCATAAAGGACCAGATCGACAACATGCACCTCCTATCATATGTGCCTGCTGATCCTGACCACAGCGGTCAATATCGCTCACTCGAACTCAAACCCGCTTCGAAAGCCAAACTGCGACTGCGTGCGCCCAAGGGTTACTACGGCAACCTGAAACCGACGAGTTAATCGTCGGTTCTCTCGCAGCTTGGGTTCGTCGGTGGAACGGCTTGAGTAATCGATTGTTGGCGTAGCAATTTACACCAGCAACCCCCGAAAGGTCCATTTCGGTTGTAGATCGTGACTGAGTCTTGAAGTGGGTATCCGCTCATATGCAAATGTCTCCTAGGCGGCATCACCCGGGTTTCTCCGCCTTCCCCAGAACCTCGGCCTGAAACAATCTCTCGTCCACTCGATGCAATCGCCGGGCCATCCCCGGCCGCAGCAGCTTGTAATGGAAAATCTCGAGCAGGTGGTACACGATGAACCACACCGGCTTCTCCGTGGTCATCCATTGCAGGTGATCGAACCGGGCAAGGTTCACCGGGCGGGAAAACGTCCGCAGCGTCCGTTCCCGCCGCAGATTGAAATAAAGGTTGAAATAACTGATGGCCAGCTCGCGCAGATTCCGGTGGACCGGCTCGCGGAAACGGCAGCCGGTGAAGTTGGATTTCGCAATCGCTCCCCAGTGGCCATTCACGCGGTAAATGGCGACCACGTGGTCAGTGTCGTGTTCAGCCTCGAAATCCAGGATCAGCGCGGGAAATCCGTTGGCTCGCAGAGCCGCCGCGGCGAAAATAGCGCCTTCAAGGCAGTGCGCGGTATTTTCCCGCAGCACGCGGCGTGGTGACCAGGCAGTATCTGCGAGGTGATAGGGAACATCGTCGAGAAAGCGCTGGATGCCGTACGGATCTTTGAGGCTGCGCAGCTTGCGCAATTCGGCGGGAGTGAAACCCGAGTCGGCTTTAGAGGACATGCGGTTGCTTGCGTTAGTCACCTGGAATCAATCTACAACGAAATCGCCGAAAGACCCTGGGCTGGGATTCAGGAGGAACCTGTTCTCTCACGGCACTGGCGTTCGCCTGTTATTGTGCAACCAGAATCTTTCGCTTCTTGGAGACGCGCGCGTCCGCATCGAACCACAGCCTGCACTGCACGCTGTCTTCCTCCACCACCCACAGGTTGTCCGACGATTCGGGTGCGCGGGATAGAGTGCGGGCAGACAGAAGGTCTTTCAATGTGTCCTTCTTGGTGCCGACTGACACCGCGTCGCAGATGGACGCGGCATGCGTGTTCAGAGGAACGGAGGGTGCAGAGGCGGCGGCTGTGGAGGTCGCCAGAGCCTTCGCTTGAAATGCGGACGGAGCGTTCTTTTCAGCGCCGAGCTTCCGGCGCCAGAGCAGCATGCCATCGGAGGTCAGGGCGGTGACGTAAGTGCCGTCGGGGCAAGCGCTCGTCTGGTAAAGGTCGGGCCCAGTGCCCGTCGGCATCGCCTGTATGATCTGGATCGACTGGCATCCGGGTTGGGCCGGCGCGCTCCACAGAATCGTTCCCGGCTTCATGGTGGCTCCATCCACCACCTCCACTTGGGCCTCGCCAAAACCCTGGCCGGCGTGAGCGGTCAGGGTACATTTGCCGGATTGCTTTGCGGTTACTTCGACTTCGTCCCCCGGCGTTAGCTCCAGAACGGCGGGCTCGGAAGCCGTCCATTGGACGCCCTGCAACCTGTGCCCGTTCTTGTCGGTTACCCGAAAACTACGGCTTTCACCGACCTTGAGGGTGGCGACAGCCGGGCTGACCAGCACGTCCTGGGCGAACAATGAATTGCAACACAGAAGGCCAGCTATCACGAAACCAAGCCGCTGGATCGCACGGGGCATGAGGGCACACTCCTGCGGAGATGGTGCACTCTCTTGCCGGAGTTCTCCAGTTACCTCAGGCTGTGTCCGCCGGCGGTGTCGAACAGCTCCGCTAGCTCGCGTGGTTTGTCCAGGACCACATCCGGCGGAGCTTCGCACAACGTATGCGGCGCAAAGCCGTAGGTCACGCCGCAGGTCCAGATGCCGGCATTGCGCCCAGTAAGGACATCCACCGAGGAGTCGCCAATGATGGCCGCCTCCTGGGGACGAGTTTTCGTCTCCTTAAGCAGCGAGCGTGCGCCTTCGGGATCGGGTTTCTTGGTGGGAAAGCTGTTGCCTCCGTACACGTGGAGGAAAAACTGGCCCAGCCCAAGCGCTTCGACTATTGCACGCGAGGGATGAACTGGTTTGTTGGAAAGTACCGCCATCTTTCGTTGTATGCCGTTCGAGCCATGAATCGCAGCCAGGCTGTCCTTGATGCCTTCGTAGACGTGGGTATGGTCAAGTTTGTGTACCCGGTAGTAGGCGAGAAAGTAGTCCAGCGCTTCTTTCAGAAATTTCTCGTCTTTCGGATCTCCCAGGGCGCGCCGCACCAGTACGGGAGCTCCATCTCCGACGTAGGAAGCAACCACCTCATCGGGCAGCTCGGGCCGCTCAAAATGCCTCAGCATGGCGTTGACCGAATGAACCAAGTCCAGGCGTGAATCAATCAGGGTGCCGTCAAGGTCGAAGATCAGCAGCTTGATGGAATGAGGATCGAATTGGCGGTGGAATTTGATCATCAGGCTCGTGCCAGTTCAGGATAAATGATGAGCAAGCCATCAGCACTCAGCATTCAGCACTTAGCCAAATTCCCACAACCCAGGATGCTTCGTCCCGACGAAATCGCCACTCGCAGAACGGGCTGAGTCGTAGTGGCCAAGACTTGACCTTGCACGCCACGCTGTCCGATAGGGTTGCTACCGTCAGGCCCGTAGCAGGCAGTCTTGAGGGGCAGCAGTGGGAGAACAAACGACGCAAGCTTGTGCAAACGCCTGATTTCGCCAATAACGCCACTCGCGGTCTGTTCGGCTTGCTCCGAGACTCCATCCGTTGTGACGTTTGGGAGTCCTACGCGCGTCCCGGGAACGAGGTCAAAACTCCTCTAATCGCTATATGGAAATTCTCCCGAAACACTATAAAGATAGCGAGAACTTTGCTGTCGCCAATTGCGTAACCATCCGCATGCGTTCCTTAATTCTTGTCACAGCCGCTGCCATCTGTTCATGTACTGCAATTGCTCACAGTCAAGTGCCAGCGGCCAAACCCGCTCCCTTCCCACTGCAGCTCGAAATCCGTGTACCGTTCGAGCCCACAGCATTCCCAAGTGATCGCAACAGCTATGTCATCTATGAGTTGCATCTGACGAACTTCGGGACCGCTCCTCTTAACCTGAGCCGCATTGAGGTGCTCGACGCGGAGGCTGCAGCCGCCCGCCCGATTGCCACCTTTGAGGAAGAGCAGCTTGAAAACATGCTGCAATTTGTGGGCGGCGACACAGTTGCCGGACCGAAAGGAAACCTCATAATCGCCGGTGGCCGCAGCGCCACCGTTTTTATGTCGATAGCGTTCGACCGCAGCTCACATATACCAGACAGACTGCTTCATCATGTGATCACGACTGACTCGGCGGCGGAAGGCGCGGTCATCTCCACCCATTACACTACTCTGCATCTGCTCGGCCCGCCCCTAGAAGGAGCAAACTGGGTTGCAGACGATGGCCCGAGTAATGACCAGGACAACCATCATCGGCGCGGAATTTTCGTTCTCGATGGCCGGGCGGTGATTTCACGACGTTACGCGATCGATTGGGAGCAGATCAAAGACGGTGCGACGTTTTCTGGCGACTCGCGGGATGTGCGCTCTTATTTTGCCTACGGGAGGCCCGTGTTGGCCGTAGCCGATGGGCGCGTGGTCGTGGCCAGAGATGGCCTTCCCGACAATGTCCCCGGACACGGCGAGTCATTCCACCCCGCTGTGCCCATTACGATTGAGACTGTTGCGGGAAACACGATCACTCTCGACCTAGGCGGCGGTCAGTTTGCATACTACATGCATCTGCAACCGGGCAGCCTGCGGGTGAAGGCGGGGGACCGTGTGCGGCGCGGGCAGATATTGGGGCGCATCGGCTCTACCGGCGACGCGCGTGAGCCGCATCTGCATTTCGAAGTCACCACTTCGTCGAAGCTAGGGTCAGGCGAAGGTGTGCCTTATCTCATCGACAGCTATCATTTGAAGAGTGCCAGTGGCGGGCCTCCAGAACTACGCGTACACGAGCTGCCTCTGGATCACAGCGTTGTCGATTTCGGGGAAGCCCACTTGAAATAGGGAATATGCAACGGGCGGACTCACTCGTTTGCAACCGCAGCCTGCCGGAATATGCGTACAGACAAAGCCGGGTCGGCTCAGCATCCTCGTCGGTAGCCAATCTCCCAATTGTCGCTATATCGTCATGACACTCAAAATCCCCCGAATTGGATACCAGTCTGTGTCCGATACGTGGAGTATTGAGCCCTGTCCACAAGGTCGAGTTCAAGCTATTAAGCTGAATACTGTCGGCTGAATGCTGATTGCTGAGTGCCGAATCCTGATTGCTCCTTCCCCCACCCCTCTTCCCGATTTACAATTCCCTCAGGCCTTGTACACTCGCATCTTGTACGTTCGACATCTAACGGAGCCGGATGGCGACCACAAAGACTGACCCGAAATCGGCGGTGGGATCCGAGCGCGATGTCCGGAAAGCCGGTAAGAGCTACGAGGGTCTCTCCCGCGAACAGCTGATCGAGGCCTACCGCCACATGTATTGCTCCCGGCGGGTGGATGACCGGGAGATCCTGCTCAAGCGGCAGCAAAAGATATTCTTCCAGATCTCCGGCGCCGGGCATGAAGCTGTCGGCGTGGCTGCGGCTTTTGCCCTGAAGTCCGGTTACGACTGGTTCTTCCCCTACTATCGCGACCGGGCTCTTTGTCTTGCCCTGGGCGCCACCGCCTATGACATGCTGCTGCAGGCGGTGGGCTCGGCCGACGATCCCAGTTCGGGCGGGCGGCAGATGCCTTCCCACTGGAGCCATCCCCACCTGAATATCGTGACCGGCTCCTCGCCCACCGGGACCCAGATTCTGCACGCCGTTGGCTGTGCCGAAGTCGGCCGCTATCTGGCCGCGCATCCCGATGCCGCCAAAAAGGCCGACGGCGATTACCGCCAGTTCAAGGACGTCAAATTCCACGGCGACGAGATTACCTACGTTTCGCTGGGTGACGGCACCACCAGCGAAGGCGAGTTCTGGGAGGCGCTGAACACCGCTTCCAATCTTCGGCTCCCGTTGATTTTTGTAATTGAAGACAACGGATATGCTATTTCGGTGCCGGTCGAAGTGCAGACCGCAGGCGGAAACATCTCACCGCTGGTCTCCGGCTTCCCCAACTTCCACTTTGAAGAAGTCGATGGCACGGATCCGGTCGCCAGCTACGCGGCCTTTGTGCGCTCCGTAGCGCATTGCCGTGCCGGGAACGGGCCTGCATTTGTCCACGCGCATGTGATCCGGCCCTACTCCCACTCCCTCTCCGACGACGAGCGTCTTTACCGGCCTGACGCCGAGCGCCAGCGGGATGCCCAACGCGATCCTATTACTCGCATGCAGATGTTTCTATTGCGGGAGGGCATCCTAGACGAAAAAGGTATCAATCAGTTGGAAAAGCAGGTGGATGACGACCTGCAGGCTGCGACCGACCGGGCCCTGCGGGCACCCGCGCCGACGCCGGACACGGTGACAAAGTACATCTATTCGCCCGATCTTGATCCCACGTCGTCCGCCTTCGACACGCAGCCGTCGGCAGCGAAATCCGAGGGTGCGGGGTCCGATGGCAAGAAGGCCGCTCCCAAAACCATGGCCGATCTGATCACCGCCACGCTGCGCGACGAGATGCGGCGTGACGAGCGCATTGTGATTTTTGGGGAGGACGTCGCCGACTGCAGCCGCGAACAGTATCTGAAGCAGAAACTGGTCAAAGGTAAAGGCGGAGTATTCAAGCTGACCGCAGGTTTACAGATGGAATTCGGCTCCGACCGTGTCTTCAATTCGCCTATTGCCGAGGCCAACATCGTAGGCCGCGCCACCGGCATGGCGACGCGCGGTCTCAAGCCGGTGGTCGAAATCCAGTTCTTCGACTACATCTGGCCTGCCATGATGCAGCTGCGCAACGAGCTGCCGCTGATCCGCTGGCGCTCCTACAATACTTTTTCGGCGCCCTGTGTGATTCGTGTGGCCATTGGCGGCTACCTCACGGGCGGCGCAATTTATCACTCGCAATGCGGCGAAAGCATCTTTACTCATATTCCAGGTTTGCGCGTTGTATTCCCTTCCAATGCCCTGGATGCGGCGGGCTTGTTACGCACGGCAATTCGTTGTGACGATCCCGTCCTTTTCCTCGAGCACAAGCGGCTCTATCGTGAGACCTACGGGCGCGCCGCCTACCCCGGCCCGGATTACATGGTGCCGTTCGGCAAAGCCAAGGTCGTGCAGCCTGGAACCGACCTCAGCGTGATTACTTACGGTGCGGTTGTCCCCAGGGCGCTGCAGGCGGTGCAAAAGCTGGAGCGCGAACATGGGGTCAAAGCGGAGCTGATCGACCTGCGCAGCCTGAATCCCTTCGACTGGGAGACCATTGCTGCCTCGGTGCAAAAGACCAGCCGGGCCCTCGTGGCCTATGAAGACAGCCTGAGCTGGGGCTATGGCGCCGAGATCGCCGCCCGCATCGCCGATCAGATGTTCGAACATCTCGACGCCCCGGTGCGCCGGGTGGCCGCCATGGACGTCTACGTTGCCTACCACCCGGACCTGGAGAACGCCATCCTGCCCCAGACCGCTGACCTATTCCGAGCTATGAAAGAACTGGCGGAGTATTAGCAGGAGGCCCGTTCCTGACTTTCGCCGCAAGCGTATGCAACTCAGGTGGAAGGGAGGTGGCGGTGAGGTTCATGAGGTACCTCTGGGCGTGTGCATGCTCTTGACAGGGTTCATCTTGCTAGGCACTGGTCCACGCATCGCAGGTGGCGATCTCGGGACCGCATCGATCGGGAACGGGCTGCTGGTTTCTATTCTTGGTCTCGAACTCGTGGTCGGAACCTATGCTGTGGTCAGGCGTCTGCGGTTTGAGATGGCGTACCGCACGGCCATCTACCTGATCTTGATATTGGCTTGCGTGCCCCTGATTGTTGCTGTCTTTCAGATTGTTAGGTTCGGGTTTCCTCGTGTGAATCCTGAATCGGGGTTTAGAACCTTCCAGCTGGTGATAGGAGCCATAGCCTGCACCCACTTAGCGGCCTTTCTCCGTTGGGCAGGCCTTGCCGACCGCGAACCGGCATCGCCTTAGCAGGACATTTGGCCAGCAAAGCAGGTCTCAAATCCGATCAATTACCGACCAAATGCTAATTGCCAAGTGCTAACTGCTGCATTCAACCCCTTCCCGCTGTCCAGATACCTGAGTAACGTCTGTAGTACTTTGGTTACGGAGTAGGGGTAACGCTTGAACCGACTGTATAAACACTACTTTTACTTGTAGCGGCATAAGCGCCAGATACCACATATAGCGTCATTGTGTAACTCCCGCCAGAGCACTTTCCAGAAAACAGGTATAAAACCCGGTAAAACCCGAAGATACGCCTTGACCTTGGCACTTTCACGGTTGATATATGCTCAGCACACCTAAATTCACTCGATCGCGAATTTGAACGAGGAATTTTCTCCCAAGTTTGCCCCGCAGCAGGGAAACCGGCTGCGATACAGGGCCTGAATCTGTGGAAAGGGTTTGGAACTATGGCCGACTCGCGGGAAGTGATGAACATTCGCCAGGCGTCGCAGTACCTGGGAGTGAGTCCGGACACGCTCTACAAGTACGTAGGCGAGCAAAAGATTCCCGCTTTCAAGCTGGGCAACCGCTGGCGCTTCAAGAAATCGAGGCTGGACCAGTGGATGGAAGAGAAATCCACCCAGATGGAAGCGAAAGGCAAGAGGAAACCGAAGGCGGCTGGTAAGGCTGCCGGGCAACCGTAAAAGGCGGGCACATGTTTGGATTGGGATCGAAAACGATTGTTGGTCTGGATGTGGGCTCCTCCAGCATCAAGGCTGTGGAGCTGAGGAAAGGGCGTAAGGGTATCGAAGTGGCCCACCTGGGCCTGGAACCGCTGGCGCCGGATATCGTCGTGGACTCCATGATCGTGGACTCCGGTACGGTGTCGACGGCCATCTCGAAGCTTTTCACTGACAATGCGATCAAGGCGAAAGCCGTAGCCACGGCGGTGAGCGGACACTCGGTGATCGTGAAGAAAATCTCGCTGCCTTCGATGAGCGACCAGGAACTGGCCGAAACCATCGAGAAAGAAGCGGCGCAGCATATTCCCTTCGATCTGACCGACGTGAATCTGGACTACCAGATCCTTTCCGAAGACGCCGGCAATCCGCAGATGGATGTTCTGCTGGTGGCTGTCAAGAAAGACAAGATTCTCAACTACACCAACGTACTCTCGATGGCGGGCAAGACTCCGGCTATTGTGGACATCGATGCTCTGGCGCTGCAGAACTGCTACGAGTACAACTACGAGCCCGCGCCGGGACAAGTGGTGGCCCTTTTGAACCTGGGCGCGAGCGTGATGAACATCAACATCGTGAAAGGCACGACGCCTCTGTTCCCCCGCGACGTCAGCGTGGGCGGCCATCAGTACACAGATTCGCTGCAGAAGGAACTGGACCTGAGCTTCGATGACGCCGAGTCGCTGAAGCTGGGCCACAAGGTGGGCACGGTGAGCGAAGATGCCAAGACCCCCATCCTGCAGCAGGTGACCGAGATCATCGTTCTCGAAATTCAGAAGACGTTCGACTTCTTCCGCGCCAGCTCGGCGGGAGAGCACATCGAGAAGATTTATCTGGCGGGTGGTTCCTCAAAAGTACCCGGATTGGTCGAGGCGCTGCGTCAGGAGTTTTCGTTACCGGTGGAGATCTTCAACCCGTTCCAGAAAATCGGTCTACCGACGGAAGGACCGGGAGTGCAGCTGATCGAGCAGAATGCCGGCCAGATGGCAGTTGCGGTGGGTTTGGCCTTAAGGAGTTTTGAAGACTTATGATCCGAATCAACCTGCTGAGCACACAAAAGGGAAAGAACAAGCGCGCCGCAGCTTCGGCGGCCGCGGCCATGGAAGTGGGTGACGTCGGCTCGCCGAAGATGAAGGTGCTGGTCGTGCTGGTGCTGGCCGCCCTGGTCAATGCGGGCTACTGGTACCAGTTGGACAAGCAGCGCCAGGATATCGCCGCCAAGATGAAAGTGGCGGTGCAGAAGAACATCGAACTGGCGGACGTGAAAGCGCGTTATCTGGAACGGCAGCGTGAGGCCGATAACTACAAGCGCCGGGTTGACGTGATCGACCAGTTGCGCCAGGCCCAGTCCGGCCCGGTGAATCTGCTCAACACGATCGGCGCGACCGTCAATGACACGGAAGCCGTCTGGCTGAACAGCATGAAGGACCAGGGCAGCAGCGTCGATATCGAAGGTATGGCTTTGAGCACCGACGCGGTCGCCAGCCTGATCGCGAATCTGCAGAAGACCGGTTACTTCCGGAACATCGAAATCAAAGAGACCTTCCAGGATGATACCTACAAGGAAATGCAGGCATTCAACTTCACGCTGACCTGCGAGAAGGCGAAGTCCTAGGGGAAACTATGGCGAACTTTAACGAAATGTCGGGCATTAAACAGTGGGCAGCGGTGCTGGGCGTGGCCCTGGTTCTTTCCGGAGCCCTGTACTACACCGTGTTCAAGAACCAGCGGGATGCCAACGCTGCGGCGCAGGCGAGCCTGGAGACCAAGCTTCGCGAAAACGCGGAACTGGAAGCCTACCGCCCCAAGCTGGCCGAGATCGAGCGCCAGCTGGCCAGCCTCAAACAGCAACTCGAGATCGAGCGCAGGATCGTGCCTGACGAGAAAGAAGTGCCGGGCTTCCTGAAGATGATGGACGCAGAAGCCATGAAGGCCGGAATCGAACTGCGGCGCTATACAGCCAAGCCGGCAGCTGCGAAAGATTTCTACACCGAACTGCCGTTTGAAGTCGAACTCGATGGCCCGTACTACTCGGTGCTGAATTTCTTTGACAACGTGGGCAAGCTGGAGCGGATCGTCAACGTCTCAGGTCTGCAGGTGGCAACCACCAAGAAGCCGACCGATGCCAAGGCGAAGCACACCTACCAGTACGCGCCCAACGAGAGCGTCGTGGCTACCTGCACGGCAACCACGTTCTTCAGTCATGACATGGACCCAGCGGGAAGTGCACCTGTTAAACCCGGTCAGCCCGCGCCGGTCAAAAAGCAGGGGAGCCTATGAAGCTGACGACGGGAATTCTTTTCTTGGGGATGGTGGCGGGAACTGCCTGGGGGCAGAACCCCGACGTCATCGAAAACACGCGGAACACGATGAAGGCAGTCCAGCAGAAGAAGGCGATGGACACCGATGCAGCCTTGTCGTCCTCGCAGGCAACTGCGGCCAAGCCCAGCGGCAACCCGGCCTTGCCGGCGTCAAGCAGTCACGTTCAGACGCCGACGAAAGCCAAAGCCCCGGTGGTCTCCAAGGTTTCTGCCAAGCCGGTAGTGACCAAGGCGAAGGCACCGGCTGGACACAAGAAGTCGCAACCTCAGCAGCAGATTGCAGTCGAAAACCAGAAGAAGCCTGCGGAAGCAAAACCGGAAGCTCCGAAGAAAATCAATCTGGCGGGCCGCCGAGATCCATTTATCAGCCCGGTGGTCAATCGCGCCATGGTGGGTTCGGGCTGCAGCACCGGAAAGCGCTGCCTGGCCATCGATCAGATCAACCTGAAGGGCGTGGTGAAGTCGGACACCGGCATGATCGCGGTGGTCGTCAACAGCATAAACAAAGCTTATTTCCTGCGGGAGAACGATCCCGTGTTCAACGGGTTTGTAGTGAAGATCACAGGCGATTCGATCATTTTCAAGGAAACGGTACAGGACCGGTTGGGCAAGCCGTTGACCCGGGAAGTGACCAAGAAGATCACGACGTCCGCGGTATAGGCGTCGCCAGAATTTAGCCGGGAACCCGGCAGAAGCGAATCTTGGGAGAAAGATCACGGGGCGAGCCAAGCGCGAGACCCGTGGGGAGAGTGAAATGCGAAAGCAATTTCTGGCCTTTTTAATGTCGTTGCTGGTAGTGGCGCTCATTACCACAGCGGCTCAGACGCAGGGAGCGGGCACGGATGCTTCCAAGCCCGCCGCGCTGCAGAGCGTGAACGTCCTGCGCATGGATGACGGCATCGGTGTAGAAATCACCGCCCATGGAGCCGTAAAGCCGCGACTGAGCCGGCTGGATCACCCAGCGCGAGTTGTGGTCGACCTGCCCAACACCATGGTCGGTTCCTCGAGCCGCCTGATCAGCGTGGACCACGACGGAGTCAAGGCTGTGCGCCTCGGCACCGACGGCCAGACCGCGCCGACCACTCGCATTGTGGTCGACCTGATGCAGGAGTGCCGCTATGAACTGGTTCCGGGCAGCGATAACCGCATGGTCCTGAAGCTGTACACGAAACCTGCGGCCGCCGCCAAAGCGGCTCCCGCCACGGTCAAGGCTCCGCAGCCTGCCGTTGTCGCCTCCAGTCCAGTTGCCGTTCCGCAACCGGTTGCCACCATGCCAGCGAAGGAACCGAAGCTGATTCAGACTTCGGCCTCGGCCACTGATTTTGCCTTTATCGAACCTTCTTATCGACCCAAGGACTCAGCCACCGCAGACGATGCCAAACCGGCAGTGGTCGAGCCTTCCGAACGCGCAGCCGCGGCCGCAGTAAAGTTTGCTGAAAGGCCAGAAGGCAACCTGTTGCCCACGGCCAGCGCGGCCATGCAGTCGGCCACTCCGGCTCAGCCTGCCGTCAACATGGCAGCCGAGCAGAAGGTGCAAGCCTCGCAGGCGCCCGCAGTCACCGGCCCGAAATATACCGGCGAACCGATTTCAGTGAACCTGAAGGATGTCGATCTGAAAGACTTCTTCCGCCTGATCCACGAAATCAGCGGACTGAACGTGGTTCTTGATCCCAACGTCAAAGGCACTCTGACCATCGTGCTCGATGACGTGCCGTGGGACCAGGCGCTGGACATCGTTCTGAAGAACAACGACCTGGCGCGGCAGCTTGAAGGCAACGTGCTCCGCATCGCCACCGTAGACACCATGCGGAAAGAAGCGGAATCGCGGCGCGCCCAGGTGGAAGCCGAGGCCCTGGCAGTCGACAAGGTCACGGTGACACGCTTCCTGAGCTACGCGCACTCCAAGGACGTGGTTCCCACGGTGAAAAGTTTCCTCACCCAGCGGGGAGATGTCATCGCCGACGATCGGACCAACGCTCTCATCATCCAGGACATTCCCTCGGTGATGCCGTCCATCGACCGGTTGCTCACGCAACTGGACCGCAAGACTCAAGAAGTTGAAATTGAAGCCCGCGTCGTAGCCGCTACCCGCAGCTTCGCACGCGACATCGGTACCCAGCTTGGTTTCGGCTGGGGCAATGGGAAAACCGCAGTAGGCGGCGCATCCTCCGTCGGAACTTCGCCGATCACGGTGGGTGGTTTGACGCCGGGATACATCACGGTCGGGGGCAGCACAACCGGAAGTACGATTCCGTTGTTCTCCAACCTGCCGGTCACCAGTCCGAACAGCGGTCTCAGCTTCGTCAACGCCAGCAACAACGTGCGAATCGATGCCATCCTGACCATGGCTGAGTCGCGCGGATTGCTCAAAATCCTGTCCCGTCCGCGAGTCGTAACCCAGAATAACATTCAGGCTCTGGTTCGCCAGGGCGTGCGCGTACCAATCGTGACCCAGGCGCAGTTGGGCGGACCGCCCACGGTAACCTACGTGGATGCGTTCCTGCGACTGACCGTAGTTCCGCAGATCACGTCGGAAGGCACGATCTTCCTGAACGTGGACGTGGAAAATACGACTCCTGACTTCGGCCGTACGGTTCAGGGCAACCCGACCCTCATCACCCAGCAGGCAACCACTCAGGTCCTGGTGACCGACGGTGGTACGGTGGTGATCGGTGGCGTTATCCAGACCCAGAACTCGGTCAACGTGGCGCAGGTGCCCTTGCTCGGCAACATTCCGTTCCTGGGCAACCTGTTCAAACACCAGACGGTCAGCACCTCCAACCAGGAGCTGATCTTCTTCATCACCCCGCGCATTATCCAGACATAGCGCGGCAGACTTACCAACGGGTAGAAGTAAAACAACCGCCGGCTTCCTGAAATTCAGGCCGGCGGTTTTGTTTTGTAGGGTGCCTGATTTGGGAGGCACGGCTCAGCGTTTTGCGAAGGGCACGGCTTCAGCCGTGCCGTCAGCCGCTCCTGGAGCCAACCTCAGGCGCTAAAGCGCCACAGGTTTCAATGGTCAATTGGCACGGCTAAAGCCGTGCCCTCCCATGAGCCGCGCCCTTCCCCTGAAGCTGTGTCCTTCTCCAAAGCCGTTCGCTGGCCCAAAGAATTTTATTTGTCATCCTGTCTCTAACGACGTGGGCCCGTGTCAAGGCGGTTTTGGCAACACCTCTCCGCGGGCGCGTCGAGTTTCTAGGAAGCGCCATTTCGCTCTCGCGGAAAGGTTTTGCGATCCGACCCAAGGGCTCGTTCTTTCAATGTGTGCGGTGGACGCAGGGTCTCACCATCCATCTCTTCGGTACGTGCTCCCAGCATTGCTGCTTCGAACTCCCCCACTTGCTTCGAGGGAGGCAGGCTGCCTACTCAAGCGCTCGGTTTCTGTCTTCCGGCCACAGAATGACTCGGGCTCGCCTGCACCACGGCCCTGCATAGTTGCGCGTAATCCCAGTCCTCGCGCAACATCCGGTACAACCGGGTGGCCAACTTGCGGGCCACCGCGACTTTGGCCAGAGCGCGATGTTTGCGCACCGCCAGGCGGCGATAGAAGCGGCCTAACTCGGCGTCATAACGCGCCGCCGACTGGCCCGCTTCCACCAGCAAGAAACGCAGAAACGAACTGCCCTGCTTGCTGATGTGTCCCAGCCGCTGCCGTCCGCCGCTGGAATGTTCGCTGGGGATCAGTCCCAGGTAGCTGCCTACTTTGCGCCCCGACTCGAAGCGCTCCGCCGGCCCCAGCGTCAGCACCATGGCCAGCGCCGTCACCGGGCCTACTCCGGGATGGGTCATCAACCGTAACGCCTCCGGCCGGCGTTTGACTTCTTCTTCCACCTGCCGGTGCAACGCCGCGATCTCGGCCTCCAACTGATCCAGTGTGGCCAGCAGCCGCTGGCGCCGAAGCGCAGCGTAGGGCAGCAACTCCAACTTTTCCAACTCCGCCCGTCCTACCGCCGTCCACAGTTTGCGTTTGCGTTGCACTCCCTGGCCCAGGGCCAGCGCGTGCAACTGGTTCTTGGTCCGCGTCCGCGCCTGCACTTGCTTGTGGCGATGCACCAGCAACTGCCGCACGTCCCGCTCTTCCAGACTCGGCACCCAGATCCGCGGGAACCGGTCTTCTCGCAACAGCAGCAGCAAGTGTTCCGCGTCCCGCCGGTCCGTCTTCTGCTGCCGCACCACCGCAGCCCGGATCTGGGCCGCGTCCCCCAGCCAGAGCTCGATGCCCCACTTCTCCAGCAGCCCTTCGAACCAGGGATAGTGCCCGCAAGCCTCCATCCCCACCCGTACTTCCTGCCCCGCCAGAGCCGCGTAAAACTCTTCCGCTTCCTGGCGGTGACGCAAACGTTTTTCCTGATACTCTCCCGTTCGCTTGTCAAAGATCGCGACCTGCTGAAACCCAGGATGAAAATCACAGCCTATAATCAGCATGACGTTGGCTCCTTCTCGAGCCTTGGTCGGTTTCGCAGCTAACCAATTTACTCGCTACGATCGAGCCAACGTCGTTATGCAATCAAGCGCAGCGAAGGACCCCTGCATTTCCATGGCGCCGGCAAAATGCATAGGTCCTTCGTCTCAGGATGACAGAGGTTTTCGCTTTAGCAATGATCTCCCAGCCTTGCTAAACTTCGACCATGGACCATAAAGGCCGTCAGCAGCGTCTGCGCGACGCGTTGTCCGCTCATCGGCTCGATGCGCTGCTGGTCACCCATCTTCCCAACGTTCTCTATCTCTGTGGATTCACCGGCAGCGCTGGCATTCTGCTGATCACGGAATCCAAGAGTGTATTTTTCACCGACGGACGTTATGCCGTCCAGTCGCGAGCAGAAGTGCAGGCGTCCAGGATCGTCATCGCCCGCAAGTCGCCCCTGGTGGCGGCCGCGGAGTGGCTGGGGTCACACAAGGAAGCGTCACACAAGGAGACTGCGCACAAGAAGAGCAGCCGGCGCGCAGCGGCTTTCAAGGTCGGTATCGAAGGCGAGCACCTGACCGTGGCCGCGCGCAACCGCCTCGCCGGTGTCCTGCCATCGCACTTCCGTCTGCGGGAAGCGCCACCCCTGGTTGAGCAGGCCCGCATGGTGAAGGACGCGGAAGAGATTGCGCGAATCCGGGCGGCAGTACTGATGGGAGCGGCCCTGTTCGATCGCGCGCTGGAAGTTATTCGTCCCGGAGTTCAGGAAAGTGAAGTGGCGGGAGCGATGGAATACGCTGCCCGCAAGGCAGGCGCGCAAGGGATGTCGTTTCCTACGATCATCGCATCCGGAGAACGTTCGGCGCTGCCCCATGGCCGGGCGTCGGAGGCGACCATTCCAGAGCAGGGATTCGTGGTCTGCGACTTCGGTGTTATACTCACCGATTATTGTTCCGATATGACCCGCACCGTATTCGTGGGTCGTCCCTCTGAAGAAGCCAGGCGGGTTTACCGGGCGGTTAAGGATGCCCAGCAGGCTGCGGTCGATGTAGTCAGGCCCGGCATCAGCGTGAGTGAGGTCGACGGCGCAGCTCGTAAGTCATTGCAAAAGTGCGGTTTAGCAAAATATTTCACACACTCGACGGGTCACGGCGTAGGCTTGGAAATTCACGAGGCGCCGCGTGTAGCCGGCGGGCAGGTTGAAACCCTCAAACCGGGGATGGTCATTACCATAGAGCCCGGCGTTTACGTCCCCGGCAAATGGGGTGTGCGGATAGAAGACATGGTTGTGGTGACGGAACGAGGGTGCGAGGTTTTGACACCCACCAGCAAAGAACTTATCGCGATTTGAAAGCTGTTACCGCCGGACACCAGAAGGTGATCCGGCAGTTTGTTGTGCCTTTCCGGCGGGCACAAGAAGGCAGAAGTCGGTCCCACCTCACACGATGAATCAGAAAGAATTAAAGGAACTCATCGAGTTCTTAATCGAGAAAGACATTGCTGAGTTTGAACTGGAGCGCGGCGATGTCAAAGTGCGGATCAAGCGTGGCGGCGAGCCGGTTGCTTCGGCGGGCGCGCAAGACACCCGTTTTATCACCGTACATTCGGCGCCGTCGCCCTCTCCTGAACTTGGCACTGCCTCGGGGGTTGCCATCCCACCGGGTGGGACGCCGGCAGCCGCGAAGCAGCCCGCGCCCGAGGAAGGGCTGCACATCGTACGCTCGCCTATTGTAGGGACTTTTTACGAATCTCCTTCGCCGGGATCTCCGCCTTTTGTGAAGCCCGGAGACATGGTGGAAGCTGGCCAGATTCTGTGCATTGTGGAAGCCATGAAGTTGATGAACGAAATTGAATCCGACATGGCTGGGGAAATCGTGAAGAGGCTGGTCGAGAACAATGCGCCCATCGAGTATGGCCAGGAGCTGTTCGCGATAAGGGCACGGAGTTGAGATCGCGTGGGACGCCGGGCTTTCACCACAGAGGCACAGAGAAAAGCAAGAGAGACATTGGCACAAAATAACGAAATATATTTGCTCCTTGCCGAGCTGTCGGTATCGAGAGGCTTTTCTTACTCCTTATGGTTTTCTCTGTGTCTCTGTGGTGAAAGCCGGCGTCCCCACATGCTGTTTGCCGCACGAATCTAGCGCATGTTCAAGAAAATCCTGATTGCGAATCGCGGAGAGATTGCCCTGCGGGTGATTTGTGCCTGCAAGGAACTGGGCATTCGTACCGTGGCCATTTACAGCGAGGCGGACCGCAACTCGCTGCACGTGCGCTTTGCCGACGAAGCCATTTGTATCGGCCCACCGCCGCTGGCGCAGAGCTATCTCAATATCCCGACCGTCATCAGCGCGGCGGAAATCGCCAACGTGGATGCCATCCATCCCGGATACGGACTGCTGGCGGAAAATGCGAACTTCGCCGAAGTCTCCGAAACCTGCAACATCAAGTTCATCGGACCGCCGCCCGAAATCACCCGCCTGATGGGCGAAAAGGAAAAAGCGCGGGCGGCCATGAAACGTGCCGGCGTGCCCATCCTGCCTGGGTCGGAAGGAATTCTGGTCAGCGATGGCGAAGCTCTCGAGTGGGCGCGTCAGGTCGGCTTTCCCGTAATTATCAAGGCCTCGGCCGGCGGTGGCGGGCGCGGCATGCGCATCGTACGCAGCGAGGAAGAGCTCCCCGCGCTGTTCAAGGCAGCGTCATCCGAGGCGGCGGCGGCCTTCGGCAACGGCGATCTCTACATGGAGAAATTCATAGAGCGACCACGGCACATCGAATTCCAGATTCTGGCCGACCAGTATGGCAATGTGGTTAGCCTGGGCGAACGCGAATGCTCCATCCAGCGGCGTCACCAGAAACTGCTGGAGGAATCGCCGTCCACCCAAATGTCGACCGAACTGCGGGACCAGATCGGCCAGGTGCTGTGCCAGACGTTGTCCGAGATCGGGTATGTGAACGCGGGCACCATCGAGTTTCTGATGGATGAAGATCGCAAGATGTACTTCATCGAGATGAACACCCGCATCCAGGTGGAACATCCGGTGACGGAGATGGTCACGGATGTGGACCTGGTGAAGAGCCAGATTCTGCTGGCCGCCGGGGAACGCATGGAAGACGTGCTGCACGGGCCGATCCTGCATCGTGGGCACGCCATCGAATGCCGCATCAACGCCGAGCATCCGGAGAAGTTCACGCCTTCCGCGGGAAAGATTACAACGTTCAATCCTCCGGGCGGCACCGGAGTCCGGATCGACACCGCAGCCTATACGGAAGGCGTGATCCCGCCGTACTACGATTCCCTGATCGCCAAGCTGATCGTGCGCGGCAAAGACCGCGCGGAAGCGGTTTCCCGGATGGCGCGCGCTCTGGAGATGTTTATCATCGAGGGCATTTACACTACGATTCCGCTGCACCGCAGGATTCTGGCCGATCCTGACTTCCGGGCGGGCAAAATCGATACCACGTTTATCGAAAGATTTTTGGCGAAAGGCAAGACGGAAACGCCAGCAGCAGAGCCAGGCGGAAAACGGGAAGTGGCGGCGAAAACGTAGCCGCGAATCGCACGGATGCGACCGGTTGCTGCTTCTTCCAGCGGCAATATCTGTTCCGCAATCAGAATCCAATGACTCCGCTTCCTCGCCTTTACGCTGTCCTCGACAGTTCTCACTTCCCAGATACGGACGCCCTCTGCCGATCCGCCAGCGAGTTGGTCACCGGTGGAGTCAGGCTGTTGCAGTATCGCAACAAGACCGGCAACGCCCGGCAGATGCTCGAACAGGCACGAGAGCTGAAGCGCCGCCTGGGCAATTCCGCCAAATTGATCATGAACGACCGGGCCGACCTGTGCCTGGCTGCCGGGTTCGACGGCGTGCACGTAGGACAAGAGGATTTGTCGCCCGAAGGCGCGCGGAAGGTCATTGGCGACGCGATCTGGCTGGGAGTTTCCACGCACAATCCCATACAACTCGCCGCAGCCGACAAGACCACCGCAAACTATCTCGCGATTGGCCCGGTGTTTGCCACCGGCAGCAAAGCCAACCCCGATCCCGTGATCGGCCTGGAGGGAGTACAGCGAGCTAGATCTCTAACCCACAAGCCACTGGTGGCGATTGGAGGCATTACCCGGGGTAACTGCCGGGAGGTCATCGAGGCAGGCGCGGACGCGGTAGCGGTGATATCTGACTTGTTACTGGAGCCGCGCAAATCAGCAGAGGAATTTTTCCGGATATTGAGGTAAAGTCGAAGCGCTTCCCATTGCACGGGCTTTCGCGGGCGAGGGCGCCCGCGCCACACAAACCAGGGAGACCTGTGAGTACCGAAACCAAGCCACCCACACCCGCAATTGCCACCAGCGACTGGGACATCCATTCGCGACAAGATAAGGAACTCGTAAAGGGGCTGGGACTGACCAGCGCCACCATGCTGGTCATGGGATCCATGATCGGCTCCGGCATCTTTATCGTCTCCGCGGAAATCGGTCGCGAGGTCAATTCGCCCGCACTGCTGATAGGAGCCTGGCTGGTGACTGGCTTCCTCACCATCGTCGGCGCCCTATGCTATGGCGAACTGGCGGCCATGATGCCGCGGGCGGGCGGACAGTACGTTTACCTGCGCGAAGCGCTGGGGCCGCTCTGGGGATTTCTTTACGGCTGGACGCTTTTCCTGGTGATCCAGACTGGCACCATTGCCGCTGTGGGCGTGGCTTTCGGCAAGTTTCTCGGCATTTTCTTTCCTTCGATTTCCTCCTCGAACTGGATCATCCACTTCTGGAAAGTGCCACCCATTCACATCGGTCCCATGGTCCTGGGAAATATGGAAACCGGGCTGAACACCCAGAACCTGATGGCGATCCTGGTAGTGGTGGCGCTCTCGGTGATCAATATTTTCGGGCTCAAGACCGGCGCGCTGATTCAAAACGTTTTTACCTTCGCCAAGGTTTCGGCGTTGCTGGGACTGGTCCTGCTGGGACTGCTGATCGGGCGCAATGCGCAAGCCATCGCGGCAAACTTTCAGGGACATTTCTGGCAAAACGCCGGTCTGGGCGCGCAGCATGCGGTCCAGGTGGGAGTGGGCGGTCCGATGGTGCTGGTGGGTACGCTGACCATCCTAGCCGTGGCCCAGGTGGGATCGTTATTTTCTGCCGATGCGTGGAACAACGTGACTTTTACCGCAGGTGAAGTCAAGAATCCCAGCCGCAACCTGCCGCTGTCACTGGCCTTGGGCACGGGTGTAGTGATCGCCCTCTACGTTGCCTGCAACTTTATTTACCTGAACATCCTGCCGCTGGATGGCAGCGCAACGGGCGCGACCATCCTGGAACGCGGCATCAAGTACGCCACCGAAGACCGCGTGGGAACTGCGGTCATGTCGCAGATGCTGGGCGCAGCCGGGGGAACGCTGATGGCCATCGCCATCATGCTTTCAACCTTCGGCTGCTGCAATGGCTTGATTCTGGCGGGCTCGCGCGTTTACTACGCCATGGCCAAAGACGGACTGTTTTTCAAGAGCGTGGCCAAGCTTCATCCGACGCACAAAACGCCGGCAGTTTCACTCATGGTGCAGATGGTCTGGACCTGCATCCTGTGCGTCTCCGGCAGTTACGGACAGTTACTCGATTACATCATCTTCGCCGTGCTGGTGTTCTACATCCTCACCATCTTCGGTTTGTTCGTGCTGCGCCGCACGCACCCCAACGCGGAACGGCCCTATCGGGCGATTGGTTACCCTGTACTTCCGGGGATTTATATTGTGATGGCCCTGTTTATCGATGTCGTACTATTACGCTACAAACCGCAGTACACATGGCCGGGACTGATGATCGTGCTGCTGGGAATCCCGGTGTATTTCCTGTGGTCGCTGCGTTCAGGAAAGCACGGCGACTGCAGCTTAGACGCTAAGGAGAAACCAAACGCATGGCCAATCTCTTCGCGAGAAAGACCGCTGCCACAGCTGTTGGCGGAAGCGGAGGAAGTGACTGGCGAACACAGCCTGACGCGAGCCCTCGGACCGTTGAATCTCACTGACGCTGGGCAGTCGGGCGCGATCATTGGCGCGGGCATTTTCGTGATCACCGGCCTGGCCGCGGCGCAGTTTGCCGGGCCGGCCGATGCTGTGATCTCGTCTTGTGCTGGACGGGCATTGCCTGCGCATTCGCGGGCCTCTGCTACGCCGAATTCGCTTCAATGATTCCGATTGCGGGCAGCGCTTACACCTATTCTTACGCCACCCTCGGCGAACTGGTTGCCTGGATCATCGGCTGGGACCTGATCCTGGAGTACGCCTTCGGCGCCGCCACGGTAGCAGTGGGCTGGAGCGGCCACTTGCGGGCCTTCCTTCACGATGATGTTGGACTGGAACCTGCCTGCCATGCCGACGTCGAGTTTTACGCTCTTCGGCATGCCGGTGCATCTCAAGTACGACTACATCGGCTTTCTGGTGATCCTGGTAATCACTGACGATCCTGGTGATCGGGATCAAAGAATCGGCCGAACTTCACCACCGCTATCGTGATTCTGAAAGTAGCCGTGGTCTTGCATGTTCATTGCGCTAGGCCGGCAACGTTCTCTGTATCACGCATTCGTGGCAACCGAATCACTGGCATCCGATTCATCCCGCCAAACACCGGCGAAAGGGGACAGTTTGGGTGGTCGGGAATTTTACGGCGGGGCCGGAGTCTGTATTTTCTTCGCCTACATTGGTTTTGATGCGGTCTCGACCGCCGCCCAGGAAGCGAAGAATCCGAAGAAGGATATGCCGTTGGGCATTCTGGGCTCCCTGGTGATCTGCACTGTGCTCTACATCCTGGTTTCCGGGCTGCTGACCCGCCTCGTGCCCTACACGCGAACTCAACGTTCCCGATCCGGTTGTTGTGGGCATGCGTGTCGACCGGACAGCAATGGGCTACGTTCCTGGTGGAACTCGGTGCGTTCGCCGGTCTGGCCACCGTGATGCTGGTGATGCTGCTCGGTCAATCGCGGGTGTTCTACTCGATGTCGCGTGACGGTTTGCTGTGGCCCTGGGCGGGCAAGATTCATCCTCGCTTTCGGACGCCCTACCTCAGTTCGATCGTGGTCGGAGTTTTTGTTGCCATCCTGGCCACCCTGATTCCACTCAATGTTCTGGACGAGATGACCAGTGTCGGCACGCTGCTCGCATTTGTGCTGGTCAGCGCGGGAGTGTGGGTTATGCGCCGGACCCATCCTGACGTGAACCGTCCCTTCAGGACGCCCTTTGTGCCGTTGGTGCCAATTCTCTCGATTCTTTTCTCGGGTACGCTGATTGTTTCATTGTCCTGGGCTGGACGCAACTCAGGTCTGGTCGTCTGGCTGGTGATTGGGCTGGTCGATTTACTTCACCTACGGGCAAAAGCACAGCAAAGTGCAGGCGCTGAACCTGGGAAAGAAATAGTATCCGTCGTTGGTCTTTGGCTGTTGGTCTTTGGTCATTGGTCTTTGGCCAACCCGACTGGATCAGGTTGTCGGAATTTGTTTCGCGGTTGGCCTGACCTCCGCAAACTCCCGACCGACGAAGTTTAGCTGGGGGCCAAAGACCAAAGACTAACGGCGAACGACTAACTACCAACGTCCAACGACTCACCACGAACCACCGCATGAAAGCCTTGCGCAACCTGCGACTCATCGGCGCGGCGCTGCTCGGTCTCACCCTCATCGGCACGGCTGGATTTCACATCATCGAAGGATGGCCCTGGTTCGATGGTTTCTACATGGTGATCACGACGTTCACCACCATCGGGTACCAGGAGATTCATCCGCTCTCCCACGCCGGACGGGTCTTCAACGTCGGCCTGATTATTGCCGGCGTTTTACTGGTGTTTCTCGGCATCGGGTCCCTGACCCAGGCTTTGCTAGAATTCGAGCTGAGCAGCTTCTTCGGAAGGCGGAAAATGGAGCGTGAGATCAGCCGGCTCTCGGAGCACTACATTATTTGCGGGGCGGGACGAGTTGGCCGAAGCGCGGCGCGGGAACTGGCGAACAAGCGCGTGCCTTTCGTCATCGTCGATCAGGGTGCTGACCGGGCGGCTAATTCCGGAGGGGACTGGCTGACTTTGGTCGGGGACGCCACCCAGGGACAGGTCCTGCGCGCAGCCCACATCGAGCGGGCCCGAGGTCTGGTGGCGGCCACGACCACCGACGCGACCAATCTCTACATCGTGCTCACCGCGCGGGAGCTGAATCCGCAGTTGCAGATCATTGCCCGCGCCAGCGAGGAAGATGCCGAAAAGCGATTGCTCAAGGCAGGCGCCGATTCTGTAGTCTTGCCCTATCTCTTCGCGGGGCAACGCATCGCGCGCTCGTTTCTTCAGCCCCACGTGGTGAGTTTTCTCGACTCGGCCACGACTCACCTGGATATGGACCTCGAAATCGGCGAAATCTGCGTGGCTAACGCGTCTACGGTCGCGGGCAAGACCATTGAAACCTCGCGCATCCGGCAGGATTGCGGCGCGGTCATCCTGGCCATCAAGCGGGAAAAGAAAATGGACTTCAATCCTTCGCCGGAAGATCTCATCGAAGCTGGCAACTACCTGATCGCGATGGGCGAATCCTCACAGTTGCGCCAGCTGGAACGAATGGCCGCGGCCCAGTCATGAAAATCGTCTCTGCCGCCGAGATGCGCGAGATTGACCGCATCACCAGCGAGCGCTTCGGTGTTCCCTCGCTGACTCTGATGGAGAACGCGGGAACAGCCGTGGCGGAGTTCGTGACTCCCAGTATGCCGTCGGCCAAACGTATCGGCGTAATTTGCGGAAAGGGAAATAACGGCGGCGATGGATTCGTGGTCGCGCGCAAGTTGCACCAGGCCGGCAAAGAGGTTCGCGTTTTGCTACTGGCTGAGGCTGCCGAACTGCGGGGCGACGCGGCGGAAATGTTCACCAGGCTGCCGGTCGCGCCGGTGATCGCGGCTTCGCAGGAACAGCTCAAGACTGAAGCGGCCCGGGCGGTTTTCGACGCCGACGTTCTGGTCGATGCCATCCTGGGTACTGGCTTCCGGCCGCCGGTGAGCGGCTTATACGCCGAAGCTATCGCGGCGCTGAATGCGGTTTCCGCGCCAGTCGTCGCAGTCGATATTCCCTCCGGCGCCGATGCGGATGTGATGGGCGAGCAGGTAGGCGCAGTCGCCAGAGCCGATGCTGTGGTGACATTTACCGCGCCCCGTCCCGCGCATATTTTCGGACTGCTGACCGCCGGGCCGACAGTAATTTCGCCGATCGGTTCGCCGGACGACGCCATTGTCTCTTCTCTGCAGCTCAAGGTGATCACGGCGCGCGATATGTCGCCGCTGATCGGCCCCCGGCCACGGGCGGCGAACAAGGGAAGTTTCGGGCATGTTCTGGTTCTCGGCGGATCGTTGGGGAAGGCAGGAGCCGCGGCCATGGCCGGAATGGCGGCACTGCGCTCTGGCGCTGGCTTGTCTAGCGTAGCCACCGCGAAATCGGTGCTGGCGACCGTCGCGGGCTTTCATCCTGAGCTGATGACTGAGCCGCTCGATGAAACCGATGCCGGCACCATCTCGATCCGCGCACTGCAGCAGGGCCGGATCGACTCTCTGGCGGAAAGAAAGACCGTGCTGGCGGTGGGGCCGGGGATTTCGCGCCATCCCGAGACCGCAGAGTTTGTGCGAGGAGTAGTCAAAAAATACAAACTCCCCATCGTTCTCGATGCGGACGGCCTGAATGCATTCGAAGGCCGCGCAGCGGAGCTGAAGGACATGGCGGGCACTCTGGTCATAACTCCGCATCCCGGGGAAATGGCGCGGCTCATCGGGTCCACCATTCCTGCTGTACAACACGACCGTCTGCACGTGGCCCGCGGCTTTGCCCGTGAGCACGAGGCGATCGTTGTTCTCAAAGGCCACCGAACTCTGATAGCTCAACCCGATGGCACGGTCTGGGTGAATACCACCGGAAATCCCGGCATGGCGACCGGAGGCACGGGCGACATCCTGACCGGCATGGTCGCGGGACTGATCGCACAGAATCCTGATCGCATCGCCGATGCGGTGATGGTCGCGGTCCATCTTCACGGTCTGGCCGGCGACGTGGCGCGTGAGAGCATGGGCGAACAGTCGCTGGTTGCCACTGACTTGCTCAAGGCGTTGCCGGAAGCGTTCCGCCGGACACGTGAAGCGGCGCAGGACCTCCGAGTCACGATCGGCAGCTGATCCCTGGGAGTCCCTGCGTTTCGGTTCTGTCAAGCCTTCGCGTGAAGGCCAAGGTCCCTGCAACCCCCTTCAACCTGCCCGCACCGGCCTCCCCAAGGAGTGGTCAAAGCAGGCCAGATTTTTGTTTTGCCGCAGCGCAGTATGGTTGAAGCAAATAGGGCGATCCGCCAAGTAGTCCAAGGGCTAAGCCTCAACACACCTCCCTTGAACCCTCTTGACCTTTTGGCCTGGGAGAAGAAACCAATGGAAAGTAATCGAGAACATCAGTCGCACAAAGACCGTGAAGCACAGACGCTCGTCGAACGCATTGAGAAAAAAATGGAAACCTCGCAAGAAGCCTCCAGAGAAGCCGAAACGAAGAGAACGCTCGACGACTACGGAAAGAAAGTCGGCAGTTAAGACTTGGCGCACACGGCACGATGACCTAACCCACTCGTGTAGGACCTCGACCCTTTTCTATGGACGGGCTCCATCTTACTGATTGAAAGGGCTTAGCGGCCCTCTGGCGAACCTTGCGTCCGGAATCTGGACATGGCCCTTTCGTAATCTCCTGTTCGTAACCATCCCGTGAAATAGTTGAAGCCTTATGACCCACTTTCCCCAAGTGCATCCGCAGAAGCGTTCCCCCCGTATTCAGCTTGGAGGTTCGGTTCCGGCACTCGTCATGCTGGAAGATGGTCAGCGCGCCAAAGCTAAACTTCAAACCATTTCTGTCACGGGTGGCCTGTTGCGGCTGGCCCGAACCTTGAGTCAGGGCGACTTTGTCGAGGTTGCCTTCCAGATACAGGGTGGCCCGGTCCGAGGGATGGCCGAAATGCTCAGCCCGGTTCGCGCTGCCAGCGATTCATCGTTGCAGCCCTTCCGCTTCGTCGCGCTCGGCGATGACGACCATCGCGCTCTTCGCATGGCGGTGGACTCGGTTACGGACCGGAGCTTTCAGGGCATCCGATCCAGCCAGTGGTCCGCGCCGAAACCGATCTAGCAGACCGAGGCAGAGCTGATCGCGATGCCTGCGCCGGACTCTTTCCAGCGCCTGACCGCCCTTCCCGCGTTCCTCGAGATGGAATGGCTATACTGGTCTTTCGACCAGCATGACGACGCAGGAATTCATCACCCACTCAGCCGAAGAGACGATTGCGCTTGGGCGTTCACTGGCCGGCGTGCTGGCTCCCCCCAAGGTGGTGCTGCTGAGCGGCGACCTGGGCGCGGGTAAAACCACTCTGGTCAAAGGCATTGCCGAGGCTTTCCAGGCTGCATCCGCGGATGACGTCACCAGTCCGACGTTCACCCTGGTGCACGAATA
The DNA here is from genome assembly GCA_963801545.1 of Terriglobia bacterium. Lineage (GTDB taxonomy): Bacteria > Acidobacteriota > Terriglobia > Terriglobales > Acidobacteriaceae > JAIQFF01. The sequence continues at coordinate 144,046 of CAWDFF010000035.1, read as the reverse complement.
CCGTGGCCCTGGGGTCACCCTCTATCACATCGATCTCTATCGAGTGGACACACCTCGTCAGCTGGAGACACTGGGACTCGATGACCTCATCGCCGACGACAGTGTTCTCCTTATCGAGTGGGGCGAGAAGTTCCCGCACTTGCGGCGTGATCGGGACGTGGAAATCGCCCTGGAGCGGGTCGGGGAAGAGGGCCGGAGGATCCGACTGACAACCGGTTATAGAGTCCGGTCGTACCACCCCAGGCCCTTTCAATTGACTAAATTTTGGAGCCAGAATCAACTTTTCATGCATCCAAATTGATACTTAATTCACTAATCTGGCGGACGGTTACGAAAGATTGGAAGTCATACGATAGAAAGAAGTTATATTCAACTGGTCTACTGGGACTTGGTTCGTGAAACACCTTCGTGCTCCGAATCCTCGGCGAGAACTCCTTCATCAGGGGACGACACCGTCCCACGTATCCAGGAGTGCCCACGTCTCCAGATTGCGTGAAACGGTACGGTCTTCAGGTGCATCGTAAATATTCGAGAGGGCGGCGGCCGAGGCATTGCCGAAGGTGTTCCGAGTAGGATTCCGAACCGGATGTGTCCTGAATCCGTGCGAGTTACTAACAGACGGCCCAGGGAATAAAACGTCCGGTGACCTATCGTGCCCTTTCCCAGTTGGTAGTAACGCGGGTCTTCACGGAGCATGCTGGGGTAAATAGCCGTGGTCATATAGGTGCCAATTCCGTTGTCGCGCCAAGGAAGCTCCATAGCGTTTTCCGTACGCTCCCCATCCCTGTCCCCATGATTTGGGAGAATTGTGCGCCTGGTCCAGGGCCGCGAGTGCGCCGTTGAAGGGAAATGTGAAATAGTCCAGGACTCCGGCGGTCGCAAGTTTATACTTCTGTCCGCTGGTTATTGGTCTTGGGATAACCTTGTCGGCGTTCCCTACCGTGCCATAGTTGGGCATCACGGCGAGGATGCGATCGTTGACGGTTCCGGTTTCCCTCTCCAGCTTGGTCTTGCCCTGGACTTCGCCCGGTTTGTCTTTAACGCCTGGGTCCGCCGTGCTGTCTGGCTTCTTAGGTGTTTGCTGGTTGGAGGGCGTCGCGGCCGGTTCTTGCTATTGCCCGGAAATTGGTGGTGCCAAGTTCAGGCTCAAAAGAACAATTGGGAAAAACAGCCTTGCTTTTTTGGTTTGCAGCGTTCGATACTTTCCATTGACCCTTCCACACCCCAAACCACTGAGTTTTGGCGACAATCCGCTGCATGTCATGCGCACGGCCTTATCCGGTGCTTCCAGTGTATAGTCGGTCACACCCGCTCGCAACGCCGCGAAGTGATTCTTAAGTTGCACAACGAAAGAGTCTTGGCCCGGGATTCGGCGGATAGGAGAAGAAAACTAGAAACTGATAACTGACAACTGGTTCTAAAATCCCATGATGTTGTAACCGCAATCCACATAGATCACTTCGCCGGTGATGCCGGAACTGGCGTCCGAAGCCAGAAATACCCCGGTGGCGCCAACTTCGTTCACATCCACATTCCGTTGCAGCGGCGCGCGCTCGGCGTGTGCCTTCATCATTTGGCCCAGGTCGCCAATGCCGCGCGCCGCCAGGGTTTTGATGGGACCGGCCGAGATGGCATTGACCCGGATCTTCTTTTTTCCCAAGTCATAGGCCAGGTAACGCACACTGCACTCCAGGGCGGCCTTGGCGACGCCCATGACGTTGTAACGAGGCACAACCCGCTCGGATCCGTAGTAGGTCATGGTGATGATGCTTCCGCCATCCTCCATCAGCGGCGCCGCGGCCCGGGCCAGGGCCACCAGCGAATACACGCTGACGTCATGGGCAATGCGGAATCCCTCGCGCGAAGTGGCGACGAATTCTCCCTTCAGTTCCTCCGCAGGAGCGAAAGCGACGCTGTGAACCAGAACGTGCAGCTTGCCGTAGCGCTCCTTGAGCTGGCTGAAAAGGTGTTCGATGGCCACATCGTCGGAGACGTCGCACATGAAGGCTTCGGCGCCGGGTAGGGAAAGAATCAGGTCTTTGGCTTCCATTTCCAGGCGCTCGTTCTGGTAGGTGATGGCCAGCGTGGCGCCGGCACGGTGCAGCCCTTGCGCGATCGACCACGCGATCGAACGCTTGTTGGCGACTCCGAAGACCACAGCGACTCGACCTTCAAGGCTGGATGACATAGCGTCTCCTCAATTTTGAAGGGAAAGCATAACAGCGAATTGGAGATTTCAGATTGGAGATTTTAGATTGCAGATTCGAAGTCAACTCCAACTGCTGTTTGAAAATCTGAAATCTGAAATCAAAAATCTGCAATCCTCGATCCGTCCTTACTCCACCACCCGGGCTTCGTGTACAACCGCCGTCCGCACCGGCCACATCGCCGTCACAAACGCTACGGCATAGACCATACCGATGATCGAAAAGCCTGCGATCAGGTTCCATTGCGCGACCGCGCCCACCAGAAATCCCAGAACAATCTGCAGCATCGTGCCGGCAAAGTAAAACGTGTTTTGCACCCGCCCCATGAAGTGCTGCGGCACCTGTTCCATGATGCTGGTGTTCATTGCGACCCCGCTCACGCCGCGCGCTGAGCCCATGATGCCGTAAACCGCAACCGCTACGGCCAGCCAGGGAGAGAGCGGGGCTACGATCATCGAAATCGCCAGCAAGCCCATGGAGATGGCAATCGAGCGTCGTGCGCTCACCATCGCAATGAGATGCGGCGCATAGAGCGCGCTGATAAACGCGCCCGTGCCCCAACCTGCGTTCAGCCAGCCGTAACCCACAGCTCCGGCGTGGAAGACGTTGTCGCTCAAGGGTGCGGTGACCACCACACCGGTCAGCATTGCGCCCAGAAAAAGCGCCCAACTCACTCCCAGCATGACGACAGGGCGATGGCCGCGAAGGAAATCGATACCTTCGCGCATCTCGCGGACAAAGCGCTCGACCGCGGTTTCCGCGGCCATGATGTCGGCGCGCAATTCCGCCGGCCGGGGCACAACGTGGCGCCCCTTGCGCACCCCGAGGTACAGGAGGAAAGATGCCAGGTAGGTGGAGAAATCGATCAGCAACACACCGCCCAGGCCGATGTGGTTGTAGACGAATCCGACGATGGACCCGGCGATCAGCCACCCTCCCTGAATCCCCGCCAGCAGAAAGGTGTTGGCGTGGACGAACTCTTCTCCCGGTGTCAGCTCCTGGATCAACGCGGTGATGGTTGGCCAGAACATCCAGAAACCGGCCGCCACCAGTGTGTTCATCAGATACAGCTCCCAGATTTTTACTCTGCCCGCAAAGGCCAGGATCGAAACCGTGAGAATGATGACGGCGCGAATGGCGTCCAGCATCATGACCAGCCGCCGCCGGTCTTCGCGGTCAATCAGAACTCCGGTGAAGGGCAGCATTAGCATGGCGGGAAGGGTTTGCAGCACGGCAAACGTTCCCAGCGCTACTTCCGAATGGGTGGCCTGCAGAATGTACCAGGCGACGGCGGCGGAATTCATCCCGCTGCCTAACATCGAGATCATGTTGGCAGCGAAGACGTACCGCATGGCCGGTCTCTGCAGAATGTTGCGCATACTTCCAATGTAAACGATCAGAGGTTTTCTTTGCGTCCTCTGTGTTCTTCTTTGCGTCCTTTGCGGTCAAAAGCTTTTAACCGCAGAGTGCGCAAAGAAATCTCAGAGGATGCAAAGAAATTCCGATTACTCCTGAGCAATGCCGGCTTCCGAAATCAGGAACACGATCAGGATCAGCAACTCCGGCTCGATCGGATGCCGGTATCTCGCGTGCGGAAACACGAAGTAGTACGTCGTGGGATAGGACAGCACCAGCAGCAAGAACAACCATGCGCCCGGTTTCTTTTTTCTGATCACTCTCGCCAACCCCCAAATCGCCAGCACCGACGATGCCAGAAAAAACGAATTGCGAAAATCAAACAGCGCCGGGCTGCCGGTTTCCTTCGGAACTCCCGCCCAGTAATAAACGAATCTCTTCAGGCTGATGAGCGCGAAACGATCTGGATGCTCACGGATCCAGTCGAATGCCTGGCGCTTGCACTCTTCCGCGTATGCCAACTCGCCCAGGCGGCGGAACTTCTCGAACTCCAGGACATTCAGGTTGGGTTGAAGATAGGCCATCAGTCTGCCGTCGGCATAGGGTCCGTTGCCCAAACGAAATTGCAGACCGAAATCATCGCGGATGAAAACGAATCTTCCAAATGTCTGGTAGTTGCGCGCCAGCCACGGCGTCAAACAGGCGAAGAAGACCGCCGATGCCAGCACCACGCCCGCAAGCGATGGCAAACCGCGCTTGTGTCGGCGATACCAGATCCAAAGCCCGGAAAAAGGGAGAAAGGCCAGCATCGAAGGATTCGATAATGCGCCGAATCCCCAGAGCGTTCCGTAGATTGCCCAGCCCTTCCACCCGCTCCAGTCCTCCAATTCCAGCGATACCAGAAAAATAAGGCTTAACAGCAGTGGTCCCAACGTCGTGTCCCACACCCAATGAACGGACCAGTACATAGCGTAAGGAAGCAGTGCCCAGGTCCAGGCTGACCATCGAGCCACCTTCTCGCCCAAGGTTTTCCGTGCAATGAAAAATATCGGAATCGCAGTGAGGGCGGTGAACAGACTGTTGATGGTGAGCAGCACCCACGCCGAAGCGGTGGAGTAAACTCCGAAAAGCTTGAACACGCCGCCGATCAGGTAAGGATAGAGCGGCGGTTCCCATGCGGTCGGGCCGGTGGAATCGCCATACGGATTGCTGAAGCCTTGACCCAATGCGATGGACCGCCCCACGCGGCCCATTTCCCATCCGAAAGCGAAATGATCTTCCGCCGGCCGGAAGCGGTACTGGTGGAATAAGCCGATCGCGCCGACCTGCAGGGTTAGAGACACCAGCACCATCCACAACAGCGATCGACGGATTGTTTGCGGCATTGCGGTCGCGGCTGACGGCGCGAGTGGTGGAATTGCGTTCAACGGGGTGGAAGGCGGGAGAACGCCACGGGGAACGGCGAAATCTCAGCTCGCTCCCGGGGGGAAAACAGTCGGCGGCGGCTGGCGAAACGTAAGCGGATGAGCGTCCAGATCGCCAGCCATCCATCGGAATGCCGGATCTTCTTGCCCTGCTCGGCGTCTCGCGGCGTGTAGGAGACCGGGACCTCCCAGATTTTCTCCCCCATACGGCAGAGCTTAGCCGTCACCTCCGGACAAAATTCGAAACGCCGGCACTCGAGGGGAATCTTTTGCAGCAGGCTGCGGCGAAACACCTTGTAGCACGTAGCTTCATCGTGAATGCCGGCCCCGTACAGCAAGTTTGTCAGGTGGGTGAGAAACTTCGCTCCCATGTAGAAGCGTAATCCTCTCTCCGGGCGGTCAGGACGCACCCCATAAACCACATTTGCCTTGTCCTCTCGCAACGGGCGTAGCAGCGCGGGGTAATCCTGCGGATCATATTCCAGATCGGAATCCTGAATCAGCACGTACCCGCCGCGCGCGTATTGCAGACCGGTGCGGATGGCCGCGCCCTTGCCGCAGTTCTGTTCATGAAAAATTACTGTCAGGTGGTCTGTTGCCGGCAGGGCCCGCAGCTTTTCCCGGGTGCCGTCAGTCGAACCGTCATCCACGATGATGATTTCTTTTGGCACCGGAGACGCTTCGATGGCTTGCAGCAACTCTTCGACGTGGGCAGCCTCGTTGTAGATAGGCACGAGTACCGAGACGTATTCGTTTTCGGCGGCTTCGGCTGCACTCTCAGACCGTATTCGGGTTGTCACGGCGGGCAAACTCATCGTCGTTACTGGGCCAGAATAGCATCAGACGCGGAGGAGAGGGAACAAGGTGTTCCAGGTTGGATGACAACTCCGCCTATACCCTATGTCATCCAGCAATCCTTCTCGTGCGAAGCGCGAAGAAGGATTGTCGAGGGACATGGGTTCTGCCGGCAGCAGCCAGCGGCGCGCCCAAACCCAGATCCCTCTCTCGCCCTCACCGCGCAAGCGCGGCTCGGAGCGGCGCTCGGGATGACAAAGCGGGTAGAGGTAGTCTCTTCGGCTCAAGATGACGCGGGTAGGGGTATTCTCTTATACCTTGCAGTGCACCCCACTTCGGAGCTAGCATTCGCGCTGCTGGGGGCCTGAGCGGTCTCCCGTCCACCGGCGGAGGTGACGTCATGAGTCGCAGTCTCTTTCGCATTGCGTCGATCACTTTGCTTTTCCCCTTGGTACTTTCCTCCTTTCTGCTGGCACAGATACAGACCATCGTGATTCCCGCGGGCACGCCGGAAGATCAAGGGCTTCAGGCCATCACCAAAGAGCCGGATGCGCAAAAAAAGTTGAGCATGTACCAGGATTTCCTGCAGCAGTTCTCATCCAATCCGCAGGCGGTGGCTTACGGAAACTGGCAGATTTCGCAGTACTACCAGGGTGCGGGCGACCTGCAGAAGGCGCTCGACTATGGCGACAAGGCGCTAGCCAGTTCGCCGCGGAATCTCGATATTCTCGTGTCCCAGGCGAGTATCGCCCAGCAGATGAAGAACAACAGCAAGCTGATGGAATACTCGCTGCGTGGGGGCGAAGTCTACAACTCGATCGACAAAACCGCCAAGCCCGAGGGCGTGAGCGACCAGGATTTCGCTACTCACAAGGAGGAAGAGAAAGCTGCGGCCAAGAATTCCTACGAGTTTCTGGAGGCTGCCGCTTTCAATGTAATCGTCGACGAGAGCAACGCCAAGGCGCGCATGAGCGACATTGAGCGCTTCACTCCAGCCTTTCCTAATTCACGGTTTGACGAATCGGTCGCCTCCTACGCCATGATGTCGCTCTCCGAACTCAAAGACATGGCGCGCATGACCTCGTATGGTGAAAAGGCTCTGGCGTCCAATCCCAACAGCTTGCCCACGCTGCTGCTTCTGGCGGGCGCTTACGTCGACGACCCCAAGCCCGGCAGTGTGGGGAAGGCCGTGACTTACGCGCAAAAAGCTGTAGTAGTCGCCAAAGCCGATGCCCCGGATGCGGACCGCTCTCGCAAACTCTCCGCTGGGATCGCTCATTCAACCTTGGGCTACGCGTACATGAAGGAGGATAAAACTGCGGCCGCCATTCCGGAATTGAAGTCCGCGTCTGTCCTGCTCAAAGGACTGGACGACCAGCAATATGCCGTCGCGCAGTATCGTCTGGGCTATGCCTATGCCAAGCTGAGCCGGGTCAGCGAGGCGCGTGACGCATTGATGGAAGCTGCAAAAATTCCGGGGCCGGTACAACCGCTCTCGCAGGACCTGCTGTCGAAAGTGAACGCGGCGCGGGCCAAAGGGAAATAGCCCATGTCCTGAGCGCACTCCCAACCCGCCTGTCATCCCGAGCGCCGCTCCGAGCCGCGCTGGCGCGGCGAGGGCAAGCGAGGGACCTGGGTTTATGCGGGCTGCGCACTGGTGCCGGCAAAACCCAGGTCCCTCGACAATCTTTCTTCGCGCCAAGCGCGAAGTAAAGATTGCTCGGGATGACAATTCCGCGGTGTGCGGCGCCGGCCACAAGTAGCAGCCAGAAGCTAGGAGCCAAAAGCGAGCAGCCAGAAGCTAGCGGCCTTCCCCTAATGCTTCACCAGATCATCCGACAGCAGCAGCGCCTTGGACGCAAGATTATGCGCCCGTTCGACATCTCCTGCTGCTTCAGCAGCCTTGGCTTGCTCCATGTACTTGCGAATTTGACTTACGCTGTCCTGCTGGGTCTGGCCTAGCTGGCGGCTGGAGATCTGTTTCAGGTTAGCGTCGGTCGTGGTCAACAATTGTGTCGTGCTCTGGCGCTGGCTGGAAGCTTGTTCTGCGCTCATACCCGGAGCCAGCTGCACCACCGGATCGGTTGTGCCGCCATTGCGCACGACCTTTTTCTCCGGGGCCGCGCCGGGGGTGGCGGTAGCGGTGTGTTTAGCGTGGCGGCGCTTCCTGGTGGCGGTCTTGGTTTTAGGTTCCGGCGTCTTGGATTCCGGAGTCTTCGCAGGCGTCTCAGGCTGGGTTTTCGGGGCTTCGGGAGTGGCGTCGGGCGCCGGGGTTGTCTGCGGCGGCGGTGTTTCGGACTTCGGTTCACCGCCAGGCGCCGGAGGTTCCTGCGCTGCACCAGCGGGCGAAGTTCCCTGCGGCTCCGGCACTGGCGGTTGAGTGTCTTGCGCGAGCAGCAGAATCTGCGCCGGCGACAGGACCGCAGCCGAAGGAGTCATCAACACAAAAAATCCGAGAATGGCGGCCAGATACATGTTTTTCTAATTTGGATGCTTCCAACCGGTTCAGAAAATTCCAGCTTCCGGCAGCAACCGCGTTCACAGTGCCGACGTTCCGCCGGCGGTCGCGCGGTGCTCCAGACTGGAAACTAGAAACCAGAAACTGGAAACTGCCCGTCTTCCCAACTCCGCTCAGGGCTGCTGCGCTTGTCCAGTTCTAACCCCGAACCGCGGCTTCCTGCAGCGAATCGGAGCGGGACTGCACCAGCGGCAAGCGCAGACGAAACGTCGTGCCCTTTCCCTCTACCGAGTCGAAGTCAACCGAACCATAGTGCCATTGCAGAATCTGATAAGTTTGCGCCAGTCCGATTCCGGTCCCTTCTTTCTTGGTGGTGAAATAGAGCTCAAAAATCTTGTCCTGTGCGTCTGCCGGAATTCCGTTACCCTGGTCGCGAATTTCGGTAACCACCATGTCATCTTCACGTCGGGCCGAGACCGTCAGCTTGCCTCCGTTCGGCATGGCCTGAACCCCGTTGAGGACGACATTCAGAATGGCCTGCTTGATGAAGTCAGTGTCCACTTTCACCATCAGCGGCTGCGAGGGCAGCTGGCAGGTTACGGTGACGCCGTGACGCCCGGCATCGGGTCCGGCCAATGCGGCTCCATCTTCCAGTAAGCGGCGCAAGTCGGTCTCTTCCAGATGAAGATCGCGCGGACGGGTGAAGTCGACCAGGATTTGCACCACGCGATCCAGCCGGTGGATTTCACTGCCGATAATATCCATGTGGCGGCGCGTGTCCGGATCAACCTCGTGGAGCTTACCCTGCAGCAACTGCAGGTGCAGGACGATGGCATTGATCGGGTTCTTGACCTCGTGGGCCACGCCGCGGGTGATCCGGCCGCTGGCCGAGAGCCGGCGTGACATTTCGATTTCATCTTCAATCCGGCGCACCGACTCGGCATCGCGCATGATCAAGAGGGCGCCAATCTGCGTTCCCTTTTCCTGAATGAAGTCGAGCGAAACCTGTACCCGCTTTCCGTTGGGGAACTCGATCTCCCGCTGCGTCACCGGGCTGCGCAGTTCAAACGACTGCCGCACCAGTGCGCCCAGCGCTGAATCGGCGGAAAAAATCTCTCTCGCGGCGTGGCCCAGCAGTTCCCGCCGCGGGCGCCCAAGGAACTTCTCCACCGATGCACTGACCAGCACCACCCGCGAGTCGCGAGTGAAGAGCATCAGGCCGTCCTGGAGGTTGCCCATGATCTGATCGACGTTGTCCTTCAGGGCGGAAAAAATCTCTTTTGCGTCGCGCATCTGCCGTCCCAGATGAGCAATCTTGAGGCTTACCAGTCCATATTCATCGTGATCCCCGTCGGGATCTGCGACTGGCTCCGGGCTACCCGCAGTGACGCTGTCCAGGCTGCGGTTGATCTGCTCCAGCGGCCCCAACGCGATATGCGAGAGCCCGGCCGCCAATATCAGAGAAAGCAGGATCGCAATACTGGAGAAAACCACGGCCTGCCGGAGCCGCGGAGTCAGTTCGTTCTTCAGGAACACAGTGGACACGCCCACCCGAATACTGCCGAAGCGGGCCCCATCCAGTTGCAGAGGGATGCGCACGTCGTACACCGTCGGCGGGTAGTAGACCATCCGGAGCTGTTGGCGAAAATCGGCGTTTTCTACTACATGGAAATCCGGGCGCTCGGGGACGGGTTTGCCAATCAGGTCGGGATTGGTGTGGAGGATGGCTTTGCCGTCGCTATCGACAATGGCGGCGTCATAAATGATGCGCCAGGTGCCCACCACCGACTCCAGAAAATTGTTGAGGTCGCGATCCGTGCCCAGGTAGTACGCCACCGCCCGGCGCATGGCCAGCGGGTTCGTGGTGTCCACCTTGGTGCTGCTCAGGTCGGGCAACGCGTTCGCGGCCAGGTAAGCCAGGTTGGAAGTCAGCTGCTCCGCCGATTCGCGCGCCGTGGTCACCCGCTGGCGCAGCAGTTCGGAAATATAGATATACGAAAAGGCCAACACCAGCACCGCAACCATGAAGGTGATGGCCAGCACGATTTTTGTTTTTCGGCGCATGGACGATAAAGCACCTGGCACTTAGCAATTGGCATTGACTGCGTGGGGACAGCCGCCCTCGGCTGTCCGGTCGAGCAAAGCTCGACAGCTTATTGCCGAGGTCAGAATTGCGGAGCTGCGCTCCGCCGGACAGCCGAGGGCGGCTGTCCCCACGTGGTTATTCCAAATTGCCAAGTGCTTCTTACTCTTCCCTGACCAACGCCGCGTCGGCGGTGGCGTTGCCGTACTCTTTCAGCTTGTTGTGCAGAGTCTTCAAGCTGATGCCCAGAATCTCGGCGGCGCGGGTCTTATTGTTATTGGTCGACTCCAGCGTCTTCAGGATCAGCAATCGCTCGGCTTCCTCGACCGTGGTTCCTACTCCCAGGTGGACGGTGTCGGAATCTTCGGCCTGACTGCGGAGACTGGATTGCCCGAAGCCCGGCGGCAGATGTTTGGTTTCGACTACCGCGCCGTCGCACACGATGATCGCGCGCTCCAGGGTATTGCGCATTTCACGCACATTGCCCGGCCAGGAGTAGTTCTGAAAAGCATTGAGGACAGCTTCGCTCACACCCGCTACCTTGCGCCCGTGCTTCTCGTTCATATCCGCCAGCAAAGCCTGCACCAGTTCGGGGACGTCTTCCTTGTGTTCACGCAGCGGCGGCATGTGAATATTAAAAACGTTGAGGCGGTAATAAAGATCGTTGCGCAGCTCACCGCGGGCAACGGCTTCCTCGGGAACCTTGTTGGTGGCGGCCAGGACGCGGACGTCCACCGTGGTCTCAACTTTGCTTCCCAGGCGGCGCAGCTTGCGGTCTTCGAGCACGCGCAGCAGCTTGGCTTGCGTGGCCACCGGCATCTCGCCGATCTCATCGAGCAGCAGGGTACCGCCCTCGGCCAGCTCAAAGCATCCGGTGCGCCGCTCCAGCGCTCCGGTGAATGCGCCTTTTTCGTGGCCAAATATTTCGCTTTCGATCAGCGTTTCGGGGATAGCTGCACAATTGATGGGCACGAACGGCTTGCTCCGACGCGGGCTGAGTTCGTGAACCGTGCGAGCTACAAGCTCTTTGCCGGTTCCGCTGGCTCCAGTGATCAGCACCGACGCCGTGCTGGGAGACACCATCTCGATCAGATGGAAAATTTCCTGCATTTTCTTGGACGATCCAATCAGGCTTCCCAGCGATCCGGCGTCACGCAGCTTGCGGCGCGTGACCTCAAGTTCAGCCCGGGTTCCCAGCAGGGACGAGGCATTTTGCAGGATGGTGCGCAGCCGGTTGGTGTCGATGGGCTTGGTGATGTAGTCATAGGCGCCCATGCGCATCGCCTGGACTGCAGTGTCAATTGTTCCCTGCGCCGTCACCACCACCACCGCCATGGTCTGAGCATCAGTGGCCAGCTTCTCCAGTAGTTCCAGTCCGCCCATGCGCGGCATCTTCATGTCGGTGACCACAATGGATGGCGCCCAGGCGGTAACTTTTTCCAGCCCTTCCGCTCCATCCTTTGCAGTCTCGGTCCGATAGCCCCAACCGGTGATCAGCTCGGCCAGACCGGTTCGCTCATTTTCTTCATCCTCGACGATCAGTACTTTTTCGTGGCTCATAGAGGTCTGCCAGCCATTATTGAGGCTTTCCGGCCTCGCTGCAAGCTGAGAAGACGGCCTCCGCGAAGGTCGGCATAGACGGGGTCTTGCGGTAAATTAGAGGTTCGGCTACCGAGAGAGAAGTATCATTCTGAGACCAAAAATGACAGGTTGCCGGCTTGTAAACAAAGTTTTCGGTCCACAATCGCTTGCTTTGACCTTTCGCTGGAGTAAAATCATCTGCCTATATCGCAGCAGGTCTGGCATTCCACGCCGATTCCCAGTCTTGTCCTGCAGCTGAGCGTGACGCAAAAATAGCTTCTTGAGTTGTGCAAAAAGTCGTTGTGCAAAAAGTTTTGGAGGATTGCATGTCACTTCGTCGTGGTAGAAGAACTGCGCGGTCGTTGTCCGGCGCTTTCCTGGGCATGTTGGCTTTGTGCTTGATTTCAATTTCCGCAATGGCGCAAGACGAGGCCACCCCTAAAGTAGATATCTTCGCAGGTTATCAATGGCTGCACCCAGGTGCCACAGTCCCGGCTCCATTTCAGCCACCGGGCGCTCCTATAGCCCAGAAGATGGGTGACATTCCGCAAGGCGCGGGCGCCAGTGCTGCCTACAACTTTACTCCGCACTGGGCGCTGGAAGCGGACTATGGCGGTAACTCGAACAAGAATGGTTCGGAGAATACTTTTTCCATCGGTCCTCGTTTCGCCGTGCGCAGTGAGGGAGTAATGTTCTTCGCTCACACCCTGCTGGGATATAACCGGCTGGGAGTGCCGCTGGTCGATACCAGCAACGGCCTCGGGGCGATCCTGGGCGGCGGCATGGATCTTTCCGTGTGGAAGCACCTCTCGCTCCGGTTGTTTGAAGCCGACTACGTGTGGGCGGGCCACCACTTCCCCGACGAGGTTTCACCGGCCTTTCCAGATTTGCGGCGTCCCAGTTTGAGTGGGGTTCGTCTGCGCACCGGCCTGGTCTTTAATCTGGGTTTCCCCACTCTTGCCGTCCCGGCAGCGAGTTGCTCGATCCAGCCCAGCGAGGTCATGGTGGGTGAACCCGTCACAGCCACGACCAGCGCTACCAATTTCAACCCCAAGCACCCTCTTAGCTACACCTGGAACAGCACCGGCGGAAAGGTGACCAGCAAGGACAACACCGCCACCATCGATACCAATGGAGTGGCTGGGGGCAGTTACACAGTCAGCGCTCACGTAACCGATCCCAAAATGAAGAAGAACGGCGAGGCCAGTTGCACCGCGAACTTCACGGTGAAAGAGCCGCCGAAGAATCCGCCGACCATGTCCTGCTCGGCCAACCCGGCCTCGGTTCAGTCGGGCACGCCTTCGACCGTGACCTGCACCTGCACCAGTCCGGACAATGTACCGGTCACGATCGGTGGGTGGAGCGCAACCGGTGGCAGCGTCTCCGGCGACGCCGGCACCGCCACACTCACTACCACAGGAGCTCCGGCGGGTCCGATCACAGTCAGCGCCACTTGTACCGATTCTCGTGGCCTTACCGCGACCGGTTCCAGTCAGGTGACGGTAGAGGTTCCGCCGCCACCGCCGCCGCAAGCCAGCAAGCTGAGCGAGTGCGAGTTCCCCAACAAGGTAAAGCCGTGGCGCGTGGACAACACCTGCAAAGCCGTACTGGACGATGTGGCCGCGCGGCTGCAACACGATCCCGATGCCAAGCTGGTCATTGTTGGCAACGCTGAGCCCGGCGAGAAGCGCAGGAACCTGGCCGGCGAGCGGGCCGTCAATTCCAAGGCATATCTGTCCGGTGGTGAAGCCAAGCAAGCCATCGATGCCAGCCGAATTGAGGTACGTACGGGTGGCGCAGGCACCAAGACCGCCGAGTATTGGGTGGTTCCAGCCGGTGCAACTTTTGCTGGTGAAGGAACCACGGTGGTGGATGAGTCGGCCGTGAAAGCGGTTCCGGATCACCCGGCGGCACCCAAGAAGAAAGCGGCTAAACCCAAGGCTCAGTGACAGTTGGAAAACCACGGCCGGCCGAGTTCCATACTCGACCGGCCCTTTTTTGTCTGTCCTTCAGTAACTTGAAAATCGCGTGTTACGCTGTCAATCTCAGCCGCGAGCGCATAATTTTTCGCCAGGGGCAAATTCACCTATGACTTCGCGTGTCATTTCCACTAAGTTACTGATTACATTAGCTGTTGCCATGCTCTCCGTTACCACCCTCTGGGCCGGTCAGTGGACCGCCCTGGGTCCTGACGGAGGTGATGTCCGGAGTCTGAATTTCGACCCGAAGAATCCCGACCGTATTTATCTCGGTACCAGCACCGGCAGTCTTTTCGTCTCCAACGATGGCGGACACAATTGGGCGCGGCTGGCCCATCTGGGCGGCGATGACAATGTTCTCGATCACATCGTTATCGATCCGCAGAATCCCAAACACATTTATGTTTCCGCCTGGAGCGTCGAAAATCAGCAGGCCGGCGAGGTGTATCGCTCGCATGATGGCGGCAATAACTGGGAAGCCCTGCCTGGCATGCATGGAAAATCAGTGCGCGCCATGACCATCTTTCCCGGCGATTCCAACGTCCTGGTAGCGGGCGCGCTGGACGGTGTTTTCAAGAGCAAGAACGGCGGCAATAGCTGGGAGCAGATTTCTTCGCCCAGCCAGGCCGAACTCAAGAACATCGAATCGATCGCCATCGATCCCAAGAACCCCGACGTGGTTTATGCCGGTACCTGGCACCTGGCCTGGAAGACGGACGACGGCGGCGCCAACTGGCATCGCATCAATAAGGGCATGATCGACGACTCGGATGTATTCTCGGTGATCGTGGACTCCACCAATCCTTCCGTGGTTTACGCCAGCGCCTGCTCCGGCATCTACAAGAGCGAAAGCGCCGGTGACCTGTTCCACAAGCTGCAGGGGATTCCGTTTTCCGCGCGCCGCACCCGCGTGCTGAAGCAGGACCCAGCCAATCCGGCGACCGTGTATGCCGGAACCACCGAGGGTCTGTGGAAGACCATCGACGGTGGCAAGACCTGGAAGCATGTGACGAATTCGGAAATCGTAGTCAACGATGTGCTGGTGGATCCGCGCAATTCCAGCCGGGTGCTCCTGGCTACCGACCGCAGCGGCGTTCTGGCGAGCGAAGACGGGGCACAGACTTTCGCGGCCTCCAATCACGGCTACACTCACCGGTATGTGAGCGCGATTCTGCCGGACAAGAGCGACCCCAACTCCATGCTTGTGGGCGTGGTCAACGATCGCGAGTGGGGCGGCGTGTTCTCCACTCACGATGGCGGCCAGACCTGGCAACAGAAGAGCGCCGGACTGGGCGGACGCGATGTGTTCGCGTTGCAGCAGACCTCCAACGGTGGGCTGATCGCCGGCACCAACAAAGGCATGTTCCTGCTTGATCGCAATGCCAGCCAGTGGCGCCCGATCAACAACATCGTGGCCGAGAAGACTCCGGCACGCCTGGTGAAGGTGAGTGCGAAAGGGAAGAAAGGGGCGAAGACAGTGAAGACGCCCGCAGTTCTGGTTCACTACACCCTGGATGCACGCGTGAGCGATGTCGAAGTCACACCCAAGCGCTGGCTCGCCGCTACCGGAGCCGGATTACTCATCAGCACCAACCAGGGCAAGACCTGGACCGGCGGTCCGGTTCTGGGCAAGACCGATTTCGTCTCAGTTGAGTCCGAAGGCGACCTGATTGTGGCTGCCACTCGCACCAACGTTCTTTATTCCACGACTGCCGGAACGAGCTGGCAGCAGGCGCCGTTGTCCTCCTACATCACCAGCATTCACGGCGTGACGCTTACCCCCGAGGGTGAGATTCTGGTAGCCTCCCGGGAAGGCGCCTTCCGCAGTCTCGATTCCGGCGCGACCTGGGAGCACGTGGTAAACGGTCTACCCGACAAGAACATCAGCTCCATCGCCTATGACCAGGGCCGGAAGCGGCTTCTCGCTACCAGCACGGCCACTGGCGTGGTGTTCGAGAGCAAGGACAGCGGCCGCAGCTGGCATCGCGGTCCTGACTCGGGATACCCACTGCGCCGCATCAGCGTGGTGCGCGGCCGTTTCGTGGGCGCAACCCCGTTTGACGGCGTAATCGTCCAGCCCGAAAACGAGGCCGAGAGCGCATCGGTCAGCATGGGTGGTTCCTCCAACTGACGAATCATTAACACTCGTTAAGCAAAATTTACGGAGGAGCGGGAAAATCCGCTCCTCCGTTTTTTCTGCTTTTTCTACGCCGGTGGAGGGACGGGTGTCCCGCCCGTCCAGGCCGAGCAGAGCTCGGCAGTGTATCGGGTTCGGCAGCGCCGGCATCCCTTCGGCTTCGCTCAGGGCATGCTTGCCGGCTGTCGCGAGGGCGTCTCGCCCTCGCTGTTCGCGCGGAGGGCAAGATGCCCTCCGGACAGCCGGCGGGACGCCGGCGCTACGAAACCTCGAGACACGCCCAATACTACCCGCAATAACTACACGCCCACGTCCCGTCGCTCCACTAACTCCTGACAGATCAATCCCCGACGATGGCATCCCACTTGCGACTTGTGGGAACGTGGTTGAGCGCGGCAGGATTGTTTTATGAAGCTGTCGATTGGGACCGTCCGGAGCCCAGCCGCATTCTCCGTTCCATTTATCGTTCTGGTAGTCGTTCTGATGTTGGCGATGACTCTGGCTGGCTGCTCGCAAAGAGAGAGCCTCCCGGTCACCAGCGGGAACGAGACGACAAGCGACCAGCTTCCTTTCTCCGCGGCCTCCGACAAGGACGGCATCTTCCCGACAGGTTCTTTTACACCCACCGCCATTCCGGCGGGGACTCCTGTCACCATCCACGTGCAGTTGTCTTTATCCAGCGCAACGTCCCACACCGGCGATTCGTTTGAAGCGGTGCTTGACCAGCCCATCATCGTGCGAGGGCGCCAGATAGCGCCACGGGGCGCGATCGTGGCCGGAAAGATCCTCGACGCCAGAGCCTCCGATCAGCTCCAGGAACCGGGCTACATGCGCCTGGCCCTGACTGCAATTTCCATCAACGGCAAATCTTTTCCCATCCAGACATCCAGCATCTTCGTAAAGCGCGGCGCGCATGGGAACAGCAATCCGACAGTGATTGGCGGGGTGCCTGTCACTCCAGCATCGATGAGCACGGCTTCGACCGGAGGCCTTTCCGCGAACAAAAAAGGCGCTCTCGTTGGCGCTTCGGCCAGAACGATTGCTGTGTCCGGACCGATCTATACGGAGAACAGGGATGTTGGCGTCGGCCCTGAAAGACGACTGACCTTTCGTCTGGCTCAACCGTTACCGCTAGAATTCTGACCTGGCAGGTGGCCACACACTACTTTCGAGGGTGCCCCGTCCAAGCTCCGCTTGGGCGGGGATGTTCAGAATACAAATTGATCGATCGTTGATGCTTTTGTGCCCGAGGACGGAAGCGCTTCCACAACCCCCGCCATTGCGGAAAAGGGCAAGGGCGCCAAGTTCTCTGAAGCGTGAAAGCTGCAGTCCTCGCGAGAAACCCGCCCAAGCGGAGCTTGGACGGGGCACCCTCGAGAGTAAATGGTAGGGAAAGCGCGGACCACCTGCCCTCTACAGCGTGCTCATAAACGCGACCAGGTCAGCTTTCTGATCGTCGGTCAGCAGCATGTTGAAACGCGTGTCGTAAAAATTGACCACATCCAGCAGGGTGTTAGCCGTGCCGTTGTGGAAGTAGGGCGGGCGAGCGGCCAGGCCGCGCAGACCGGGAACTTTGAATTTACCAATATCGGCGCACTTGCCGGTCACCATTGCGCGTCCGGGATCGGTGGATTCGGTGAGCGTGCCATCGTTGCATTGAATCACGTACAAGGGAAGGGCGACCTGGGAAGAACCGGTCCCGATGTTCATCATCGCCAACGACGAATTGCCGCCCACGTTCGGCGTGTTGTGACAAGTCGTGCAGGTGCCGGTCACCTGGGGTTGGCCCTGAACATCGTTAAATCCCGGCACCTGCGAAATCGTAAATGGAAAACTATTGAACAGCATTTCTCCGCGCGCAACCGACTGCTGCGACGCGGCGTTCGTGCCAGTGGCGCTGGTCCAGCTGGAGTACAAAGTAAACACATCAGGGTTAAATGCGGACCCTGAGTTCATTCCGGGAGAGAAGGGCAATGTCGAAACGAACTGCGCACCGCCGTTCGCGCCCTGTGCGGTGAGATCTCCGGCCGAATCGTCTTGCGACTGTGCGGTGAATGTCGAAGTCTCCAGGCTCACAATCTGCAGTAGCTGCGCGTCCGTTGGCGGACCACCTGGCTGGGCGTGCACCAGGGTCGCGTCCTTGGCCTGGGTCTGCAAGTCAGGTTCCCGGCCGTCCCACATGATTCCGTTGAGAAACCGCAAATTGGTGGAGGGAAGCGGCCGGCGATAAAGCGCCGGCTGGGTCACGGTGGTCTGGGGACATTGATAAGGGTCGCTTATCGAGAGAATGCTGAACTCGGCGTCCGCCGGCACCGGCAACGACATCCGAATCAATCCAAAGTTCAACAGCAGGCTGTATGCCGAGGTCTGGGCTTGCGGCGTGGATACGTCGGCGCTAGGGCAAACTGCGCCGTCGATGGGGTTGAAGATCGGATCGGCACCTTGGCTGGTCTGGAATCGTTGCTGCAGGTGGGTCGCATTGATGGTCCATCCGTCACTGGCATCGTGACACGTGGAACAGGTGCGTCCGTTGGTCCCTAATTTGGAGAAAAAGGGATTCGAGGTATCAATCGTCGTCTGGCTGAAGGTTTCGATAGTACCGCTGGAATCCTGGAACGTTTCCTGGAAGGAGCTTTGAGGCGGGGTCACCGGCGGAGCCTGGGGCGGCGCTGTACCGCCTCCCCCGCCACCGCCGCACGAAAGAACGCTGAATACTAATAACCCAACAACCGCTAATAGAACTTGATGCCGACTCATTGCACCCGGGGCCCTTTTTGTTCTCACGACCGTCCGGCAGCCCACAATCGCTGCGGTCAGAATCGTGAATCTGCTTGAGGATAGCTGCCAGGGGAGGGAATTTCACACTATCACATTCGAACCTAAAATCAAGTCGCAACAACTCGGAGCGACCGATGGGCGAAGTGCAATCTTTTTCACATGTCTCGAGGGTGCCCCGCTCAAGCTCCGCTTGGGCGGGGACTTTCGTCGATCGCCACAGAACCATGATCGAAGCCCGAGAGACTGGAATAGCACTTCGGAGATTCATCCGCTTCGCGAAACTGGAAGGCTCACAGACCCGCCCAAGCAGAGCTTGAGCGGGGCACCCTCGAGAGCAATCGGGCTACTCCGATGTTCTTCCGTCACAGCCTTGTGTGACCGCTGCCCTTAGCAGTTTGCCCGCGCCGGCCTAGACTTCCCAAAATGGAGAGCATGACGGCAGGGAAACCTGTCGCATCGGGCTTCCCAAATCGGGAGGGGATGGACCTTTCGACATGATTCCCGCCCTATTTGGTGGTTTCCCAAAACATGCCCTTTGGCTAATGCTTTCGTTTGACGGACGCGCCTTCACGGCCCGCCCAAAAGGTCTTCGCCAGTGAGTGCAATCGCGCAGTTGCGAGCCGAAGCTCCCGGGTCTCCCGATCTGGCATTGTTGTTCGCCGCAGTCCAGGTCTTTCCCGAGAGTCTGGCGATGGTTGAGGCTGGAGTCGTGCTTTATGCCAATCCTGCCTGGGCCCGAACGTTCGAATATGCGGATCCCGCGCTGCTTCCAGGCCGAGGTGCGGAAGAATTCATCCCGCGGCATTTTCTGCAGAGGGTGGTGACCGGAGCGACAGACGCTGCGGATGCCTGGAGAGGGCCGCGTCCGGTGGGGGAATTCGTGCGTGTGAGGCAGGATGGCACGCGGACACACCTGCAGGTTACTTGGGTCGGATTCCGCATCAAGGGGCGCGATTTTCAGGTCATCAGCACACGCGATATCGGCCTCCAGAAGCAGGTCGAACAGCGACTGCAGGATTCGCAGAAGATGGAAGTGATTGGGCGGCTGCTGGGCGGCGTGGCTCACGACTTCAACAATCTGCTCACCGGCATCATGCTCTACTGCGACCTGCTGATTGCGGAGCTGGAGAAGGACAGCCGTTCTTATCATCACGCGCGGGAGATGCGCATCGCCGGGGAACACGGCGCGGAGCTGGTGCGGCAGTTGCTCGCAGTGGCGCGGCCACAGGCCGGGGACTCGCGCGTCTTCGGGGTGAATGTGGTCGTCGCCGGCGCGGAAGGCCTGCTCATCCGCCTGATCGGCGAAAACATCGTTCTTCACACATCGCTTGCCGACGATCTCGGCTCGGTGAGAATGGATCCGGCGAGGTTGCAGCAAATCCTGCTGAACCTGGTGCTCAATGCCCGCGACGCTATGCCCAATGGCGGCCAGATCACGCTCAGCACGCGCAACCGAACCGCCTGTCTTCCCGGCATCCCGGACCGGAAACCGCAGCTTATGCCCTGCGTCGAACTGGCGGTGTCGGACAACGGTTGCGGTATGGACGCCGAGACTCTCAGCCGCGCGTTTGAACCCTTTTTCACCACCAAGAAATCCGGCCGGGGCAACGGTCTGGGACTGGCGACGGTGTGCAGCCTGGTGAAGCAGGTTGGCGGAACCATGATAGCGGAAAGCACGCCGGGCATCGGCACACGTATTTCCGTGCTGCTGCCGCTAGTCAACCAGGACACGGATCCCCGCCACACCATCGAGCAGCAGATGCCATCAAATTCGAAAGCCAAGAGGTGATTCATCATGACCGCCACAGCACTCAGCGCCCCCAATTCAGGCCAGATCGAAGCAGCGAAATTCCTGAATCTCCTGATCGTGGACGACGAACGCGCCATCCGGGAAGTCTGCCGCGAAGTGGCGCAATCGCTCGGATTCAACGCCGTGGTTGCGGACTCTGCGGAGCAAGCTTATCGCATGCTCGATTCGCAGAATATCGATGTGGTGCTGCTCGACCTGAAATTGCCCGGAGCCGGGGGACTGGACGCGCTGCATCAGATCGGTGAGCGCAAGCCCGATGCCGTGATCGTGGTAGTGACTGGATACGGAACGGTCCAGTCCGCGGTCCAGGCCATGAAGAACGGCGCCTATGACTACGTGACCAAGCCCTTCAGCATGGAAGAGCTGAGATTGCTGCTGGAGCGGGTGTCGGGCCATTTGCGCCTGAAGACAGAAAACCGGACGCTGCGCGAGAGGATCAAATCCAAGCTGGGCTTCGGCAGCATCGTAGGGCGTGCACCGGAGATGGAAAAGCTGTACCGCATCATCGCCAAAGCGGCGCACAGCAGCCATCCTGTGCTCATTCTGGGCGAGAGCGGGACGGGAAAGGAAATGGTGGCCCGCTCCATCCATTTCTCCGGCCCTTTTCGCGACAAGCCATTCATTCCTGTCGACTGCGGCTCGCTGGTCCCGACGCTGATCGAGAGCGAATTGTTCGGCTACGTGAAAGGCGCGTTCACCGGCGCGGTGCAATCCCGGGATGGGCTGCTCGCGATCGCCGAAGGCGGCACCGTGTTTCTGGACGAAGTCGGAGAACTACCTGTCGACCTTCAGGCCAAACTGCTGCGAGCCATCCAGGAGCGCGAGATTCGCCCTGTGGGCAGCACCAAACGCATTACCATCAATGTGAGGATCCTGGCCGCAACCAATCGCGACCTGGAGCAAGCCGTGGCCCAGGGAACGTTCCGGCGCGATCTTTATTTTCGACTCAACGTACTCAGTCTCAAAATTCCGCCGCTGCGCGATCGGCGGCAGGATATTCCCCTGCTCGCCGGATACTTTCTGGAGCGGCTGTCGCGAGCCTCGGGACAGGAACGCCACTTGAGCGACGACGCCATGAAAGCACTGCTTGCCTACGATTGGCCCGGCAACGTGCGGGAGCTTGAAAACTGCCTGGAGCGGGCCTGTGCCTTTACTTCCGGGCAGATGATCCAGGTGGGAGACCTGCCTAGCTCCATCCATGGCGCTTCCAGCCACATCCCGACTGATGGCAATGGCAAGGCACAGATCCTCCCCATGGCGGAACTGGAGAAACAAACCATCCTGAGCGCGATTGCGCAGTTGAACGGCGACAAGCTGCTCGCCGCCCGGATGCTGGGGATCGGAAAGACCACGCTATACCGGAAGTTGAAAGAGTATGTGGTTCAGGACTTGCCCTCACAATGATCGATTCCCGGGGCTTCGTGCGGTCAACAAGAGACTGTTTCAAGCGCAACCGCTCCACACGGCTCCCAAGCCTTGGCGGTTGCGCCTGGCTTGGGAACCTCCGGGTTTTATTGAACGGTAAGGGTCATGGTATTGGAGGTCTCTGCGGTAGTACCGCCACTACCTCCGTATATGCCGCCATTCATCACGCCGGTGGCGGGGTTAGTCACCGTAACCATCACGGTACCGGGTGTAGCGATGGCCGAAGCGGGAACCATTGCCGCCAGCTGGTTCGCAGTCACGTAGGTGGTGGTTTGCTGCGCGCCGCTCATACTCACGACGGCGGTAGTCGCGAAGCCGTTGCCGTTGACGGTCATGGTGAATGCAGGCCCGCCTGCAGCCACGGTGTTAGGCATAAGTTGGGCAATGGTGGGAACAACTCCAGGCACTGGAGCGGCGGCCATCGGCTTGCTGTATCCACACCCCAGGCTCATTATCACGAGCGATAGCACACAAACTAATTTCATGGGTTTCTCCTCCGAATGTTGCTATGAATTTAGCGACGGAGAAGGGACGGAGTGTCAGGCATGTGTTATTTCCTTGTAAAAGGAATGTCTACGCGGCTTACTGCAGCTTGGCATACTCCGCTTTGGCTCTTTGGGGATTGGAATATCGGAGTCGGCATCCTTCCACAGCGCCAGAAAATCCTGCTAGGCGGCTCTGGCTTTGGGCGCGTCTCCGGTAATTACGTAGGCCCGCCCCAAACCGAGCTTTGCCAAGGAAGGCTCGCAACGCGGAGCCCGATCGTGAGTGCCTGATTACAACAGCGAGCGGACCCGAAGCGCAGACGCCGTGAGCTGAAGCACGCCACCCACTAAAGTGCCATTGCCGAGGTGGCACCGTTGCACTAGCGTTCGGACGCGCCGCTCTTCAAAAAAAGCCCCCGCTTTGCAGTGGAATTTCCCCGATTCTGCTCCATGATGCGACGTGTCGCAGACCCCTGGTAGGCCCCAACAACGTGCAGGAGTTCATGCCGGTCAATAAGAAGTTTTCCGGCTCGGATACGAAATAAGCAGAATCCTTGGGCAGCATTCTGGAGATTTCCATGCTCGGGGGAATAACTCAGTCACTGCCAGCCAGGAAGAAAGAGAGAGATGTTCGATGAAAGGCGCTTGTTTACTTCTGTTGTTCAGTTTGATTTTCGCCGTGGTATCGGGCGCATCGGGACAGTCAATCAGCGGTAAAAGCCCGGTAGTTCGCGACCACACAGTCTTCTGGCCTTTAGCATTTCAATTTGACGGGAGCGGACCGACCATTGATGTCGGCAATAGCTCCAGTCTGAACACATCCACCTTCACCATCAGCGCTTTCGTAAAGTTCAATGCGCTTTCCCATCCTCCAGGTAGCAATGGAGATCGTCCGGCGGGCGACATGTCAATTGTGGACAAGATTTCCAACACCGAGATTGACAATGAGGATGGATGGCGCTTGGTGAAACAAAATGACGGTTTTTTCTGGTTCTGCTTCGGCGGAGGGTTGGTTAACGGCTGCACCGAGGAAGCAACGACCACCGTCATTAGTACCACCGCTCCGCTGGTCGGGGTCTGGTACAACGTGGTTGGTGTTCTGAGCAAATCGGAAATCGCCATCTACGTTAACGGCGTGAAGGAGGGGTCCAAACCCTTGTCCAGTTCCACGGACAGTCACTCTGCACATATGCGCATCGGATCGAGTGCCCAGGGGGGCGGATACGCATACTTCAACGGCGTGATCGATGAAGTCACGTTCCAGAAGGGAGCGTTAGATGGCAGGGCCATCGAGGCTCTTTGCGCAGAAAAAAATGGGAACGTCCCATGCCACTAGGAAAACACTGAGTTCGATGCCTTGTTCCTACGCGGCAAGGCAATGGTGCCCGTTATCCGAAGGGATAACGGGCAATTCTTCTTTTTGGAATCCAACTATGATCGGGCTGGCATGTATTGCCCGATGGGGAAAGGATTTCGACCCCGTTTGCAGCACCTTTCCGACTCTTGGATGGGTGGCGTAACATCGCATCTCTCTGACAATGTCGGCTGCCGTCAAGAAGCTCTTGAGCGCACTTGCCGGGGCTTCAGAAACCAAAAAGTGTCCACGAAATTGAACGACATAATATCGCCGACACCGTTATGGAATCATTACACTCATCGACCGGGTCGTGGTGTAAACGCCCGATTACAACCGTTACTACCAGATAGCCCGTCATCCGCCCGGAATCGGTGGCAAGAGCCAACGGAGCTTCCATCCCACAACGGGCCTTGTCGGGCGACGCTCTCTTGAATTGGCTCGTTCGCGTAGAACCTATCTTATAAATAAACATCCGCCCCCCGTGGTCATAATTGCACAGATTAAGGTACATCAAAGAAATACGATACGGATTGTCTAAAACGTTGTTCGCAGTGGAGCTGTCATGGACATGAGCGAAAGACAAATCGCCCTATCCGTACTCGAAAGCCTCAGGGGAGACCTGATTTATGCGCACCTAAACAATGGAAGTCGGATTCTTGACGTAGCCGACCTTCGCCAGTACATCTATGAACAGATGGGCCGGATAAGGACAAACGCCCTTGTAACGGATGGACTGTACGGCAACGACAATGGCCGTGGGCAAGACATCACCAAGAGTAATGGTCACAATGGCAAAGCGCATCCATAGGGAAAAATCTGGCGAGAGCGACCGAAGACGACTGAGGCAGGCTCAAATAAAAAAAAATAGAGCTGTCTCCTGAACGCACTTTGTAAATTCGGCCACGCACGAGCCAGCTGCACAGGGAAATGCTGCCTTCGCAGGATTGAAGTGCGTTCTCTGTGTGGCACGTTTAAACCGCAACGCATCGTCTAAGGACAGCGACGCAAAAACAATAGGGTGCGCTGCGCTTCTTCGATGAGTTGGCGCTCTTCATGATGGTCGCTGTCATACTGCAAATCCCGCAGACGACCGTGAATTGCTGCTTCAGCCGCATCCACGCGCTCAACGAGGCGCTCGGGTTCTACCTCAAGAACGGCAGAAGCGTATAGATCGAACCAAGGTAGAGATTTACCTTCAATCATACGAAGCCTGATTTCCTCAACGCGGCATTCATGAGGCGTACGGTAGTCAAATCCTCGGAGGGGAGTCTGTTCAATATTGCTCAGAATGGCCTAATCATGCAGGACGACGTTAAGAAGTGAACTGTGGACTTGCCGGCCGCCGTTGTAGTTGATAAAGCAACAACTTCCTGAACCGGTTCATGAAGAAGCTGACCCGCGAGCGGCTTGTACCGATCATTTCGGCCAGGGTCTCCTGACTACTCCTGGTGTGCAATCTTGACCAGACAACACATCTGGAAACTGTCTAGGATTGTTGTAATCACGAAGACCATGGTGCTGTACTTCCGCCAACCTTGAGCCTTTGCGATTGAAAGAAAGGCGCTGGACACTCCAGACCCTTAAAGAAGGAACTCCCATGCGGGGCGTGGTTCTCTCGCTTTCGCACCTTTCTTCGATTCTGTTGGTCAGCTTGTTGGTGCTTTCCACACACGTCCTGTGGGCGCAGAGAACGTCGACACTAGAGGAGAGCGCTGTCCAACTTCCTGATGCCCCATCATGGGTCGCAACGGTTTCTGGAGCCCACACACATCTTCATCTCACCTACAAAGGATTACCCTTGCGCTTCAAGCAAAATCAGGGCCAGACCGAGTCGTGGATGAGATTCTTCCCCGATCACACCGGTTACGATCGTCTGTCTATCAACACCAATGCCGTACTGAACCAGGACACGGGAACGGCTGAATTCTGGGGCAAAAACAAGTACTTGATCAGCAGCGCTCCGACCAAGTGGATGACGTTTGCTCCCGCCTTCGGCCACGTACATCATGTGACGATCCATGGCGCCAACGAGTTGGAGTACTATGGCCACCACGTCCCATGGGCTGGCTCCGTCATCCTGCGAATCGGTCAGCAGGCTAAAGCTCACCCGCATATCACAAGTGTACTCAAGACAGTCCATCCACGATTCTGATTTGTTCGCTTGTTCATCGCACTAGTCTGAACGGTTTGGCGCATGGCCACTCTTGTCCGACCGGCATTCTGCGCTTGTGCCGGTGGCCCCAGGCGAACCCAATCGGGTTGTTGGTGTAATCGCCGTTTACGCCAATCATCAAGTATGAGAGTTTTTTTGTTTGTGCCTCGTCTTCCAGTCGCGGGGAGCGAGGCGAATCGAGATGTTTGTCGGCCTTAATGTTGCTACCCAAGCCGTAGCACGGATCATTGTCCAGCTTGTACGCTGAATCGTGCTTGTTGATCGCAACCCAAAAATCAGGTTCTGGTGTGTCCCTACCTGACCCTGACTGGGTCCGCCGTTCCATCCGACCACCAGCCCGCGGGAACCATGAATACATCGATTGGTTCCGGAGCGCCACTGAACTGTGGATTCAGCATGACGGGAGACTTGGACAGATCTGCACCCCAAACGGCGCCGTCCATGAGTGGAGTGTAAAACATCAGGTGAGCCATCCAGTTGTGGTGGTCGTCATCGGTAAGGTACTGTTCTTTCGACATCATGTACGACATGGCCCCCGGCTCCAGGGGCGGCAGCTCTTGCTTTATGAATGTCTTGATGCCGTCGATGATCTGAGCTTTGGATTGACCGGCCAATACCATCTCTGTTCTTTTGTACGTCATCGGCAGGATGGAACGGGCAGCCGGCGGATTGAAGCAGACCGGACCTCGAATCTTAGGGTTCCAGAAATTACCAGACAACTCACCCTCGAATGGGCCCATCCACCCTCGCTCCACGACACACACGAAACCGTTTTTGCCTTTGACTGCGGTTTCGTATCCATGCCGTCCAAGGACGAGAACATCGGCATCGCGCGAGATTGCCTCCGGCGCCGCACTCCGCGCCATGGCAATCTCGGCATTTCGATCCGTCATCAGGTACTGGTCAAGCGGGGCCATGCTCGGATACGAAGCTTTGGTGTCCTGTGCTTGCGCTTGCCACGCCGTGCTCAGCACGACCACCAGCGCGAAGCTTCCTAGTGCGATAGTCCTGACTATCTTTCGGTCCATTGATTTTCCCTCTCAGTGTCCTCGGCCCTGTAGACCACAGCCATCCCACCGCCGCCCAGCTTCTCTACGATGCGGTAGTGCGAGATGGTGTGGCCGATCATGCGCAACGATGCTATGGCGAAAGCATAGTCAAGTCAATGAAAGCCGTGGAGTTGGCGGTATCTCAAAAGGATTGTTGGCGAAAAATCGCTATTACACTCATTGCCTTGGTTAAGGTAGTTTTGGGATCCCTCTCTCTGCGAATCTACGCGCTGAATCATCGCACCGTGCGACCAATCACTTTCGTACCGCAGAAAATGCCTCGTTCCCGTGTTATCGTTCGGCCCAAACTTGCCCGATGCAGGGTTAAAGGGGTCCATATGTTTTTTCTGCTTGGCGTGCGAACGAAAACAAAGGCTATCAATCAAGTCGAATATCCTTGCCCCAAGTGCGTCCGTCACACCGTGTTCACGGCCATGGAATCGAAGCGGTATTTCACTTTGTTCTTTGTTCCCGTCATTCCTCTGGGAGGCAAACATCTGATCCGCTGCAACCTTTGTGGCTTGACGTTGAAGTGCTCCCCTGAGCTGAAAGCCCAAATCACCGCGAAAGCGATGGCAGCAGGGGCCTAGGCTGCCTTCGTCCCAGGAGGGCTAGGACCGCCCTCCGCTCGGTCCTTCCAAGTACTCTTGCAAGTAGTTGGCGTGATATCGGCATTACACCGGTAATCAGGTCAATTGTGTAAACGCTTGGTTATCATAGCGACGCGACCCGGAACTGAAGGGTCCACATCGCCCTACAGAAAATAAAAACCGTTCCGGATTCTAAGCTATAATCTTTGCTCCCCTGCCGCATTTCTGAGACAGAAGTATCTTCTTGAGAGACGACCAATTTGCGTAAGATACTTTTCGCCTCCTGTTTTTCCTTCTTTTTGCTTGCCGCCAACATCCTGGTGGCCGATACCATTTACTTCAAGAACGGCGCGTACATCGAAGTCGACAAGGCCTCCGAAAAAGAGGGGCAAATCGAGTATTGGCTGGGAAGCACCAGGTACACCATCCCCAGCACAAAGGTGCAGAAAATCGTAAAAGGTGGCGGGCCCGCGATTACGCTTGGCTCCCAGGTTCCTGTCAATCTCGTTCCGCCCTCTTCGGCCGATGCGGCATCGCAGCGTTCCGGCAGTACTTCGCTCCCTGCCGCAACCGCCTCCAGACACGCGAAGGTCTCGGTCTCGGCTCCTTCCTTGCCCGGCGACGATTCTTATTGGTCTCAGCTCCGCGCCCAGGTTGTGAATCGCGACCACGTGGATGAAAGCGCGCTTTCCGCAATCGAAAACCAGGCAGATCCGGATGAGACGTCGAATGCTTATTTTGTCGCCGGCGTGTTCGAAATGAAGCGTGGGAATCCCGAGGCCGCCTGTCCGTACTTCGAACACGCGCTCAGCCTCGCGCCCGACGGAGCGTCTTTACTGGCCTGGTACGCCATGTCGCTTGCGGAAGCGAGGCGCTACACAGAAGCCGCTACCCAAGCCGAACACCTCACCCGGGTCGAGCCGAATTCGGCGCAAGCTTTTCTCTGGCTGGCGGCCGCGCAATATAACGGAGACCACACCCGCGATGCGGTCCGCGCCTGGAAGCGCGCGCTGGAGTTGGAGCCGAATCCCGAGACCCAGCGGCTTTTGGATCGCGCCCAACACGAACTGGATGTTGAAGAGCGATCAAACCAGCAGGAGAGCCGCCACTTCAGCTTGCGTTACGAAGGAGGCGAGACATCGCTCGCGCTGCAACGCGAGCTGCTCGGGACCTTGGAAGAGCAGTACGGTCAGCTGGCACGCGAGCTCGACTATTCGCCCAGGGAAAACATGGTGGTCACCCTCTACACTCAAAAACAATTTTTCGACATTACCGAAGCGCCCTCCTGGGCCAGTGGCTTGAACGACGGCAAGCTGCGCATTCCGATTCAAGGCGTTACCAGCATGACGCCAGAATTGCAGCACGTCTTAAAACATGAGCTCACTCATTCGTTCGTGCGCTTCATGGTCGGCGATCGCTGCCCCAGCTGGCTCAACGAAGGACTCGCACAGTTGATGGAGCCACGCAGTTCTTCACCCTACGCCGGTGTCCTGGCTGGGTTATTCGAGCAACACAAACAGATCCCATTTGCGGCACTCGAACATCCCTTCAACGGTCTTTCTGAAAGTCAAGCGAACGTGGCCTACGCAGAATCTCTGTCCGCTCTGGACTACCTGCGCAGCCGCTACGGCATGGATGATGTTCTGCGGATCTTACGCCGGGTGGGTTCGGGAGAAGCACCCGAAAGCGCGTTACGGGCGGTCACTCGCTCCGATTACGCGGACCTGGAAAAAGAATTGGCTGCCTATCTGCAGGATGAGAAGAGTCAATGAAGACAAAGACGTTATCAGCTGCTGAGTAAGCCCAGCTCGGCCAGCGGAATCAAGCCACCAAGGATCGATTGCCCGATTGTTGGCGTTTTCGCCAGTTGTAGAAGGGATGAGCTTCGGCTGTTCAAGGAAAGCATTTCTCAGGGGTCGAGCACTCAGTCCAAAATCAGCGTCGCAGGCGGTCTAAACAACCACCGGACGGCGCTTGCCGATCCCCGTGGCTTGCTCGAAGGCGTAGGCCAGTTGCAGGACGCCCCAATCATCGTGGTGGCGCCCGACGATCTGAATTCCGATGGGAAGGCCGCCCGCCGAAAACGTGCATGGGACTGACATGGCTGGGTTCCCGGCGGTAGAGATGTAATAGGCCGACTTCATCCAGGCAATATAGTTTTCCATCTTCACGCCGGCAATTTCGGTTGGGTAATGTGTGTTCACGTCGAAGGGGAGGACTTGATTTACCGGAAGAACAAAAAAATCGTACTCTCCTTTGAACCCGCATAGACGCTCGTATAATGCAGTCCGCTTGGCCTCGATGCGGGAAAGATAGGGGCCGGTCAGCTTGCGGCCTTCTTCCACGTGCCAGTGGATGTATTGGTTCAGCTGGTCGCCGTGTGTGGCCAGCAGATCGCCAAACGACAGTTCCGTCGCCCAATGCCGCCAGGCCAGGAAGCATTCGTTGGCGTCGCTGAAATCAGGTTCGGCGTCTACGACGATGCATCCCAACGACTCGAAAACCTTGCGCTGCGACTGTACCGCGCTTTTGACCTCGGGATCCCAGGGCAGTCCAAGATCCTTGAACATGGCCACGCGCACGCTCTTGAAGCTGCGCTCCAGAGGCTGAGTGAACTGAGTGCCGGACTGATCAATTGAAATCGGGTAGTGCCGGTCGAAGCCGGAGAGCACGCTCAGGAAAAAGGCGCAGTCCGTGACATTGCGAGCGACCGGTCCGGGAACCGACAGCGTGAACCAGCCTAGCTCAGTCGGTACTTCGGGAACGCGTCCCGGGGACGGGCGGATGCCCACAATATTGCAAAAGTTGGGCGGGTTGCGAAGGGAGCCGCCCATATCGCTGCCGTCAGCGAGGGGAACCATTCCGCAAGCCAGGGCCACCGAACCGCCGCCGGTGCTACCGCCGCAGGTTTTCGTGACATCGTACGGATTGTGCGTCGGGCCAAAGACGGGGTTGAAGGTTTGCGATCCCAGGCCGAACTCGGGCACGTTGGTTTTGCCGATGACGATCGCGCCCGCTTCTTTCTCGCGCTGGACGACCCGGCAATCGAAGTCTGGTATGTAGTCCTTGTGCAGCGGAGAGCCAAAGGTGGTGCGGATGCCTTTGGTTTCGTTCAGATCCTTGACCCCAACCGGCAGACCATGCAGCGGGCCAAGCCATGTGCCTTTGGCGAGCGCCTCGTCTGCCGCCGCGGCCTGTGCCATCAGTTCGTCTTCCGGGACCAACGTGACCATCGCATTGACCCTGGGGTTCACGCGCTTGATCTGTTTCATGTGCGCCTGCATGACTTCGCGCGAGGACAGATCTTTCTTGCGGATCGCATCCATAATGTCGACCGCCCGCATGAAACAGATCTCGTCCGATGGCGCGGCGGTCGCGGCCTGCGAGGCAAGCAGCGGACTCCGCACCGTGGCAGCCACGGAAGTATCGGTTGGTGAGGATAACAATGGAGTGGCCGCGGCGGAAATTGCAGCTCCGGTTCCGAACTTCAGGGCGTCACGGCGGGTTATTTTGCTCATTCGATTCTCTCGTCGCCATATTTCCGCATCTGACTTTGCAGGTTCTGCGATCGTACGAAACCTTTTGCCAACAGTTGAACGGCCGTAACTAATGGGGGAGATGGTAGGTGCGCTTCCGGCGAAGGTCAATAGCTGGGTCTGTGCCTCGGTGATTCGCAAGGAAAGGTTGTTCAGTTTACAGATTCCGCTTCACCGAAAGTTTCCTCGAAAAGGATGGTGAGAGGGAGCATGCATCTTGATCTAGTGCCAATCTTGTTTCTAATTCTGGACTAGATTCCCGTACCGGGAGGAACAGAGGACGGACTAGGAAGCTAACCTGTGTGTTCTCAGCACCACGATCTTGGCGGGGAACGTGCAAGAGATACGACTATGCTGCTAGTGGTTACGCCTTCTGCCAAAGCTCGGGGGTGCGCACAGGCGATTCAGCAAGTCACCTCCGAAGAAACGCATGTGGCGGCGACTCTGTCGCAGGCGATGGCGCAGTTGCGGGTCCAGGAATACGTCGCAGTTCTGATTGATCAGGCGTTCCTTGAGACCGAACCGGTCGAAAGCGACATGGTGCTGGAGCACATCGGGTCAGCCATCTCGGTGCAGGTGAACTTCGCCATCAGCAGCATGGACCGGGTGGTGCGCGAGCTGCGCGCTGCTTTGCAGCGTCGCAAAAAGGATGTGCTGCAGGCCGGGCATGAGGCTGAACAGGCTCTGCGTAACGAACTCAAGGGTACCGTCACCGCACTTCTGCTCTCGTGCGAAATGGCGCTGCGCGTACCAGAACTCCAGAATGCCGCCGAGGCAATGGCAAAGATGCGCGCCGTTTATGAGCTGGCGCAGGAAGCGCGCGCCAAGCTCGACGGCGCCTGAAATCATGTGTGGGACCGGGTCGGAGCCTGCCCTGAGCGGGAGTCGAAGGGACCCGGTCAGGCGGCGCGAAGCGCCGCAGCGGTTCAAACGATAGTAAGCGCCCGCGACCCTCTGGGCCGCCAGACCGGTCGCTTCGACTACGCTCAGGGCGGGCTCCGACCCAATCCCACACAGGCGTAGTGCCTATGTCCTTACCAATTTCCCACTCACTCGTCCGTGTGCAAGGTTTTGCGCACCCGCGCCACGCTTCCCCTTAACGAAAATCCTTCTCAGCCTTTCATTCCCGCACTACAATGACGCAGCGCCAAAGAGACGTGGAGTCGCCCTCCCTGCGGCTTTTCGTACTCTCCCAGGGGAAATTCGTGCACGTTCTGGTCACCTCCGACACTTTGAGTGGTACCTGGACCTATACCCGCGAGTTGGTCAGCGGGTTGGTGAGTCGCGGGTTGCGCGTGACCCTGGTCAGCTTCGGCGAAATACCCCTGCCCCAGCAGACTTTGTGGATGGAGAACCTGCATGGGCTGGAGTACCGTCCTACGGCGTTTCGCCTGGACTGGATGGAAGAAGGCCAGCAGGATCTTCGAGAGTCTTCCGCTTATCTGACGGCGCTGGTCAAAGAGCTGAAACCTGACGTGCTCCACCTGAACCAATTGTGCTACGGCAGTCTTCCGGTCCCGGTGCCCCGGGTGGTGGTAGCACACGGTGATCTTATTACCTGGTGGAAGGCGGTCCACGGCCGGGAGCCAAAACCGGACCGCTGGCTACAATGGTATCGGGAAGTAGTCACGCGGGGGTTGTCGCTCGCCAGCGTGGTGGTCGCGCCTTCGGTATGGATGCGGGACAGCGTCCGCGCCAGTTACACGCGTGCAGGGCACGACACCGTGATCTACAACGGGCGCAATCCGATCTTCTTCAATCCCTACGTCGGCAAAGATGATTCCGTGCTGGCAGTCGGCCGTTTGTGGGATGCAAGAAAGCAGGTCTCACTGCTGACCCAGCACAGTCATCCTCTTCCGGTGTGCATCGTCGGGGCTGACACACCGATTCACGATCACGGCAGGATTCCAATTCGTGCCGATGTCAAACTCTCGGTCGACGAGATGAACGTCGCACTGAAAGGCCCGCAGACTGAAGCGCAGCTGCGCTCGCTGTACAGCCGGGCCTCCATCTATGCCGCGACCTCGCGCTATGAGCCGTTCGACATGACCGCGGTTGAGGCTGCGTTCTCGCGCTGTGCCATCGTCGCCAACGATATTCCTGCGTTTCGCGAAATCTGGGGTGACGCCGTTCTCTACTTCCGCGAGAATGATGCCGCGAGTCTGGCATCAGCGATCCGGCGCCTGAGTCAACAGCGCGACCTGTGCCGCACCTACGGCAACCGCGCCTTTCAACGGGCTCGCGAGTGCTTTACCTCGAAGCGCATGATTGATCAATACCTCGAACTCTACGGAAGCCTGCTGGGGACGAAGCGGGCGGCGGCGTAGGCGCTTTCCGATGTCAGCTATCAGCTTTCAGCCCTCAGCCATCAGCCATCACAACACTTCACCTGCCAGTCTCTGGCTCTGAACTTGCTGCACCTGGTCGATGGGTTCGGCTGATGGCTGAAAGCTGACAGCTGAAAGCTGACCCCAAAAGCTGTTATCTTCTTATCGATAGTGAAACACCGGAGGCTTCATGGCTGCAGTCAAAATCACGGTCAGGAAGAACGGCCCCTATCGGGTGGAAGATCCCGAAGGCTCGATCGAGTTGGTCGATGCCGACGGCAACAAGTATGACCTGACCGGCAAGCCGGCATTCTCTCTCTGTCGTTGCGGGGGATCGGTGACGAAACCTTTCTGCGACGGCACCCACAGCCGCATCGGGTTCCAGGGAGCCGAATCCGCAGTAAAGAAGGTAGACAGCGGCATTTGAGCTGCATGTAACGGAGTCGGTGTGGTCGCCGGGTTGACTCCGGGTCATTGGCGCGCTCGTGCCGCCTTCACCTGTCGCGCGCCTCGCGAGCGAATCCGCATCATACTTCCGAGGGTCCTTGTGAGCGATTGGAAAGACCGAGAGCTGGGGATGGGTCGCGGCATCACCCGCCGTGATTTCCTGAATGGAGTCGCACTTACCGTCGGTGCGGCAATTCTTCCTTCCGGTCTGTTAGCTGCCATCGATATGCCGGTCGGGGCCGAGAAGTCGCCCGACTACTATCCGCCGGCTTTAACCGGGTTGCGCGGCAGTCATCCGGGATCGTTCGACGCGGCTCATAGCCTGCGGGACGGCACCTTCTGGGATCACGCCGGAACGCCGGTCGATACGGGCGAAAACTATGACCTGGTAATTGTGGGTGGGGGGATCAGCGGGCTTTCCGCGGCACATTTCTTTCGCAAGGTTGCAGGCCCCAAGGCGCGCGTGCTGGTGCTCGACAATCATGACGATTTCGGAGGGCACGCCAAGCGCAACGAGTTCCACTCCCCGCAGCGCAACATGCTGGGTTTTGGCGGAACGTTTTCCATCGAGAGCCCAGCGCCTTACAGCGCCGTGGCCAAGGGTCTGATCAACGAACTGGGGATTGATGTTCCCTCTTATCACAAGTACGTAGCCAAAGACTTATACGCATCCTTTGGCCTGACCCCGAAAGTGTTTTTCGACAAAGAAACCTTCGGCGTCGACGCCCTTGCCACCAACCCCATGCCGCGCGTAGGTGGAGAGAGCGAAAACGATAGAGTGCGAGTGCATGCGCTGCAGATGTTCTTGAGGGAGGCCCCGCTTTCGCAACAAGCCAAGGCCGGTTACGAACGTCTGCTCACCGCAGAGAAAGACTATCTGCCGGGCCTGAGCTCGGACGAGAAAAAGGGTCGCCTCGCCCGCATGAGCTACAACGGCTTTCTGACTGACCTGGTCAAAGTCAGCCCCGAAGTCGTAAAGCTGTTTCAGGCCATGCCGCATCCCTTGTTCGGGGTTGGATTTGACGCGGTCTCCGCGCAGGACGCGTGGGGGTTGGGAGCGCCTGGCTTCGCTGGCATGAACCTCGACGCCACGCCGGGAAAAGGCATGAATCGCGATGCCATCCCGAACGAAGAAGCCGAGAAATACTTTTTTCATTTCCCCGATGGCAACGCTTCGATCGCGCGACTGCTGGTGCGCAAGCTGATTCCGGAAGCGATTCCGGGAAATTCCGTGACCGACGTGGTTCTGGCACGGGCCAAGTATGCGGATCTTGATCAGGATAGCTCTGCGGTTCGGATCCGCTTGAACAGCACGGCTGTGCGAGTGAGGCATCAGGGAGATCCGGCCAACTCGAAGGGAGTGGAGGTTGCTTACGCGCGCGGCGGCAAAGTGTACACGGTACGCGCCCCGCACTGCATTCTCGCCTGCTGGCACGTGGTTATCCCATATATCTGCGAGGGGTTGCCGGACACACAAAAAGAAGCGCTCGCATTCGCGGCCAAGGTTCCGTTGCTCTACACCAACGTAGCCATCCGGAACTGGAAAGCATTCCAGAAGCTCGGCACCAACGCGATCTATGCGCCGACTGGATACCACACCAATATGAACCTGGATTTGCCGGTGAGTATTGGCGGGTACGAATGCTCGCGCAAACCGGAAGAGCCGATCGTCATACATATGATGAAAACGCCTTGCAAACCCGGACGCCCGGCGCGCGACCAGCACCTTCTGGGCCGGGTGGAACTCTTCAACACGACCTTTGAAACCATGGAGCGAAATATCCGCGAACAGTTGGCCCGGGTAGTGGGCCCGGGGGGATTCGATCCGGCGAATGACATTACAGCGATCACAGTGAACCGCTGGCCGCATGGCTATGCCTACGAATACAACTCCCTGTGGGACAAATTCTGGCTGGAAGGTGGAGAAACTCCCTGTGAAGTGGCCCGCAAGCCTTTCGGACGGATCGCGATTGCGAATGCCGACGCCGGCGCTTACGCCTACACCGATGCCGCGATTGACCACGCGTGGAGGGCCGTAGGAGAGATTACAAAGGCGTAAACCAAAAACAGGGAACTGAAATCGGAAAACTGACAACCGAAATTAGTAATAGAAACTAACAACGGAACTTACAAGTGAAGTTAACGATCGAAAGTAGACAGGCATAGCCTCAACACCGGTCAGTGAATGGTCTTCGTCTTCCGCGACATGTAGTCCATCAGCAGATACTGTCCTAATGTGTACGGTGTGGTGAAGTAGGCCTTGCCGCGGCACATCTCCGTCACTTTCTGCACGAACTGTATGAGCCCGTAATCAGATGCCAGCATGAAGGTATTGATCATGACCCCGGCGCGCTTGCACTTGGAAACTTCCTCCAGCGTCTGGCTCACCACCAGGGGATCAAGGCCGAACGCGTTCTTGTAGATGCGTCCGTCTTCGAGAGTCAGGGCAGAAGGTTTGCCGTCGGTGATCATCACGATCTGCTTCATGTCCTTGCGCTGCCGCTGCAGGATGCGCTGTGCAAGGCGCAAGCCTTCCCGCGTGTTGGTGTAGTACGGCCCTACTTTTACCCGTGCCAGCTGCGAGAGAGGAACTTCCTCCGCCGAATCATGGAACAGGATCAGCGACAGCGAGTCGCCGGGATATTGCGTCCGGATCAGGTGCGAGAGCGCCATCGCAACCTTTTTCGCCGGGGTGAAGCGGTCCTCGCCATAGAGGATCATGGAATGCGAGCAATCGAGCATGAGAACGGTCGCGCAGGAAGACTGGTACTCGCACTGGTGTACCTGCAGATCGGAATACTCGATGTTCAGCGGAAGTTTCAGACCTTCGCGCTGAATGGCACTGGAGAGCGTGGCCGTAATATCGAGGTTGAGCGTGTCGCCGAATTCATAGCGCCGGGAGGCGCCGCTGGCCTCGACGCCGGTAGCCATGTCGCGGGTGTCATGGCGGCCGAAGCTGGACTTGCCCAGCGATCCCATCAGATCGCGAAGCGTTTTGAAGCCGAGGAAGTCCAGGCTCTTGTCCGTGATTTCGAACTTGGCTTGTTGGGCCTCGCCCGCCTGGCCGCCCACACTCGATCGCTGCGATGGGTCGTGAGGCTGGTCCACGCTGATGTAATCTTCCTGCTCCATGCGCTCGATTAATTGCTCGATGAGTTCGTCCAGAGAGCCATCCATCTGCATCTGGCGCATGCGCTCGCGCATTTCCTGATCCAGCAGATCTCCATCCAGCAATGCCTGTTCGATAGCACGGCGCAGGTCGTCGAGGCTGTGCTCTCCGTCTGCCATATCGTCAAACATGTAGTTCTGGAATCCGCTTTGCAGCAGGTAATCGGAAAGCGCGCTGAGCAGGTCCTCCATGCTCATTTCGCCGGCGGGGTCGGGAACGTATTTGCTGTAGCGGATGCGTTTCATAGAGAAACAGTCGTCGGTCTTCAGTCGTCAGCAGGACCCGTCGAATGTTTTCCTGACGACTCGACGACTGACGACTAGTTATACGGTCTTCGTCCTCGGAACGGCAGCTCTTCTCGCTCGAATGGCTTCTCGGCCTGCTTGGGCTGCTTTTCTCCCGCCGTGAAGACGCGTTCTTCGTTGCGCCCGATGCGTTTGTGGGCGTGCAGGCCTTCGAGGATAAATTCCGCCGCTGAAACCTGCACTTCTGCACTGTCCTTGGGGCCGACGCCAACCTTGACCGTTTTTTCCATCAGTCCCTGGATGCCGCGCAGTGACTGCAGCGCTTCGGCGGCGCTGGCAGTATCGGCGAGCTGGATTTCTCCGCCAAGATCGAACCATTGCACGATCTGCTGCATGTCCGTGCCCTTGAAATATCCATCATGAGTTTTGGCGACCGCGGCCCGGATCAGTTCGCGGCTGACGTGGTCGGCGCCCTTCATTTCGCCTTCGTACTCCAGTTCCAGTTTGCCGGTGATGGCGGGCATGGCGGCGTAGACATCGGCGATGCGCGGCACCACCAGCTTTTCCTCCTGATGAATGGCCCGGCGCTCGGCGTTTGAAATCACATTCTCCATGCACGAAATGGGCAAGCGCTGGCTGACGCCGGAGCGTTTGTCGATCTTCTTGTCCTCGCGGGCTGCAAACGCGATGCGCTCAATGACCTCCTGCACATATTTTGGCACGAGCAATTTGTAGCCATCGCGCTGCGTCCAGGACTCCTGGGCGGTGATGGTCATACCTTCTTCGACGGTAGCCGGATAGTGGGTGCGAATCTCGGAGCCGATGCGATCCTTCAGCGGCGTGATGATTTTTCCACGGGCCGTGTAGTCTTCGGGATTGGCGCTGAAAACCAGAGCGACATCCAGAGGTAGCCGGATGGGGTAGCCCTTAATCTGCACATCGCCTTCCTGCATGATGTTGAACAAGCCCACCTGAATTTTTCCCGCGAGATCGGGCAATTCGTTGATGGCGAAGATGCCATGGTTGGCGCGAGGAAGCAGTCCGTAGTGCACTGTATATTCGCTGCCGAGTTCGTGCCCGCCTCGAGCCGCCTTGATGGGATCGATGTCCCCGATCAGGTCGGCGATGGTGACGTCGGGCGTAGCCAGTTTTTCTACGTAACGCTGGTCGGGCGTGAGATACGCAATTGGCGTGTTGTCGCCCAGCTTGGCGATCTCCTCGCGGCAACGGCGGCAGATGGGCGAGTAGGGGTTGTCATGGATTTCGCAACCGGCAACATAAGGGACTTGCGGATCGAGTAATGAGGTCAGGGCGCGCAGGATGCGGCTTTTCGCCTGTCCGCGCAGTCCGAGAAGAATGAAATTATGACGCGAGAGAATGGCGTTGACGATCTGGGGCACAACCGTGTCATCGTATCCGACAATGCCGGGGAAGATAGGCCCACCCTGACGGAGTCTCACGATCAGGTTGTCGCGCATCTCGTCTTTCACGCGGCGCGTGCTCAGCCGTTGTTCAGTAAAAGGACTGGAACGCAACTCGCCGAGTGTCCGCGCCAAATTCATGATGGCCCCCAAAAAAAGCAACGTCTGCCTCGGATTATACGCCGTCACTTGATTCATGGCGCCGATAGGACGGGCGGGGACGCCCGTCGCTCCATTGACCAATATTGTGGAGAGAGGGGCGTCCTCGCCCGTCCAGCACAATTCTTGCCGGAGCCCTAGAACTAATGGACGTGGCCGTTGCCGCCGGCCTTCTGGCGCACCAGCACCGTGCGTCGCAAATTCGGCAGAATGGCCTCAAGGTAGGAAATGATCGCCTGCATCCGCTCCGCTTCGGATTTCATCCCCAGCAAGGTTTGCTTGAAATCGAGATCGAGCGGAAGTGGTCCGATCAGATTGAAAGAGAGATACGAAGCGTCAATCTCCGGCGGGTCTGAAGTATTGGCTCCGGCCAGTTCAGCGATCTCTCCCTGCAGTTTTACTGCCAGCGCGATCTCCTCCGGAGTGGCTTTTGCCGGGTTCGTCCTGCAGGTAGAGCACCTCTGCCTGCAAAAAAGACCGTTCCTGGGTTACCTGAATCACCTCGAAGCGGTCCCGCCCCTCGGTTATGATGTCCAGGCGCCCGTCGGGATATTTTTTTGTGACGGTGATAATCTCTGCTGTGCAGCCGATCTCCGCGACGCCTTCCTCTTTGGCCCGGACTACGCCAAACGATTTTTTCCGGTCCAGACACTCGGCGATCATTTCTCTGTAGCGCGGCTCAAAGATGTGTAGCGGCAGGGGCGTGCCCGGGAAAAGTACAACGTCCAACGGAAACAGCGGGAGAAGGCTCACGCGGAAGCTCCAATATTTTCCCGGCGAGTGCGGGTGGAATTCCTCGATTGTACGCCCACCCGTGACTTGACATAATCGGGAACCAGGATTTTCGGTGACGGCTTCCTTAGCGATTTCGTAGCATCCTGTGCGGTTAAAAGCTTTTGCCGCAAAGGACGCAGAGTAAGTCACTGAGATCGCAAAGAAATACTTGTTGTCATGACAGGGATCCGAATGAACGCAAGCGAGACGCAGAGCCACACAAGTATCTCCGGAAAAGTGGTGGTGATCACCGGCGCTTCGATGGGCATCGGAGAAGCCATCGCACAGCTTTTTGC
Organism: Terriglobia bacterium; assembly: GCA_963801545.1. Lineage (GTDB taxonomy): Bacteria > Acidobacteriota > Terriglobia > Terriglobales > Acidobacteriaceae > JAIQFF01. The sequence continues at coordinate 103,985 of CAWDFF010000035.1, read as the reverse complement.
GGACCAGGGCGCCAAAGTCGTCCTGCTCTCGCGCGATGCAGGGCGCGCGGAGGCGGCCCGCGGGCGGATCGGTCACAGCGAAAACACGCTGGCGCTATCCTGTGATGTTCGCAACCGGGAGGAAATTGACCGCGTCGTCAGCCTGACCCTCCATCATTTCCAGTGCATCGATATCTGGATCAACAATGCCGGACACGGATTGATGGATACCGCCGCGGACCTGGACATGACCGCCTGCCGCGAGACCTTCGATACCAATTTCTTTGGGACGGTCGCCTGCATGCAGGCTGCCCTGTCCGTCATGAAGCAGCAGGGCTCGGGAGCGATCATCAATATCTCGAGCGTTGCCGGACACATTCCGCTTCCATTTCACTCCGTGTACAGCGCGACCAAATTTGCCATGAACGCATTCGGCAAAGCCGCGGGCGTGGAACTCAAGGGTTCGGGTATCCATGTCATGACGGTGTGTCCGGGGTATGTGCGCACGGATTTTGGCGCCAACGCCGTCAAAGGGAGAGAAGCGAAGACGGTAAGGCCGTCCTCTGTACGCGGAATCAGTACCCAGCGCGTGGCGCGCGCTGTGCTGCGAGGCTACCTGAAGCAGAAACGGGAAGTCGTCGTGCCCTGGACGATGCATCCTGCAATAAAAGTCTACCAGTTGTTTCCTGGGCTGGTTGAGCGAACCATGGTGAAGATGGCGCGGCGGGTGTAATGATTAGTTTTCTCTGCGACCTTTGCGCCGTCTCTGCGATCTTTGCGGTTAAATGCTCTAAATCGCAGAGCACGCTAAGGACGCAAAGAAGGCCTTCTCCGACTAGCTTAGTTCCGTCAGCAGGGCAGTCATCTCTGATTGCGCGTGAGTGTTGCCGGTTCTGCTCGCCGAGGCAATGCCTTCCACCAGCATTTTCTTCGCTTCTCCCGTGCGTTCGGCTTTCGCCAGCGTCTGGGCCGCCATGAAGTAGCCGGCGGTGTAGTCAGGGTGCGCGGCCAAAAGCTTGGCGAATTCTTCCAGAGCCCGATCGACCTCTCCAGAGTTCGAATACTCCATGGCCAGGCCATAACGTGCGAAGGCATCTGCGGGGTTCTGCGAGAGGATTTCCGTAAGCATCGCAATGCGGTCCATAGATCAGCTTCTAGCTGTTAGCTCCTGGCTGTTGGCTCACCAAAGTCAATACGAGACTACTACAACCGGACAATGTTCAATGGAGGACGGCCGTTCCCCGCCCGTCGAACGCCGCTCTCTCCAAGACGGGCGGGGACGCCCGTCCTTCATCAAATCTGATCGTTAATTTGGCGGAGCGGCTTTTCGATCAGTACAATGTGTGTCACCTAACCACGGAGAGCTTGTAATCTTGGCGTGCCCCTTTTTCATGCCGGTGCAGAGATTGGATGGTGCCTGGCTCCATCCGTCGCGCTTGCCTTTAGGAGGCGGGTGGGAAGGTCATTGCTCTGCCCCGGGCCATGAAGACATCAAGCCTTCCACGGAAGAACTTCACGAGTTCTGCAATCTGGGTTACGCCACGAAATGTTCACGCCTGCCCCGCGAGCGCGAGTTCGACGCGGTCCGCTTCTCGGTGGCCCGCGACCACGGTTCACGACTGCTTCTGTGGTTTGTATGCGAGGCCGGCCATCGCCCGGTAAAACACGGCACGCTGGAATATGACGTCAACCGCGCAGAGTGGCTTTCCCCGCACCCCGACCAACGCATCCAGAAGATGCTGGAGTGTTACGTGCAAACCTACTTACAGCGTAGAATTCAGTCCCTCGTTACCGACCTTGTACCGAGCGAAAATCTATGACCCAGAGCGAAGATCTGGCGTTGCCCCGGCCGGTCCGGGATTCGCAGTCAGAGATGGCCGAAATTGTTCTGCCCAACGACTCCAACGTGCTGGGCGCACTGCTGGGCGGACGCCTCATGCACTGGATCGACCTGGCGGCGGCCATGGCCGCGCACCGGCACTCGCGCAATTACGTGGTGACCGCTTCCATCGACCATCTCGACTTCAAGGTTCCGGTGCACGTCGGCGACCTGGTGATCCTGCGTTCTTCGGTGAATCGCGTCTACCGGACTTCGATGGAAATCGGAGTGAAAGTCTGGGTGGAAAATTATCTTCTTGATCACTGCGAGCACGTAGGCTCCGCCTACCTGACGTTTGTCGCCGTAGATGCGGCCGGCCGTCACCTCCCGGTGCCAGCAGTGGTTCCGGAAACCGATGAGCAGAGACGCCGCTATGAAGACGCAGGGCGAAGGCGTGAGATCAGGCGCGCAGAGATAGAGCGCAAACGTGCCACTAGAGATTGAGAGCCTGTCATCCCGGCCGGAGCGAAGCGAAGCAAGCGCAGTGGAGGGACCTGCTGTTCCGCAGCCTACGCTACCTCGTTGATGTAAATAAAACTTCAAACGTCAATACCCATCACATCATGAGCTCTCGCCTGAAAGACAAGATTGCCATTGTGACCGGAGCCGGCAGCGGAATTGGTCGCGCCTGCGCCCTCGCCCTGGTACGCGAAGGCGCTCACGTTGTCCTGGTCGGCCGTCGCAAGCATCGGGTCGAGGAGGTTGCCGCCGGGGCGGGCGGATCCGTACTTGCCTTGGCCGCGGACGTCTCCAAAAAAGCCGAAATTGAAAACCTTATCGAGCGCACGGTGACCGCGTTCGGGGAAGTCAACGTCCTGGTCAATAACGCCGGAATTCTTCACCCGGGAACGGCTGAACAGGTCACCGAGGAACAGTGGGATGAGACGTTCGACATCAACGTTCGCGGACTCTGGCTGCTTTCGCGGGCAGTGTTGCCGCACATGCGCAAGGCCGGAGGTGGCTCGATTATCAACATTGCGTCGGTACTGGGCATCAATGGCGCACGCGACCGGGCGGTGTATGCGGCCTCCAAGGGAGCGGTCGTACTGCTCACCAAGTGCATGGCCATCGATCATGGCCATGAAAATATCCGTGTCAACGCAGTCTGTCCGTCGTTTGTCGAGACGGAATTGACCGCAGGGTATCTGAGCAAAGTTCCTGACCCGGAGGCGGTAAGGCGCCAGCGCATCAGAGTGCATCCCATCGGCCGCCTGGGCCAGCCCGAAGATATGGCGGGACTCACCGTCTATCTGGCCAGCGAGGAATCGTCCTGGGTGACCGGCGCGGTGCTTCCCGTGGATGGAGGGTATTTGGCAGTGTGAGGAAGGACCTGCTGAGAGCTGATAGCCGAAGGCTGACAGCTGCTTCCCCTCACGTATAATCAGACCCATGAGTACTCCCCTTCCCCCACGTCCCGGACAACCACAGCAGCCGCCCTCCCCGCAGCCTTTGCCGGGGGTGGGTGCTATCGTCGCCGTTGGTTCCGGCAAGGGTGGAGTAGGGAAGACGACGCTGGCGGTCAACTTGGCGATCGTCCTATCCAAGCTGGGACACAAGGTCGGATTGCTCGACGCCGACGTCTATGGGCCCAACGTTCCCCTGATGCTTGGCATCAGCGCGCAGCCCAAGGTGCTTGGCGACAATCGCATCGAGCCGCTCGAAGCTCACGGCCTCAAAGTCATCTCGGTAGGATTTTTGAATCCTGGTGACAAACCCCTGATCTGGCGCGGCCCCATGCTGCATTCCATCATCAAGCAGTTTCTGGGCTCGGTGGTGTGGGGAGAGCTTGACTATCTGATTGTGGATTTGCCCCCCGGCACGGGAGACGTCGCCCTCTCATTGATTCAAACCGTTCCGCTGACCGGCGCGATCGTAGTTTCTACGCCGTCCGATGTTTCGCTGCAGGATGCGCGCAAAGCCATCGAGATGTTCCGGCAGATGAAGGTCGACCTGGTTGGCATGGTCGAAAATATGAGCTACTTCGTCTGCCCACACTGCCATCAGGAAACCGACATTTTCTCCCGCGGCGGAGCCGAGAAGACGGCTAGCCAGTTTGGCGTGGCGTACCTCGGAGCGGTTCAACTCGATCCCGCAATCCGCAAAGCTGGCGACGATGGCCAGCCCATGGTTCTCGCCGGAGAAGGCTCGATTCCCGCAAAGTCACTCTACGATTTCGCCCGCAAGGTGGAGACCCGCGTCGATGAGATCAAATCAACCGCCGGCGAAAGCGTAATCCAGATTCAGTAGAGGCGTCCTGTTCATCCCAAGCGCAGCGAAAGACCTGTGCATCTGAGGAAGTGCTGGGGGCCCCACGTCTCGTGATGTTCGAGACGTGGGTGCCGGCCAAACCGCGCCGCCGATCTTCCGGGCACAGGGCCACAATCTGATTGTCAGAAACCCCCGCCCAAGCAAAGCTTGGACGGGCCACCCTAGGATTCATTTTGACCGGCTTGAAGTTCGCTTCCGGATCAGCCTTCTCTTGACGACAGTCAGGCTCTCCCGCGGAACTGGATAATTCTCCGGCGATCCCGTTTTGATGGTTTCCCTGCAGGCAACTCCTCGAACTGCCTCATCGCCTTACGCTCCGCTGCCACCTTCAGGCGTAACTCCAGGCTGGCCTCGGTTTCACGGTAGAGCGTTTGTGCAACCGAAGCCGGCCCGCGCACTTCACTGAGAAGCAGAACCTCCACCTCAAAGTCGCCGCCGTCGTTGGTAACTCGCAGCATGTCTCCGATCCGGACTTCACGCGCAGCTTTGGCAGGCTGCCCATTGAATTGAATTCTGCCGAGCGCGCAGGCTCGTGCCGCCAAGGCCCGCGTCTTGAAAAATCTGGCGGCCCAGAGCCACTTGTCGATTCTCATGCTGTTCATGGATTTGTTTTGCAGCTTCGGGATACCAAACGTGTTAGATCAAGACGTGTCGGGCTCCCTATTTTGCGAACCTGCCGAGGCGGAACAGTGCATCCGGGCTCCCGTGCTCGATCACCAATCCCGCCACCAACTCACCCAGCGCCGGACCATGCTTGAACCCGTGGCCTGAGCCTCCGCCCAGCAACCAAACGTTCTGATGCGCGGGATGGCGGTCGATGATGAAATTATTGTCCGGACTGTTCTCGTACTGGCAGACCCGCGACTCCAGCAGCGGCGCATCTTTGAGCGCGGGAAAGCGGAAGCCGACATAGTCCCGTGCCGACCTGAGGCCCTCGGCACTGACCGAGCGCTCGCCCGACGTCGGATCAAACTCCGGGCCGCGCGTGTCGTCCGCAATCTTGAAGCCCCTGCCCTGGTTCCCCGGAATCCCGTACATGAATTTGTCGCGATGGTCGGCCCAGACGGGCAACTTTGCGTCGGTGAAGCGGTCGTCTCCGGCGGGAGTGCCAAAGAAGAATACTTCCTGACGGGTCGGCCGAACACGGTTCCCAATCGTTTGAGGAAACAGTTTTCCCAACCACGGCCCGCAGGCGAAGACGTATTGATCGGCACGAAGCCTGGAGCCATCCGAAAGGGACAGGCTGTCCCACGAGCCGGAGTCGAGATCGTGCGGCACCACGGCCAGTTGCTTGTACTCGCCGCCCTCAGCCAGAAATCCATCGAGCACAGCCTGGCACGCGACACGCGCCGTAAGAAAGCCACCCTCCGGTTCGTAAATTCCCCAATGAACCGCCTCAAGATTGATCTGCGGCCAGCGGGTCTTGAGTTCCGCGACCGATAGCTCCTCGTAAGGAATGCCGGCGTCGCGCAACACCGGCAACGAGCCGCGCTCGAACTGATCGTCGCCCGTGGTCACCAGCCACAGTACGCCGATCTGGTGCATCAGCTTCAGGTTCCAGCGCTTCTCGTTTTCCTTCCACAGCTGCATTGCCCGCGCCGCCATCTTCGTATAGGGCTGATTCGGGCCATAGGTCCCGCGGATCACGCGGGTCTCGCCGCCGGAAGAAGCTCGCGAGTTGCCCGGGCCCCAGGCATCCACCAGAGTGACGCGCGCTCCACGGCGCAACAGATAGAGAGCGGTCCATCCTCCGAACGCTCCCGCACCAATCACGGCGATATGAGTTTTAGCTTGCATCTTTTCCTTGGTTCCTGCGCCTTTTGTTCCTGCCCCTTTTGTTCCTGCAGAGTCGCTGGCTTGCCTGAGCATATTCGCAGAATCGAGTTTCCGAAAAGGGAACCAGCCCCCAAGAGTACTCGTCCCGCCAACTGCGGCGGCCACCTTCAACAGCCATCTCCGGGAGAAGAACATGGTCGTTTATATAGGTAGCGGCTTCGGCAGAGCGACTGGCCTGGTTCGTCGCGGTCCTGTAAACCACGCGCGTAAGGTCGCACCAAGCTAAGACAGGACCAGTCCGAGGTCAAGAATTAGCATTCCAGGCGGGAGAGTGCTAATGCTTGACAGGGCGGCGTCACGTTCCTAGAATCAAAACTGGGGAATTGTGGTATCTCCAACCTAAGCTTTTGGATCAAAAGTACTTATTATGCCATCTGGGCCACCGATCGGGGAGCGCGAGCGAGAGATACTGACCGCCATTGTGGAGACCTTTATCGCCACTGGCGATCCGGTGGGATCGCGTACCCTGGCACGCTCCAATAAAGAAGGACTGAGTCCGGCCACCATCCGCAACGTGATGGCTGACCTGGCCGATGCCGGGTTCCTGGAGCAGCCCCATACTTCCGCCGGCCGGGTGCCGAGCACGGAAGCGTATCGGTATTACGTGGAACAACTTACGGGCGACGCCAGTCTTTCCCAGGCAGACCAGGGGATGATTCAGGAGTCGCTGCAAGGCATCTCGGACGTGGAGGAATTCATGGAGCGGACTTCGCACGTTCTCTCCCTGATTTCCCACAATGTGGGGATAACCGTCGCCATTGGCGGGCCGAAGAATGCGCTCGAACATGTGTATTTTTCCCGGCTGGGCGATCAGAAAGTTTTGGCTGTGCTGGTCACCCGGTCGGGCCTGGTGCGCGACCGGGTACTGCGACTGGATCTTCCGCAAGCCGACTTGGACGCGGCCGCGCGCTTCATCAACGAAAACTTTCGCGGCTGGACCATGGAGGCAATGCGGGCTGAGTTGGCCCACCGGCTGGAGCAGGAGCGCAGCGAATACGACCGGCTGATGACGTCGATCGAACAACTTTACAAGCAGGGAGCCCTGGCCGCCGACGAGACATCGCAAGTCGTTTTTGTGGAAGGAACATCTAATCTTGTAACCGGGGAACAGGACCGTCAACGATTGCAGCAAATGCTGCAGACTCTGGAAGAGAAGCAGAAGATCGTCGAGTTGCTGGGTGCTTATCTCGACGCCAAGCAGGAAGCGGTACGAGTGGTGATTGGACTGGACGAGGCCTTGCCGTCCATGCGGAATTTCGTGCTCATCGGCGCTCCGGCGCGAGTGGGTCACGATGTCATGGGGTCGCTGGCCGTGATTGGGCCCACGCGCATCGATTACCAGCACACCATGACCGCGGTGTCGTATATCGCACGTCTTTTTGACAAGATCCTGAACGAATCTGAGTGACGTTATGGTAAGAAGAAACGGAAAGTCCGAAGTTGATGCTGCGGAACTGGATGCGGAGCACGAATTGCCCGCCGCCGCAGACCCACGCGAGGACGCGAGTGCGGCAAGCGTCCCTCCCCAGGCCGCCCGCGAAGGGCGAGACTCTGAGTTCGACAAGATCAAAGCCGAGCGCGACACGCTCATTGACCGGCTGGCGCGGCTGCAGGCCGAATTCGAGAACGCGCGCAAACGCGGTGCCCGCGAGCAACAGGAGTTCCGCGAATATGCGCTCTCCGATGCGATGAAGGCAATTCTGCCCAGCCTGGATAGTTTCGAGCGCGCCCTGCAGACCAGCGCCGCGGACAAGAGCGAACTTCGCAGCGGAGTCGAACTCATTTACCGGCAATTGCAGGATGCGTTGACCAAGTTGGGACTGCGCCCGATCCCGGCTAAGGGTGAGCCTTTTGATCCCCATCTCCACGAAGCGGTTGAAATGGTGGACACCAGCGAGGCCGAGGATCATCATGTGCTTGATGAGTTGCAGCGTGGCTACAAGTTGAAGGACCGCCTGCTGCGTCCCTCCATGGTGAGGGTCGCACGCAATTCCAGGCACTGAACTCCATCGAACAACTGAAAGGATTTGGGAAAGGCCATTCTGACCAGCAACGGAAAACGCGACTATTACGAGGTGCTGGGCGTCGCCCGCGCCGCCACCGAGCAGGAAATCAAGAGCGCCTATCGCAAGCTGGCGCTGCAGTTTCATCCCGACCGGAACCCCAATAATCCCGACGCGGAAGAGAAATTCAAAGAGTGCAGCGAGGCTTATGCGGTGCTGGCGGACGGCGAGAAACGCGCGGTCTACGACCGTTTTGGCCACGCTGGCCTGGGCGGAGGTGGCGGCGCAGGTTTCGATGCCACCGATCTGGGCGACATTTTCGGCGACTTCTTCGGCCTGGGAGAAATTTTTGGCGGGGGCACGCGGAAGCGAAGCCGCACCCAGCGAGGCGCCGATCTCCGGGAAGACATCAACCTGGAATTCGAAGAAGCAGTCTTCGGCACCGAAACCAAGGTCACGGTGCGTCGTCATGAAAGCTGCGAAGAGTGCAGAGGCTCAGGTGCGGCAGCGGGCAAAGCGCCGGTCACCTGCCGTTCCTGCAATGGCCGGGGACAGGTTCGCTACCAGCAGGGTTTCTTCAGCATCGCCCGCACGTGTCCCACCTGTCAGGGCACCGGCAGTGTCATTACCGATCCATGCGCCAAGTGTAAAGGCGAGGGCCGGGTTCTGAAGCAGAGGACGGTAGACGCGAAAATTCCCGCAGGCGTGGAAGACGGGACCCGCATTCGCTACTCCGGATTCGGAGAAGGCGGCCTGCACGGTGGTCCCCCGGGCGATCTTTACGTTGTCTTGCACGTGAAGGAGCACGCATTTTTTGAGCGCGAGGGAAACGATCTGCACTGTGTGATTCCGGTCTCGTTTTCACAAGCGGCCCTGGGGGCGGAACTCAGCGTCCCTACGCTGGAAGGCGAACACACTTTGAAGGTCCCGGATGGGACCCAGTCGGGCACCACGCTGCGCATCCGCGGCAAGGGCGTGCCCGTGCTCAATGGGCACGGCAAAGGCGATCTGTTCGTCGAAGTGCGGGTGCAGACTCCCGGCAAGCTTAATAAACGCCAACGCGAGTTATTGCAGGAACTCGAAGGCTTGACCAAGGTGGAAAACCGGCCGCAACGCCGCACCCTGCTAGGCAAAGTGAAGGACATCTTCGGGTAGCGACGTTCGGAAAGGGCACGGCTTCAGCCCTGCCGTTAGCGCGCGCAAATGACACGGCTTTAGCCGCTCCGCTCAGGATGACATTCTCATAGCCATGACCCGCCGCCGCTGGATCGCCGACGAAGTGTCCGGCAACCGCGCGGCTTTGGTGGGTTCTCACGCCGATCATCTGACGCAGGTGCTTCGGGGGCGAGTCGGGCAGGAATTCGACATCGCAACCGGTCAGGACGTCCGTCGCGGGCGCGTTGCCAGCATTGTCGGTGGCCGCGTCGAATTCGAATTAGGCGAGGTTGTTCCCTCCGTCGTTCTGCCCAACCTGACTCTTCTGCTCTCCATCTTCAAGTTTGACCGTATGGAATGGGCCATCGAAAAGTGTGTGGAACTGGGCGCCACCCGAATTGTTCCAGTTATTGCCCAGCGCACCGAGGCCCATCTGGCTGCAGCGGCGCCAAAACGTGTGGAGCGTTGGCAACGGCTGGCCCGGCAGGCTTCAGAACAGTCGCGGCGCGCCGTGCCCCCGGAACTCTCGCAGCCGATGAAGCTGAAAGAGGCTGTGACGCTGGCCGGTGATACGCGTATCGTGCTGGCTGAATCGGAAGAACAGTTAACGTTAAAAGATGCTCTTCAGGTCGCTACTCCTCCCGGTGAAATCGTGCTTGGGTTTGGCCCGGAAGGTGGCTGGACAAAACTGGAGCTGCAACTGTTCCGTGAGTCAGGCTGGATCGCGGCGTCCTTAGGCAACACGATCCTGCGGGCGGAAACGGCCGCCATCGCTGCCACGGCCATTGTGCTCGCGGAACTGCAATAAGACTCTCCTCAGAAAAATCCTCATTCTTCTCTGGTATTCTCCTGCTTAGTGGCTGTCGCAAAACCTATCTCGCGTCTCCGAGCCTCCGAACCCCGGGTCTCCGAGAGAAGAACGTTCGAACCTGACCAGCGCCAGCGGGAAGCCATCGAACACGTCCACGGGCCGATGCTGGTGATCGCCGGTGCAGGTACGGGGAAGACCACTGTCCTCACCAAACGCATCGCCCGGTTGGTTCGGGAAGGCCATGCGCGGCCCGATGAAGTTCTCGCCGTCACCTATACCAAGAATGCGGCCCAGGAGATGCGCCAGCGGGTCGAGGAAGAGTTGCGCGGCACCGACCTGACCGGCTTGCGGATCGCGACCTTTCACGAATATTGCAATACCCTTCTCCAGGAAAATGGCAGGGAGTTCGGCGTGCTCGACGAAAAGGATCTTTGGATTTACCTGCGCCGGCGCCTTCGTGAACTGAACCTGAAGTATTTTGTCCGCGCCGCCAGCGTGAGCAAGTTTCTGGAAGACCTGCTCAAATTCATGCAGCATTGCCACGACGAACTGGTCACCCCGGAAAAATACCAGGAATACCTTCAGCGGCTCGAACGACGGGAGCTGCCCATTCCACGCGTTACCAGGTCGAAGCAGGCGGACGAAGTGTCCGACGAGGAAGTATTGGGACGTTGCCGCGAGATCTCCAGCGTATTTGCCACCGTGGAGCGGATGCTGCGGGAAGATAACCTGGGAACTTTCGGCCACATGATCACCCACGCCTACCAACTGTTGCAGGACGGCGAACCGCTCCGGGCGCGCAGCCGCTTCATCCTGGTGGACGAATTTCAGGACGTAAACTTTGCCCAGGTCAAGGTTCTGGAACGCCTGGCCGGGGACGAGCGCAACGTTTTTGCGGTAGGAGATCCGGACCAGGCGATCTATCGCTTCCGGGGAGCCTCGAGCGCCGCCTTCGTTCTCTTCCAGCGGCACTTCCCCGGCCTCAGCCTGGTGAAGTTGGAAAAGAATCGCCGCTCTCTCTCGCCCATCCTGCACAGCGCCTTCGCTCTTATTTCTAAAAACCCGAACGTCTTCAGCGCGGGTCCGGGCTCAACCGTACAGGGTTCAACCGCATATCAGCGTTCGGTGTTGATCTCAGCCCGCGAGGAAGATGCGGCGCGAGAAGGCAAACCGTTACAACGCGTGCCGGTTGAGGCGGTGGTGCTGAGCGAAAAAGATTTCGAGTGCACCGAACTCGTCACGGCGCTGCGCGATTGGCAACGGAAGACACGACGCTCGTGGAGCGACTGCGCCGTACTTTACCGCACCCACTCTCATCGTGATCAGCTGGCTACCGAGCTGGCGAGCCAGGGCATTCCGTTCTCCATCGAGAACATGGACGTGTTGGATATGCCCGAAGCCCGCGACCTCTTCGCCTGCCTGGGTGCGGTTGTCTCCGATGCGGACGGCGCCAGCCTGTTTCGGGTAGCGGCCCTGCCGCAGTTCGTGATTGACCCCGAAAAGCTACGTGCCGGAATCAAGGCGCTGCCACGAGACACAGGCGCGGCCGCGATCGCGCTGGTGCTCTCACAGATCGAAGGCGGTTCCGCTGTGCTGGAGCTCCTGCGGCAGACACGCGATGAAATTGCCGCCGCCAACGCCCGGGGCCTCTCCGCGGTGAATGTAGTTGTGCGTATGTTTTCTCTGGATCGCACGTCGCGCGCCCTGAGCGCCGTTGTCGAGTTCATCACCGCATGGGAGAAGAAGCCGATCACCAAGACCGGAGAGATCGGCGAGCTCCTCGACTACCTGGAATATTTCCGGGAGGCAGGAGGCGTAATTCCGCTCGCCTCAAAGGATGACAATGCTGTCCGGCTCATGACCGCTCATGCCGCGAAGGGGCTGGAGTTCGCGCACGTTTTCATCCTTCGCGCCAGTTCGCCATCTTTTCCGTCGCCCTACAAGGAACCGCTGCTCGAGTTTCCCCGGGAACTGCACGACCCGGGATCCATTGCGCAGGACGATGACAAGGAACTGTGCAGGCAGGAGGAGCGCCGGCTGTTTTACGTCGCCATGACCCGGGCGCGGGATTCGCTGACCATCTATGCCAAACAGGGTTCGGGCAAAGACCCCAGCCCTCCCGGCTTCCTGCGCGATCTTCTGAAAGACTCGAGCTTGCTTGGACGCTGGCTGGTGCCGGGCCAGCCCCGCGGCTTTCAGACTGACATGTTTGCTGAGTCAGCGGGTGCGGCCCCCATGACGCGAGCAAGCGAATGGCTTAACCTCCCGCCGGCTTCCGACCTTTCGGCGAAACTAAGCGCCAGCGCGGTTCAGACCTACGAGACTTGCCCGCTGCAATTCAAGCTGGAGCGCGAGTGGAAGATCCCGGGCGAGGTTCCCGCCGCCATGCAATATGGCGGAGTCATACATCGGGTCCTGCTTGCGTTCTACAACTCGGTTCGCGAACAGCGACCGATGACCGACGAAGCCGTGCTCCAGTTCTTTCGCGACGAACTTGCCGGCGCCGGCATTCAGGACCATTACCAGCATGACCTCTACTGCGAGCAAGGCATGCTACAACTGCAGGATTTCCTGACTGGATTCAGGCGCGCTCCCGCGCCCAAGGTCCTGCATACCGAAGAGTACTTCGACGTGAAGGTGGGCGATATCAAAGTAGTGGGTCGCATCGATCGCATCGACGAGAGTGGCTGGCGGCGGTGTCGTCATCACCGACTACAAGACCGGAAAGGCGCAATCGCAGGAAGATTCCGACGAAAGTCTGCAGCTTTCCATTTATGCCCTGGCCGCGCGCGAGAAGTGGGGATATCGGGCCGATCACCTCGTTCTCTACAATCTGGAAGGAAACAGTCCAGTGGTCACCAGACGTACCGACTTTCAATTGAACGAGGCCAGGAGCCGGGTTACCGAAGTCGCGGGAAATATCGAGGCGGGGAACTTCGATCCCAAGCCAGGTTATTACTGCCGATTCTGCGCCTATCGAAATCTTTGTCCTGCTACGGAAAAACGTCTGCAGGAACCTCTGCCGAAGAACAAAGCCGCGACCGCCAAGCGCTAAGGTTAGAGCGCGCTCCCTGTCATCCTGAGCGAAGTCGAAGGACCCCTATAGCGAGTTCGGGATCAGGCGTGCGTGGGTGTTTCCTCTCGAATGAGAAGAGTCCAGACAAAGCGGTCTACTGGGTAGTGGTCCTTCGACTGCGCAATGCGATTCGCAAGCGACTCGTATTGCTCCGCTCAGGATGAACAGTGGTGGGTTCTTGCTAAAGGAAAACTTTCTGCCGGAAAAACTTAGGGGACGCTTCCGCGTCCCCGGTTTGCTGCTTGCCAATACTCTCTCTTAGTGCTTCTTTTTCTTCTTTGCCTTTTTCTTGGTTGCCATGGTTCTATTCTCCCTTCCATTTTTCATGGACTGCTATGCAACGGTGTTCAGTTGCAACTTATTGAATGTATAGAGTCAATAAAAAGTGATGTCAAGAAAAAAATGACGCTCACGCGCGCATTCGACCCGTGCACCAAAGTCACCAGAGAGCATCCGACCGGAATTTTTCGCGACTTCAGGCGTGATGGGCGAATTGTTCGCGCCCCAAAAACTTCGTCGCGCACTTTTGACTCTCCCATTCCTCGGGAGCAGAAAAAGTGCGCACGGATCGCAGAAGTGCAGGCGTCGCCGCCGAGAATTGTGAACTTTTCGCGCTGCGCGCATCTATAATTGAAGTGTAGAAATCATCGCAGGAGCACATAAATGGCGGCTTACGACGATGTTGTCATCATTTCCGGCTGTCGTACCCCAGTGGGAAAATTTCAGGGCAGCCTGTCCGATCTGAGTGCTACCCAGTTGGGTGCGATCGTGGTACGAGAGGCAGTGAAGCGCGCCAATCTCGACCCGAAGCAGGTGGACGAATGCATCATGGGCAACGTCGTCTCCGCCGGTCTGGGACAAAATCCCGCTCGTCAGGCTGCTATCTTCGGCGGACTGCCTCCGGAAGTGGGTGCCATGACCGTCAACAAGGTTTGTGGTTCCGGACTCAAAGCGGCGGCGCTGGCAGCGCAAGCGATCCAGACGGAAAACAGTTCGATCGTGGTTGCCGGTGGCATGGAGTCGATGACCAACGCTCCCTATCTTTTGCCCCAGGCGCGCAAGGGATATCGTCTGGGCAATGCGCAGATCGTCGACTCGATGGTCAATGATGGGCTTTGGGATATTTACAACAACTATCACATGGGCGTCACCGGCGAGAACGTGGCGGAGAAATATGGCATCACGCGCGACGAGCAGGACCAGTTCGCGCTCAACTCACACCGCAAAGCCTTGGCCGCAATCAAGGAATGTCGCTTCAAGTCGCAGATCGTCCCAGTCGAACTGCCGCCGAAGAAGAAAGGCGAGGCCCCTGGAATTTTCGACAAGGACGAATCGCCCCGCGAAGACACCACTATTGAAATCCTGCGATCGTTGAAGCCCGCGTTCAAGAAAGATGGCACGGTGACGGCGGGCAACGCTCCCGGCGTAAATGACGGCGCTGCGGCGGTGGTGGTCACCAGCGAGAAGCGTGCCAGGGAACTGGGGGCGTCGCCCATGGTGCGCATCGTTGCCCAGGCTACGAGCGGCATCGATCCCAAATGGGTAATGATGGCGCCGGTGGACGCGGTAAGGAAGATCTGGGAGAAGACCGGCTGGAAGAATGAAGAGGTAGACCTGTACGAACTCAACGAAGCCTTTTCGGTGCAGGCGCTGGGCGTGATGCGCGAGCTCGGCCTCGACCCCAACAAGGTCAACGTGAACGGTGGCGCGGTCGCAATTGGGCACCCCATCGGAGCCAGCGGCGCCCGCATACTGGTCACCCTGATCTACGAGATGATTCGCCGCGATGTGCATCGCGGTATCGCGGCTCTTTGCCTCGGCGGTGGAAACGCAGTGGCGATGGCGGTTGAGCGTTAGAATCTAAGCGATTTTCTTTGTGCCCTCGCGCAGTCGGCGTGCTCTGCGGTTAAGATCTTTTCAGCTGGCGCCTGCGGGGGAGCCCAATCCCTGCGCAGGCAGCGTGACCCGGAATACGGCTCCCCCTCCCGGGCCGGAACTGGCTTCGATCTCTCCCCCGTGTTCCCGAAGGATTGCTTTGCAGATGCTCAGGCCGAGGCCCGTGCCTCGTCCTGGCCGTTTGGTGGTGTAGAAGGGGTCGAAGATGTTGGGCAGTACTTCCGGCGGGATGCCGGGCCCGTCGTCCTGAAACGTGACCACAACCGAGTTACTCACCTTTTCCAACCGGATCCTCAGTGTGCCGCGATCCCGTGCTTCCCGCATCGCCTGTTCGGCGTTCAGAATCAGGTTCAGGAAAATCTGCATCAACTGATGCGAGTCCCCGAGGACCGCCGGCAACGAAGGTTCAGGAATGAAATCCACGGTGACATTGTTTTTACGCAAGGAGTAGGTGTGCAGGTGCAGTGTCCGCTGCACCAGTTCGCTCAGGTTGACAGGCCCTCTGCCGGGAGCGGGTGGCCGCGAAAAATACATCAGGTTTTGCACGATGTCAGCGGCGCGCCGGGCCTGCTGCTGCAAGATGACCAACTGCCTGCGAGTGGCCTCCTCCTTCTCGCCTTCCTGCAAGAGCTCGGCCATGCCCATGATGCTGGTCAGGGGATTGTTGAGTTCGTGGGCGAAGCCGCCGATCATCTGCCCCATGGCCGCCAGCCGCTCGCTCTGAATGATCTGCTGTTCCAGCTTTCTCTCCACCGTGATATCGCGGACTGACACGATCACACCGCTGGCTTTTCCTTCAGCATCAGAAAGCGGGCTCGCATTGGCCCGCATGGTACGCCAGCTCCCGTCGCGGTGCCGGGCTCCAAACTCGCAGAAGCCGAACTTCTTCGCGCCGGTGCTCACATCCCGGTAAAGCGCGAGAAACTCCGGCGACTGCTCTTGCGCTTCATCGTCAACTTTCTTCCCCAGCATATCCGCGGGAGTACGGCCCAGCAGATCGCGAATACGTGAGCTGACAAAACTGTAGCGTCCCTCAAGATCAATCACCAGGATCAGGTCGGGGAAGCTCTCGAGCAAGTAGCGTTGGAACTCCTCCTGCCGGCGCAGCGCCTTTTCCATCTTGCGCCGTTCCGTCACGTCCACCAGAGTGCCCTGGTAGCGAATGATTTTGCCGGCCCCGTCCCAGACCGCGCGCGAAGTATCCAGAAACGTGCCCGTGGTGCCATCCTTTCGTCGCAGCACCAGCTCCCGGCTGCGCTCGCTCCCATGATCGTCTGCGCTCCGTCCCAGCACCGACCCCTGGCCGGGATCGACATTCAGGGCGCTGGGATCCATCGACAAGAGTTCGTCCCGGCTATTGCAGCCAAGCATTTGAACCAGCGCAGGATTGGCATCGAGCAGCTTGCCCTCCGGAGTGCTGAAATACACGCCTTCCTGCAAGGTCTCAAAGAGTTCAGTAAAGCGGCGTTCTTTCTCGCGCTCCTCGGTCACATCCCGGGCGAGAGCGCTGATGCCAACGACCTCGTCACTCTTTACGATCGCATTCAACACACAGTCGAAGTAAAGCGCCCGGGTGCTGTTTTTTACCTGGACGCGCACCAGGCCGGACCAGCGGCGCTTTTCGAGGAAGCGGGGCAGACCGCCTTCTACGTCACGGCGAAGAGGCTCCGCCAGGAAATCGTCGATCTTGTGGCCTACGACGTCTGCATACGCGACCCCCAGCAACTGGGTTACGCGCCGGTTCACCGTTCTCAGCGTGCCATCTAGCGAGCAGGCAAAAGCCACGTCATCAAACGAGTCGATGAGCTCCTTGAAGCTTCGTTGGGAGCGCTGAATCACCTGTCCCAGCTGGTCGAGCTGCTCCTCGGAAGGCGTGGCGCCGGTGCGGCCGTGCAGATCCTGCAACAGATGTTTGAGTTCGGAGACTTCACGCCGTCGCCCATACACGTAGGCGGCGAACAGGATCGCCAGAACCAGAAGCCCTACGGAAATCGCTCCCAGGTGGTAGGGAAGATCTTGCAGGCGTTCCCAGGAAAGTGCGGCCAGTCCGGTGGCCAGCAGGATCAGAAATCCGAGAGCAAGCCGCCACAGCCGGGCTTCTTCCTTTTCCAGATGACCGGAGGGTCGGGCCGGGCCTGCGGGTTTATCTTCGTCTTCCGCCATAACTGCCGCGACCGGCCCGGAGCCGGCGCTTTGGGATTCGTTATCTTCCTGGGGATGTTAGCTGAATCCTAATTCAAAACGGCAGAGCCCAAAGAATGAAAAGCCTGTTAGGAACTTGGTTCGCACAACGGCGTGTGTCCGCGGTCATTCTTCACCCGGTCGTTGCGGCGGGTCGTGGTTCATCTGTCACTCGCCTTTGTGACATCCGTCACCGATTGTTTCTGGCTAGCCTCGTATTGTGACTGTCAAGTGTGCAGTCAGCGGCCAGCTCTTCAGTGGTCCTGATGGTTCGGACATGAACTGTCCGACTCGGAGCACACAACCTCATGCTCTATAAGACGTTGAGCGCAGCGGTGTATGGCATCGATGCGAGCATCATTGAGGTTGAAGTGGATGTCTCCGGCATCAAGACCACTGAAGATCATTTCCACACGGTTGGACTGCCTGACGCCGCAGTGCGAGAAAGCCGCGACCGGGTGCGGGCCGCCCTCAAAAACTGCGGCTATGACATTCCTTCCACTCATATCACCATCAATCTTGCCCCTGCCGACATACGAAAAGAGGGTTCGGGATTCGACCTGCCCATGGCCCTGGGAATCCTGGGCGCCTACGGAGGCTTGAATAAGAAGGAGGTCCCCGATTGCCTGTTCGTCGGCGAACTCTCGCTCGATGGCGGCATTCGAGGTGTGCGCGGCGCCTTGCCGATTGCCATTGAGGCTCGCGGAAAGAAAATCTCGCGCCTGGTCGTCCCCGAACTGAACGCCCGTGAGGCCGCCATGGTGGGCGGAGTTGACGTTTATCCTGTGCGATCGCTGCTCGACGTGATTCGCTTCGTGAACACCGGCAACGGAGTTGTCCCGCTGAAGGTTGACAGTGACACGTTGTTGAGCGAGGCCCAGCACTATGCGGTCGACTTCAAGGATGTTCGCGGCCAGCAGACAGCCAAGCGAGCTTTGGAGGTGGCCTGCGCCGGCGGCCACAACATCCTGATGATCGGGCCTCCGGGTTCAGGCAAGACCATGTTGGCCAAGCGTATGCCCACTATCCTGCCCTCGTTCAGTTTTGAGGAGGCCCTGGAAACCACCAAGATCCACAGCGTGGCCGGAGTGCTTGATGCGGGGGCAGGGTTGGTCGGTGTTCGCCCATTCCGCTCGCCGCACCACACCATCTCCGATGCGGGATTAATCGGAGGGGGCGCCGTGCCTCGCCCCGGAGAGGTGTCACTGGCCCACAACGGCGTGCTATTTCTGGATGAGCTACCCGAGTTCCCGCGCAACGTTCTGGAGGTCATGCGACAGCCGCTGGAGGATGGCACGGTCTGCATCGCTCGGGCGTCGATGTCCCTGACTTTTCCGGCCCGCTTTATGCTGGCCGCGGCCATGAATCCCTGTCCCTGCGGATACTTTAATGACCGTTCCCGCGAGTGCCACTGCAGCCAGCCCATGATTCAACGCTATATGGGCAAGATCTCCGGACCGCTGCTTGACCGCATCGACATCCATATTGATGTGCCGGCAGTGAACTACAAAGAGTTGAGAGCCGGCAACGAGCCGGAAAGCTCCGGCAAGATTCGCGAGCGGGTGGTGCGCGCTCGGGAAATTCAGCTGCAAAGATTCTCGTCATCACGCTCGCGGCTCTACTGCAATGCGCAAATGGCGCCGCGCCACATCCGTGCTTCCTGTGACCTCTCCGCCGACTGCGAGCGCCTGTTGGAGCGCGCCATGACTCAACACGGCATGACCGCCCGCGCCCACGACCGCATCCTGAAAGTGGCCCGCACAGTCGCAGACCTGGAAGCCGCTCCAGCGATCCAACCCAAACACATCGCCGAAGCGATCCAGTACCGAACGTTAGATCGCACCTTCTGGGCGTAGGAAGATACGGAGGGACGGGCGTCCCGCCCGTCCACGGCTCTCGTGTGGCGCGGGCGCCCTCGCCCGCGGCTTTTGACGTTGACCGACGCTGTCACGCGGGCGGGGCGTCCGCCGCCACACAATCTGTTCCTGTTTTTCAACCAAACCCCGTTTGACCATCCCCCCCTAACATGTTATAAAAGCTGGTTTTGTATCGGGTCTCCGGCAGCAAGCATAGCGTCAAACCGGCGGCCTCGGCGGTACGAAACATCCGACGCGGCCAAGCTCAACACTCCTGTTCAAGCCGTGTAGTGGAAGCGTGTTCGGAACTCCGGCAATGCGCTCCCCGCCGCTCTGATCCAGAGCGTCCGGTTGGTGCTGTTCGCCGGGTGCAGTGCCTAAACACGTGATGGTCCCGAATCAGTTTTCATGAGCGGAGGAGTTCCTATGCGTACCTGGCTGGCGAAAGCTGTGTCCAACGGCTACCAATTCGCCCAGATATCAACAGTAATGAAGATGGTGGCAGCCACGATCGCCGTCCTGAGTCTCAGCGCTACCGCGGCCCTGGCCCAACCGGCTCACGAAGTCGGCGGTGAAGCCAGTCTCAAGCTGCCCGACCTCTCCCAGGTATTGTTCCTGGGGATTGACGGTCATCGGTTGCTGATGATTGGCATCCTGTTTTGTATCTTTGGCCTGGGTTTCGGGATGGTCATTTATACCCACCTGCGGAATTTGCCGGTGCATCGCGCCATGCGCGAAATCTCTGAACTCATCTATGAAACCTGCAAGACTTACCTGATCACCCAGGGAAAATTTCTTCTGGTCCTGTGGCTCTTCATCGCAGTAGTGATCGTGCTTTATTTCGGTGTGTTATCTCCCGTTCCGGATAAGCCGATTGCCGTCACCCTGCCCATCATCTTGGTTTTCAGCCTGGTCGGGATCGCGGGAAGCTACGGGGTCGCGTGGTTCGGCATCCGGGTAAACACGTTCGCTAACTCGCGTACCGCTTTCGCGGGTCTTGCGGGCAAGCCTTATCCCATCTACAAGATTCCGCTACAGGCCGGCATGAGCATCGGCATGATGCTGATCAGCGTCGAACTGCTGATCATGCTCTTTATTCTGCTTTTTATTCCCGCTGACTACGCCGGGCCCTGCTTTATAGGTTTCGCCATTGGCGAGTCGCTGGGCGCGGCTGCGCTGCGTATCGCCGGTGGCATCTTCACCAAGATCGCCGACATCGGCTCTGACCTGATGAAGATCGTCTTCAAGATCAAGGAAGACGACGCCCGCAACCCCGGAGTGATTGCCGACTGCACCGGCGACAACGCCGGCGATTCGGTTGGCCCCTCCGCCGACGGATTTGAAACCTATGGCGTCACCGGCGTGGCCCTGATCACCTTCATCCTGCTGGGGGTCAAGGATCCCACCGTGCAGGTGCAACTGCTGGTATGGATTTTTGTGATGCGCATCGCCATGCTGGTGGCAAGCGCGCTCTCGTACTTCCTGAATGCCGCGATTGCCAAAGCCCGCTACAGCAATGTCAATGAAATGAATTTTGAGACCCCTCTGACCTCTCTGGTCTGGATCACGTCGCTGGTCTCCATAGCCATGACCTACGCCATCTCCTCCGTCATCATTCCCCAACTGGGTGGAGATTCGACGCAATGGTGGAAGCTGGCCACCATCATCTCCTGCGGCACGCTGGCGGGAGCCGTCATTCCTGAACTGGTGAAGGTATTCA
This sequence comes from Terriglobia bacterium, assembly GCA_963801545.1. Lineage (GTDB taxonomy): Bacteria > Acidobacteriota > Terriglobia > Terriglobales > Acidobacteriaceae > JAIQFF01. The sequence continues at coordinate 83,325 of CAWDFF010000035.1, read as the reverse complement.
CCTCCACCGAGTCGCGCCACGTGCGGGAAGTTGTAACTTCGGCTCAGGAAGGCGGGGCGTCGCTCGGGATACTCTCCGGATTCGTGGCAGGAAATTTCTCGGGGTATTATCTCGGGCTTACGATGGTCGCACTTATGTCCATCGGATACTACGTCAGCACAATGGGACTGGAGGGGTTGATGGTTGCGGCCCCCGTCTTTGCCTTTGGTCTGGTGGCATTTGGCTTTCTGGGCATGGGCCCGGTAACGATCGCGGTCGATTCCTACGGACCTGTGACTGACAACGCGCAGTCGGTCTACGAGTTGTCGCTGATCGAGCAGGTTCCCAACATCAAGCAGGAACTCAAGAAAGATTTCAACATTGACGTCAACTTTGAGCGCGCCAAGGATCTGCTGGAAGAGAATGACGGCGCCGGCAACACCTTCAAGGCTACCGCCAAGCCGGTCCTGATCGGGACCGCCGTGGTGGGAGCTACGACGATGATCTTCTCCATCATCATGGCACTCACCAACGGGCTCAAGGAAAACGTCAACAATCTTTCACTCCTGCACGCGCCATTTATGCTCGGCCTCATCACCGGCGGAGCCATCATCTACTGGTTTACTGGCGCATCCACGCAAGCGGTAACCACGGGCGCTTACCGGGCGGTGGAGTTCATCAAAGCCAACATCAAGCTGGAAGGCGCGGCGAAGGCCTCGGTCGCAGATAGCAAGAAAGTGGTTGAGATCTGCACCAGGTACGCGCAGAAGGGAATGTTCAATATTTTCCTGGCGGTATTTTTCGCCACTCTGGCATTTGCTTTCGTCGAGCCGTTCTTTTTCATCGGATACCTCATCTCGATCGCTGTCTTTGGGCTCTACCAGGCGATCTTCATGGCCAATGCCGGGGCTGCCTGGGATAACGCCAAGAAAATCGTTGAGGTCGAACTCAAGCAGAAGGGCACTCCTCTGCACGATGCCACCGTCATCGGCGACACCGTGGGCGATCCGTTCAAGGACACTTCCTCGGTAGCCTTGAACCCTGTGATCAAATTCACTACCCTGTTCGGCCTGCTGGCAGTGGAACTGGCGGTAAAACTGACCGCCGACGCCGGCAGCACGCTTGAACACGCACTGGCCCTGGGATTTTTTCTGGTGTCGTTCTTCTTCGTTTACCGCTCCTTCTACGGCATGCGTATCGTGAAGGAGCCAGCTGTGAAGGCAGTTTAACGGAGGACGGGCGTCCCGCCCGTCCAAAACCGGTAAGAGCAGAGAACAGAGGCGAAACGGCAGTGCCTGCCCCTCTTGTGGTTTGAGTAGCGCCGGCGTCCCGCCGGCTGTCCGGCGGGTGTCCCGCCCGCCGCCGGTGCCCTCAGAGATGTGCTGCGGTGTTGGAACACGATGTGATCGGGCGGCGAGACGCCGCCGGACAGCCGGCGAGACGCCGGCGCTACCTGGAAATCCGTCGTCATGTTCATCGGTCACTTCGGCGTCGCGCTCGCGGCCAAGAAAGCCGCTCCCAGGACTTCGCTCGGCACGCTGATTCTCGCCGCCCAGTTCCTGGACTTTCTATGGCCCGCGTTCCTACTTCTGGGGATCGAGCACGTGAAGATCGTGCCGGGCATCTTTGTCGTCTCGCCTCTTGACTTCACTGACTATCCCATTTCGCACAGTTTGTTGATGGCACTGCTGTGGGCGGTGCTCTTCGGCGGAACCTACTACATGCTCCGGGGCTATGCGCGGGGGGCGTGGGTGGTTGCCGCCGCCGTGCTCAGTCATTGGGTTCTGGATTTCATCGTGCACCGCCCGGATCTTCAGCTGCTTCCCGGAGTCCGGTTGCGCGTCGGTCTGGGATTATGGAACTCGTTCCCCGGGTCGGTCGCGGTGGAAACACTCTTCTTCGGCATCGGTTTGTGGATCTACCTGAGCTGCACGCGTGGCCGGGACCGGGCGGGGCGCTACGGATTCTGGACACTCATTGCATTTCTTTTCTTCGGCTGGATCGGCACCCTATTGGCGGGCGCTCCTCCGAATGTGCCATCGATTGCGTGGGGCGGCCTCGCCATGCTGCTGACGGTTCTGTGGGGTGGGTGGGCGGACAAGCATCGGGCAGTTGTGTACTCTCCTCAGTAACCGCCTTTCATCTTGTCTTTCACGCTGTGAGCCAGCTTCTCAATCTCTTCCGCCTTCTTGACCACATCCACGGACAGCGTGCTCTCGCTGGTTTTGTCCACCGATTCCTTGAGTTCGGTGGCCAGCTTGAGCAGTTTCTCCGTGTCGCGCTTGAGATCGGCCTGGCGAGCCTGGTTGGCCTTCTTGGCCATATCTCTTTCCATTTTGAGTCGAGGCTCATCTTCACGACCAGGTTTCTGCTGGATCGGGGGAGCCTGGGGGAATTGCAGGGGACCAGTCTGGGACACCATCGGCGCAACGGCCGTGATCAAGAATACGAGAGTTACTCGCAACAGGCTCTGGGATCGCAAAGTTCCACCTCGGAAGACCAAAATTGCAGAGTCATTATACGTTTGGTCCGGTGAGGGCTCGCTGGAGGTCCGCTAAACAGGGAAAGGCGCCGCGAGGCCCCGAGCGAAACGGAGCGCAGGAAGGGCACGTGTTAAGAGTCCGCAGGGAAGTTAGTCGCTGGTTTCCGGCACGACCGAAGTCGTGCCCTTCCCCAATTTCCTAAAGGGAACTCATGTTCGACAGAAACTCGCCGTTCGATTTCGTCTTGCTCAGCTTATCGATCAGCAGTTCCATCGCTTCCACGGGCGAAAGCGGGTTCAGCACCTTGCGCAGGACCCAGATCCGCGTCAGATCTTCCTTCGGGATCAGCAGCTCTTCCTTACGCGTGCCTGAGCGCTGAATATCGATGGCCGGGAAGGTCCGCTTGTCCACCAGCTTGCGGTCCAGGATGATTTCCGAGTTGCCGGTGCCTTTGAATTCTTCAAAGATCACGTCATCCATGCGCGATCCGGTATCAATCAGCGCAGTCGCGATGATGGTCAGCGATCCGCCTTCTTCAATGTTCCGGGCCGAACCGAAGAAACGCTTCGGACGCTGCAACGCGTTCGAATCCACGCCGCCTGAAAGCACCTTGCCGCTGGGCGGAACGATGGTGTTGTAAGCCCGCGCCAGGCGGGTAATGGAATCCAGCAGGATCACAACATCCCGCTTGTGCTCGACCAGGCGCTTGGCCTTTTCGATCACCATTTCCGCGACTTGCACGTGGCGCGCGGCGGGCTCGTCGAAGGTCGAAGAAATCACTTCGCCTTTTACCGAACGCTGCATGTCGGTGACTTCTTCCGGACGCTCGTCAATGAGCAGGACCATCAACACAACTTCGGGGTGATTCGTGGTAATCGAATTCGCCACGTTCTGCAACAGCATGGTCTTGCCAGCGCGGGGAGGCGAAACGATCAGGCCACGTTGGCCCTTGCCAAGTGGAGTCAGCAAATCCATTACCCGGGCGCTGACGTTCTCGCGCACCGTCTCCAGCTTCAAACGCTCTTGCGGATAGAGCGGCGTCAGGTTGTCGAACAGGATCTTGTTGCGCGCCTCTTCCGGCGATTCGAAGTTGACCGCTTCAATCTTGACCAGGGCGAAATACTTTTCGCCCTCATGAGGCGGACGCACCTGGCCGCTGATGGTGTCTCCGGTTTTGAGGTCAAATTTTCGAATCTGCGACGGCGAAACGTAGATATCGTCCGGGCCGGGCAGATAGTTGTAATCCGGCGAGCGCAGAAAGCCGTAGCCGTCAGGCAGGATTTCCAGCACGCCTTCGGCAAAAATGTGGCCTTCTTTTTCGCTCTGGGCCTGGAGAATCTTGAAGATCAGGTCTTGCTTACGCAATCCGCTAGCTCCGGGCAAGTCCAAAGATCGGGCGATCTTGGTTAGCTCGGTAATATTTTTTTCTTTGAGTTCTGCAATGGTCATCAATCACCTGCGAGAGGATTTTTCAAAAGGGGGGTAACACAAAAGAGAAGGATCCATCCGGCGGGGCAGGAAGGCGGGCTAAACTACGCAGCCCGCCGTTGTGCCTCAGCGAAATGTTCCGGTTCGGCCAGAACCGTCTGCCGCTCCGAGCTTGCAATCCGATCCAGGACCTCGTTCATGGTCTCCTGGATTCTGGTATTGGGCTTGTGAAACTTACGGGTAGCCTTCGATGCAAGCTGACAGAGCATATAACGGTTCCGCAAAGTATGTAAAGCATCAAAAACTCGATCAGAGCGCTTCATTATTCTTTCTCCTGACCCCAACAAACTGGCGAAATTCTCACTCGTTGCGACAGGGCAAATCCCGGCCAGATTCGTAAGTCCTTCAGTTCTTATGGGTTGTACGGGAATGCACTGGCTACTTGGTATAGATGCTCCGCCCGAGCCGAAAGTTTCTTCAAATCCGGAATCGGTCCCACTTGTCAGCGGAGGTCCGGGAACAGGCTAAAAACCATTCCCATGTCCGTGGAACCTTGTAATTTAGCGGGGAAAGAGCGCGTGGTCAAGGTATTTGTTTGATTTCTGCCCGAGGTGAACCCATCCCAACCCATGCCGGGAAGGGTTCTCCCGTACCCCCAGGCCGTCCTTAGTGCCCTGAATTCATGAGCTACCAACCAAGAAGGCGGATCCCAAGGTTCCCATCGTGTACCTTTGCCTCGCCTCCATTGATTTTTGGACAATAGCCCGCCCTTTCGCCGGTCTCCCTGGGCCAAAAAGCTCGTATACTGCTCGGTTCCCCAGGGGCACTTCCAATGAGCAAAACTTCAACGAATCCAGACCAAAAGCCGAGTACGACCTTGCCGGGCACGGTCGAAAAGATCATCAAGTCGCCGGTTCCGGGTGTACCGGAAAAAGCACAGATTGGTATTGAAGGCGCCGAACATCTCTACCGGGAGATTCGCGTTGACAATGTCCTGAAAGACCAGGACGGCCAAAAGGTTGCGCTCAAGCAAGGTGCGGAGGTCGAGGTCACGATCGAAGCCGACAAGGAAGATACGGTCAAAAAAAAGGACTAGACAGCGGCCTACGCCTTCCTAGCTGGTTCGTGAAATCTTGGCTCGAGTCGTGGTTCGGACTTTACCGATATCAATAAACTGCGCTTTTCGCGACAATCCTGCCCCCATGCCAGCTTCAATCTGCAGTCGCCGGACACGGTTTATGGCACGATCGACCACGCGAGCCAGGTCAGACCCGAAATCAGGCGCCCGGTCATCACGTAAACGCCGCTTTGCCTTGTCTGCGGCAAACCACGTGGGATTTCGATCGAACTCCTGCGGCGGCCCCAGCCGCAGCACTTCGCAAAGATGGGCGGAGACGGCAATCTCGGTCACCACCGAACGCTGCGTGTTGCTGCGTTTGGGATGAACGTAGCGGGCGAAAGAAGCTTCCTCCATTCGCCCGTGAACCCCGGCCTCTTCGAACGCCTCGAGCGCGGCTGCCTGGGCATGGGTTAGCCCCGGCATCGCACTCCCCTTGGGGAAGGTCCAACGTCCCTTGCGAGTCTGTACCAGCAGAAACTCGATGTCCTGGCCGCGCACCCGGTAGCAAACCGCCGCTACCTGTTCACATTTGCGCAGTCTGCGGAGTTCCGCCAGTCGGAAAAACCTGGCGGAGGATTGGTTACTTCGGGTTCGTGACAGGCCCGTAGGCAAGCGTGAGTCTGCAGCACCCATTACAGCAGAGTGCACGAGACCGTCCTCTTCTGCCTAGAGCACAGCTTGGTTCGGGGGTTCGGAGGGAAAAGTATAACGTATCCCACAAGGAACACTCTGTAAGCTCCAGGTTCAGGATTTCAGCCTCGTGCGTTCACTGAAGTCGGAATGGCTTTCAGGGCTGGTTTCGGAGATATGGCGATATCCGCATTGCGTTGCCATTCTTGTCTGGAACTATCCCTTCAACTTTAGAAGACCTTTGGTCGAGTTTCCGGAGGTCATCTTCGAAGTCGATGTGGGCGCTGAGATATAGACTGTTCCAAACTGAAATCCAGTAGATCACCACGTTGGGATTTTCTCTGGCGAACACTCGTCTAACATTACACCCCGGACCAAAATCAAAACTCTCTACGTGCGATGCGTAGGGTTCAGGCACAACATCAGATACATCGACGAATGTGCGAACCCCATAAGGACTCTCTACAAACCTACCTTCGAGCTTATATTCGCAGCCGCGGACGATTTTCTCGGTAATTATGGACAATCCTGCCCACGGGATAGGGATTGCCCACGGCGCAGATTGATCCCCGTGGGGTCCAAGTCCCGGGATCGCTCCCGGCTTTCCTGCAAGGTTAGCAGAGGGCATTAGCTCGGAACGAAGCTTCGCTCTTTGTTTGTCTCGATGAGCTCTTTCCTTTTCTGACAATCCATCAGTATCTAGACCGAGGGACCGCAGTGCTCTGGATGCAAGTCCGGAGGCCGCTTGCGATTTCGGGTTGACGCACAAGACAAGTCGGACAAGCAGGTCTTTTTCCAACTGACCCAGTTCGCGATTGCATTTCGGACAACTTGGCACAGTCCAGCGTTGCACAGTCGGCGGCGTTGTATCTGGATACCAAGAGTTGGGAAAGACGTGGTCCGCTGTTACGGACTCCGTCATGCGCAGGCAGTGTACGCATCGCGCTTCCGATGCATTCTTAGCTAGGGCGTCCCGGAGCAGCATTTTGATATACGTCTGGTACCCCAACCCCTTCCGCGCCGCCAGTCTGCGCGCGGTTTCCAGGTCCTCCTTTGGAATCCGCAAAGTGATGGGTTGGGAAGGCTTTGCTCCTTGGAGCAGGTTGTTCAATGTCAGCGGCCTCCTCTGCTTCAATCGCCGCCGGATCTCGTTCTCGATTTCGGATCGATGCCTGTCCCACCACGCCGCTTCTTCGGCCTCACTGGAGAACTTCGGAATGGCCATCTCCTTCATTTTTGCTTTTGCCATATTTACTTCTTCCCCCATTCCCTGACATACAGACTCGCCGTCGCTTTATTCGCAACCCACCCCGTTATTGGACGCATGGCCTCGCCGCGAACCGCGAAAACGATGTTCAATATGCGTCCCCTGCGCGTTGCTCCGACGGCGACCCAGCGTTGCTCCTCCCCTTCCGTTTGGTACTCCAAAAGGATGTGATTTCCTGACAGGACGTCTTCCGCGTCGGAACGACTGATACCGTGATTCGCGAGATGGTGTTCATTGTGTCTGTCCCAGTCGAACGCACGGGATTCCTTCACTTCGTGTAGTGTACATTAGTTGTACATACAAGGCAAGGCGGTCGGACACCGAAGCGTGTCTCATCAGTAGTTCGGGTTTCTTGTGATATCATGATATCGTCTATAAAACGTGCGGGAGGACGCCGTGGCCCAATTTGTTGTACGAAACATTGACAATGGAGTGAAAGCCCGGCTACAACGCCGTGCCCGGCGAAATGGCCACAGCATGGAGGAGGAAATACGGGACATTCTGCGCAGCGCGGTCAACGCAGAGACCATTCCAGCGGGCGGATTGGGCACGGAAATCTCCGCCTTGTTTGCAAAAACTGGTCTCGATTCCGATATCCGGGAATTGCGGGGGCATGAGATCAAACCTCCGTCATTCGAGGAATGATCATTCTGGACACCAACGTGCTTTCGGCGCTTATGTACCGGGCGTCTGACCAGAGTGTTGTGGCCTGGCTGGACCGGCAGCCACGGACATCCATCTGGACAACTTCCGTCACGGTTCTGGAAGTCCGATTCGGGCTTCAGATCATGCCGGACGGCAAGCGACGGTCCGCGCTAATCCGGGCATTCGAAGCCGTTCTCGACAAGATCGACCACCGGGTCGTCGCCTTCGATGTTGCTGCCGCGCAACAGGCAGCCGATCTGATGGCCTTCCGGCACAAGCAAGGCCGCCCTGGTGAATTGCGGGACACCATGATCGCCGGGATCGCGCTGACCCAGCATGCTACCCTGGCCACGCGCAACACCGCCCATTTTGACGATATTTCGGTTCCGCTCGTCGATCCTTGGGCGGTCTGAGAAATGGGGCACCCGTCATGAGATGTGGCGGATTTACTTCTTGTCGTCGCTCTTGGCTTGGATCGAGAGCAGTTCGACTTCAAAAATCAGAGTAGAATTGGGAGCGATTTCGGGGCCGGGCGCGCGTTCGCCGTAAGCCAGGTCTGAGGGAACGAAGAGTTGCCACTTTGATCCCACGGGCATAAGTTGAAGAGCTTCGGTCCAGCCCTTGATGACTCCGCTTACCGGAAAGGTTGCCGGCTCGCCTCGTTTGTAGGAGCTGTCAAATTCCGTACCGTTGATGAGTGTGCCGCGGTAGTTGCAGACAACGGAATCGCTGGCAGCCGGCTTCGGTCCGGTGCCCTGGGTCAGAATCTTGTATTGCAGACCGCTGGGCAGGGCCACGACGCCGTCCTTGCTTTTGTTGGCTTCCAGAAATGCTTCTCCTTCTTTCTTGTTCGCCTCGCCGGCCTGCTGCATTTGAGCTTGTTGCTTCTTGCGCATATCGTTCTGCACTTCCATGAGCACGGCTTTCGCCTGATCATCCGTCAACGCGGTCTTGCCGCCCGCAAGGGCATCTTTCATGCCCCGCGCCAGGATGGTCGGATCTACTGGTACGGACTGCTTGCGCAGGTTCGTTCCCAGATCCATTCCGAGTGCGTAGCTGAATTTGTCTTTCTGGGTGGTGAGAGGCGCGGCGAGCGGGCTTTTTGCCGCAGGCGCGCGCCGGGTCGTGGCGGCGGGAGCCGCCGGAGTCTTTGCCGCTGGAGTCTGCTGGGAGTAGGCATTCCCCAGCAGCAACATTCCGGCCGCCAATGTGCTTGCTGTCAAAGTGAAAGTCTTATGCATAAACCATTGTCACATTGCTGCAAACAAATCAGCAAACCGCGGGGTGCGTTCGCGGGAATCCTTCTACGTACTTGTGTCCCACAGGGGCCGAACGACAGTATTTTCCTTTGGCCGAACTGGCCGCCAGGAAGGGACCTTTGGAAAACCTATATTGTCTTCGTTGCAACCGTGAACTCGAGTTAGGACACAAATCCGTCGCGGTATACATGTTCGCGCAGACCGTAGGCATCCGGCCGCGGCAAAAATCCTCAGCTCAGCGGATCTGCTTCTGCCCACAGTGTTCTGTCTCCCTGGCCATGGGCCCTCCCCCCGAGGGTGCACTCAATATCGCGGCTTGGAACATGATCCGCGACCTCGTCGGCTCAGACCCCGCGCTGAACCAGGCCGCCTGGGAAAACCTGCGAGGTATTGTGGGCTTGCTGTCGGCCGGCGATGCCGAAAGCCGCCCTCGGCGCGCCGCAGGGGGTGGCTACTTCGAGTTCTGATGGGAGGCAGCCTGTAGGTGCCACGATCCACGTAGGAGCGGGTGCAGCCCGGCAAGTCTCAATCCGCCACCCAAGTCCGGCGAGTTGCGCTCGCCCACCCGGACGGGGCGTCCGGGCCTACGTGCGCAGGTTACAGGTCGACATGTTCTTTTGTGAGTCCGTCCCGCTATCCCTCACTTCCGGGGAGTCAGTACCGGCGGAGCGGTCCCTCCTGACGGCGTTTTCAGTGTCGCCAGCTCTACCACCGACATCTTCCCGTCGGTGACGATGTCATCGCCCGTAGCATTTGCCGCTTTGCGTGGAGCAGCCGGGCGTTCCACGTCTGCATAGGCCGTGGCGGTTCCTACAAAAAGCAGATCGGATTCTATCCAATCGCGCTCGCGGTCAACGTGAGGATCGATGCGATGAGACCACTTTGTGCCGGCACGACTGTTGGTGGTGGCAATGTCGTGCGTCGCAGCCCCCACCCACACCTCCCGTCCGTTGTATTTTTTGGCCAGCTTCCAGATGCGCACGTGGTGGCGTTTCGCAAAAGTGTTCAGGGACTTCTGAAATACCAGATCGGGCGGCCGGTCGTTCAACCTCAATTGCGATACCGGGGCGCCGGTGTAACCGCTCTGGCGCATCGTAGCCTGCATCGCCTTCAAGGCTGAGCCCGCGTTCACAGTGTCGGCTTCAAACCATCGGGCCTCCTGAAAAGCCGTGATCAGTTCTTTCTCCGTGCCGATGAACATGAGATTGGTCAGATCCGATGGCTTTTTGTCGGGAGTGTGGGTGCGCAGAGGCGCTGTCGTGACCAGTTGCTGCAGCTGGGAATTCACGGGCAATCGTGTCCATCCCGCCCAGGGCTCCTTCTGTTTCAGCATGGATGCGCGTACCACCTGCACCTGGATGTCGGTACCCGCCGGAAACAGAACCTCGCGGCGCAACGACAGACCGTAGACCGCCTGCACTCCCTTGATGGAGTAACCCGCGATGGGGTTGGCGGCGCCGAGGGCGGCCATCACCAGCGAGGCCTTCCTTGAGGCGTGCGGTTGAATGATCCCCAGAATCTCGTTGTTGCGGACCGTCTCGCGGGCATTATCCACATCGAGCACACGCGCATAGAGCGGCGTGCGCTGGCCATTCTTGTGCACAATGTTCGAGAAGTCGAGCACCAGCCGCGGCCGCGAATATTTGTCCGGCGCCTTGGCCGCAAACAGCACTGTGCCGTTCAACTTGGTTCCAGGTGGAACCAGCAGCTCCCCCTCTTTGCAGGCCAGCAGCTCACCGCTCCTGCATAAGGGATAGGTAACGGTCGCCTCGATCGGATCACCGGTGCGTGAGCGGTCGCTGTAGACCGGGACATCCAGCCGCACGGACATCGTCGCCCCGGGGGCCAGATCGGCCTTGCGCGTCAGGGCAACCGCCGCCGCGTGGGTGGGAGGGAAATCCGTCGAAACCTGGTTGAAGAAGGTGTAAAAGGCAGCCAGAAACCCGCTGCTGGCGCCGTTCTCGGTTAGCAGGGTCTGCATTTCAAAACTCGGGGAGTAAAGCAGGTAGTCGAGAGCGGTGTCCTGATAAACGTCCTGCCGGTTGATTTCCACGCCGCGTTGAATCATGGCGTCGGCGATTTCCTCGTACGCCACCAGCACCCTCGGCTTGACGTTGTAGCTGGAACCGAAGATGGCCCAGTGCAGCGCCGTTCGCCCCTGCGTATCCGTGGCCTTCAGATCGGCGCCGCCCTCAACCAGTTGCTTGACGTGAGCCAGCCGCGCCAGGACCTCCTGTTCTTTGGTCTCTCGGGTCGCCTGATAGAGCTCCTGCAGGAGCGGCGGGAGATTGGTAACATCCAGTTGGACGGCTGCGGGCGCCAGTTCTTCCTCGGCGGCATCTTCCTCTTGCGGAATGTCCGCGCGCGAGTCAGGATTTCGTACCTGGCCGTTGCCAGACTGCTGAGCCGCGGGTGTGGCCTCCGTCAGATAACGTGCCCCGCCGGTGGCTGGCAGCGCGAAACACAAGACCCAAAGTGCAAGAAGTAAAGAGCCGAACTTCGATACAGTTGCCATGAGCCAGTACCCTCCCCAGAGAGCAGTCCCGCCGCCCCTGCTCATTTTTTGTGCCAGTAAGACTACTGAGGCTGGCGGCTGCGCGCAAGTGTGTGGAGAATAACCAGGGATGCCCCGCCCTCGTCTCTCCGTTCTTTGGAGAGACAGGGAGGGGATTTTCTTACCAGGAATTTGAGGTCGCGGGAAGCAGAACCACAAGGCTAAGAAACTGGAGGACGGAGCGGGAATCGAACCCGCGATGATCGGCTTTGCAGGCCGACGCCTTACCACTTGGCTATCCGTCCCCGCTGCCGATCAACAACATCGCATGATAGTGCAGGAATTCTATTTATTTAGTCGACAATCGGTCAAGAGGGAAAACAGGGAGTAGATCGTGTGGCGCGGGCGCCCCCGCCCGCGTGCGGGGCTGCCCCACCCTTGCGCTTTTTGCAAGGGTGGGAGATGTTCATCCATCACAGCGCGTCCGCCCACGAAGAGTCTACGATTTGGGCGTGCCCAAACTTCTCAAACGATGCTACGGGAGCGACTACCTGCATTTCATCACTTCGAGTTGTTATCATCGCCGTCCCGTGCTGGGAACTGCCGCCCGTCGAGGCCTGTTTCTCGAAATCCTCGAGCAGGTGCGCCGCCGCTACGGTTTTGTCGTAGTCGGATATGTCGTGATGCCCGAACACTTCCATTTGCTGATAAGCGAGCCGGAGAAGGGGACGCCATCGACCGTGATGCAGGTACTCAAGCAGCACTTTGCTCGCCAACTTCTGGAAAGCCTGCGAGGGCATGGCGATCCGGCCCAGGGCCACTTCTGGGATGAAATGCTCGCCGAGGGACATGTGTGGCAGCGGCGATTTTATGATTTCGTAGTCTGGAGCCACGCCAAGCGAGTGGAGAAACTCCGCTACATCCACCGCAACCCTGTAAAGCGGGGACTTGTGCTGGAACCGGAGCAATGGTCGTGGAGCAGTTTTCGACACTATGCCCATGACGAGGCTGGGCCAGTCCTGGTAAATAAACAGCAACCCGCGGAATTGAAGGTTCGGAGTTCACAGAGAGGGGACGCGCCACCGGCACCAATCCTCCCACCCTTGCGAAAGGCGCAACGATGGGGCAGCCTCCGCAAAGGTTAAAAAGCCGAAGGTGGGCCAGCCCGCCCTGTGACCATCTGACTATGTAGTGAAATTGCTTGAATCAATCCGCCTCTGAACATTCTCAGCGGGAACTGCATCATCTAATTCAATGTAGGAAGAGGAGTTCAGAAAGTTCTGAGGGAAGATCGCAAGGCACTCTTTATCCGTAAGTGATGAATTGTACTGAATCCCTTCTATCCCAGCGTCCATCACCAGCTCACCAAAGATTTGACAGGCAGACGGTACATCGAAGACCATTGGCCAATTTCGCCAATCAGGCTGCGTCAAGACTCGAACCAATTCAGCACTGGTCGTGACTAATTGGGCGGGAAAGTCCAATCTTCTGGCCTTTCGGATCAGAGAACTTGACAACCTAAAATTCCTGATTAGAGCGATGAAAGCTGCTAGATTCTTACGCTCCCGAATATCCAGTACAGACTCGAGTCTACCGCTAACGGACACGACGGTTATTGAATCCGACTTAGTAAGGGCAAGTTCTTCCGGAGTGAAAGAATCCATGCCCTTCTCGCGTCCGAGTGTTTCAGCCAGAGCTGTTCCTTTGTCGCCAGCTATATACAAGGCAGGGAAAACGCGATAGCGTGTGCGATCGATTTCCCCGACATTGAACCGTCCACCTGGATCTACGAGGCTCCCCTTCGTGCTGAGCGGGGTCAGAGAATATTTATATCTGACGACCCTTTGCCATTTTGAGAACTCAAACGGATGGGCCTTCTCTCTGAGAGCAGTCCTGAGTTGCTCCCGTATTCGATTCCTTTGGAACGCCAGTTCGGAGTAGTAGTCCCAGTGAAATTCAACAAGTTCTTCAAACCGCGCCTTCGACCGAGCGATGTCGGAGATTCTGCCCCAATCGAGCGGTTCCCATCGATTGCTCATTTGGGAGATTCGTTTTCAGCTAGCGCGTTCTGGATAAAGCGCCGCAGTTTCTTAAATCTTCCGATTCTGATCATGTCGCGAGGCGTCATATCACCTAGTAGGGGGTTTGGTGTTTTAAACCACAGCACCGTCTTCTGTTCGTTTCCAAAGAACTGCGCGACCATGTTCAGGGCCAATGCCCACTCGTTCAAGCGGTCCTCCAATTCCTTAGGCATTCTTGGAGGATCGTAACGAACGGAGTGTGCTGCAATATTGGAGGCCCTTGCGACATCGGTCTTCTTGAAATCCAACAGTTTGATAACTTTGTTATAATCAGTTCCGCCCTTAGGGAACAGAGCAAGATAGTCCTGCTTGGGGACGGTATCAAAGAGTGCTGCGCCTGCCATTTGATTCATGCCATATTCCTTCCACATTTTCACCACAATCTTACCATAGAATCCGTTACGTTTGTATTCGTATTATCTTCGCCTAATAAATCAAGCGGAGTCTCGACCAACGACCGCCCTCAAGGTTTCACCCCCAACTGCCAAAACAAAAACGAATAAACATCAGTCTGATCCTCAATCTGCTTGGTGATCGGCTTGCCTTGGCCGTGTCCGGCTTTGGTGTCGATGCGCAGCAGAATCGGACGCTCGCGGCTTTGGCCGTTGGCGGCTTCGGCTTGCATTAGTGCGGCCATTTTCTTGGCGTGCATGGGATCGACGCGGCTGTCGCTGTCTGCGGTCATGAACATGATTGCCGGGTATTCCGTGCCCGCTTTCACGTGATGGTAGGGCGAATACGCGTAGAGCCAGTCGAACTGCTTGGCGTCTTCGGCGGAGCCGTATTCCGGGACCCAGAATTTGGCGATCAGGAAATTCTGGTAGCGCAGCATGTCGAGCAGCGGGACCTGGCAAACTACCGCGCGGAACAGGTCAGGACGTTGCGTAATCATCGCGCCCATCAGCAGGCCGCCGTTCGAGCCGCCCTGGATGGCGAGATGGTCTTTGTCGGTGATCTTGTCGGAGATCAGGAACTCGGCGGCGGCGATGAAGTCGTCGAATACGTTTTGTTTTTTCTCCAGCATGCCGGCGCGGTGCCACTCCTCACCGAACTCGGAGCCGCCACGCAGGTTGGCCACCGCGAACACGCCTCCATGTTCCAGCCACAGAAAGCGCCCGCCGGAAAATGTCGGCGTCAGACTCACATTAAATCCGCCGTAACCGGTGAGCAGCGTGGGATTCTTGCCGTTGAGTTGCAATCCTTTTTTGTGAAAGACGAACATCGGAACCTTGGTGCCGTCCTTCGACGTGTACCAGACCTGACGCACTTCATACTGCGAGGGATCGATGCCGGGAGTGGACACCTTGTCCCACAGTGAGGTCTTGCGGGATGAAGACGCGAGATCCACCTGGTAGACCGAAGGCGGAACCGTGAACGACTGGAATCCGAAGAAGGCTTCTTTGCGGTCCCAGCGGCCGCCCAATCCTTGGATAGAGCCAATGCTTGGAAGTTCGATGTCGCCCAGCACTTTGCCTTCGAGATCAAACAGCTTCAGCTGCGAGCTGGCGTCTTTCTCATACAGGGCAAGGATTTTTCCGCCCAGAATCCCTGTGCCTTTCAGGATTCCGTCGGCCGGCGGAATGATTTCTTTCCAGTTGGCGCGACCGGGATTGGCCGCGTCTACTACGAACAGGCGAAAGTGCGGCGCGTCCTCATTGGTAGTGATGTAGAGCTTTCCGCGGAAAATCTCGCCGCTATAGTGAAAGTCCTTGCCGCTGGTCAGTTCGACGGGCGGCGTTCCGGCTTTCAGGTCCTGCAGAAAAAGTTCGTTCTTGCCGGCAGAACCCTGATACGCGGTGAGCAGCAGCCAGCGATCATCGTCGTCAGGCAGCTGGGAGACGAGAATTTCTTCCTTCTTACGCCCTTCGCCCCAGATCAGGGGGTCGTTTTTCGGGTCAGAACCAAGAGCGTGATAGAAGATGTGCAGGTAGTAGACCTCGTCGCCTTCGGGCACATCACCTTTCTTGGGGTTGCGACCGTAATAGAAACCGGAGTTATCTTTTTTCCACGCGACCTGGGCGATGCGCGTGTGCTCAATCGTGTCGGGCAACAGCTTGCCGGTGGCGGTCTCGATCAGGTGCAGGGTGCTGTTCTCGGAGCCGCTGGCCGAGGTGCCGTAAGCCACGTACTTGCCGTCATCGGAAGGAAACCACCAGTCCAGGGCGACCGTTCCGTCGCTGGAGAGTTGGTTGGGATCGATGAGGGTGCGGTCTTTTCCCTTCAACCCTTCGCGTACCAGCAGTACGGGCTGGTTCTGCGTGCCGTCGCGACGGGTATAAAAATAATAAGGCCCGCCGATTTGCGGCGCGCCGATCGTGCCGATGGAAAGAAGCTGCGTCAGCCGCTGGTGGATCTGGTCCCGTCCGGGCAGCGGATCGAGAATGCTGCGCGTGTAGGCCAACTCCTGGCGCACATATTCCTGCGAGTCCGCGCTGCTGGCATCTTCCAACCAGCGGTAGGGATCGGCGATCTTGTGGCCGTGAATGGTCTCTTCGACGATATCCACCTTGGCCTTGGGTGGCGCCGCAGCCGGGTTCGGGGAAGAGTTGTCCTCGGCCCAAGCCATCGCCGCCGTCAGAGACAGACAAACAACCATCCAGAGCAAACGCACACCTCCGGCCATACGCACCTCGCGAGTTGTCGGGGAGAAGCAGGGAATCGCCAACTAGGGTATCAAAACCTGAACCCGAAGGTTTTCAGCAAGTCGGGCAGGATGCTAATATAAAGAACGACAGCGCAGGCGACGCGTCAGCTCGACGCGCCCCTCAACACTCCTCAGTAGCTCAATGGCAGAGCATTCGGCTGTTAACCGAAGGGTTGTAGGTTCGAGTCCTACCTGAGGAGCCATTCTTTTCCTACCCCTTACTGGATAAATAGACTTTCGGCGTCCGGTAACTTTGGGGGATTCTTGAGTGACTCGGGCGCAATTTCCACTCCTCCGGTTCGCTGCGTTCCAGCATCGCAGTGGAGTCGTATTCTTCGTCGTACTGGAAAGATTGTGGCGCGCCTCGTTTCGCGTTTGATGCACTGCCCACGAACTCGAGCGTTTTGGCTCTGTATAATGGCTCACGGTCATGGGCTGGGTTCCTGCGTCCGCGCTCCGTTGGCTATTTGATGGGCAGCGCCGGGCAACGAACTGCCTCCTTCCGCGGTGGTTGTTCCTTCGCGCATGCGGTCTCATCTATTTTTCTGCATTCTTCTCCCTGATTTTTCAGATCCGTGGGTTGATCGGCCCGGCAGGAATTCTACCCGCCGGAAGCTATCTCCAAGCTGTCGCGCGATCGTTCACGGCATGGGTGCGGTTGTGGTATGTGCCAAGCGTCTTGTGGTGGTCAAGCGGGCCGGTCATGCTGGATGCGTTGTGCTGGGTGGGCATTGCGGCATCGCTGCTCTTGATCCTGAATCTATGGCCGCGCGGCATGCTGCTGGCTTGCTTCGTCTGTTTCCTGTCCTTCGTCAGCGCGGCGCAGGACTTCTCGGGCTACCAGTCCGATGGGATGTTGCTTGAGGCTGGAGCGATCGCGCTCTTCCTTGCGCCGTCAGGTTTTCGGCCGGGCCTGGGCTGGGCGCATCCGCCTTCACGTGCCAGCTTGTTCCTGCTGCAGTGGGAGTGGTTTCGCATCTACTTTGAATCGGGTGTAGTGAAGATCCTCAGCGGCGATCCCCAGTGGCGACATTTCACCGCCATGGATGAGTATTACCAGAACGGGCCGCTACCCACCTGGATTGGCTGGTATGTGCAGCACTTGCCGCACTGGTTCCATGCCTCGACCGTTTATGCCACGCTGGCTTTGGAGCTGGGCTTGGTTTGGATGCTGTTTCTACCACGGCGCTGGCGCATCGCGTGTTTCTTCATAGTGACGCCCTGGCAAATTGGCGTAATCCTCACGGCCAATTACACCTTTCTGAATTATCTCGTTCTAGCACTCGGTGTGTTGCTGCTGGATGACCGCTTTGCACTGCGCTGCTTTCCAGCGAACCTGAAGGAGCGAGTTGCAGGGGCTATATCCGGAGAAGCGAGCATGCCCGGCTCACACCTTGAAACCTGGAGCGAACGCCTTCGTCCAAAATGGTCTGCGCTGAAACTTGCCGTGAGCAGTGGGATTCTGATCTGGATCTTCTATGCGACCACCGCGGAGTTGATCTGGATGTTTGTGCGGGTACCCTTACCAACCTCCCCGGTAACCGCACTTGAGCCGTTCCGGATTGCTAATCAATACGGCCTCTTTGCCGTGATGACGCGCGGCCGATATGAAATCGAATTCCAGGGTTCACCGGATGGCCAGCGCTGGGAGGCTTACCCGTTTCGCTACAAGCCGCAGGATTTGAATAAACCGCCTGGAATCTACGCGCCTTATCAGCCGCGGTTCGATTGGAACTTGTGGTTCGCATCCCTGGGTTCCTGGCGGGAGTATCCGATCGTGCCGAATACGGAGTTGCGGCTCCTTTCCAACGACAAGGATGTGCTAGCCCTTTTTGCCGGCAATCCTTTTCCGCGGGAGCCGCCGCGACAGATCCGCGCGGTACTGTGGCAATACTGGTTCACGAGCATGGCAGAAAAACGCGCAACCGGAATGTGGTGGCGTCGGCAATTGTTGGGGCTGTATGCGCCCACGCTGGAGCGAGAACCTGATGGAAGCATCGTGGTGATCGAGTGGCCTGGGGCGGAGCCGGGAAAATGATTCTTGCCAGGTCGTACGAGCGTCCGACCCGAGCCGGGCGCTCAAGGTGATCAGTATGAACCGCAAGGCGTGCGTCATTGGGGCCGGTCCGAATGGGCTGGCCGCCGCCATTGTTCTGGCCCAGGCAGGAATGCAGGTCCAAGTGCTGGAAGCGGAACCCACACCCGGCGGAGCAGCACGCACCATGGAATTGACGCTGCCCGGTTATCGGCACGATTTCGGAGCGGCGGTTCATCCGTTGGGGGCGGGGTCGCCATTTTTCTCATCCCTTCCGTTGCGCGATTATGGCCTGGAGTGGATTTACTCACCTGCTCCACTCGCTCACCCGCTCGACGACGGCACGGCTGTGATACTGGAGCGTGACCTGTCAAACACCCAAACTTCACTCGGAGTGGACGGCAAACGCTGGACGAAGCTGGTACAGCCGTTTGTTGAGCGCTGGGGTGAATTTGCTCCGGATGTGCTGGGTCCAGTTTTCTCCTTTCCCAAGCATCCGTGGCTGATGGCGCGCTTCGGGATGAGTGCGGTCCGGTCTGCCAGGACTATTGCCCGGCGGTTCAGCAGCGAACGCACTCGTGCGCTGTTCGCCGGCTTGGCAGCTCATTCATTTCTTAGCCTGGATGAGCCTTTGAGTGCGGCGGCCGGCATGTTAATGGCAGTTACCGCGCACGCGGTGGGATGGCCGATCTCGCGCGGTGGTTCTCAGTCCCTCACAGATGCGTTGTGCCGATACCTGGCAAGATTCGGAAGCAAAGTAGTTACATCTTCGCCAGTTGAGGCACTGGCCGCGTTGCCAGGTTATGACCTGACTCTCTGCGACGTGACCCCACGACAGCTTCTTAAACTTGCTGGACAACGTCTGTCGGATCATTACAAGCATCGCCTGCAAACTTACCGGTACGGGCCCGGTGTACTTAAAGTGGACTACGCTCTGCACGCGCCAATTCCGTGGAAAGCTTCCGATTGCTCGCGCGCAGCCACCGTACATCTGGGCGGAAGTTTCGAGGAGATCGCTGCCTCGGAGCAGGCAGTTCGAGATGGACGGCACGCGGATCGTCCATTTGTTCTGCTAGCGCAGCCGAGTCTGTTCGACCCTTCGCGAGCCCCTCGAGCCGGACACACCGCTTGGGCTTATTGCCATGTTCCCAATGGATCGAACACAAACGTGCTGAGCAGACTGGAAGAGCAGATCGAGCGGTTCGCTCCCGGATTCCGCGACTGCGTTGTGGCCCGCCACTTGTCTTCTCCCAGCGATCTCGAAAAGATGGATGCCAATCTCGTCGGTGGCGACATCGGGGGCGGAGTTATGGACATCCGCCAGTTTCTGTTCCGACCCACCTGGAAGCACTACGCCACTTCAGCTAAAGACATTTACATTTGCTCCTCATCAACTCCGCCGGGCGGCGGCGTGCATGGAATGTGCGGCTATCATGCAGCGAAAATGGCGTTATCGAGGTTGAAGCTGAGTTAATGGGGACGCCCTGTGGGCCACGCAAATGCTTCGCCAGAACCAAGGACCGTTTAGTCTCACGAGTCGGCAAGTGCAGCGTTGAAACGGATCAATGTTCACAGGCAGCCTGGCGGCGGAGCGACCCTACGTATTGGCTCGGACTGGCTACCGTGGAAACCAAGAAACCAGTTTCACAGGTTATTTTGTCGAAGACCGGCGTTTAGAAGGGAACAATTGCCGGTGCACTGGCGATCATTCAACAGTTTGCTTACTGCGGTTCCGGCATTATGGGTAAAGTCGCGGGTTTGAGGGAAGATGAATCGTCCCGGAGTTTAATGTAAAGCAAGGAGTTGTCGGGACGCGGCACGCTCAACGTCGAGTCCGCAAACCCTTCGGGAACCGGAATCGAGTGTTTGAAATCAGAGTCCGACGCAACGGAACTGATCAGGAAGAGATTGGTCCCGGTGAGAATGCATTGCTTGTCAGGGCTATCGGGACAGCGCACTTCCTTCAGTACCGGCAACCGCACCAGGGTGGCCAGCGGTTGCCAATCCCCCTTCAGGTTGCCATCCACCGCTCGAAACCGGAGCGGGCCAAAAGCGGAGGGTCCAAAACTTTTGAGCGGATCGAGGGTTGCCATCACGACATGAGCATCCTGCGCCAGAAGGCTGCCATCGTCCAGGCTCAGAGAAATGTCGTACGCCCCGTCCGTGGTCGCGACCTCGACCTTCTGAGTTCGCGACAATCTATCGGGAACTTCGGTTTTCAAGAAAAACGAAAGCTTACCGCCTTGAGGCAATTCATCCTGATCGCCAAGCTGAATCGTAGAGGTTGATGGCTCCGGTTGTATGCTCTTGCTGAGCAACGTGACTTTCGGACGAGCTGGGTCGATGGTTGCCACCAGATTCAAGACGCGCCCGTCTTTAAGGCTGGCGTGCGCCGTAACTTTGTCGCCTGCATGCAGCGTCGAAGTGTCGCCCGCAGCGGCGGACAATCGGAGTTCATCTTTGGTGTCCACGCGAGCGAATGCTGCGGGAGCGAAGCGGATGCCATTTAGCTCGACCGCCGCCACCTGGTCCAGTCGCGTTCCGATTAACGTTGCTTGAGAATCCCCGGCATTGATCGCGAAACTGTCCAGATGTGCGGCTTCGGCATAACTGTGCAGTTCAAGCTTCATCAGCCTTGCCGGTGCCATACTGGTTTACCTGCATCGTGACCTTTCCCGGGCTTTCGTCTTTCAGGGGCACTTTGACTTCCAGTTCATTCTTCGCCGGCAAACTCCAGGCCGTCTTAATCGCCTTGCCCTGTTCACTTTTAAAAGTAACGGTGTCCACGCAGGCGGCTGCATCCGATTTGAAACGAATCGTGTTTTCACGGCCCACGATCAGAGCGTTCTCGTCCGCCGATGCGATGGTCCAGTTTCCAGGGTGAGCGTTCTGCAGATGAAACGCTGGTCCTTGAAAGGAATCGAACCCCCAGTTGCCGTGGATCGTTCCAATCACTTCGTGCTCCAGCTTGTCCGGACGCGACCGCGTGCGTATCGATTACAAAACCGCCGCGGGCGGCGTCCGGAGTTGCGGGCAGATCGATTGCATGACCCGACTTGTCGGGAATGTGCAAGGTCAGATCGTGTGCGTAATCGGTCGAGAAAACTACCGGTGCGCCCTCAGTCGCGAGCAGAAGCGAAGGTTTTTCCAAACAAAGGATCTGATCTGCATCCACGGGACGAAGCGGAGGCAGTTGCGGAGCCTCCACCGCTGGCAGACTCAGGACCATGACCGACATCGGTTTACGAAACGAGGGCGGATTGTTGAGCTTCAAGTTCAGTTCATCAAGATGAGGTAGCGCCAGCGCCGGGATGTAGCGATATTCCGGAGTATGAAAGCTTTCCATCATCTTCGCCACATCCACGACCGCACCAACATACGGGCTGTAGGCGCCGCCACCCGCCAAGCGGGTAGTGCTAAGCTGCCCCACCAGATCTGGTCCGTTGCCGGAGGTGAGCGCGGCCACCATTGACTGGCTGTGCCCGTCGTCGAGTACCAGTTGATCGGTGTTTTGCGTTAGACAGGATTCCTGTTGTTGCCGTGGCTTATAGAAGCAATCATTGTCCAGCTTGATATTGAGGCTGCGGGCCAGGAGCACCGAGCGATCATGCAGGGCAGCGGAATCACGATTGGACATTTCCCGGACTGCGTTCAAATATTTGTCCAGCCGTGAACGGTCCAGGCTAGCCTGGTTCAGATCTTGCGAAGCGCGGACGAACGCTCCCGGCTTACCTTGTACAGTGGCGCGCAACGCTCCGAAGTCGCCGCCGGTTTGCGGAGCCAGGAAAATCAGCGCCTGCTGCGCGCCCTGGGGAACTGTAATCACGATTCCTTCCTCGCGCACATGTTTGTTCCAGGTTTCCGCTTTTATGAACCAGGCCTCGGGCGGGGGATTGGTCGCACCCCGCAGGAATACCGAAATCATGAGGAAACGGACCGACTCCCCATCCGGCATGTCGGGATGAATCCAGAGCCGGTCGCCCGCCTGCAGATTGGGAACCCTGGATATAGGCAGCGTTTTGCCCGCGCGGGTCACCCTTACTTCTATTTTGGGGCCGGTCAGGTCAAACGCGGCAGTGTCAGCCCAGAGCACGCTTCCGGATAGAAGTATGATAAGCAGGTGCCACCAACAAACTGGGCAAAACATGTCCTTATTGTAAGAGGTTTCGAGCTGTGAACGAACGCCGAAAGGGCAGAAAAATGCTCGACACCCAAACGGACACCTCGGTCACAACAAAAACTGTGTCGGGTCACGCTGCTCTGAACGATCGCTCCCCTCGGCTGCTTTGAATAATGGTCACTGGCAGCCGCAATATGCGAGTGCTTGACTCTCCTTTTGCCCGAGCGCGAATTACGATCCGATCATGCTCCGGGAAAGGATCGGACAGCAACTCGAACTCTTCGCCGTAAATCCGTACACGTCGAGACGCAACGTAGCCAAGACGCCGAATGCGTACACAAGCGTCTTCCACAGATACAATTCTAGTAAAGCGGTTGATAAACACTGAATAGGACATCTCGCCGAATCCGGTCACTTCTCGATCTTCGACCACTGAGAAGTGAATGCGGTCGTTGGTATCGACCAGTTTGACCCTCACAGTGAGCCCGGTTCCGTCCTGAAAAATCTGCCCCTCCATGACTGCAACAGTGGGTGGCATTCAACCCTCCAGAGTTAAGTTATTAAGTTTCTTGTGAGCATCAATGCTAGGCCCGTAGGCGAACCGTGCCGAATCGGGTAGTTGCTGTATTCGGCGTCTACAGCTGTGCAAAACTCTCTGGGGGGCTTGTCCACGAGCCCGACGCGACTCAAGGAGCTGGGAGACGTTTCTGTTAGGGGCCGCCGGATTGCGGGCTGAAACGCCAGTGTAACCAATTGCGGCATCTCGCTGAAAGAGCAACCCTGCTCCATTTGGCTCTGTTCGGACAGGTACGCCGACATGAAGCCGATATGAATAGGAAAGGGTCGATTTTCCGACCCTTTCCTTTTGCGCATGCTTTTGCGCATTTATTTCACATGGATTGTCTTGCCGTCTGGATCGAGCGTACCGCTGATCCGCACCTTCTGGCCTTCGTACTTTCTTACCAGGTCCTGACGATCGACATCATATGTGGTACCGCTGGCGTCCTGTAGCACGTACTTGTCTCCGGCCTTCTTGATCGTACCAGCATAGATCTGACCTTGCGCCTGCTGCGAGTCGGCTTGAGAATCAGGTGCTTGCTGTCCGGACTGATTCGGCGCCTGGGCCGGTGGCTGTTGTTGCTGGGCGGGTTGTGACTGTTGGCCAACCGGATGGGCCGATGGCTGCTGGGCTGGTTCTGTTGGAAGTTGGAGAGCGTTGAGCCGGGCACCCGCCAAGACCACGCCGAGGAACAAAGTCAACATGATCGGCAGCCACTGAGAGCATGTCCATTTCTTCATGAAATCCCTCCTGAAAGATTTAGGGTTCTGAATAGTTCGAGCAAACAACATGCCAAAAAACGTGTTTCATGACGCTGCTGGCCAAGAAAACATGCAAACATTCCATCTACAAGTCTTAGCTTCACGGCGCTTTGAAAACACTGTCACCGCTCCCCCTCAAACTCAGAGATGATCCTCGGAGAACTACCGGAGAACTAGAGGAAGCGCTGTAGCATTCGGATCATTCGTCTGTGGCTCTTGTGGAGCGGAGCAGGAAAAATTTGCCGGCTACCACCGCAGAAACTCCGATGATGGAATCTCACCAGGCTGCGCTGTGTGATCCTCACAGGAAAGCGCCGAGGTCTCCGGGGAATTCACGGAAGTTGTGTCGAGCGACTGGGATTTGTATGAGCCGCGTTCACTGCCAAACCTAAACCCTCCGCGGGCGACAATACAGTAACTACTGTATTCCGTAAGAAGTGGGGTAAGACGGATGATGGCAAGAAAACGTTATGACAGTGCAGGTTTTCATCGCCCGGAGCCAAGGCGGGTTCATCGAGGTTTCGGTAATAAAGGAAGGCCTAAGCTCCGGACCTGGGCGCAAATACGAGGCAGTCAAGGCAAGAGGTGTGCTCCTGGCATTCGGATTTGATTCGGGATTTGTTGATCGCCAACTCAAGTGTCTTTCGGAGATGTCTCCGAACATACTGCTCAAATTTCCCGTAGTGGAAATAAGTGACGTTATCTTGACATCGCTTGGGTTCGCGGCCGCCGCGTTCACGGCTGCCTAACAGGGCTCACGGTTTGTGTACGGTCTTCTGCAGGAAACTCGCTACGCAACACGCACGGAGTGCAGGCCGCTTGATCAATAGGTGTTGTACTGCATTAGTGAATTGGCCGCCCAGGAACAAAGATCGTCGGTGAGTGGACCCAGATTCTCGAATGCCACAAAGTCCCACTCAGTTCCGTCATACCGAGTACGAGAGACTGATGGCTCTGAAATGCATTGGTCAACCATGAAAGGAGAATTATGAAAATCGTAGTGATCGGTGGTACTGGACTCATCGGATCAAAGCTTGTCAACAAGCTTCGTGAGCACGGGCATGAAGCGGTAGCGGCAGCACCCAACACAGGTGTCAACACTCTCACGGGCGAGGGACTGGCCGAAGTGCTGAAAGGTGCCTCGGTAGTCGTCGACGTATCGAACTCTCCCGCCTGGGAGGACGCAGCAGTGCTGAAGTTCTTTGAAACATCAACTCGTAACCTCCTCACCTATGAAGAGGCCGCAAGGGTAAAACATCACGTTGCGTTATCGGTTGTGGGAACCGACCGGCTGTCCGAAAGCGGCTACATGCGAGCCAAGATCGCCCAGGAGAAACTGATCAAAGAATCTTCAATCCCCTACTCCATCGTCCATGCGACGCAGTTCTTCGAATTCCTCAAGGGCCTTGCTGACATTTCCATGGTTGGCGACAAGGTACATTTGCCTCCTGTGCTTTTCCAGCCGATGGCTGCTGACGATGTTGCGAGTGGCATAGCGAGGATTGCAGTGGGCCAGTCGGTAAACGGCATCGTCGAAATAGCGGGGCCGGAACAGTTTCGCGTGGATGAACTAGTCCGGCGGCGCTTGGCATCGCTGGATGATCCCCGCGAAGTCATCCCAGACCCAAACGCCCGTTACGGTGGAGCGAGAGTCAGCGAGAAAACCCTGCTTCCGGGCAATAACGCACGACTCGGCGAAACCCGTTTCGAAACCTGGCTGACTCAGCCCGCAGCACAAATTCCGAAGGCGGCGTAACGGCGAAGTACCGACCAATACACATGACGCATTGAATGGCGTCGCTCAAACGAAAGGTTAATTTATGACCTTCACAAAACTAATTTTGGCGATGGCATGTCTCATGTCCAGCACGCTGGTAGCACAGGAGGCCAAGGTAACGCAGCTCCTGTCGAAAGACCTGACCAACCTTCCTGGCAAAGAAGGTCTGATGATCACCGTGGAATATCCGCCGGGTAGTTCGGATCCAATCCATCGACACAATGCACATGCATTTGTTTATGTGCTGGAAGGCTCGATCGTGATGCAGGTGAGAGGCGGAAAGGAAGTGACTCTGACACCTGGTCAGACCTTCTACGAAGGTCCCGATGATGTTCACGTTGTTGGGCGCAACGCAAGCAAAACCAAACCGGCGAAATTCGTCGTGTTCCTCGTGAAGGACAAAGGCGCTCCGGTGCTGGTGCCTGCCAACTAAAACCAGAAACTGCGAGTCGTTCTGCTCGCACAAAACTTAAGGAGAAAATGCATATGAGCACGATTACGGTGAAAGATGGCACGACAATCTACTACAAAGACTGGGGCAAAGGCCCGGTCGTCACGTTTTCGCACGGATGGCCGCTGAGTTCCGATGCATGGGACGGACAAATGCTTTTCCTCGCCCAGAATGGTTTCCGCGTGGTCGCCCACGACCGGCGTGGCCATGGCCGGTCCAGCCAAGCCTCGTCCGGGAACGACATGAATGGGTACGCCGACGATCTGGCAGCGGTCATCGAGGCGCTTGATCTCAAGGATGTCACTCTGGTGGGACACTCCACGGGCGGAGGCGAAGTGGCACGCTACATCGGACGCCACGGCACAAAGCGAGTTGCCGCGGCTATCCTGATCGCCGCGGTGCCGCCGATCGTGGTGAAGATCCGCTGCCAATCCCGAAGGACTCCCGATCGAAGTGTTTGACGGATTGCGGAGCTAGCCTCGCCAAGGATCGTTCACAGTTCTACAAAGACTTTGCCGTAATGTTCTATGGCGCCAATCGGCCGGGAGCGAAGGTCTCGCAGGGAATGCTGGACCAGTTCTGGCTTTGGAGCATGCAGGCCGGTCTCAAGAACAGCTACGACAGCATCAAGGCATTTTCCGAGACCGACTTCACCGAGGACCTCAAGAAATTCGATGTGCCAACACTGGTCATGCACGGTGAGGACGACCAGATCGTTCCGATCAAAGACTCAGCGAAGAAATCGGCCAAGCTCATCAAAGGGGCGAAGGAAATTTACTATCCGGGCAGGCCGCACGGCCTCACAGCCACACACCAAGATGAAGTCAACACCGACCTGCTGAAATTTCTGAAGTCGGTCCAACAAGCTCGCAAGGCAGCCTAAGTTCTTGCGCCCGGCAGATCGTATTCCTTCGCCGGTCTGCCGGGCGTGAAGAAGCGAAGTCAGCCTACGACGTAACGGGTCGGAGTCGCAGGACATTGTTATGCTGGACCGATACAAGGAGATGACCTTCGACTTCGTCGCGAGCGATCCAGGCATGACGTTGTTCCACTGCCACCAGCAATTGCAGATGGATTTTGGATTCATCACGCTGTTTGACTGCGTGTGAGGCTAGGAAAAATCCCCAGGCGGTTCGTTCATTATGGCTGCAATGCGAACGCGATACCCCGCTGGCATTTCCAGGAATACTGTTCTCCTGGCGTTCGCAAGTCTATTCGCTGATATCTCCTCGGAGATGCTCTACCCCATCTTACCGATCTTCCTCACACAGGTACTCCATGCAAGCGGAAGTGTCGTCGGCGTGGTGGAAGGCATTGCAGAAGCAACACAGAATGTCGTTCAGGGTTTCTCGGGTTGGCTCTCAGACAAGCTCCAGAAAAGGAAGGCCCTGGCACTAATCGGCTACTTTGTGTCCGCTTTGGGTAAGCCTCTGATGGGAATTGCCACGGCATGGCCAGGCGTATTAGGCGGTCGTTTTCTGGACCGCTTCGGAGCTGGCTTTCGCTCTGCTCCGCGCGATGCCCTCATTGCGTCTTCCGTCTCCGATGAATACAGAGGACGAGCCTTTGGCCTTGAGGGCATTGGCGACAATCTAGGAGCTTTCTTAGGGCCATTATTGGCCGTTCTGCTTTTCCTTTCGTTCCATTTCGAGATCCGATGGATCTTTCTTCTTGCAATCGTTCCCGGCCTGCTTGCGTTCTTAATGATCCTGCTGGTTCACGAACGGCCAGTCCCCGTGGCAGCGAAGTCCAAAATCGATGTCAGTTTGCGAGAATTCCCCGTCGGATATTGGAAATACCTGTTGGTGATAGCGATTTTTGAGGTCGGCAACTCAAGTAATTCATTCTTGATTCTCCAGACAAAGAGCATTGGCGCTTCGTTTGCGGCTACCATCCTGATTTATGCGTGTTTCAATTTGGTGGCCGCACTGATTTCATATCCAGCGGGTTCTCTTTCCGATAGATGGGGTAGAAGAAACATCCTGCTGGCGTCGTTCGTGATCTTTTTTTTCGCGTATCTTGGCTTTGCTCGCACCAGAAGCGTGGTAGCGGTCGCCGTCTTGTTCGTCTTCTACGGATTGTTTCAGGGAATATTTCGGTCGGTCGGCAAGGCACTGGCTTCGGACTTCGTGCCAGAACTCCTGCGCGCCAGTGCCGTCGGCTGGTACAGCACAGTCGTCGGACTTCTGGGATTGGTCGCAAGCGTTGTCGCTGGTTTATTGTGGGACCACGTCAGTCACGCTGCTGTGTTTTATTACGGTGCGATCTTTGCTATTGCGGGCAGCGTCGGATTGCTCTTTATTCCAGGAAAACGCAACCGGTCCGCCGTCTACGCGTAAGATCTGGGCTGCGACTTGCTAGTCCAAGAGCAAATTCTTTCGAATATCGGACCTGCCCCTCTGCAGAGTGAGTCAAGGAACGCGACAACGGATCCTGCGTCACCATACCCCAACACGATCCTCGGACTTCAGAAAGAGCTTGTCGCCGGGGGTGACCTCGTAGGCTTTGTACCACGATTCGACATTCCGCACCGTGTCGCTTCGGTACTCGCCGGGCGGATGGTTGTCGGTTGCGATCTGCCGGCGGAGCGCGGTTTCGCCTTGGGCCTTGCGCCATCTCTGCGCGAACGCCAGAAAAAATCGCTGTTCGCCACCGAGGCCGCCGATCACGACGTCGGTCTTGCCTTTCAGTGAGAGGACGTAGGCGTCATGCGCCACCAGCAATCCTGCCAAGTCGGCGATATTTTCATTCAGAACTTGCTTGCCATTGACGCAGAGATCGGAAAGTGGGCAGTACCCGTCAAACTGCGCCACCAGCTTCGCCGCCGCCGCGTGGTACTTCGCCGAGTCTTCTGCGGTCCACCAATAACCGAGCCGGCCTTCGGAGTCGTAAATGTTCCCGAGTTCGTCGAAGCTATGGCTGATTTCGTGGGCGATGCCGGCCCCGGCGGAGCCATAGTTGGAGGCAGCATCCCCTTGGCTGTCGAAATAAGGAGGCTGCAGGATGCCGGCCGAGAAAAACTCAGCGTTGGGGCTGAACACAATGACCGCGCCGACGATTTGCGGATCGATCCTCCACTCGTTCGGATCAGCCGGTTGTCTTAACTTGGCCAGATTACCCGAACGATTGAACGATTCCGCCCGGCGCATATTACCGAAGGCGTCTCCGCGCACGACCTCAAGCCTCGAATAGTCAATCCACGTATCGGGGTACCCGACGCCGATCCTAAGCGCGGCCAACTTGGCCAATGCCTTTTCCTTTGTCTGCGGCGACATCCAGGTGAGATTTGCAATGCGGCTGCGATAGGCGGTGATAAGGTCGTCGACCATGGCTTGCGCTTTCGCTTTAGCATCAGGCGGGAAATAACGTTGGGTATAGAGTTGACCGACCGCTTGGCCGAGAGCGCCGTTTGTGGCAGCGATGGCGCCCCTGCTGCGGTTCGGTGCCTGCTGCGCACCGGACAGGATCGTGCCGTAGAAGGAGAAATCTTCGGTCGCCACAGCCATGGGCAACACGCTGGCGTAGTGTTCGACCAGGTGAAACCTCAGATAGTCCTTCCACAGATCGATGCTCTCACTGTTCACGAGAGCGGAAGTGCCGGTAAGGGCTGACGGTTGCCAAACGATGAATTCCCGCTGACCCGCAACTCCGGACGACGTGAAGTAAGCGTCCCAATCCAGGCCGGGTGCCTTGACGTTAAAGTCGCCGCGTTTCCACGGGTTATTCTGGTTGAAGACATCAGCGGCATCGGAGTCCGGGGCGTGGGTCTGCGCGATGCGAATTTCAAGCGACAATATACGCGCTGCCTTGATCTCTGAGTCTGCAACGCCTACCAGTTTCAGGATCGCCGCAATGTGCGCCTGGTACTGAGCGCGCAACGCGGCCATTTTAGGCGACGGGTCGATGTAGTCGTCGCGATCGGGCATTCCCAAGCCGCCCTGCAACAGGTGGAAAACGTAGTGCTTGGAGTCCGTAAAACTCTGGTTTACCCACACGCCGAAAACGTGGTCAGCATTGGCAGTGAGTCCGTCAACTTCGGTATTCAAGGTGGTGCCGAGATAGGCCGACAACGATGCCTTGTTTGTGATCGCTCCGATCGCGGCCAATTCGTCGGCCAGCGGTGTCAGGCCCCTGGCCTCGATGGCGCCTTCGTCCATGAAGCTGGCGTAGTAGTCGCCAACCTTCTGTGCAATGCTACCTCTAGCAGGCTTGGCCGCAGCCGCTTCTTGAATGAGATTGCGCACGCGCTCGCTTGTCT
Source organism: Terriglobia bacterium (assembly GCA_963801545.1). Classification (GTDB taxonomy): domain Bacteria; phylum Acidobacteriota; class Terriglobia; order Terriglobales; family Acidobacteriaceae; genus JAIQFF01. Next base: position 53,334 of record CAWDFF010000035.1, on the reverse strand, counting down.
TCTCAATCAACATGGTGCTCGTGCCGTAGCTCGGCTGGCCGGTGGGAACCGCTACCGTCCTGAGCCAACCCCCATTGGCGAACCGGTAGAAGTCGTCACCTGGCTTTACGGAACGATCCATGTCCTGGGTGTTCACATTTTGAGCAACAGGCGCCGCCGCCGGACTTAGGGAAACCGCGAATGCGAAGATAGTGACGAACGTCGTAGTGCGAAGAAAAATCATGGCGTCCTTAAGGTGTACTCGCCGCGATCCTCGGCGCCGCCCACCGCTACACGACTATTGAAATGGGCCGATAAGGCAGGGTGATTGCTGCTGCCACTTTTTGATTCTTACCAGGAGAATTCCGATTTTCACGAGGACATTGGCTGCAGATACTCCAGAGATACATGGCGGCGTAAGCACGCCAAGGCCTCCAGCCTTCGGCGCGTAGCTCCAGATCGCGAGAGTTCCCAAGGGCCATCGCGCGCAAAAGCCCGAGATCGCTGGAGGGAAAGGCATCGGGCTCCCCTAGCGCACGCATCGCCACGTATTGCGCGGTCCACTTCCCAATGCCGGAGATTTCACAGAGCCGGGTCAGAAACGACTCAGAGTCAGTGCCTGCCCCAAAGTTGATCCTTCCATTGCAAACTGCCCGAGCCAGAGCCCGGACGGTTTCGACTCGCGCCCCGGTTAGCCCGATGTCGCCGAGCGGGGCGTTGGCGAGAACCTCAGGCACAGGGAAAATATGAGTGAGGCCCGCTGCCCCGCAAAAGGGCTTTCCGAAACGGCTCGCCATACGGCCAGCCATGGCCGTCGCACCTCTAACGGTGACCTGTTGCCCGAGAATTGCGCGCACGGCAAGTTCGAAGCCGTTCCAGCAGCCTGGCACTCGAATCCCGGGATCGGCTTCAACCCTCGCATGCAAGATGGGATCGCTTCTGAGATTTTGCACGATGGCCGACCAATCCGCGTTTAGATCGAACATCGCGCGGACACGTTCCACAATAAAGAACAGTGACTGGGGATCGCCGAAAGCAATCCTTAAAAGCAGGGCATCGCGCCCTTGGGCGAGAGAAACCTCGAAATAGCCGACGCGGCCATGCAAAGAAATGGTGCGTCGATAATTACCACCTTCCACAACCTCGACGCCGGGGGTAGCTCGCGCGGCCAGAAAGTCCAATATGCCCTGCCAGTGATACGGTGGCCGGAAATGCAGGCGGAAGACGTAGTGATCATCAGTTTGGATCTCCGTCTGCCGTGCCAGCCTCCGAATTTGAGTGGGGGTTCGATGATAGACCTTGCGGATACCCGCGTTGAATCGTCGAACACAGCCGAATCCAGAGGCCAGCGCAACCTGATTCATTGGCAAATTCGTTTCGTCGATCAACTTTTTCGCGAAGTGCAGACGGCGCGTCTGAGCCACTGCAATCGGAGTAGCGCCCAGATGTTTCAAAAACAAGCGCCGCAGGTGCCGCGATCCAACTCCCAATCGCTCCGCTAGAACCTCTACTCCTCCGTCCTCCAGTCCACTCTCGCCGATCAAACGCAACGCCCGTGACACTGTGTTTGAGGTTCCCAACCACGCCGGTGTTCCGGGTGAACTCTCAGGACGGCACCGCAAGCAGGGGCGGAAGCCGGCCTCCGCCGCGGCTGCTGCACTTGGAAAATAACGAACGTTCTTTTCTTTCGCGGTAGGCGCAGGACAAATCGAGCGACAATAAACCCCACTCCCGACGACGCCAATAAAGAACTTGCCGTCGAAGCGGGGGTCGCGCGTCAGCCGGGCCCGCGAACATACCTGCAAATCGAGATTCATTTCTCTATTCTGAATTCTTGATCGTTTTCCACCCAAATCATAGCCCACTCTTTCCAACGTTCTAGACGTTTTCGGACTGCAATCCACAGCTCGTCACGAAGAAGAGGAACCACGTCCGCAAACGTCCAATTCACCGGGTTCATGTCCGCGACCGTCCATTCCGCCACCGTCAATTTCGTTATGGTGGGACTGCATTCCGGATAATTGGCGGACCTCAACAATGCGAAACGGTTCGCCACCTAATTTGGAATTCTTAGGAGGAATGCGGATGAAGACTTCCACAATTGTGGCTGGTTGCAAACCGAGGGGGATGGGATAGCACTCTTCTCCTCATTCATTTTCTCGATCAAAGTCGGGTGACGTCCGACTCTGATGGATCGTAGCTAGCAAATCTGTCGTATCTGGCATGTGCCATGACTCCCCGTGTTCGCCACTGCGTCGAGTGCCCCCAATGCCGTACGCGATATCTGCTTGGCTGCAGCCCGTACCGTAACGGGTCGCTCTTGATTCCGCTGGTGGAAGGTCTTGCAGATGAATGGACGTTGTATTGTTCCTGCAGCAGCCCTCGTATTCCCAGCCGATGGAATTGGAGCGAGTTGAAGCGCTATGCGATTCCAACTCAGGCACATGAGCGCGGTTATGGCCCACCAGAGGAGATCGTATCTGTGAACGGTAGATCGCGGCTCTCGACATAGGCAGCGACTGGCGATCCCGGAACTATTTCGCGCCGAAGTCGGCTTGTAGGAAGTTTCATCACATAGGTACCGAGAAACGCCCCTCTGGGAAGCCAAAAACGAGGACCTGCGATGTCAGCGAAACATTGATGGTGACCCGTCCGCGATGAGGTCTGTCGCTCCGCCGGTGGTTGTGCTCGCGAGTCATAATGTCAATGTACTATTGACCCGCGGCCTCCCGGCCTCGAAGATCAGCGGACTTCCGTGGCAACCATAAAAAGCTCGGTGCCATTCGGTCAGTCGCTCTCGCTCTCGCTGGAAACGAAGCGAATGCCTGCTTATGGCGTCGTAGTTCGATCGCATCAAAGGGTTCGATCGCATCAAAAGCATCGCCGACGTGTCGGTGTTAGGACGAAAGCGTAAACTTGGCCCCTCACCCTCAAAGCACAAATACATTGCAACGCGCCGAAATAGCGTCCGGCCTGAGTGAATTCGATCTCGGTTATTACGGCTGGCGTGTGGTGTTAGCGGCATGTCTCGGCGTAATGGCGGGGTTCGGCTCGCTATTCGTCTATACCTTCTCGGTTTTTGTGAAGCCGCTGGCTGCGGAATTCGGCTGGAGTCGCGAAGCCATCTCAAGCGGCTTCGCCATCGCCGCCGTCACGCTGGGGCTGTGCTCCCCGCTTTTGGGCCAGTGGATCGATCGCTTCGGCCCTCGCCGCATCATTCTTCTCTGCATGACGATATACGGGTGCGCCATTGCCTCGCTGTCGCTGTTGCGCTCCGGATTGTGGCAGTTTTACGTGACTTGCTTCATCCTCGGTGTAGTTGGGAACGGTGCAGCTCATCTGGCCTATTCGCGATCGATTTCCACCTGGTTTCAGCGGCGTTTGGGAACGGCGTTGGCTTTTGTAATGGTTGGAGCGGGTTTGGGCGCCATGATCTTGCCCGTCGTCGCCCAATCCATCATCAGCCGATATGGCTGGCGCGCAGCTTACGGATCGCTCGGCGGTCTGGCATTGTTACTCGGCTTGCCCCTCAGTTGGCGCTACATCCGGGAGCGCGGCGGAATCGGGCACGAGTCCGCTCCGGTCCCGCATTCTGGAATGACCTGGCGACAAGGCGTCAGCTCTCTTGCCTTCTGGATTATCACCGCCATCCTTTTCGTGAGTTCGATAAGCATGAACGGGGCGATCACTCACCTCTCCGCGCTGCTGACTGATCGGGGCCTTACAGCCGGAAATGCGGCACTGTGCGCGTCCATACTCGGCGGATCAAGCCTGCTTGGCAGGGTCGTGGTGGGATGGCTGCTGGACCGATTTTTCGGGCCACGTGTCGCGTTTGCAATAAACCTCATTACCGCGCTAGGCATTTTTCTCCTGGCTCGGGCGAATAGTTTCCCGGCCGGTTGCCTTGCGGCTGCACTTATTGGCGTTGGTGCCGGAGGCGAAGCCGCCATCACACCTTACCTGCTAACGCGTTATTTTGGGCTGCGTGCTTTTTCCACTCTTTACGGTCTCACCTGGACGTTCTATGCGGCTGCGGGAGCCATCGGGCCAGTGATACTGGGGCGCGCATTTGATGCGACCGGCTCCTATACCTCCTTGCTGGTTCTTCTCGCAGCAGCGCTAGGGCTGGCGGCGGTAACGAACCTTTTGCTTCCACGCTATTCAGATTCGTTCGGAACTGAGGTTCAATGAGCGAGGACTTCAAACCAATATTGGTCGCGCACGGCAGTCCTCGCCCCCTGGCAATCTAACGCTCTTAGCACTCTAATTCCGCGGTCCCCCAAACCCAGCGCGGCGCTCCTCCTGGCAAGAGTCCCAGAATGTAGCGAAGGCTGCGTTCTCCGCGCACCACAATGCCCACGGTGCTACGCCGGGGTGGTAGCCTGACTTAATGGCAAAAGAAGCAGCCAGCGAGGTGCTCTCGATCGAAGGACGCGAAGTCCAGATCACGCACCCCGACAAGCTGTATTTCTCATCGCAGGCACGAGTCTCGAAACTCGATCTTGTGCGCTACTACCTGTCCGTTGCGCCGGGCGCACTCGCCGGAATCCGGGATCGTCCGATTGTTCTAAAGCGCTTTGTTAACGGCGCCGAGGCAGAGGCGTTTTATCAAAAACGTGCGCCTACCCAGCGGCCTCCCTGGCTGCGAACAGTCACGCTGTCATTTCCGTCGGGCCGAACTGCGGAGGAGATCGTGGTCGATGACACGCCCGGGCTTGCCTGGATCGTCAATCTGGGTTGCATCGAACTGCACCCGCACCCGGTGCGGTCGGCAGATCTTGATCACCCCGATGAATTGCGGATCGATCTCGATCCGGTTCCGGGGGTTGGTTGGGTGGATGTGCGGCGTGTCGCTCTCGAAGTGCAGGGGCTGCTCGAAGAGGTAGGGCTTCGCGGCTGGCCCAAGACCAGCGGTTCCCGCGGCATGCACGTAAATGTGCGTATCGAACCGCGCTGGACGTTTACCGAAGTTCGCCGCGCGGCCATCGCGTTCTCGCGCGCGGTCGAGCGGCGTGCGCCCGCGCTGGCCAGCTCGAAGTGGTGGAAAGAAGAGCGTCATGGCGTGTTCCTGGACTACAACCAGAATGCGAAGGACCGGACCACATGCTCTGGGTATTCGGTACGGCCGCTTCCCGACGCCCGCGTCTCGACGCCTCTTCACTGGCGCGAGGTCGCTGACTGCGAACCCGCCGACTTCACGATATTCACAATACCGGATCGCTTCGCGAAAATCGGCGATCCGCACGCGGGCATGGATGCTGAGCCTGGTTCGCTTGGAAAATTACTTGAGCTCGCGGACAAAGACGAAGCCGCCGGTCTCGGCGACGCCCCCTGGCCGCCGCATTTTCGCAAGATGGAAACCGAGGGTCCTCGAGTGGCGCCCTCACGCGCCAAGTCAGCCGTGAAGAAACCGCGGGTGAAGATGCCGCTCATCGTGGTTGCGAACTCTCCCGATAAAGAAGCCGCATTAGCGGGCCTTGAAAGATGGAAGAGCAAACATGACCAGATAGCCGGTTTCCTTGCAGTAGACGACGTGCTGGTTGACTCCATGCGAGGCCGGTCATCGACGTGGACCCGCATCCGAGTCAATCTACGCCATGTGCCCGAAGCCCTGCGCCCGCCGCAGGAAACTCCCGACCCGGATGACGATCCGACGCGTGAATGGCGGGAATGGCGCAAGAACAAGACAGCGAAAAAAGAAAAAGAATAGAAGAGGCAGTCGCGCAGGCTTAGCGACCGGAGGGGAAGATCGCTTGCAACTCCTGCGGCGGAACGACTTCGAGTTGGGCATAGGTGCAGTCGCTGGGCTTCTTGTCGGTTCGCCACCTGCGGAATTGCGCCGTATGGCGAAAGCGGCTTCCTTGCATGTGGTCATAAGCGACTTCAACCACCAGGTCGGGTCGCACTGGTTCCCACGATAAGTCCTTGCCTTGACTCCAGCGGCTCTGGCCGCCCGGCATGCGACTGACGCCCTCCTCGCCGGCACTTCCATAGTCTGCCCACTGTTTCCACGGATGACCGGCGAGCGCATCTTTACGATAAGGCTGGAGAAATTCTGCGAGTTCCTGGCGCTTCTTGGTGCTGAAGCTCGCACAAACTCCGACGTGCTGCAAAGCACCGGCATCGTCAAAGAGGCCCAGCAGCAATGAGCCGACGAGAGTGCGATCTCCTTTTTTGTGCCAACGAAATCCGGCAACCACACAGTCGCAGTCGCGCTCGTGCTTGACCTTGAGCATCACGCGTTTGTTCGACTCGTAAGTCCCTGAGATGGGCTTGGCCATGACGCCATCAAGACCCGCGCCTTCAAAGCGGCGAAACCAGTCGGAGGCAACGGTGCGGTCGCCGGTTGCCGGGGTCAGATGGATGGGAGGGGGCGCCGCTGAAATCAGCGATTCCAGCTCACGGCGGCGGGTCTGGAATGGCTCTCCCCGAAGATCGCGGTCTCCCCGGCAAAGCAGGTCGAAGAACACGAATGACGATGGAGTTTGCCGGGACAGAAGATTCACGCGCGATGCGGCGGGATGGAGCCGCAGTTGAAGCGCGTCGAAATCGAGTCCATTGTCCCTGACGATGACAATCTCTCCGTCGAGAACGCAGCGAGCCGGTAATGCCGAGCGTAATGGCTCCAGCAGCTCAGGAAAGTAGCGGTTGAGCGGCTTTTCGTCGCGGCTCTGGATCAGGATCTCGTCCCCATCGCGAAAGACGAGTGCGCGAAACCCGTCCCACTTCGGCTCGAAAACATAATCCCCATCGGCTGGTAATTCACCCACTCGCTTGGCAAGCATCGGCAGTAGCGGCGGGTTCACGGGAAGTTGCACGCCTCATGGTATACCGTGGGCTTTATCGAAGGCTTATGAACCACTGAAGCGGGTTTGTCGTTACAATGTAGCGACCGGATGAAACGCTCATACACTCCCGCGTTAGCTGTGGGGATAGGCGCAGTAGCCGGTTTGCGCACCCTGGCAGCGCCCGCAGTCCTCGCCTGGGCGGTAAAACGGAAATGGGTTCGCCTGGGAAATTCGCCATTTGCCGCAATCCTTTCGGCTGAGGCGTCGAAAAGAATCACAGACCTCGCAATAAGCGAGTTGATTGCAGACAAGCTGCCCTTTACACCGAGTCGCCTGAAGCCAGGGCCACTTGCGGCTCGCGTTTTGTCGGGTGCGGTTTGCGGGGCGACAATCTATGGTATTGCGGAACGACCTCTTGCGGAGGGAGGGGTTCTCGGTGGAGTGGGCGCCATCGCCGGGGCCTTGGCCGGCTATTACACTCGAAAAAAGCTCGGCGACCGTATGCCTGATATTGGAATTGCAGTTCTTGAAGATGCTCTGGCAATTGGCGGTGGCATCATCATTACCGCGCTGGCCGCTCCCGCTAGGGGAAGAAGCCGGACTTAGCGAGGGGGACAACGCATTTACCAGGGACGGGACCAGGCGCTCGCGGAGCAGCCTTAATGTGCCACGACTTTAAGGAATCGAGAAACATCTTACGAAGGTGTCCTGCAGTTTCAGTCGCCCTCTCAGCTTTCTACAGGATTCGCTGTATTTACCCAAGCCATCGTTCCACAATATTATGGTGTTTTCGTGGCAATTCCTCACCTGTAACGAATTTCTCGCCGGAGATGAATTATGCGCGTTGGGATCTCCAGCTCTCCCGATCGAGGTAGAGCGTGGGCCGAGCTTTACCTAGCTGCCATTTTCGAGCGTGATCATACCGTCGCGGTGTTGCGCATCTTCGAAGCGGAGCAGGCGGTTGTGCTGCGGGTCCACGAGTTGTTTCACGCAAGAGGGGACAACATAGAAGAGCAAGAAGACTTGGATGATGCCATGTACGCCTTACATGCTCTTCGGGGCGCGCTGAAGTACGGACGGGATACGCAAAGCGCGCCCGACGAATGGGCTGCTTGAAATGACTTGAGGCAAGCGGGTCTTAGTTTAGTGGTAAACGCGAAGGCGCGGGTGTCGACGTGAACCAGGAAACCAAAAAAGCTCAAGAAAAGCCCGTCTTGAGCGCAGAAAGCTTTCATCGCCTTCTCGCGGCTGCGTATCTGCTACAGGTAGAGAAAGATCGAACTGTACTGCAGCCAATTGAAGCAAGGCACACGAATCCGTTCCGGGCTGGGGCGATTGTCCAGAAGCGAACTCCGTCCCTGTGGGTTGGAGAACCAAGCCTTCTGGCATCCCGATCTGCCCAGCCATTTACTTCTCCGAGCGATTCCGACAACAGTGCCGGGAGGATTTATCCGCCCCGTCTATCGGCGACGTCGCTTCCACATGCAACGAAAATCTTCGCGAGCAAAGCCATGTTTTTCAGGGCAGTCGACGCACTCGCAATCGCTGCGATCTTTTTTGCGGTGATAGGCGTGTCAATCCGTCACCCGCTCTTGGCTAACCCTGACGGTTCGTCAATGCTGGCGGAAATGCCGGAACAACAAAGCTCTTCTTTGCCCAGGGTCCTGCCCACGATCCCAATAGCGAAGCTCTTGGCATCGGGTCAGCGGGTTACAGTAACGCCAAGCTCTCGCCAACTACCGCATGTCGCAGAAGCCGATACCGTGGCGGAGGACGCTGTTGTTCACTACCTGAAACAGGCTCTCGATCTCCCAGGGCAGGCGGCGAAAAAACCTGCCATGCTTGCCAGCGAGAGAGTCGTCCGGTACGGTCCAGACGTGACGGTGTGGTCGGGCGACCTAACTCAAAGAGACGGGCTTGATCGTCTGAGACCCTGACTTCCAGTGGGCACGTGTTTGTTCGTAATACTTAACCGGAGGTTGTTGATCCGAGTCCTATCGAGGAGCCATTTCTGCAATGGCTTACAGCCGCGCAGATCACTTGCAAATCAGAGAACGCGTGCAGTAGTTACGGCGGCCCCAGTGTCTCCGCGGATTGTTGTTGGTTTAGTGATCGTCTCTCCGGGTCAAAGACGGGATAGAGCTTCCTGTAGAGCCTCTCCCCACTACAGGAAAGTGCTTAGCGGACATGCAGGTGATACCTGATGGTGAAAAAGAGGGGAGTACAGTAGCTTTTCGTGGAGCAAGAATGCATCGGAAGGTATTCTTGCCCAGTGATGTTACGCAATTATCGACTGCCGAATCAAGGAGAACCAGTATGGCTCAAGAAAAGTCTGAGAAGTGCGCTCACGTACCTTGCATATGCATTGCCCCGCCTGGAGAAAAGTACTGCAGCCAATTTTGTCGCGAGGCGGGATCGAGAGAAACTGAAATTGGGTGCGATTGCGGACATCCGGCTTGCACGACTTAGAGCCGGGTTCCGGGCTTAAACGCCAAAGAGTGACGTACCGTAATCGGGCGCGCACGCTCCTAATCAGTCTCTTACGCCGCCCTGGATTCTTTGCATAGCTGCTCGTAGTGCTCGCGGCCGCGCTGGTATCCTCGCGTGAAAGCCTCACCCACTTCAGCGTTGGGATACTGGCGCTCCAGTTCCTCAATCTGGACTGACATCTCGGTCAATACCTGATCATATTCCCGGCAGCGCATGCGAGCGTGCAACGCAGATTCGAAACCAAGCCGGAAGAATTGCTCGTCTTCGCTGAAGTTTTTGCCCGGACTGGTAGTCGAATAGTGCTCTTTTTCAGCGTCGCGCAATCCGATCCACCATTGTTCGCGAGCTGCATCGACGGCTTCTGCCCCTTCCGTCTTCAGTAGTTCGCGGAGGCGCGAGGCTTCCTCTTCGTCATTCACGAGGGCGATCACCACGCTACGGCCTTTGCGGAGAGCGTCTTCATAGACGAAAAGTTCGTCCTCCGGTATTCCGTCGGTCATCGCATTTTCCAGCTTTCCTCCGGCAATCGCGCCAATTCCCGCACCGGCCGCAGCCAGTACCGCTCCACCCAGCAGTCCGAGTGCCGCAACCGGTCCGACGCCGGGGATCATGGCGGCAATCAATGGAACTCCCGATAGTCCGGCGGAGGCACCCAGCACGGCGCCGATTGCTTTGCCAACGCCGGGTTGTTCGGCCGCAACCATTGGAACGGATTGCAGGTCCGCCCCGTTGCCGGGGGTCAGAAGAGTGATTCGATCCTCGGGCAGGCCCAGTGAGCGCATCTCGGCCACGCTCCGTTGTGCCTCGGATTTAGAGCGAAATACTCCGGTCACAGCTTTCATCTCAAAACCTCCGTTGTTGGCGCTGCGTGTCGGACTCTACCGATGGTAGCAGCCTGTCAGGCACTGCGTCCTTCCGTGAGACGTCCGAGCACACAGCGAAGAAGAAGGCGATGTCACGAGCCATGAGCCGAAAAGGATGTGGCACTAGGCTGCACGGCGTCCACCCTCGCTTTTTGTTTGGCGTTCCAGCAGCGAACGCACCGATGTCAATGCTGCAATTTCGTCGCGACTGTGGTCAGAGTACGCGATGTACCCATCCGGCCGAACAAGTGTTATCTCGTGGCGGGGGCGCAATCGCAACTCAACGATGTTGGTCATTGATTCAGCCAGTTGTTTCGCTGCCTGCTTGGTCGATGAATCCGCGTCGCCATCGACGAAAAGCAGGAAGCGGCTGCGAATGGCATCTCCGCCACGCATCGAATCGTCGAAGTAGCGCTCTCCCGCTCCTTCGACAATCGGACTTCCACGATAGGCCACACCAAGTTCGGAGAGTCTCTGCACGAAGGCGTGCTGAAAAGGGGCCAGTCGCGACACCATCGGTATGATGGCATCGCGCAGAAGCTGCGCCAGCTTGCTCGGAGTTCCCATCGCTTTGGTCAGGAAATCCGTGGTCTCGATGACATGCTTGATCACTGGCCGGCGTTCGGCGCTGTAGCTCTTGAGCAATTCCTCGTTGCCCCGACCGTGCAGAACAAGGTCGAGCTTCCAGACCAGATTCCAGATGTCGTGGAGTCCCGTGTTCATCCCCTGCCCGCCAAAAGGACTGTGAATGTGAGCGGCATCGCCAGCGATGAAGGTACGCCCCACGCGCAGCTCTGCCGCCTGGCGGTGATGGATGCGGAAATAGGTCCCCCAGTGCAGGCCCAGGGCCTCGATGCCACTGGGCGCGCGTTGAGCCAGTATCTGTCGCACCAGATCAAGCGATGGCGCATCGCCTTCGGTGTTGTCGATTGTCGCGACAACTCGCCGGCGATTGGCGCTCATTGGGAAAATTGCTACGGGTCCAAGCTCGTTTGGACAAAGCTGCAATTCGTCTGCGGGAAGCGCTTCGTTGGTCTCGACGTCCGCTAACAGGAACAAATCTTTATACTGCGCTCCCTCAAAGGGCAGATTCAGTTGATGCCGAACCGCACTGTGTGCGCCGTCGCACCCAACCACGAACGCAGCCCTGAGGTTGATTGGTTCGCCGTTATGGTCCAATGTGACGCTGACACAGTCTTCCTCTTGATTCGCGGAAACGAATTTGGTCTGGTATTCAACGTCTCCGCCTTTACGGCGCAACCCTTCGACGAGTAATTTCTCCGTCACATCCTGGGGAACCATGGCTACGAACGAATAGGGGCTCTCCTGGGGGGCGAACCGCATGTGGGCAAGTGTGCGTTCGTGTGTAACTACAGCGACCGATGTGACGCGGTTCGCTCTTTCGAGGAACGGACCGACCAACCCGGCCATATCGAAGATCTCAAGTGTCCGGGGAAAGATTGCGAGCGCTTTAGAGTGTTCCGATTGTGACGAATTCTCCTCGACAAGCCGGTATCTCAGACCTCGGCGGGCGCATTCATTTGCCAGAAACAACCCGACCGGCCCGGCGCCGACGATTAAAACATCCGTATCTGTTGTGAGACTAGACACTGACTCACCTCATTTTGTCATCGGTCTGTATCGTTTACCTATTTCATCGCTTACCTATTTCGATCATGTGGCGGAGCGTATGGATTCACAGACTCACTCATTTTTGTCAGCCCGCATCCGAAGCTGCGACTCAGGTGATCACTGTAGGCGGCACGCAGAGCATTCGCCGCGATACCCCGAATCCCACAGATGTAAGTAAACCTCCAAGTGTCTGTTGGTAACCCCTGTAACCTTGAAAGCGTTACTGGCAGTCATTCGGCTCAGGTTCTGCGGATATAAGTCCCGAAGACTGTTAAGTAACAGTTGCTTAACCGCTAGTTCACGGCGGGCCAAGTCCTTGGGTAATGTCGTGCGCCGCAGGCGGAGGTGACATAGTCCGAGCATGACACATTTTCCCCAAGCGAACTCAACCAAGCGAGCGACTCGCGTAAAATTTGGTGGATCAGTTCTGGTCGCGATTCGTTCGGAAATCAGTGGGGCCGTTCGAGCCAAGCTGCACGTGCTCTCAACAACGGGCGGGCTGTTTATCCTGGCGAAACCTCTTGAGCCCGGCGACTTCGTCCAAGTAACACTTCAGACCAGTCAGGGAGCGATTCGTGGCATGGCCGAGCTCCTCCAGCCAACGCGAAAATCGACCTCTGGCTGCCTGCAACCCTTTCGTTTCGTGGCCCTGGACGACGAAGACCATTCCAGACTTCGCCAGACCATGGAGTTGCAACTCGACAAGACGGTGATTCGCGTTCGCTCCAAGGTCGTATCGGCCACAAGGTGAAGTCTTGAAAGCGGAGAGTCGATAGCGTATTTCTGGGAAGCGATGCCGAAGGCCAAGTGCGGATCCAGATTAGAGGAAAGACGATCCGTACTTCCTAAAGAAAACCGCAGGCATGTCGCTGTGCCCTTGATTGTCAGTCGCATCGATCATGTCCACCTTGAGGGCCTTCAGGTGGTCGTAGAAATCCCTGATTGTCATGTAACCCCTCTGGCTCTTGGTATAGTGCTTCGGCGGCGTGCCCGGGGGCGGTCGCGTGCCCCAATGCGATACACCGTACACACAACGGATCTTGGAAGCGTACTTGTCCACGGCCGCATTGGAAAAACCCTTCACCATGCTGGGCGACACCGGATCGATGAGGCCCAGGATTGTCCAGTTTCGGCGGGACAGATTCTTGTAGAGGGGCGCACCGCCCTTTGAGAAGCCGCAGAGGGAGTAGGTGCTGATGTTGCCCTTCCTTTTATCGATCAGCTCTTTAGCCTGATGGAGACACGTCTCGCAGTCCTGGTTGTAATCGTCCGGCACGGCAAAAATGATCCGGTTCAGCGACTCGTTCGGGATCGCCTTCTTTATCTGTTCGATCATCCAGTCGGCGGTGTCATAGGCGTAATCCTTCCCGGTCTCTGGTCCAAGGCCGCGATAGACGACGACCATAGGGGCGCTAGTGACCCCGGGGTCGAGTACCCTGGTTTTATTTTTCGTAACTTGAACCGGATTTCCCATTTGAACTCCGGGAAGCGATGCAGTATACACCCACCAGAAAAGCGAACGTGAGAGGTTCAGAGCCGCAAGGATGCTGGCGGCGATCATCTCAGGGTTGCAGGTTTGTGAATGTGCAGCTGATAGGGCTGCTTTTAGAAAGGGAAAGTATGTCTTGATTTTGCGTTCAGGCGAAGGTAGCCTTTACCCTTCTAAAGGGACATCATGAAACGCAAGGACATGAGCTACGGACCTTCTTCATCATCCGATCGGCACGAGTGCAGAATCCAGGAACTTCGGCACGAGCGAAAAAGCGAGGGGCAGCGCCTGGAAGGTCTAAAAAAAGTGCTTCAAACCAGGCTTCTGCCGGACACGCCTCAAGCCACAGAAGTTCGAGCCGCATAAGGGAGAGAACTGACCTGCGCAGGGCGTTCCTTCCTACAGCCTACTGGCTCTGCCTGAGATGATTCGCGGAGACGGTAGCTTCGGCGGAGGAGACCGACTGTCGGGCTATTTTCATCAAATCATCCATCTGAAGTACCTCCCGTGCCGCCACCAGCACCATCGCTTCGGCAAACTTTTCGGCATCCCAGGATTTCAAGTGGATCTCGACCGCCGAGCCGGTCCGCAAGACCTGGTTGGTGTCGCCTCCCAGAACCAGGACAAATCTGGGATGCAAGTGCGGCGGCTTTTCCGGTCTGACAGTTCGGGCCAGGAGGTCGCAGGCGGAATAGTAGATCTTGCTGGCTTCCTCAGATGACCACTGCTTGTGTTTCGGATTTGAGACTTCAAAAGGAACGGCTTCCTGCGCGAACGCGCCGGAGACAAAGCCAGCGGTCAAGAGCATCAAGCACGCATATCCGGCAATTTCGTGAAACAGGCGGCTGGGGCCGAACACATCGGGCCTCGTAATCTGCAGTCTCTGTAGTCTGACGCTGTGGCTCTGCTCCATGGTTCGTTCCCCTGGCCCGCTGACGGCCTGATACCGATGGCCCAATAACCGAACAGTGCGCTTGCGGCAGGCTCGAGGCAAGATGTCTTAAGTCACATTGAGGCTCCTATCTATGGAGGGTTTGAGCGCCATTGGGAGACCTCGTTTCTGAGGAGCACCTGGGACGCGCGGCATCACGAACTGAAGGACCATGCAGGAACCGGTCACGCTGCGTGGAAGAAAACTGCCGCCCTTTAGGCGGCCCGGACGGGCGGGGGCGCCCGCCCCTCCATCGCCAGAACAAAGCGCAGAGGCGTGATGACGGCTAATTTGGCGGACCGGGGGCGGTTTGCAGCAGGATGGTCAAGGGCGCTACGTGTTCAGGTTTCACGTAATGGTTCACCAGGAAACGCTTTCCGTCCTTGGTCACATCGTAGGTGAAGGTGTCAGTACTGGAAATGGGGGCGCGGCCCTGAATTTCAAACAGGGGCGTGGGCGTACCGGTCGCGAAGATGCTGTCGCTGTTCACGGGCACAGCCATCAGCATTCCGGTGGGTCCGATGTAGAAAATTTCTTTGCCGTCCCCACGCCAGCGCGGCTCGGTGCCGCCGCCCCGCGATACTTGCCACTTTCCGGTGGCACCCGGGAACGAGGTGACGTAAATCTCCCAGACGCCGGACTCATCGGAGGCATAGGCGACCCACTTTCCGTCCGGAGAAATCTGTCCGTTGGTCTGGTTGCCCTTGGCGGAGAGCAATGGCGTGGGCTTACCGCCCCCAGCGGGTAGCGTCACCAGGTACCAGTGTGATGGATCCTGATCCGTGCAAAGCACTTGTTTGTCGTCAGCGGACCAGGAGTTGGGAACGATGTCATTCTTCACTTGACCCTCGAGTAGAGGTTTTTCCCGCTCCAGCCCGTTGGCGCGCTTGGTGAATACGGTTACACCGTCGGTGAAATTCGCCCGGTAGGTGAGCGTGTTTCCGCTCCGCGACCAAACCCCGACAACTTCTTCCACGGGATCGAAGGTGAAGCGCGAATTGCCGGCGCCTTTCGTGCTCTCCAGCCAAACATCCACATTGCTACTTTTCAGATCGGTGATGTCCACGGCGACGCGACTGTCGTCGGGCGAGAGGGTTGGGTTGGCGAGGATCGCGGGATCGCCGATCCGGCCCAACGCCTTGCCCGCACGGTCCATCCAGGTAAGAACCGAGAGGGCTGCTCCGACACCCGTGTTATAGATCACTGTGCCGTTCACGGCGACGGCGAGGGCAGCCCAATAGGTGGAGGGTTGAAAACCGACGGCATTGGCAATGGCGGTTGTGCGGCCTGAAACCCTTGCGGCGGAGACGTCAAAGGCGACACTTACCAACTGCCGCTGATCGTCCGCGTAAAACAGATTGTGGGAGTCGTAACCAAAGCTCGAACGACAAAGCTGGACGAGATTCCGCTCCTTGCCATCGAGAGATCCGACATAGATGCCGCTGGAACGGTCGTCCTTGGAGTTGCCGAAGTTACCCGCCCAGAACAAGAAATGATTGCCGTCGGGAAGAAAGAGTGGCCAACGGTGGGTGTCGTGGTGCTGACTACCGCCGAGGAACTCCTGGGTAACCGGAACGGTGCCGCTGCCATCGGCGTTGACGCGCCAGACGGCGCTGCCGGAATCGGGAGAATAGATAATGACGTCGCGACTTCCCCAGCTACCGCCGCGAGCCGCCAGAACGCTGGCCAGCACCTGGGGCGGCCCACCCGATACCGGGATCTTCAGGAGCTTGCCACTCGCGAAGTAGGCGACGTAAGCCCCGTCCGGTGACCAGAAGGGATAACTTGCACCCTGTGTGCCGGGCAAAAGCGTGACGGTCGGCGAACCGATACGTTGCACGTAAAGCACAGGCAAAGCCGAGCTTTCGTCCGGCGATACAAACGCCAGCATGGAACCGTCGCGCGAGAGCGCCATGTGGCTCACGCTCATTTCTTCGGGGACAGGAATGGCGAACTGCAAGCGGGTGGTTGCCACCGGGCGTCGCGTGACCCACCAGGTCGCCGCCGCAACTGCTGCCAGTGCCAGGGTGACACACGCCCAGAGCAGGAGGGGCATTCGACGAGCCGGTGCCGAGACACGCATCGGCCCGCTGGTATCAGTTCCAGAGAGCGCGCTCAGCGCAAACGACAAATCTCGCGCTGACTGGAAGCGCTGTTCTGGATTCTTCTCAAGGCACCGCCGCACCGTGCGCTCGAGCGCGGGCGAGACCATACGAGCGGGACCGGACAACTCCGGCGGGTCTTCTTTCAAAACCGCGGTCATAGTTTCGGCCGGAGTATCGCGGCGGAAGGCACGCTGGCCGAACAGCATTTCGTACAACACGGCGCCGAACGCGAAGATATCGGTGCGAGCATCGATGGCCTCGCCGCGGACCTGCTCCGGCGCCATGTAGCTCGCCGTTCCCATGACCACGCCCATCGCCGTGTTCGAGCCGGCGAGCGTGACGTCGTCGGGATCCCCGCCAGCAGCCTGCACCAGCTTGGCCAATCCAAAGTCCAGAATCTTGATTCGCCCGTCCCTGGTGATGAAAATGTTTTCGGGCTTCAGGTCGCGATGGACGATTCCCTTTTCGTGCGCAGCCGCAAGTCCCTGTGCGATCTGCACCCCGAAATCGATGGTCTTACGCTGAGGCAGGGCTCCCCGATCCAGTACAGCCCGCAGGGTTTCGCCCTCCAGAAGTTCGGAGACAAGGAACGGCGAACCCTCGTGCTGTCCGATATCAAAAACCGCAAGGATATTAGGGTGGTTCAACGCGGCGACGGCCCGCGCTTCCTGCTCGAAGCGCCGCAGGCGGTCAGGTTGCAGCGCCAAAGACTCGGGAAGAATCTTCAACGCCACCTCACGACCCAATCGCGTATCGCGGGCGCGATAGACTTCGCCCATTCCGCCGGCACCGATGGGCGCGGCGATTTCGTAGGGACCGAGTTTCGTGCCGGAAGTCAGAGGCATTCGCGACATTATATTACCGGGGAAGGGATGCGAGGGCAGAGCGCTCATTCTCACGGCCTGAGCCTTCAATTTCAGGCGTCATGCTGAATGGTTTTCAGTCCGTGAAGCATCCGGCGGGCGGCGCACGAGATCTCCGACCCGGTGGGCACGTTCCTTCTGACCGAAGTCACCGTCCCGGAGCCAAGCCTGTCAATTCAAAAGGCAAATAAGTACAATAGCGAACCTTCATAGGAGCCGGCGAAATGACGAGAGCCTTCAGGACGGGCGGGGCGAGAATTGAAGCGCGAGCGAAGGCGATCCTTCATTCGTTCAAAGGGCGAAGCGGCTGTCTCTCAGGTTTCGCGCTGGCGCTGCTATTGGTCGTGAGCGCGCCGGCGTCCGCTCTTTGCGTTCGACAGTAGTGCGCCCGATCATCTTCAGTGTGAAGCCATGCGGGAGCCGCTGGGAATCGATATTTCCCATCCGCGGCTTTCGTGGCAGCTTCACGATTCCAGTCGTGGCGCGCGCCAGTCGGCGTATGAAATTCGCGTGGCCGGTTCCTCCGAGGCGCTGGCGCAGGATCGAGCCGATGTGTGGGACAGCGGACGCGTCGAGTCCGACCAGTCTGTCAATGTTTCCTACGGCGGCCCCACAGTTGAGTCTCGTCGCCGCTATTACTGGCAGGTGCGGGTTTGGAATGCGCAGGGACAAGCCTCGCCGTACAGCCAGCCAAGCTGGTGGGAAATGGGGCTGCTTTCCTCTCAAGACTGGAAAGCGAAGTGGATCACGCGCGACATGCCTCTGGAGCGCGGAGACTATGAGTCGGAGCCGAAGTGGATTTGGGCCGCGAATGACCATGCGCTCACCAATGCGACGCCCGGCAAGCACGATTTCCGCTTCCGCTTTAATCTTGCGCAAAAACCGAAAGACGCCACGCTCCTCATCACCGCCAAGGACAACCTGGCAGTATGGGTCAATGGCCAGCAGGTTTTGGTCGAGTCGCCGATGGGCAACTTCGGGCGGGTGCGCGACCCGTGGGGTTACTTCCGGGTCGTTCCTGTGGGCAAGCTCCTGAACGCGGGTGCTAATTCCCTGGCCGCGGAAGCCATTGTGCAAAAAGATCGCGAACGGCCTCCCCAGGCAGGTTTCATTGCGCTTCTGCGGGTCGAAACAGCAGACGGCAAGATCGAACGTTTCATTTCCGGACCTGACTGGAAGACCGGGCCGGAGCAGACGGGCGAAGCATGGGTAGCGAAGGGCTTTGACGACTCCTCGTGGCCGAACGCGGTCGTGGTGGCAGAAATCGGCCAGGCGCCGCTGGGCACTCCCTGGCCTGCGCAGCCGGTAAATCTGTTGCGGCGAAACTTCAGCGTGGCCAAGACAGTTCGCAGCGCTCGAATCTATTCCACTGCACTGGGTACTTACCAGCTGTATCTGAATGGCCAGCGCGTGGGAAACGATATTCTCGCTCCGGGCTGGACAGATTATCGCAAGCGCATTGTCTATCAGGTCTACGACGCAACCTCGCAGGTCAAGCAGGGTGAAAACGCGATCGGCGCGATTCTGGGCGGAGGATGGTATGCCGACGGCCTGGGCTGGCTGCAGACGCGATATAACTTCGGTCCTCCCCCGGTCCGGTTGCTGGTGCAGCTCGAGATCGAATATAGCGACGGCACGCGCGATTCCGTGGTGAGCGACGAGTCATGGAAAGCGACCCAATCTCCCATCCTCGGATCGGAAATTTACAACGGCGAGAATTACGATGCCCGGCTGGAACAGAAAGGATGGGATCAGGCTGGATTCCCGGACGCGCGTTGGAGTGCGGTCGTGGCTGCTGCCGAGCCTCCGGCCCCGTTGGTAGCGCAAGATTTCCAGCCCATCAGGGTAAACGAAACGCTCAAGCCGAAGTCGGTAACGAATCCGACGCCTGGAGTTTACGTCTTCGATCTGGGCCAGAACATGGTTGGCTGGGCCCGGTTGCACGTTACCGGCAAGGCTGGCACCAAGGTTAAGATCCGCTTTGGAGAAGTTCTAAAGTCGAATGGCGAACTCTACACCGAAAATCTACGCACCGCCGAAGCCACTGACACCTACATTTTGAGCGGGAAGGGAACTGAATTCTTCGAGCCTCACTTTACCTTCCATGGATTCCGCTACATCGAACTCACCGGCTATCCGGGAACGCCGTCGCGGGATGCGGTCGAGGGCATCGTTTTCTATACTGCCGCGCCATTCACCATTCAGTTCAGCACCGGAAGCCCGATGGTGAACCAGCTGTGGAGCAACATTCTTTGGGGCCAGCGCGGAAATTTTCTGAGCGTGCCCACCGATTGTCCGCAGCGTGACGAGCGCCTGGGCTGGATGGGTGACGCCGAAGTCTTCTGGCGAACCGCTTCATTCAACGCGAACCTCGCTGCCTTCTCGCATAAATTCACCACTGACATTCGTGACGCGCAAAGTGCCAGCGGCGCTTTCACCGACGTTTCACCCCGCGTGGGCCCCACGGGCGACAGCGTGGCGGGCTGGGCTGATGCGGGCGTGATCATCCCATGGTCCGCTTACCTGCAGTTTCGGGACACTCGCATCCTGGATGAAAACTGGGCCGCGATGGAAAAGTGGATGGACCACATCGCAGGCTCGAATCCTAACTATCTGTGGCTGAAGGAGCGCGGGAACGACTACGGTGATTGGCTCGCGATCGGCAGTAAGACCTCAAAGGACCTAATCGCGACGGCATTCTGGGCTTACGACGCGTCGATCATGATGCGCATCGCGCGGGTGTTGGACCGGCCCTCGGAAGAGCAGAAGTACAGGGAGGTTTTCCAAAAGATCCGCGCTGCATTCAACCAGGAGTACGTGAAGCCGGATGGCACGGTCGGAACCGGCAGCCAGACCAGCTACGTGCTGGCCTTGCACATGAACTTGCTGTCGCAATCGCAGCGGGTCATCGCCGCCGAAAAGCTGGTCGAAGACATCAAGGCGCACGACTGGCATCTCACCACCGGGTTTCTGGGGACACCGTACCTGATGATCGAACTCAGCAATAGCGGACACAGCGACGTGGCGTACCGGTTGTTGCTGCAGACCACGTATCCTTCGTGGGGATACATGATTGATCATGGCGCCACCACCATGTGGGAACGCTGGAATGGCGACCAGATGATGGGTGATCCGTCCATGAATTCCTACAATCACTATGCTTACGGAGCTGTAGCCGAGTGGCTGTATCGTTACGCCGCCGGGATTGACGAAACTGCGGAAGATCCGGGATTCCATCGCCTCGTGTTGCATCCGCAATTCGATGCCACGCTGGGAGCGGCCAGAGCGACGTACGATTCTCCGTATGGTGCAGTCACGTCAAACTGGAAAGCCGATGGAAACACGATATCGTGGGATGTCATCATTCCGTCGAATACGACCGGGTTGTTGTATTTTCCCGGCGATGTGACTACTGCAATTCTGGAGGATGGCAAAGATATTCGGCAGAGTACGGGAATCTCGTTCGTAGCCAGAGATGGCCGCAGTGCGATCTACCAGGCGGGGGCGGGATCTTACAGGTTCTCAATCCAGCCCTAGTTTGACGCCCGACAAAGTAACTACGCAGTAAAGTGATGCCGCATACAGGAAGCCTTCAGCCGTCAGCTATCAGCAATCAGCGCTGCACGATGCTCGATTAGAGCTTAGAGTCGTGCTCCGCTGGACTGCTGGGGTCAGCTGTGCTTGCTCGACCGTAGCGGGGGGTTACGCGTACGTCGTCACGACTACCGCATTGCGTGCGCGTCGCTCGGCGGTGATCCGCTCCAGATATCCATTCTCCCGGAACGCCTGCATGGGATCTTCCGGCAAACCGTGGCCGCGGCGCCAGTCGCGCAGGACCGGACGCACGTCATACCAGAACGCACCGCGCAGGCATTCCTCGGCTTCAACTAACGAGCAACTCTGCTGCAATTTCGCCAGACGCGCGTGATCGACAATCGCCGCTTTGGCGTACAGTTCCTGCGCGGTGCAGACCGTCTGAATCATGGCTTCCATCTTGCCCTTCAGATTGTGACTCTGGTCGACCATGTAGGCCACATCCGCGAACGCGCCGGTTTCCCAGGCATAGTTGTGAATCTCGTGAAAGATGCGGAAGATCTGATACGGATCAATCGAGCCTAGGGTGAGGTCGTCATCGGCATACCGGCGGTCGTTGAAGTGAAAACCACCGATCATTTTGTGATGCAGCAGCCAGGCGACGATCTGCTCAATATTCTGCGCTTGATAGTGATGCCCGGTGTCCACCAGCACATACGCCTGCGGACCGGCGGTGCGCGCCAGCAGAAAAGCCATCCCCCAGTCGGCGATGTCCGTGTGATAGAAGGCGGGTTCGAACGGCTTGTACTCGATCAGTAACCGCTGCTTGGGATTCAGGCCGGCATGCACTTGCTTCAGTGCTTCTTCAAACCATCCGATCCGGTGGCGGATGCTCTGTGTTCCCGGATAATTTGACCCGTCGGCAAACCAGGGTGAGATGTCGCGACACTCGAGCGCCTTGGCGATAGCGATGCATTCCAGAATATGATCGAGCGCGCGCTTGCGAATGGCCGGGTCCGGATTGCCCACCGATCCATACTTGTATTCCTGGTCCTGAAAGACGTTGGGATTGATGGAGCCGGGTTGAACGCCGTATTTCTCGGCCAAGCGCTCTACCTGAACGACATCTTCTAACCCGTTGGGCAGGTCCCACTGCACATGCAACGCAACGGTGGGACACGCGCCGGTCAAGGCGTGCACCTGCCCGGCATCGCTGAATTTATCTTCGATCGTGACGGCCGCCGCCAGCTGGATGAATTTTCCAAAGCGCGTTCCGGTGTTAGCGAATCCCCAGGAGGGTAGCTCGATATTAAAGTTATCCAGTGCGCGGTGAATGAGTACTTCTAATTTTTCCGTCATGCCAGTGCCTTTCCAGTCGGCCGTGGGCTCACTTCTGCTTTTTGAGCGCGGATGCTGCCTGCAGGCGCATTTGTTTCCAGAACTTCGAACGGCTGTGCCGCAAGCACGCTGGCCCATCCAGCCACCGCGTTGGCCGCTACTCCGACGCCATTAGCGTAACCGCCTTCGAGAGAGGCAAGTTGGATCGCGAAGTTGCCCACGGTTGCGCTTTCAGTTGGCCCCGTCAGAACCTCAAGCCCGGTTGCCTCTGCCGTGAGCCGGTTCAGCAAAGCATTCTTGCTTCCGCCGCCCACGATGTAAAGCCTCCGCAAAGTCTTCCCAGTGATTCTGATCGCATCCTGCAAGACCGCTGCGTAACGGGCAGCCAGACTATGGAAGATCAGGTTCGCCATTCTGGGTGCCATCGCCGGGCCGTCGGGAATTGAAGCCTGTCCCAGCCGGTTCAGTTGCGCATTGATGCGCGCGGGCATATCTCCCGGCAATAACAGGTCCGGTTCGTCGACATCGATCAAGCGCTCGGGGGCATCGAAGTTCGCACAGGCGTTGACGAGTTGCTCTACCGTCCACACCTGGCCTTGCAACCGCCACTGTTCCAGGCATTGACGCAACAGCCACATGCCATTCACATTCTTGAGGAAATAAATCTTGCCGCCAACTCCGCCTTCGTTGCTGAAGTTAGCGCTGCGTGCGGCATCGCTGACGCACGCCGAATTCAGAACGCAGCCCACCAGTGACCAGGTTCCGGAGCTGATGAAAGCCCAGTCATCCCCTTGGGCGGGAATTCCCGCGATGGCCGAGGCCGTGTCGTGACATGCGGGAGCGATCAATTGCGTATCACGGAACGATGGCAGGGAAGCGAGTTCACCTTGCAGCTTACCAATACTGGTCCCGGGCCTTACCACCGGGGGCGCGGCATTCAAATCCAGCCGTGCGGCCTGAAAAAGTTCAGCGCACCAATCCTGATCACTCACGCTGAGAAGCTGGGTGTGCGTGGCGTTGGTATATTCCGAGACCCGCTTTCCTCCGAGCCGGTGCAGCACGTATTCCGGCAGATTCATCCAGGGAATGGCTTGTTCCGTATCCGCATCGGCGTACAACTGGTACAGCGTGTTCAACGAAATGATCTGGACTCCGGTGAGCTGGTAAAGCCGGTCAGGTAAAATCCGCGACTGCATGCGGTGCAGCGCTTCCACGTTACGCGGGTCGCGATAGCAAAAAGGATTAGCGAGGGGAGAGCCGTCGGAACGCAGGCGCACATAATCTACAGCCCAACCATTCACGCCAATCGCCGCGATTCCTTCGGGCGCAAGGTTCGCGCAGGCGCGCAGACCTTCTTCCACGCCTGCACAGATGCCCTCGATGTCCCACCGAAGATCTTTACCTTCAGACCGAGCCGCGTTCGCGAAGCGATACACGAGCCGGATCTCCGGTCTTCCTTCGACCCACCGCAGCAAGGAGACACGGCAACTTTCCGCGCCTAAATCGACGGCTATCAAACTGGGTTGTTCCCGTCGCTCCTGCCGGCCGGAATCGCCGCCCGCTCCAGCCCCTTCCTTATTTGAAGCCCCATCCGTGGCTCCATGGGCAGCCCCTGTATCCGTTGGCCCCGCACGCCGAGTGTGCGCACCATCATTCATCGCAGGAAAGCCTCGGTCAATCCACCGTCCACCGGAACGATGTGACCGGTCGTACATGGCGATTTCGGTCCCGCCAAGAACAGGATCGCTTCGGCACAATCTCTCGGGTCAATCGGACGATGGGTGAGAGTACGTTTGGCGTAAAACTCCGCGAGCAGGGTCCGCAGTTGCTCGTCGCTGGCACTCTCTTGGTAAGGGATCTCGTATTTCTTGAGCGACGCAACGACCCGGTCACGGGGAAACATAGTCGATCCCTTGATTACGGTCGCCGGGCTGATTCCGTTTACGCGAATCTTTGGAGACAGTGAAATTGCCAGTTCGCGGACCAGATGACTGAGCGCCGCTTTGCTAACGTCATAGGCTTCGCTGCCGCGCTTGGGCACGACGGCGTTGGCGGAACTGGTCAAAACGATCGAGGCGCTGAGATTCTGGTCGCGCAAAATGCGAGCTGCTTCATCAGCCAGGAGATAGTTGGCGGTGACATTCACGTCAAGTGTTACTCCCCACTGTTCATCGCTGACCTGCCCGTCTTTTGATGAGGGAAAAAGGGCGGCGGTGTTGATCAATATGTCCAACCCACCGTAGGCGGCAATCAGTTCACGCAAGCTCTGCCGGATGACGTCGCGGCGTCGGATGTCCACACCTACAGCCAGGCTGCCTTCTTTGCCCGCGATCGCCCTGGCTTCCTCCGCTACTTTGTTGGCCGCTTCATGATCACGGTCGGCGACGACGACATGCGCTCCGCGTTCAGCCGCCAGCAGTGCAGCTTCGCGCCCAATGCCGCTTCCACCTCCGACAATCAGGACTACTTGCCGGCTCAATTCTTTTTCCGGAGGCTGTCGCCGGATCTTGGCTTCTTCCAGCTGCCAATATTCAATCCGGAACGCTTCCGAAGGAGGCAAAGCGACATAGTTCGCATGCACCGTGAACGCGCTGGTAGGCGCCGCGGCCCCGGCCTGGGGCACCACCGCGGGCGGCTTCCCTGTATCCATGGAGGTCGCGCCCTCCATCACGTGGATCGCATTTACATAAAATTCGCCTGTGAGCCGGGCTTCTGTCTTGTTCTTTCCAAAGCTGAACATGCCGATGCCGGGAACCAGCACCACGGTAGGATTGGCGTCTCGCATCGACGGTGAATCCGGCCGTGCGAATGAGTTGTAATACTCGGCATATTCCTTGCGGTAATTCTGCAGCGCGGCATCGATGGGCTCACGGAGGTCCTGCACGCTTGCGCCGGGCTGCCAGGGAACAAACAAGGGCCTGACTTTGGTGCGAATGAAATGGTCGGGACAGCTCGTGCCCAGATGAGCCAGATGCTCGGCTTCGCGCGAATTTACGAAGCGCAGCACTTCCGGAAGATCGCTGAAGTTGCCGACCAGACGCCGTGCGCTCGAAACCCTTCCGCGAAGGAAGGGGAAAATGTCGAGGGCAAGGTCGCGGCGATTTTCCAGTGCTTCGTATCGCGATCCGCCGAACAGTGCGGCGCCTTTCTTCTCGACATGGCCCACAACGAACTGTCCGAGCTGATCGATGATGGAAATTGTATTTTCATAACACTCGTGCTGGGTGTCGCCCCAGGTGAAAAGGCCGTGGCCGCCCAGAATCACGCCGTCGCATTTCGAACTTTCCTCTACGGCGCGACGCAGCATCATCGCCAGCTCGAAACCGGGACGTTGCCAGGGAACCCAGATCAGATGGTGATCAAAGAGGCGGTTGAACTCGTCCATCTTTTCGTGGCCGTTGGCAGATGCAGCGAGGGCGATGCCCCAGTCAGGGTGCAGATGGTCGATGTGGCGGAAAGGCAGGAATCCGTGAAGCGGCGTGTCAATCGAGGCAGCAACCGCATTCTTTCCGAAGGCGCACAGCGGATACATGTCCACTATCTCATCTTCAAATTCAGCGCCGCGATACACCTTTTCCAGCCCGTGCAATTTTTCCGAGTAAAGCGCGGCCAAACCAGTCAGCTTGATGCTTCCCAAATCGCCGCCGCTGCCCTTGATCCACAAGACCTCTTCCTGCCTCCCGCTCAGCGGGTCGGTTTGCCGGATCTTCGAACTGGTGTTGCCGCCGCCAAAGTTGGTGATGCGAAGGTCGGAGCCCAACAGATTCGAGCGGTATCGGAGCAACTCTGGTTCGTCGAGACTGTGAGCGACCTGCTCGTCCCAACGGTCTTCCAAGTAGCGCAAGCTTGTCTTAAGCTGCATGGAGATATTCTCAGCCGAAACGTATGTCCGAGAAAGCGGGAAGCGTCATGATACCCAAACTGCCCGCCAAGCCGCCAAATCCGCAGCTATCATACCCCACTGATGCAATAGGGCAACAATTGAACCGACGTGAAATCAGGCACGCTACTCCATATAGAAAACCTCCTTCATCATCGCGAACCGCTCGCCGGGTTGAAGACCGTGAACGGGCTCAAAATACTTGGCCATCTCGGTCTGCCAGCGCAAGTTCACGGGATCGTCGGCTAGCGCGTCCCCCGCTGCGTCAAAATCTTTGACTCGCATGACCAAAACCAGATCCTGGTCGCGGCGAAAGATGGAATATTCAGAAATCCCAACTTCCTTTAGTTTTGCCAGCAATTCCGGCCACACGTGAGCATGATCTCTTTCGTATCCTTCGATCGCGTCGGGCTTTATCCGCAGGCGAAAAGCAACGCGTGGCATATCGGAACCTCCTTAAGGTGTGCTGTAGTCGGTGAGTCTGTGGAAACGTGACCACCGCGACTGACAGTCGGTTGAGCGCGACCGTGTCCGTGCAATTGGCTCTTGGCCGGTCCGGGACCTCAAACGGACGGTCACCGTAAATTAATAGCAGGATACGCCGCCTGCCGTCAGGTTTCATGACCGCCAGCGAATAGTAGGAATGTGTATGATCGCCCGCGTTACTGCGCAGTGGGTGTGGGCACGTTGGGCAAGCTGAAGGCTTGGTGCCTTGACCGGTAGGGCGTGTATCCGCGTATGCTGGGCTTTTGCGTTTCAGACCTTTTAGCTGCAAAGAACGCCAGGAACTCGAAAAGGACGCGAAGTAAACCGAAGGATCCTGAGGGTGAGATGAATCCAAATCCGGCAATCGGCGTTTTTTATCACTGGCTGGGCGGACTGGCTTCCGGCAGCTTCTACGTTCCATACCGGGGTGTGAAGCGATGGGCGTGGGAAACGTTCTGGCTCACCGGCGGCTTCTTCAGTTGGATCATCGCTCCCTGGTTTTTTGGTCTGCTCATGACCAAAGATTTGATGGCAGTTTTGCACGAGACTCCCGGAAGCGTTCTCTTCTGGACATTTTTCTTCGGGCTTCTATGGGGAGTCGGTGGTCTCACATTTGGATTGACCATGCGCTATCTGGGCTTGTCGTTGGGGATGGCGGTCGTGCTAGGCCTCTGCGCAGCGTTCGGAACCCTGATTCCACCCATCTTTCGCGGCGAATTCATGACCCAGGTGGTGGGCACGACCTCCGGGCGAGTCATCCTGTTTGGAATTTTTGTTTGCTTGCTCGGCATTGCAGCGGCAGGTCTGGCAGGCATCTCAAAAGAGCGTGCGATGTCGCCCGAACAGCAAAGGATCACAATCAAGGAATTCGATTTGAAGAAAGGTGTTGGCGTAGCCACGCTGTCCGGGGTAATGAGCGCCTGCTTCGCCTATGGGCTGGCGGCGGGAGATCCCATCAAAGCACTCACCATAAAGCACGGTACTCCCGACCTGTGGCAGGGATTGCCAGTACTGGTGGTGGTGTTGATCGGGGGTTTCACTACGAATTTCATATGGTGCCTGTTGCTGAACATCCGGAACAAGACGGGCTACCAGTACTTCACTTCTATATCACGCGAGTCTCCCGATCACATCCCGGATGCAACCATCGACGAGATCATCATCGAAACCGCTCTCGATGCCCCCAGCCGGGAGGTGGTTGAGCACATGACGTCTGCGAGGACGGAACTCAGGGAACGAACCACTGCGGCCGTGGCCGACCTGCCCCTGCTTAAAAAAGAGGACAGCGCGCGAGTTCCGATGCTTACGAATTACTTATTGTGCGCGCTGGCCGGCACCACCTGGTACTTCCAGTTTTTCTTCTACACCATGGGCGAAACGCAGATGGGTAAGTACAAATTTTCCAGTTGGACGCTGCACATGGCCAGCATCATCATCTTCAGCAGTCTGTGGGGTATCGGTTTAAAGGAATGGAAAGGTGCCGGACCCCAGGCCGGCCGGCTATTGGCGCTGGCGCTCTTGCTGCTGGTGGGATCAACGGTGATTGTCGGCTACGGGAATTATTTGGGACTGGCTCAGTGAGGGTTGTGTGGTTTTATGTTTGTGTGGTCGCGGGCGACTCGCCCGCGACCACATGTTCATATTTGTGACTTCCGTTTACTTCGGGTACCAATCTAACAGCCGGACTTCGATTCCTGTTCCTTCCAATCCCTTTTGAAATACGGCAAGATCGGAACCGCGGTAATGATAAGGAATAACGATCTTGGGATGAAACGCCTTTACCGCTTCAGCGGCCTCATCGGGAGGCATAGTGTACGGCAGGTTCATGCAGACGAAGGCCACGTCGATATTCTTGAGCGCCCGCATTTCGGGAACTCCCTCGGTATCGCCAGAGAAGTAGAAACGTTTGCCGCCGTAGGTGAGAACGTAGCCGTTGCCGCGCCCCTTGTCGTGAAATAGTTTTCCCGGAGCCGGTCCGCGCGTCAGGTTATAGGCGGGAATGGCTTCGATAGTCCAGTCCTGCCAGGTTTTGGTTTCTCCATTCGCAATGGGCTTGGCTTGGGTGACGGTTTTGACTACCGCGGCCGGCGCCAGGATTTCCGTTCCCGACTTGCTGACTTCCGCGATTGAATCTGGATCCATATGGTCGCCGTGGATGTCGGTAATCAGAATGAGGTTCGCCTTCGGGCGTCCGGCAAAATTCGAAGGCTTGGCGGGGTCGAGATAGATGACCTTTCCTCCCGCTTCGATCAGCGTGCTGGCGTGATTCAGAGGTGTGATCGTGACCGGGCCCGCCGGAGTTTGGAAGATTTGAGCGGCAGTCGCGGAATGCGCCAGCGTCGGCAACGCAAAAAGGGAGCAGGCAATAATCAGGAGCAGCTTCATTTTTTTTACCTCAGGCATGGTTTCACCAACTATCTCTGAGTGGCTTGTTTTGCTCAATCTGCTTGTCCGATTGTCGGGCTTCGGATGACTTTACGGCGGCGCCAGTTTCTTGGCGGCATCCCGAAGGGCGGAGTAGTCTTCCTCTCGAAACAGTCCGTGCCCGCGCCACCTGACCTCGCCGTTGGCATCGAGCAACAGGAGATAGGCGTCGTCCGGACTCGAAAATGCAACGAAGCGTTTTAGCTCTGCCTGGCTTTGGAACAAGGTTACGAAACGATCCTGTTCCGCAGGCGGCGTACCTCGGCGCATGCTGCTGGTGATCATGCCTCGAAGCAGTCGGGGAGCATCTTCAAGTTCGGCGACAGGGTAGACAACAAATCTCTGATCACCCCCGAAATCTTTTCTGAATCGTTGGCCCCATGCGCCAGTTGCGTGGCCACCTTTCTTGGTGAAACCGATGACCAGGAGGGCAATCTTTCCATGAGCGTCATCGGGCAGGACAATCGGTTTGCCAGAGAGACTCTGGCCCTCCAGGCGCAGCAAGGTTTCACCGTGAGCAACCGCCACAATGGAAGCCAGGAGGATCACGAGCACGCGGCAAAACCGGGCAGGGGTTTCAGATTTCATAATCCGCTAAACGAGACAAGGCGGATTTCCCGCCAGACCGCCATTCTGCTAGCCTTAATCTATCGTATATCCTTCGCAAGCATAAATGTTGGAGTGAAGCAAAAGCCCCCGTGAAACGAAAACCTAAAGACAAGCCGGAGTCCAGCAAACAGGCCATTGACACCGCATTGCGTGCTTGCCGGATCGCGAAAGATGCGGCGTTCAACGCAAAGGATTACATCCTGACTGCCTCGCAAATCGCCTTTCTCGCGGTGAAGCAGTGCGAGAAGGAACTGGATCAGATCGAACGGCAGATCGATGACACGACACCGGCCGCGGTTACCCACGTGACCGAGGCGGAAGCACGCGAACTACTGGCCTGTCTGAAGTTCACCATCGATCTGGAACGCATTGGCGACCTGATCTGGTCAGTGGTGCAGCGAATTCACTCGCTGCCCTCTCCACTGAACTCCAAAGAGTCCGGGTTCCTCATCGAGATGGCTGAGGCTCTGCAGGAAATGCTGGTCAAGGTTCACGACGGATTTGTGAACCGTGATCTTGCTCTGGCGGAATCAGTCATCAAGATGGATTATGAAATGGATCAAGTTTGTCATTCCGTCTTCCGACAATACCTGGAAAAAGGGGCAGGCCGGAGAAGCTACGAAGTTACCAGTCTGCTGTTTATGGCACAGGCATTTGAGCGTGCAGGAGACCACACCAAGAATCTGGCGGAAGAACTCTTCCACCTGGTCCAGGGGCACAGCGTGCGGCACACCAAAAAGTCGCGCTAGATCGAGCTTTCCTTCCCGCGATGGGAAGTCCCAATGGGGCGGGAAGCCCGAATTCGGGGCACTGCAAGTCATACTCCCACAGCCTCATGGTTTTGCTAAGATCATAGGCTGAGGGGGAATTACATGCCAAACTTGAAGGGACTGGAGTCGGTAGTCTCGCAACTCAGAGGAGAACGATCGAGCTTGCTCAACCAACTGAGACACGTTGATGCGGCTCTTTCAGTTCTGGGTAAGTTGAATGGCGGAAGTTCTTACACCAAGCCACGGCGGAGGAGGCTCTCCGTCGCGGCCCGAAAGAAAATCGCCGCCGCCCAGAGGGCTCGTTGGGCTAAGGTGAGGCAGATGAAAAAAGCGGCCTAAAAAGCCGATGGCAATCAAAAGCAGAAAGCCCGCCGAACAGTTGTCAGGCGGGCTTTGTTGTTCCTACTGATGTTCGCGGCCGGTTATCGTTGTCTCGACCGATCAGCATCTAAATCTAGCCGCCCGCTTTTGGGGTTTCAACGAAAGTACCTGGCGAGGCGGCGACCTGGACCATGTGATTGCGAACTGCGTAAAGAACCAATCCACTCACCGAGTGCAGATTTAGCTTGCGCATAATGTTGCTGCGATGAGTCTCGGCGGTTTTCACGCTCAGGTCGAGATGGCTGGCAACTTCTTTTGTGCTCTTGCCCTCGGCCAGAAGCTGAACGATTTCGCGTTCTCGAGGCGTGAGACTCGGCAACATCACCTCGCCGTCGGAGCCCGGCCGGGTTCGCCCGAGAAACCCACCCAGCACCATCTCTGCCACGCGGGACGTAAAGAAAGTCTTGTTGGATTGCAAAGCCTCTACCGCCGCGACCAGGTCTCGGGCCGCGTCAGACTTGAGCACGAACCCCCGAGCCCCGGCGTCCAGTACGGCTCTCACGACTTCGTCGGTATCGGTTATGGTCAAAATGAGAACTCTAGCGTGCGGATTATGGCGCAAAATCTGGCGCGCCGCTTCCAACCCGTTCAGGTTGGGCATGCCGACATCCAGAATAATGACGTCCGGATGCAATTCCCTGGCCTTCTCGACCGCTTCGCGTCCGTCCTGGGCTTCCCCGCAAACTTCCCATCCGAGGTGGGACTTAAGAAGGGAAACCAATCCGCGGCGAACTATCTCATGATCGTCTGCCACCAAAATACGTAAGGGGTTCATTGGTCATCTCCTTCAGAGTAGTAGATTAAGAATCGCAGATACAGTGACGAAATGACGTTACCGGGCACTTACCGCTCCCCAGCCTCCAGCAGCAGGGAAACGCACCTGGCGGGACATCAGAAACCCCGAAACCATTTCTCGCCTGAGCTAAGTTCAATTGATTCTTTGTCAGCCTGAGTACTTTCCGGCGAATCCCAAAATCGTTCATCTGAGAAGTCCAGTCAATACAGGAAATACCCTACGGTTCAAAGCGCGGACCCCGACAGGACGGCTTCTACGGGAAACCCTGTAGAGCATCTACAGGTTTGACCGTATTGTGCCCGCTTGGGTCAATGGGCTACATGTAGTCTAATCAACCGACGCGAAGCTAGGCAGGTTGTCGATGCGCACGCACGAGGCCTGCCTTTTCTTTGGTCAATCATTCTTTACTGATCGTGTCTTGCCGGTCGGAATGCTTGCGTCACAAGATAAGGCGAGAGGCAGGCACTTGTTTTCGCAATGAAAGCTCAGTACCTGCCTGGGTTGGGGATCCAAAAAAGTGGAAATAAAGAAGCATGATGTGAGCATAGGTTGAGAGATCCGATCGCGCCATCCTGTTCAACTTGTAGTTTCACTCAAAAAAGTGCTGTAGGCGGCGAACAACGCGCTCCCCGAAATATACTTCCGAAACATAGATCGGGTAGATTGTTTCCGCGCCGGATCCGGGAACTCATTCGAGTTACACTCCTTTTATCCCTGTGCCATCAGAAAATCGCGATACCGGATTAAAGACCACGAAGACGAAAGCCGGGCGGAAACGAGGCATCCTGGCGCGGCACTCGTTGAGCATCGTGTCAGTTGCCGTTCTGGTGCTTTGGACTGTCCTCTACACAGTCTCCAACCCGAAGACGCACTGGGGCTCTTTTTTCGGAAACGCCATTGCCGACTGGTCCGGAGTGGTAGTGACCGTAATTGCCACCAAATATCTTTACGAGCGAGGTTCGTCGGAAAGCAGAAAGCCGCCACCGAGCTTGGGCGGCTCCGCCTGGGAGATCATAAGGGATCACTCGCTTACAATTTTTCTGCTGATTACCGGGCTGGGGTGGGTCGTCGTCTACAAACACGCCGACCCAGAATCAAAATGGGGACAGGTGGTCGGCAATGTTCTCTCGGAGTGGACCCAGATCCTGGCGCTGGTGATCATGACCAAGCACCTGATTGAGACCCATTCGAAAGAGAGCAAAAAATAATCGTCCACTCCGTGCCCCAGCGGGACCGGGCACTTCCGGCGCGTCAGAACCGTCCGGTTAGCGCGAGTATCACCACGATTAGCAAGACCAGTCCCAGCCCGCCGCTCGGGTAGTACCCCCAGCTTCCGCTGTATGGCCACGTCGGAAGAGCGCCAAGCAGCAACAAAACCAGGATGATGATCAGAATAGTTCCCATCGATATTCTCCTTCGAACTGTTTTGACGACTTTCGCACGCCCAAACTACAGCCGCGGTCGTGCGGGAACAATCGGGCCAAAACTGTAGCGACTCGAAGATTGGCGCTGTATATGGAAGAGCTGTATATGGAAAAGATTTGCGCATATCCGGCTGAGCAGTGTTTCGGGGCTTGTCTCAGCGACGTAGGACTTGCCTCAGCGAACCGGGGCCGTAGCTGGCGATGGTTTGCTTCCGGTTGCTGCGCCCTCGGGCGGCGAGGATACGGGCTGTCGAACCTTTGTCCAGTTCTTTGACGATGTATTGCACGATCAGGGTGATGTGCCGGTTGGATGGATCGCGTTTTATACGGCCAAGGCCAAAGGGCGAAAACGGGGGGAACGAGCTCCCTAAGCCAACGCAGGCAGTCCTGCGGGCGTTGCGGGCGGCCCATTGAGGGATGAACGTTGGGTGATCATGGATGGCACTTCGGTGGTTGTTTCTGGCACAGAAGTGCTATTCCCACGAAAAGACATAAGCTTTATTTTCGTACGCGAGCAGTTCTGGGGGAGGGCTGCCCGGGCGTCCGGCGACTCGCGAGAGTCGGGGCGCCCGTTTAATTTTTGCTGAGAAATGATCTATACAGGGTGCCCCGTTTTTCCCGTCCTTTGCGAAAAGTGGGGAGGTCGTGAGTCACTGTGTTGAAATCGTGAAATTAACAGTGATGCGGGCCTCAGTTTCAACTGCGTTCCCCGATTGCAAATAAGGCTTGAATCGCCATTGCTTCACGGCTTCCCTAGCTGCGGCGGAGAGAATCGTAGGTCCACTGAGCACGTGGAGATCCTGGATGTTGCCGTCGCGCCCGATGAGTGCTTCCAGCACCACCGCGCCTTGAACCTTCATCTGTTTGGCTAGCAGGGGATAATTGGGTTCCACTGGGCGAGAGAGCAGCTCCGCGGCGCCGGGGTTAATCCGGACGCGTCCGGTGGCATCGGCCACTCCGGTCGAATCCGACGACGGCTGGGTGGAAGAGGCTTGCGCCGGGGTGAACGGTGTCCGCGGCTGCAAGTCTACTTTCACAGAATTGGTGCCGGGCTGGATGGTCCGGTGCTCGTCTCCAGCCACTACTTCGACTTCCAGCGGAGGAAGCACGGCCCGGCTGGTAACCACCGGAGCCAGAGCGGGTGCCGGCGCAGGCTCAGCCGGCGGCGGAGCGTGTGGCTTCGCCTTGACTCGGGTTACAGCGGCTGGCGTAGTGGCAGTTGCCGCTTCAGATTGTGGCGGCTTCTGCTCGGGCGAAGCATCTTCCACGGGCTCCGATTCCGATTGCGCGGCCGGCTCCGACGGAAACCAGAATTCACGATCTTTTACCAGAACCAGAATCAGCGCGACCAGCAGCAGAGCCAGCGCGATGAGCATCTGTCGACGTTGCTTCTGTTCGGAATCATCCCCGAACACTGGCTGGATCTCTGACCCTTCTTTCTCCTCCAACAACGGCATGACGCGGAGCCTCCCGCCCGTTGGGGGACGGGCCACCCGCACTAGTATGCCTCGAAATATCCCTTGAAGCCAGCGAAACCATTGCCCAGTAATGGTGCAGTTCTGGTTTCAGAACAGGGCATAATCTTGCACTCGAGGTTGCTGGATCAAACTCTCGAACCCCAAGGAGCAATAGGGGACAAAGCCAGAAATCGTCGCCTCGTGCCCTCCCGATAAGGCGGCATCGACCGCATTTCCGTCCAATACCGCCGTCAGGGATGATAGCTACAAAATTGAAAATCAAGGAGTTACATGGTCACGAAAGGCTGCCTGGGCTGGCGAGGGGGCGAAAGACAAGAACGCCCGGCTCGCAACGGACGCGACCGGGCGTTCAATCCACTGATCTTCCTTTGGTGGCGCTTGCTGGCCGTTACGCCGACTTTTTCAGGTCGGCAGGGAACGAGAGAATCCTTCCACGTTGCTCCAGCGGGATCCATTTCACTTTCGATTTGAATCTGGCCGGAATGTAGAACTCAATCACCTGTGCCATAACCCTCCTCCGATCCACAGCAGCAGCCCACCCCGCTTCTGCTTCACCGCAGTATCACCGCAAAGGGCGTTCTGCTCAGTTGTCTATTTAGATGCGGGCTGCGCCGCAAAGTGTCACAGAACGTGACCGGCGGCGGGGCGCAACTTTCCGCAGGCAGCGGTGTTGCGATTCGTTCAGCTTGTCTTCAGCTTGTTTTCAGCAGGTGAGTTGATCGCGTGTCAACTTCAATCCATTGAGATTTCCCAAAACGGTAACAGCAATCGATTCCGTTTTGAAAAACTCGTTTGCCAGTTCGGTCAACTGGTCCGCGGTGACCCTCTCAATGCGCTCGATGAGTTCGTCGAGGCCGAAAAAATGATCGAAGTACATTTCTTGCCTGGCCAGGTTG
Organism: Terriglobia bacterium; assembly: GCA_963801545.1. Lineage (GTDB taxonomy): Bacteria > Acidobacteriota > Terriglobia > Terriglobales > Acidobacteriaceae > JAIQFF01. The sequence goes on along the minus strand of CAWDFF010000035.1, from coordinate 18,178 downwards.
GACATCCGCGCACTGGATGATTCCAGGGACAGCATCAAGCTGCCTTTCAATTGATCCTTGGAGCGGCGCAGTTCCTCCTCAGGTACCGGTTCCGCCTTGAGCTTGCGAAACTCCGAGACCACCGACTGCACCACCTTCCGCGCAGACTCGCGTGAGGTTCCCGCGTACACCGAAAGGCATCCTGTATCGCGGTAGGGCGACAGGTCACTGTAGATAGCGTAAGCAAGCCCCTGCCGTTCACGAATGTTCTGGAACAGCCTCGAGCTCATCCCTCCACCCAGCAGCGTGTTCAATATGTACGAGGCATGCCGGTCTTCGTGGGCGATGGGATGAGAAGGCACGCCCACGCAGATCTGCACCTGCTCCAGGGCCTTCTTGTTGCGCATGACGATACGCGGCATGGTCTTCGGCTGCGGGCTGTGGAAGCCATTTTTCATGGGCTTCATATGCTCAAAATGTTTGGCCACCAGTTCCACAAATTGCTCGTGCTTCAGATGACCTGCAGCGCAGATGATCACGTTGCCGGGCGCAAACCGCTGTTTATAAAAATCCATCACGCCATTGCGCTCGAACTTCTTTACCGTGTCTTTGGTTCCCAGGATCGGCTTGCCCAGAGGGTGGTCTTTCCAGAAGTTCTGGGTGAAGATTTCGTGGACCAGGTAGTCCGGATTGTCCTCATCCATTTTTATTTCTTCGAGGATCACTCCACGCTCTCGGCCGATGTCCTCAACGTCAAAGATCGGGTTCAGCACCAGGTCACTGAGCACGTCCATGGCGATGGGCATGTGTTCGTCCAGCACTTTGGCGCTGAAGCAGATGCATTCCTTGGCGGTGAAGGCGTCCATGTTGCCGCCAATGGAGTCGACCTGCCGCGCAATCTCCTCCGCAGTGCGATGCTTGGTACCCTTGAACACCATGTGCTCGATGAAGTGCGAAATGCCGTTCGACAACAGGTCTTCGTCCCGGGACCCGGTCTTGATCCATATTCCGATGGAGGCGGAGCGAATGTGCTCCATTTCCTCGGTGATCAGGGTCAGCCCGTTGGGCAAGACCTCACGACGTATGTTGCGCACTTCCTGAACCATGAGTTTTCAACCGGGTCCGCGGGCAAAAAACAGCAGACCGGGAGCGCATGAGTATTGTTGCACACCCTGAGCAACTCCGGCGAATACATGATTTAGGGCCTAGAATCAATTACTTAGGAAGGACTCGGCAGGTCGCCAGAACGGTCTGGATCGGGGCGCCCCGGCATATCCTCTACAATCGGTGGATAGGGGCGGCGGGTTGAGGTCTGGGTTTAGGGCATGGATCGGAACACGCAAAACTCGCTGTTAGGACTTCGACTTCCGGAGCTAGCAACTCTGGTCGAGGAGTTCGGACAGCCTTCATACCGGGCCCGCCAACTTTTTGAAGCCCTGTACCACCAGAGAGTTGAAACCGCCGATCAGATTTCAACCTTGCCCCAGGATTTTCGGCGCAGCTTGGCCGAAAGAGGATTCTCCGTCGGCCTGCCCGGGATTGAGAAGAAGTTTATATCCAGCGACGGAACCATTCGTTATCTGGTGGGTTATGCCGACGGACAAAGCGTGGAAACCGTGTGGATGCCGGAAGGCGACGGGGGCGAAGCCGGCGACGGGAGCGAGGTCGGCACACAAATGGAAGCGGCCGGGCGAAGTTGGGGGCGCAGCACGATTTGCGTTTCCAGCCAGGTGGGCTGCGCGGTCGATTGCCAATTTTGCCTGACTGCGCTGCTCGGGATCAAAAGGAATCTCACGGCTGGGGAAATTGTGGGACAAGTATGCGCGGTGCTCAACCAGCAGAACGTTTCTCCTCCCCACGAGCGCGTCAACCTGGTCTTTATGGGTATGGGCGAGCCCTTCCTCAACTACGACAACTTCGTGCAAGCGGTGCGGCTTCTGGTGGAAGGAGTTGGCATTCCGGAGTCGCGCATGACTGTCTCTACGGCGGGCATCGTGCCACGCATTTACGATCTCGGCTCGGAAAGTGTTCGTCCCAAACTTGCCATCTCGCTGAACGCCTCCAACGATGCCTTGCGCACGCGGCTCATGCCCATCAATCGCAAGTGGAATCTTGAGAAGCTGATTTCCGCTGCCCGCGAGTTTCCTTTGCGGAACCGGGAAAAGCTGACCTTCGAGTACGTCTTGCTGCATGAAGTAAATGATGCGGCGACAAACGCCCGCGAACTGGTAGAGCTGATTCGAGGAGTGCGGGCCAAGGTAAATCTGATTGCATTGAATCCTGGCCCCGGGATCGCATTCCAGACCCCGGCCCAGGAAAGAGTTCTGCAGTTCCAGAATATTTTGATAGCGGCGGGAGTGCCCACATTTGTTCGCCGTCCTCGCGGGCGAGATATCTACGCTGCCTGTGGACAACTGAAACGAACCGGATAACGATAACTATGTAGCGCGAACCTCCCTGAGCGAAAGCCGAGGGACGCCGGCTCTACGGAAACCGGAAACTGGAAGCCAGCGAACCCGGGATTAGTGTCCATCCTCCAGTTCCCGCGCTGCCGAATCGACCAGCGTGGCTTCGTCTTGCAGCGCATTTGCCGCGCGCACGATTTGCTCGTCAGCTTCCTTCCATTTCTTCTGCTCGATGGCCTCGCGCACTCCCGGAATCGTCTTGACCCCATAACCGGTGTAGGCGCCGGGAGCGTAGATCAGGTGCCGGAACCACGGCCGGCCGGGCAGACCGTCGGAAGAAATAAGCTTGCGCTCGCTTTGAATCAACGTGGAATCGAGAGCCTGCAGCGCAGCCGGGCTCACCGCCAGTTCGCCATTCTTGGTGACTTTTTCCAGCGCCCGCTGGTAACGCTCCGCGCTGCGGGTGAGCGCTTCCGAAGCATTCTGCAGAGGAGCAAAATTCAAATGCGGGGGAACTTCCTCTACCGGAGGCGGAACGGAAGCTTTTTTAGGGTCGGCGATGGCCACAAAGACTCCCTCTCCGATTTCCTTATTGCGCTCGACGGCCTCATCCTGCTTGGTCTTCAGGAGTTTTTGCAATTCATCCAGGTAGACATGGATGGTATCGGCGAGGCCGTCGAAGTCATAGGGCAGCAAATCGGCATCAGCGAGCCTGATGACCGCTGTTCCTGCGGTCTGAGACAGGGCGCGTCCGTATGTGAAGTCGGTATCGGAAAAATGCGTGTACCAGTAGAAGTCATCGTAGATGGAGTGATAAATTCCGCCGCCATCTTCATCTCCGTAGCTGAGATCCAATGAAGCGATGCCGAGATGGTCGAGAAAAACGCTCCAATCCGATCCGGAGCCCAGCGCGTCGATCCGCAGGTCACTCCGTTCGCGGACGGCTTTCCTGTCTTCTGGTGTCTTGGCATCGGCGATAGCCTTCAGTTGGTCACGCTTCCAGACAGTAATCTTCTTCTCGGGATCTTCGACATCCCGAGCCACGCCGTTTACAAATTTCTCCAGGGTGTGCGACCCGGACATCGAGAGGAAGCCGCGGCCGTTAGCGTCACTGTTGACATAGGCGACGGCGTGCTGCTGAAGTTCCGCGGCATGGGTTTCGCCCCACTCCGTGGAACCCAAAAGCGCGGGTTCCTCGCCATCCCACACGCAATAAATAATGGTGCGCTTCGGTTTCCAACCCTGCTTGAGGAGTGCGGCAAGAGCACGCGCTTCTTCCATCAACGCGACTGTGCCTGAGACCGGATCCTCGGCGCCGTTTACCCAGGCATCGTGATGATTGCCGCGGACGATCCATTCGTCGGGATTGGTCGAGCCGGGAATCTTCACGATGACATCGTAGAGCGGCTTGATGTCCCAGTTGGATTGCACCTTGAGGTGAACCTTGGCCGGACCGGGACCAACGTGATACGTCTGGGGCAGGGAACCGCGCCAGCTATCCGGAACGACTTCCCCTTTGAGCGCTGCCAGCAGGGGCTGCGCGTCAGCGTAGGAAATTGGCAGTACGGGAATGCGGGTAATGGTCGTTGCGTCTTTCAGGGCGAGACGTTTTGCATCTTTGGTGGCACCCACACCCGGAGTGAGCGGATCGCCGGGATAGGTTGCCATGTCCATCACGCTGCCGCGCTGCACGCCGTCGCGCGGCCGCCATGCACCTGCCGGAAAGACGTCGCCCTGTACGTAGCCATCATCGGCGGGATCGGAATAAATGAGACAGCCCACAGCGCCGTGCTCGCCCGCGACTTTGGGCTTGATACCGCGCCAGGAATTGCCGTAGCGGGCGATCACGATCGCCCCCTTCACCGAGACGCCCATGCGCTCGAGCTTTTCGTAATCCTCCGGAATGCCGTAGTTGACGTACACCAGCCGCGCGGTGACGTCCCCGTCTGCCGAATAGGCGTTGTAGGTTGGGAGTTGCTCTGCCTGCTGGTTTGATGTGGGATCAATGGCCAGCACCGGCTCCTGCAGCTTGGCGGTAAACCTTGTCGGTTCCACCAGCTCAACGGCGCGGGCCTTCGGAGTGGGGAACAGAACGTCGAAAGTTTCGATGTTGGCGTCCAAGCCCCATTCTTTGAATTTTGCGAGCATCCACTCTGCGTTGTCCTTGTCGTAGGGTGAGCCCACGTGGTGGGGACGGGCGGAAAGGCGCTGCATGTAGTCGCGCTGGTTCTGCGGATCCGGGATGGCGCGAAACTTCACTTCCCATTCCCGCTGCGCGCGGGACGAGAATGCTGAGTATCCGCTCAAAGGCTGCTCAGTATCAGGGGTTGTAGCCAGAAGTAATAAACAGGAAAGAACCAGAAAAAAGAGCGGGGCGCCAGCGCGCATTCATTTCCTCCGTTTTGGCAAGCCAGATATAGGATGGATCCATTGGGTGGAGCGAGCATTATAGTGCGTGGCGCGGCTCCGCGCGACCGCACGGACTTCAACGTGGTGGGTCGAATTTGGAGCTGGCATCCTCTCTAGCACCGCACGGCTGTCATCTTCGTGTTCATTACATCTGAGCGCCGTCTTTCGTCACGCGAAGCGAGACGGGAGCAAACGAAGGACCTCTGCATTCCGCGCTATTCTCCACGTAATGTCTGTTCAAATCCAGAGTGGAAGCCCATCCGCAAAACTGGCGTGGGTCCGGGCGCCGCTATCGTCCGGAATGCATGGGGCCTTCATCGGGAACCCTTCGCGCCGAGAAGGGCTCCGCTTCCTCAGGATGACAGCCGGTGGAAGTTCAAACTGACCTACCGAGCGCAACAGCAACCGGTCACGGTAGCCCGCAAGAATGTTTCTGCCCACGACGGACTTGGCAGATCACAAATCGGCAGAGTAGGCTTCTTGTCCTATGCGGATTTTCCAGGAACGTGTTGCTCCCATCCTGATTGTCGTCATTCTTTTCTTTCTCCCGGCGAAATTCGCAACGGCCGCAAGCTTTAGCCTGGAACAGGTGATGAGCGCGCCGTTTCCCTCGAACCTGGTGGCTGCTGCACGCAGCGGCAGGGTGGCCTGGGTATTTAACGCGAAAGGTGTTCGCAATCTGTGGGTGGCGGACCCGCCTTCTTTCTCGGCCCGGCAAGTGACGCACTATGACGGAGATGAAGGCTTGCCGATTGCCAGCTTGCGCATCACACCAGACGGACGCAGTCTGGTGTTTGTGCGGGGCAGCGAAGCCAACGACAGCGGGCGAGTAGCCGATCCGACCAACGGCGTGTGGGCTCGCAAACAGCAGGTGTGGGTGGTCGAGGTGGACGGAGGCATTCCCCGGCTGCTGGGCGAGATGGGCTGTGGGGAGGAAGACTGCGAAGACGTCGAGCTTTCGCCCGATGAGCAGTTCGCAGTCTGGGCAGCGCGCAAGCAATTGTGGATTGCGCCGGTCTCGGGAGCCACGCCGGCGCATCAGTTGACCGATCTTCGCGGAGACAATTCCAGTCCGAGATGGTCTCCCGACGGTCGCCAGATTGCGCTGGTCAGCGATCGAGGCGATCACAGCTTCATTGCAATTTACGATTTCGTGCGCGCCAGCGTCCGCTATCTTGCTCCGAGCGCGGATCACGACGCCATGCCACGCTGGTCGCCGGATGGGCGCCGCCTCGCTTTTGTCCGCACCCCGGGCAATCAGGAGAAGCTTCCGCTCATTCCGGTTCGCGTTATTCCGTGGGCGATCTGGGTTGCGGATCCGGTTACCGGAAAGGGAGAGGAAATCTGGCACAGCGGTAAAGAAGCGAACGATTCGTTTCCCACAGAAACCGCTGCAAAGTCCTTTCACTTCGGCGATAAGGACAAGCTGGTCTTCGCATCTGAACAGGACGGCTGGAATCACTTGTATTCGATCGCTGCATCCGGCGGTCCAGCGACGCTGCTTACCCCGGGAGGGTTTGAAGTGGAAGATGTCACGCTGAGTGCGGACCGTCGTTCGGTCATTTTTTCTTCGAATCAGAACGACATTGACCGCCGGCACATCTGGCGAGTCGCCCTGGACGGAGGGAAGCCGCAGCCGCTGACCAAGGGAGAGACTATGGAGTGGAGCCCGGTGGAGGCCGGGTCGGGCGGACAGGTGGTATGTCTGGGTTCAAGCGCAACAAATCCGGCGATGCCCTTTCGCGTGGGCACGCAGGGAAGGGAAATGATTGCGCCGGAAGCAATGCCGGCTGACTTTCCGTCAAAACAGCTGGTTACGCCGAAGCTGGTGACATTCAAGAGTGAAGACGGGCTGGAGATTCATGGTCAGTTGTTCGTACCTGCGGGACTCACCCAACCTGGTCCGGCGCTGATCTTCACGCACGGCGGGCCCATCCGGCAGATGATGCCTGGGTTCCATTACATGTACTACTACCACAATGCTTACGCCATGAATCAATATCTGGCGAGCCAGGGTTATGTGGTGCTCTCGGTCAATTATCGCCTTGGAATCATGTACGGACGCGCCTTCCGCGAGGCAGCGAACGCGAGCTGGCGGGGAGCGGCCGAGTATAAGGACGTTGTGGCCGGAGCCAGGTTTTTACAAAGCCTGCCCACGGTCGATCCAAAAAAGATAGGACTCTGGGGCGGCTCCTACGGTGGATATCTGACCGCGCTGGGGCTGGCTCGCAACTCGGATCTCTTTGCCTCCGGCGTCGATTTTCATGGAGTGCATGACTGGTCAGTCTTCCTGCCTCGTTGGGAGAATCGCCCTGGAGCACCGGACGCAAAGGAAGCGGAGAAACTGGCATTCGATTCCTCGCCGGCTGCGGCGATTTCGGGCTGGAAGTCTCCCGTCCTGCTGATTCAAGGAGACGATGACCGCAACGTTCCGTTCGGGCAAACCGTGGACCTGGCACAACGGCTTCGCGCGCAGCATGTGGTGTTCGAGGAGCTGATATTTCCGGATGAAACTCACGAGTTCCTTCTGTGGAAGGACTGGATCAAAGCCTACACGGCGACGATCGATTTCTTTGACCGAACTTTGAAACAGACGGGCCCGCGGCAGTGATTGTTGACTCCGGACATGGCCACCGTAAGGGGGTTAGAGGACGGCATGGTCACCCTTTGCGGGCTGCGCGGGCGAGTTGCCTGCGACCATACAAGCGGTGGGGCTCCGCGAGTGCACTTGCTCTTCATCGCTCTCACCAATAATATCGAGGGCATCGACTAGTCGAGTCGTACCCAATTGTCATTCCAAGCCCTGCGACATCGGTTTTTATGGCGGCAGAGGGCTCCCATCGGTCCCGGCGAAATACGCCGTACCGAGCGATGGCTGGCTACAGCCCGCGTTTCTCTGGCTATTTCGGCTTTCATCGCCATCCGGATAGATCCGGCCGAAATCCGCTACTCTTTTTGGGCCTACGGCCTGCTGGCGTTTTATATCGCCCAGGGCGTGTTGGTCATTCTGTTATTGCGTCGGCGTGAACAGTCGACCGCTTCGTTCCGCTTGCTGGTTCATGCGGCGGACATCGTTTGGCCGGGCTTGATCTCGATTTTCGCCACCGGCCAGGCCAATCCCTTCTTCCTCTTTTTTGTGTTTGTGCTGGCCGCCGCCGCTTACCGCTGGGGAGTGTTCGAGACCGTGGCCACGGCTGCGTCAGCGGTGTCGCTGCTGTGGCTGGAAAGCTTTGCCTTCCAACTGGGTTTCTTCAGCGGGGTGGACCGGTTGCTGCAGCGTTATCACTTGCCGCTGCTGGGGGTTCAGGCGGCGGATTTCGAGCCCAAGCGTCTTTTCATGCTCTCGATTTACCTCCTGGTGATGGGCCTGCTGCTGGGATACCTGGCCGAACAGCAGAAGCAGTTGCGCTCGGAGAAGGCGGTGATCGCGCGCATTTTGGGCAAAGTGCGGGTCGAAGCCGGTTTGAGCGGCACACTGCAGGAGATTGTTGGCGAGTTGCTGGTCATGTATGGAGCCGGGCGAGCCCTGATCGCGTCCCAGGAAGCCACCGCCCAACGCGTCTATGTGGGTGAAATGCTGCTTCGGAATGGTGAGCCTTCTTTCTTCCGCTGGCTCGACCCCTTGCCTTCTGACCGCGACATGTACCTCTTCGAGTACCCGGCAGAAACCTCGTACGCCTGGCGAAACGGTCGCAAGGCCGAAAGCTATACCCTGCTCGGTCTGGACCACACCGGCGCGAAAGTTCCAAGCGCTTCTCCGATATTTCTTGACCGGCTGGCGCAACAGCATGGATTCACCAATTTGATGACGGTTTCCTTTGTGTTTGGCAAGGAATGGCGGGGCCGGATTTTCTTTCTCAATCCATCGCTCACCGGCGACATTACCGAGGAACTGCGCTTCCTGCAGGAACTGGTGCACCAGATCGGTCCGGCGGTCTATAACGTGTACCTGCTCCGGCGCTTACGCCTTCGGGCGGGAGCACTGGAACGCGCCCGTTTCGCCCGCGAACTGCACGATGGCGCGGTCCAGTCACTAATCGCGGTGGAGATGCAAGTCGATGTACTGCGGCGTCAGTCCACCACCAGGTCGGAGTTGGTTCCCGAGGAACTGGGACGGATTCAAGGACTGCTGCGCGAGGAGGTGCTGAAACTCAGGGAACTGATGCAGCAGATGAAATCGCTGGACGTAGACTCCCGAAGACTGATCGGATTTCTGGTGGACACGGTGGAAAGATTTCAGCGCGAAACCGGAATCACCGCTCGCTTCTCCTCCGATCTGGAAGAACCCGATATGCCCCAACCTGTCTGCCGGGAGTTGACCCGCATCGTGCAGGAGGGGCTGGTCAACGTGCGCAAACACAGCCACGCCAAAACGGTGGTGGTGCGGTTGAGCGCCAGAAATGGCCGCTGGACCCTGGTGATCGAAGACGACGGCCGCGGCTTTCCCTTCTCCGGCCGCTTCTCCCAGGCGGAATTGGACACGCTGGGGCGAGGACCGGTGGTCATTAAGGAACGGGTTCGTGTCATTGCGGGCGAACTCACGGTAGAATCGAATCCCGGCCAGGGCTCACGTCTCGAGATCAGTGTCCCGCAGAAGCCGGAGGCGGTTTATGGATAGTCGAAGATCCCAACCGATACGCATTTTACTCGCGGACGACCACCCGATCTTCCGCGACGGACTGCGGCGCCTGCTTGAGGCCGAACCCGATCTCAAGGTTATCGGGGAGGCGTGCGACGGTGCCGAGGCGGTCAAGATGGCCCGCCAGTTGAAGCCTGACATCCTGCTACTCGACTTGGCCATGCCCCGGATGCCTGGGCTGGAAGCGCTGCGTGAAATGAGCTCCGGTCCGGCCAACAGCTCGGTGCGCGTGATTCTGCTGACCGCTGCCGCCGAGAAGAAACAGATCGTTGAAGCCCTGCAATTGGGAGCTCGCGGCGTGGTTCTGAAGGATTCCGCCACCCAGTTATTGCTGAAAAGCATTCATACCGTCATGTCGGGAGAGTATTGGGTCGGTCGCGAGAGCGTGTCCAACCTGGTGCAATATTTGAGGAACTTGGTCCAGTCGTTTGGGGAAGAGTCGAAACAGAAGAAATTCGGACTGACCCCGCGGGAGCTGGAGATCGTTTCGGCGGTAGTGGCAGGCTACTCCAACAAAGAGATCGCAGAGTACTTCAAGATCAGCGAGGACACGGTCAAGCACCACCTGAGCAACATCTTCGACAAACTCGGGGTGTCCACCCGGCTGGAATTGGCCCTTTTCGCGGTAAATCAGGCGTTGCCAATAAAGACCATTGCCTGAGGTCGTAGCACTTTGGTGCTATATCTTTCCACCAGTGGGCTATTGGCAGCCCGTGCCTCCGCAATTACCCTAATACAAGACTTGCACTCTGAGTTTAGCGCCTGCTGATCGTTGAGCTGGACGTGTACTCAGAGAGACATTCAGCAGGCCGATACGAGCTTTAAGGAGAGCGCCAGATGACAAAGTGGCTCAAAAATATGTGGCACGACGATCAGGGACAGGATGTTGCCGAATACGCCGTGATGCTGGCTGTAATTCTGGTGATCGTAGTGGGTACGATCCGGCTAATCGGTTCCAACGCCAACAATGTGTTTTCCTCAGTCGGAAGCGCAATTCAGTAGGCTCGAACTTCGAGTTGGCTCCAGCCTCCAACCCGGCTTCAGGTTCGGAATCCCCCCTTACCTCCTCTCACTGATTGCGATAAGCCTGTAAGGTTTTCCTGCCCGATGCTCGTTCCCAGGGACATTGCCTTCGTGCGCCGGTGCGCTTACGCGAGCTGGAACACGATATGCACCAGCGCGGTGTAGTCGGACGGTTGCCCGTCGCGTTTGGCCGGCTTGAAGCGAATCTGTTCCGCGGCATGAACCGCAGATTCATCCAGACCGTGACCTAGACCCTGTACTACCCGAACGATACGCAGTTTGCCGGAAGCTTCGAAGACCACTTCGAGCACCACCTCGCCCTCGATCCGCAAATTTCTGGCTTCCGGGGTGTAGGCCGGAGTCGGTTTGGAGATGACTTCGGCGGGAACCAGCTTGTCTGCGGAGTTGTCCGTGGTTTTCGGGCGCATCTGAGCCAGCGAGACTGGTTGCGCATCGCCAAAGCCGCTCTTCTGCACTATGCCCGTGCCCCGAGTAGTGTTCACTTTGCCGCTTCCGTCACCCGTGGCAGTGCCGCTGCCGAAGCCGGTGCTGGCCACCACACCACGGACTCCCTTCGACCCACCCGTGCCATTGCCGTAACCCGGCCCGGTCGGCAGATCAAAAGACCCGGACGGCGCGATGTTGACCGGCCTGCCGTTGGTTTCGCGGGCTGGCACGCCATTCGGATCGCCAAAGCCTCCGGTCTGCACGTGTTGAGGTGCTGCCGCGATGGTGGGCACGGCCGAGCTGCCGGTGGAAAAAACGTGGGTTTTCACGAGTTGCCGCGGAATTACCGGGGCCGCGGGTGGAAGCGAGACCGGTTTGGTAGTTGCGATTTCAATGTTGGGCGCTACCGGCGCCTCCTCAGGAGGCTTGGGCCGGACTTCAGGCGGCGGGACGCGAAGTACTTCCGTGGGCGGAGTTTCCAGTTGAGCTTCACGCGGAGCCGGGATGACCTTCACCGGCGCCGGTTCAAGATTCACCGGAGGCGGCGTCTCTACCAGCCGAATAAAGTGGTAGTCATGAACCGGGGTCGGTAACACGGACAGGTTCAGGACCCCCAACCACACGAAGGCAAACAGGGCAAGACTCTGCACGCCCATGGTGAGGACAAACTCTAACCAGGGCGGCCGCCGTTCTGGCAGCAGGCCAAATGGGCTGTTTTGGTACAGACTGGGCATAATACTGATCCGATCCGGGGCAATACTTAGTCTTGATGTGCAGCCAATTCAGATAGCTGCCTTGGTGCCAAAAAATTTCTCACCGGGAAAATCAGCGATTTCCCGCCCCTGCCTGCTTCCGGAAAAAGGCGCCAACCCCGGCTTCCCATCTGTACCGGAGCACGAATATCGCCACTCCCGGCCGGGGGAGACGAAGGAAGCGGTTGTCTTAACAACCAGTTAGGTTTATGAGGAATAGGGTATCAAAGCCCATCGCCACCGGCAGGAAAACTTTTGCACAGGCAGGGACAACACGGACCGGGAAACATGGTGCCCGCTCTAGGGAAAAAGTACCGGAATCGTCCGCCTGGTAGGGCTTTCAGCAGTGCACGATCTTAGGACTCTTGATCCCGCGAGTCGCGTTTCGAGTGTCAACCACGAGCTGCGATTCACGTACGATGCGCTGGTAATCGTAGTCGGAGTGATCGGTGACGATCAAGACGCAATCATACTGCCCCAGGTTTTCCAAAGGGGCGCACTTCATTTGCAGGTCGTATTTGCGGCCTTTGCCAACCGTAGGGAAAAATGGATCGTTGTAGCTGACCACAGCTCCTTGCTGTTGTAAGAGCTCGATGATGGTCAAGGACGGAGATTCGCGCAGATCGTCGATATCTTTCTTGTAGGCCAGTCCCAACACCAGAACCTTAGCGCCATTCAGCGCCTTCTTCTGCGAATTTAGCGCCTTGGCAACATAGTCGAGCACGTGGTAAGGCATGCCGATGTTAATTTCGCCGGCCAGTTCGATGAAGCGGGTGCGGAAGTCCCACTCCTTCGCTTTCCACGAGAGATAGAAGGGATCGACCGGGATGCAGTGTCCGCCCAAGCCCGGGCCGGGATAAAAAGGCTGAAATCCAAACGGCTTGGTGGCGGCTGCCTCGATGACTTCCCAAATATCCAGCCCCATGCGCAGTGATAGCAATTTCAGTTCGTTGACCAGGGCAATATTTACGCAGCGGTAAATGTTCTCCAGCAACTTGGTCATTTCCGCGGCTGCCGGTGACGAGACCCGCACTACGCGATTGAAAATCGCCCCGTACAAAGCCGCCGCCACCTCACTGGCCTGGGAATCGAGGCCGCCAACCACTTTGGGAATGTCGCGCCGAGCCACCGTCGTATTGCCGGGATCTTCGCGCTCGGGCGAGAACGCCACGTAGATTTCCTGCCTGTTCGAAACCCCCTCCCGGGCCGCCTTCAAACCGTGCTTGTTCCCATTTTCCAGGATCGGAACCATGACTTCTTCGGTGGTGCCGGGATAGGTGGTGCTTTCGAGAACCACCAGTTGACCCGCGTGCAGATGGGGCGCAATCGCCTTAGCCGTATTGGTGATGTAGCTGAGGTCGGGCTCGTGATACTCGTTCAGGGGCGTGGGTACACAGATGATGATGGCATCCATCTCGGCCAGGCGGGCGAAGTCCGCAGTGGCTTCAAAGCCACGCTCACGGGCCTGCTTAATCTCACTGGGCAGGATGCGGACAATGTAGGTGCCGCCCTGGGCCAGGGTGGTCACCTTGCGCTGATCGATATCGAAGCCCGTGACCCGGAATTTCTGCTCCGCATATAGCAGGGCGAGCGGCAAGCCGACATAGCCCAGGCCGATGATTCCGATCCTGGCTTGACGTGCTTCGATCTTGCTCTTCAGCTCAGCAACGGGACTGGTGGTGGAAACAGGAAAAGTCGTCATTGGGAAAGATTCTTTACTCCAAGGATTTTAGCACGTTGGCTGCGCCGTCCCTTGAAGGGGACGCACACTAAGGTTTCAGATTTCGGGCCGCTCTTTGAGAAATTTCCGCGTCTTGCGGTTACGGCGGTAACCAGTCGATCGGGGATGCCGTCGAAGGGTTGCGCCGTACCGTTCGGCGAAGCGGGGACGGAAAACGAACGCAGTCACGACGCCCAGGGCCCCAGGTGCGTCATTATCAGCCAACGAGCTTACCGAGAAGCTCAGAGGTTTCGACGTAATGAGCATGGCACATGGACTGGAACTGAGAGTTCCTCTCATCGATCATCAGCTTGCCGACAAGTTGCTCACCATGCCTGGCTCGTGGAAGCTGGACAGCAGTCTGCCAAAACCGCTGCTGGTGCGAGCTTTGAAGGGCGCGTTGCCGGAGCAGATCGTACATCGCCCAAAGCAAGGCTTCACCCTGCCCTTTGAACAATGGCTGCGCGAGGATTTACGCTCTGAAGTAGAAGCGACCGTGCAGAGAATTGGACAGGGTCCACTCGGCTCAGTGTTGAATCCCAAATCCGCGTCGCAAATGGGATGATTTCTGAATAGCCGGACTTCGTGGTCACGTGTGTGGTCGCTCTCCGTCCTCGAGCGCTGGTGTGAGGTGAATTCGGTAAATTCGGGAAAATAGCCCGTATGAACTTTGTGCCGTCGAGCCTCCTATTGCTCCGGTACTCTAAAGGAAGGTGCCGTCACGACGCGGCATGCTCAATGTGGACTCCCCACCGTTAGTTGCCCGAACCCCCTCATTTTTAATGAGATACGCTTCCGGGCTAATGCTGCCTGGCACCGTCATCCTGCATCCAACTGCGTATAAGCGTCCTAAGGACATCTAGCGGACTGCAGAAAAACCTCGGAGAATTTCATGGAATGTGAAGGGCACGACTCGCTGGGCGGGAACTTACGGAGACGAGGATCATGCGCACCATAAATGGGATAGTCAGCACTCTTTTGGTGGTCTCGTTGCCAGCTATGGCCCAGCAGCCCGCGCAGCCATCACCACCCGCGACAGAGACATCACAAACAACCCGGCCGGCTGCGGGTGAACCCGCGTCGCAGACGACACAGCCTATAGAGCCTTCATCTGCACAACCAAACTGGCAAGCACAAGCTCCGCCCACGACCATGGATCAGGTAGTAAACCGCTTCATCGAGCGCGAGCATAATTTGATGAGTATGCTCCAGGATCGTACTCCGATAGTGGAGACCTACCTGCAGAATGTGACACCTGACCCGGAGCTTGGCGCAGTCCCGAGAAATGACCATTACTTTCTGGGTCGAATGGATCTTAGCCAATCGATTGATCGTAGAGACTACATGAGGGAACAAAGCATGGAGAAGCACCTGCTGGGCGGGTTCACCAAGCTCTTCAAGGTACAGTACCAGCCACTGGGTTTCTCATGGATGATCTTTGTCGACCGAGATGATTTCGACCGCCAACATTATGATTTCAGGTACGACCATCGCGAGTTTCTGGGAGAAGTTCGCTGCTTGGTGTTTGACGTGACGCCGAAGAAAGACGCGGGCAAGGGCCGTTTCCTCGGCCGCATCTGGGTAGAAGATCAGGACTTCAGCATTGTCCGGCTGAACGGAACGTACGCGCCCCGCCCGAGAAATGCCTACTTCTTTCACATGGATAGCTGGCGTTTGAATCTGGTCCCAGGATATTGGGTACCAGCTTACATCTACAGTGAAGAGGGTGACTTTAGCGCCGGTGCCAAGAACCAGATCGCCTTCAAGGCGCAGACTCGTCTTTGGGCGTACAACGTGAAAAGCGGGAAAGAAGACGAGCTTACTCAGGTGCTAGTGGATTCGACGGTGAAGGACGAAAGCCCCGCGGCTCAGGACGCCTCCCCCCTTCAGGCCGAGCGCCAATGGCAACAACAGGCGGCAGACAACGTGTTGGAACGCCTCCAACGTGCCGGACTGGCAGCTCCCGAGGGAGATGTAGACATGATTTTGCAAACCGTGGTCAACAACCTGGAGGTCACCAACAACATTGAATTGTCTCGCCCTGTGCGCACGCGCGTCCTGCTTACAACACCGCTCGAGACGTTTAGCGTGGGTAATACGATCGTGGTCAGCCGTGGGCTGGTTGACGTGTTGCCCGATGAGGCTAGTCTGGCGATGGTGCTTGCGCATGAACTGGCCCACATCGTGCTCGGACATAACGTGTACAACCAATACGCCTTCAATGACCGCATGTTGTTCTCCGATGAGTCCACCTACTCGAATCTCGGCTTCAGGCACAGCCCAGCAGAAGAAGCTGCAGCCGACACAAAGGCGATCGAGCTGTTGAAAAATTCACCTTACGGCCAGAAGCTGGACAGTGCCGGGTTGTTTCTCAAGGCGCTCCAGACACAGGCTCCCCATCTTCGCGCTCTGCTGACAGCGCACCTAGGCAATAACATATCCGACAACGGTACTATCACGCGCATGTCCGCGCTAATGAATTCCGCGCCGACTCTAGACATCAACAAGCTGGACCAGCTCGCTGCGCTACCTCTCGGCGGCCGAGTTAAGATGAACCCATGGAATGATCGCGTGGAATTGATCAAGTCACAGCCGGTTGCACTCACTTCGGCCCGCGACAAGAAACCGTTCGAAGTGACACCGTTCTTCCCGCATTTGGGCCGTATTGGCACCGGAAATACCGCTAGCACCGTGGGTCAACGCTGATTCAGAAATTAGCACTCGTTAGACTACAGACTACAATGTGTGTTCAGATGACCAAGGCGGTCAACAGACAGGTGAAATATCATCCGTTTGTTGAGCCATGACGAACTAGGCGTCAATTGCAGCAGCGACGGTTCCCCAACGGTCGCCGCGGCGTCTTGGTTCCGGTGCGTAGGATGAAAATTCATCTTTTAGTGCACAGTCTTGGCGCAAAAAAACGCATTACTGCTGTGCGACATGGCCAAATGCATCCCGGTCATCACCGGTCTGTCATTTGGACAACCCTGCATGTGCTCGGGACAGGAGAGGATGTCTGCCCAAGGACATGATGGCGAGGTCCAGGGTTCACTCTTCTCTTCGTCGGTCAGTGCGACGCTGGAGTCTCTTGAACAGAGTAGCCAGTTCTTGCTCCTATGAAACGGGTTAGGCGCACGGAGTCCTCGCACATACCAGCCGATGGGACATGCGTGCATGCCGTTCCTCTCGGTAGCTGGATCACCGTCGACCTTACTCTCTTCCGAACCAGTGTCGTTTAATACCTGGCGACACAAGAACACGTTCTCATCGATCTCGACCCCTAACATCGCATAGCCCGGCTTACAGGCATGCATGCCACTCTCCTCATGGTGATTCCTGCCCGAAGCCTCGTCGAGATATGTATCTCGCTTCGCCAACGCCTGTTTGACCGCCACTTCCATCTTCCGATATCCAGCAGGGATCTCGAACAGGCTCGGGGATTGCGGACCTTCTCTAACATTCTGCAGCTCGAGGTGAGTGCCATCGGCCTCCATCTTGAGAAGGATACGCAATTGCTGATCCACCCACAGAAATCCGCTTTGCGAGCCGCCAATCTGATACTTAGTTGTGCTCCGTTCATTGATCACCTCAGTGGCAATCTTTTTGCAGGTCATCTGCGTCCGATGTTCTGCCGCGATTTTCAGCCAGCCCGCGCAGGCATCCTCAACGCTGTCAGGCCAAAATAACTGCCAGTCCATTGGCAGAGGGGCCATGACCCCGTTCTCCCAAGCGTAGTCGACTTTGCCGGCAACCATATCTATGTACAAGTGCTGCGTGGGAACCATGACCAAGGCGGTCTGTTGTGCGAAATCTGTAAGCACGATCGCGGAGGGCTCCGGCGAGCCCGGCTCGTCATACATCTCCAGGCGCATTTTGTCGTCCTGTCCAAACACTCGGTTGCGCTTGGGCGTTCCAGAACGGGCACTGGAATCCACCCAGTCGGCAGAGAACCCTTGGGTGCGAGCCAGGCTTCCGATCGCAAGCATCGCGAGTACAAAGGTGATTTGCTGCATCAAACGCATTTTGCTTCTCTTCCACGTCTGCTGTTCTATTGCGAAAGTCATCCAGGCGGAAGCTTCCTAGGTGGCCTGACTCTTGTACTGGCTCTACCGCAGTCCTGTGGGTCTTGCTCCCGCTGGCCCAGTTGCGCAATCTCCACGCGATTCTAAGCGCACCGGAGTCGCCAACTCCAACGGATTCGACCTTTTTCCATCGTGTCCCATCCGGAGCCTGTTTCACAAACCCTGGTTGGTGTTGTAAACAGCGAGAAGAGTGATCTACGTCCGTAGCTCTCGCAGGCACTGCGTTTTCCCTCTCCAGTGAATTTGGTTGGTAATGATCTGGAAGAAGACCCGTATTTCGGTCGTGCCCCCTCTTACATCTGATTGCCAGGAAGGGACTTAGCATCTGGCTCGGTCTGGCACGGCGCTTGCTTCCGTTAAGACCGTGCATTTCGTCACAGCGGCACACCAGTTAGCGTGGATGGAACACCCAGCGATCTGGCTGTGCGAGTCTTGCGCAATCCTGTGGCTCGTGTTACGGGTCGTTCGATCTCCCTTGGTTCGGACCGGCGTTCTGGTAATGCTCTGCGGCCTAGGGATGAATGCCCTAGTAACGGACACCAATGCAGGCTCGATGCCCGTGGTCGGAATGCCGTCCACAGTGCGTCCGGCGAGCCCGATGTGGCAGGGTGCGACGTTGCAAACGCGGTTGCCACTACTGGCCGACCAAGCACGGCTCGGACTATTTAGCATCGGCGATATCGCTTTACTCTTCGGGGGGATTCTTATTGTGGCGATCTGCT
>CAWDFF010000034.1:0-52505 GCA_963801545.1 Terriglobia bacterium | reverse complement strand
AGCTGCTCCAGTTCCGCGAGCTCGGTTTCGTCGGGAAAATCCGATTTCGCCTTCTGCAATAGCTCCAGGGCCCGCGGATAGTCTCCGGAATGCATGCAACTGTCGATCTGCTCCGCCCAGTAGGTCTGGGATTCGGTGCGAGATTGCTGCTCACGGCGTTTCTGCAAACGCTCGATTTCAAACTTCAGCCCCGGTAGGAGCTATAGATCGTCTTCAGGATTTCCCACTCGCTAGAGCGTCGGCGATGAGCGCCGCTCTTCATGAAGGCGGGCCTGCGCCACGATTCAGTTGACCAGGTCGCGTTTATCGCTGGCCAGGTGCAGGGCCCGTTCGAAGTGAGTTTCCTTGGGATGCGAGGCGAGAGCGTCTTCCAGAATACTCACGCGCTTGTCGAGGTCGAATTCAGCTTCGACCTGGCGATCGACCGAGGCGATGAAGGCGGAAAGGTCCTGGCGTTCCTGCTCCTCGACGTCAAATTTCAGCGCCTGAAAAAGCGCGTTGCCAGGATACTTGCTGAGGTAGGTGTCACGGATGGCCAAGGCTTTGGCGCGGTTACGATCAACAATATGCTTACGCGCCTCGGCGTAAGCGTTGTTCATAGCGTCATGTTCGGAGCGGATCTGGTTGTACAGGCTTTGATAGCCTGCGCTGAGCTCGGGGTTCGAGGAATCGCGGCCTGGCGGTCAAGTTCGAGAACTACTCCGAGCTTGGAGAGCGCGGCACTGACGTCTCCCCTTTTTCCAGGCATCGACGGCCGCCCTGTGCAGGCGCGCTTTTTCCTGACGGACCTTGTTGTATTCCTGCTCCTGACGTTCAACGTCGGAAAGCAACTGGAACGCACGCGCCCTCTTGGGTCTGAGCTGAAGAACGTTGTGCAGCGCTTCCCGGGCATGGGCGTAGGCGTGGTTCTCGATGTGCTGATGGGCCAGGCGATACCAGTTTCGATCTGGCGTTCGCTGCGCCGGCTTTCGATCTTGCTCTTCAGGGAGAGTGCGGCTGCGTTGTCGGGCTCGAACTGCAAGACCTCCTGAAGTTTCTGCAGAGCCAGCGGATCTTCTTCTTCCTCATACCGGGCTCGGGCACTTTCCAATAGCTGCGCAATCGTCTTCTGGCGGACGGAACGGTCGAGCCTTTCACGCAAGGTTCCGATTGAGGAGTCAATATGGCCTTCGGCCTCCAACTCGCCCAGGATCTCGCCGGCAAACTGGTAGTCGCCTTCATCCAGCGCGCGGGTGGCACGTTGCAACCGAGGTCGAATCCGCACCGGATCGAAGAACTCGATGGGCTCGTTGCGCACCGCCTTGATAAGGGTGTCGCTGAAGTCGCGCGCGGTGGAGAAACGATGCCAGGGCTGCTTGGCCATGCCTTTATGAATCACCCGGCTGACGGCCTGGCTGATGCCGGGATTCAGTTCCGAGGCGGGCGGCGGAATTTCATGCAGAATGGCTTCGGCAATCTCCTCTTCCTTGGGACGGCGAAAAGGCTGGCGACCGGTGAGCGCTTCGTAACAGACCACACTGAGCGAGAAAATATCGGAGAGCGCGGACAAGGGCTTGAGCTCGATCTGCTCGGGCGACGTATAAAGAAGAGTCCACCCTTCAGTCCCATGGTGGCTTCGGCGCTGGTGATATGTGCGATTCCGAAATCGATGATTTTGACGGAGTCGTCCGCCATCACGAAAATGTTGCTGGGTTTCAGATCGCGGTGCACCAGCCCGCGTTCGTGGGCCGCCTGCAGGCCGCGGCAGGCCTGGGTCATGATTTCGCCGATGCGCTCGACCGTCAGGCGGTGACTGGCACCCTTGATCAGGCTCTCCAGAGTCTTACCCGGCAACAAGGGCATGACGAAATAAGGTTTCTTCAGGCCGTCGTCTTCGAATTCACCGATATCGAAGATCTCGACGATGTTGGGATGGCTCAGGCAGGCGAGGACATCACATTCCTTTTGAAACAATTGCAGAGCCGCCGGTTCGGGGATCTCGCGCAGGGTCTTGAGCGCAACATCGCGATGGATCAAGATGTCGTGGGCGCGATAGACCAGGCCCATGCCACCTTTTCCCAGCACTTCCTTGATCTCGTACCGGCCAGCTAATCTTTGCGGCAAAACCGGAGCCGCCATGTTCGAAACCCCCAACGTCGCCACAGAGCGTTACGAATCATAGCGTCTTTGCTGGAAGTTGACGCACTAAAAATTGTGCAATCGCGAATGCCCCCGAAGGACGGAATCAGCGGGCAGACAAGAGGGTAGGAGCGCCGGGACCGAGCAAGCTGTTTACTAATTTGGTTCCGGCTATTGCGGAGGATTGCGCGTGGCCTGAGAGAGATATTCCGAAGCGGCCTGGCGCAGCCGTGTCATTTTGATACTCGAGTCTTTTTCCCCGGAGTCTTTAAGGATGTTCTGGACCCAGGGGAAGTTGGGATTCTGATCGAATTTCCTGCCGAGGAGAAAGATCAGCTCGATGAATTGATACTGATCGTTTTCGCGAGTGAAGCCGTAGCTGGACGCGGTCCTGGTGCCGTAGCGAACCAATTCGCGGATGCCCTGATCCCCCAGCGCCTTGCAGGGTCCGGGAAAAGCGTTTTTCATAAACTTGATAACCCGCGCCTCAAACTCCTCCGCGGTGGCCTGATCGAGCGCCTGGTGTTGTTCCCGCCGGATGCGCAGGAAGGGAGAGGAGCCCGAGGATTCACCGACGCTGCGGACTTCCTGTCCGGTGTGAAGCAGTGAGACCTGATCGGATTCTGGTTCGGGAATTCCGAAGGCGCGCACCGGTCCGAAGAAGACTTCCAGTTCGTCAGCGCGGCAGTTGGAGAGATAGATCTTCAGAATCCTGGGGTCGTAATAGCGAAAGTACCAGCGTTCGCCGTCTGGTAATTGCACGATCAGAAACCGGCGGAAGTGAGTGCGCAGGCTCTCCAGTCCGGACCTGGAGAGAATGAAAACGCCGCAAGGCGCGTTCCAGATGGTGCGCACCATCCAATCCAGGGTCTCCTCCTGAACCACGATCAGGTACGGAGCCAGGTCCCAGTATTTCTTCTCAGCCTCGCCGACGAAAAGAGAGACTGCAGATTCCTGGCCGAGCTCCTGGACTTTCTGCGGGACGGTAGAATTGCCGTAGGCGTCAAGCAAAGCGTAAAGGTAGCCTCCGGCTGCGAACTTACGCAATCCGAGGGCTGAACTCGATTGAATCTGCAGAGGTTTGGAGGGACGAGTCATCTGGGTTGTGGGTGTAAACCTGGCGCGCCGGCGTCTTGATAGCGCCCTGATTTCACCACCAAGGACACCAAGGTACACGAAGAAACCCTTGAAATTTGGGTCTTCGTGCGCCTTCGTGTCCTTTGTGGTTCAAGACTTTAGGACACTACCGCCTTTTTCTGGGAGGCATTGCCATTGTTATAAACTACAGGCCAATGACCACCAGCGGACGACAAACAGGCGTGGCTCCCCTGCTTAAAATTAGCATGGAGCTAACCCCTGGTGACCGGCGAAGTTTTCAATTTCGACGATCATTTCGGATCGGCCGCATGGAGGATTGCGAGGTCTTCGTCGATAACGACTTTGTGAGCCGCTATCACGCCGAGATAGTTTTTGAGAACGGGCGTTGGTGGATCCGGGATTTAGGTAGCAGTAACGGGGTTTACATCGGCTCGCAGCGCGTCGAATTCACTCCCATCCAGCACAATACAAACATACGACTGGGCATCTACGGGCCCGAACTCTCGCTGGAAGTCGAGCAACCGTCAACGCCGGAAGCGGTGCCGGCTGGGAGCCCAACGGTGCTGGCTCGCTATGTCGACCACTATTTCGGCAAGACGGCGGAGGACGAGCCCGTCGGCCAGCACACGCTGTACGTCCGGCAGGCCTTCGCCCACGTTCAGACCAAACAGAAACGCAAGTACGACAAGATCATCGCGGCGCTGGTCCTGGCGATGATGATCGCGGGGAGTTATGCCTTCTACGAAGGCCTGCAGAACCGCAAGCAGAAGGCGATTGCGGAGGAGCTGTTTTACTCCATGAAATCGCTGGATGTGGAGTTGGCCGAACTGGAGGGAATCGTGGCGGAAAGCCACAATCAGGCGGCAACGGAGAAACTCCAGAAATTCCGGGACCGGCGCAACGAGATCGAAAAGAACTACGACCACTTCCTGGCCACACTCCACGTCTACAATCCTAAGCTGACCGAACAGCAACGGCTGGTGTTGCGCGTGGCCCGCATATTTGGCGAGTGCGAAGTGGACATGCCCCCGGATTTTGAAAGTGAAGTCAACAAGTACATCAAGAGGTGGCAATCGTCGCCAAGGTATGCGAAGGCGATCCAGACCGCCAAACAAAACGGGTACACGACTACGATTTCTCAGGAACTACTGGCGCAGGGCTTGCCACCGCAATTTTTCTACCTGGCGATGCAGGAGAGCAACTTCGACGCCTACACCACCGGCCCATTGACCAGAAAAGGCTATGCCAAAGGGATGTGGCAGTTCATACCAGAAACCGCGTTGAAGTATGGCCTGCATTTGGGTCCGCTGGTCGATCTCAGCCGGCCCGATCCGGGTGACGAACGCGACCATTACGACAAGGCGACCAAGGCGGCCGCCCGGTATCTGAAAGACTTGTACACGACCGACGCACAGGCGTCCGGGCTGCTGGTAATTGCCTGCTACAACTGGGGCGAAGACCAGATGCTTCCTCTGGTTCGCAGCATGCCGGAAAACCCGCGAGAGCGAAATTTCTGGCGCTTACTCTCTCTGCATCGAAACAAGATCCCGCAGGAAACCTACGACTACGTCTTCTACATTATTTCCGCCGCGGTCATCGGAGAGAATCCCAGGTTGTTTGGATTCGATTTTGATAATCCGCTGGCCGGATTGGACAGCAAGTGAGGTCGCATTTTCTTTCGCCCTTTCAGGGCTATGTCCTTTCTCCCTCTTAACCCAGGGCTTGCGCCCTGGGCTGCAATCTGGCGCCGCTGCCGGCTCCGACAGCCGCCTATGCCCGCTCGCGGGTACCCGGAGCAGGTACTTGCACGCTGGGGGCCTCCGGTTGCGTGCTGGTTGGGGGTTGGCTTAACATCTTGCGGCCATGGTTTGGAGGTCGTCATGAGCTCGATACCAATTCTTCCGGAAGAGCAGACGCCGGGAAGCGGTCCGGTGGGCGGTGGCGACCACACGGTCAAAGAGGGGGAATGCGTTTCGTTCCTGGCGGCGAAGAACAACCTGCAGCACGACGACATCTGGAACCATCCGGCGAACGCGCAATTGCATTCGGTGCGGGTCAATCCGAACGTGCTGTTCCCGGGTGACCGTATTACGATTCGGGGCATTGAAGCGAAAGTGCAGGATGGCGCTGTCGATCAGCAGCATGTTTTTGAACTGTCCAGCGAAACTGTCTTTCTGCGAATGAAAGTTCTGGAGCGGGATAAGCCGCTGGGCGGAAAACCTTTCACGCTCAACATCGAAGGAGCAGCGCCCATTCAAGGCACCACCAAGGGGGACGGAACGGTGGAAGCGGAGATTCCTGCGACTGCGACTACTGGTTCCCTTACAGTTGGCGATGGTGCAGAAATATTTCAGTTGCAGCTCAAGCTGGGCAGTCTGCATCCCGTGGCGACCGCCACCGGGGTGCAGCAGAGGCTGCAGAACCTGGGATTCGATTGTGGACCGATTGACGGCAAGGTGGGTCCTCGCACCCGCGGGGCCATCCGCCTTTTTCAGGGCAGTGTCGGACTTAATATCGACGGCAAGCTCACTCCCGAAACCCGCAACAAGTTGAAGGATCAACACGGATGCTGACCAGGAGGCTGGGGCATGGCTGTTGATCGCGAAGCGCGCGCGGCAGATCTGGATGTCTTCGCTTCCGGCGGGTTGATCATTCCGCAGCCGCCCCAGCCCGTCAGCAAACCTTTGGATGTCGACGTGGCGCGAGCCGCAGCCAACAATCTGATCGTGAACGTGGTCAATCTGAATTATGAGATCCGTGAGATTGTAGCCGCGCAGGGCATTCAGTTTCACAACGCCGATACGGAAAGGCAGATCACGCTGCTGGCACAGAACGATCCCACAGTGCTGCGAGAACGTGATCAGGAGACGGTTCCGACAAGTTTGCAGAACGATTTTCCGGCCGCCACGAAAGACTTCGACGCCATCACCATCCTGGACGACAAGCACGCCGTGTTTATCAGCCACGCACAGCGGGTTGAATACCGCCTCAGCGTGGTCGAAACCAAAGACGAATTCAAGAAGGCGCTGGAGACACCGGGGATTCAGGTGGTGTATTGCGGTCATTCGAGGTTCGGACGCGGGCCGTGTTTCGGTCCGGATATCGTGATGTCTCTCGACCAGTCAGGGAACCTGGTCCGTGACTTTGCCGGGGAGAATTGGGAGACCGGCAACGATCCGGGCAAATTCGGGATTTTCCGCATGGGCGTTCCGTTCGTGGGCGTCCCGTTCGAGGAGATGGACGAACACAAGTACAAGATGCGTCCGGTGCCGACGACGCAGGCGGTAAGCCCAGCGGACATCAACAAGTTAACCGATCACAACAGCCTTAAGCCGGTTCAACTCGTGGGGACCAGATTCGAGAGCTTCATTGCCGATCCCGTGGCCGACCCTTATTGGGGCTGCAAGACCGATCACGGTGATGGAGTGCTGATGTTCGCTGATTTCATCAACAGCAAGAGTCAGCCGCTGGACCTGGGAGCGACCAATCTGCAGTGCCGTTGTCTAACGGTTCTGAGCTGCGACAGTTTTGCTCACTTCCACGAGGTTGTGCGTAAACGCAAGGGTTTCACCCGGACCGATTCAGAGGGTTTTGCGTACTTCATGGATTCTCTTTACATCAAGCCGGTTGACCGCCTGTATTTTGCCTCGCTGTTCGAATACAACGTGCGCAATGACAACAAGTCCTGGTTTCCGTGGCTGGAATTCGGAGTGAGCCAAACCAACAAGAAGTTGGTGAAAATGGCGCCGCAATTCAAACTGCAACTGAAGATGATCTGAAGGGCGATGCGGCACATGAACTCTCTTAACCAGGGCATAGACTGTGCTGATGGAAACAATCTGGCGACCTTCGCTCGCCCGCCCGGACGGGGGCGTCCGGGCCTACGTGGTTTGTGGCGACACAGGCGGTGCCGACTACCATGACTGAAGAAGAAATCCGAAACCGGGTGGCGGCGCTGGGCAAATTTGATTTCCGCGGGGCGGAAGCGCTGGCGAAGGAGCTCCTGGTAGAGGGGCGCGTACCCCTGCGGGCGCTGCAACGCCTGCTGATAATTCCGGGGAGCCCTGAACTTGGAAAAACGGAAACCATCCTGGGCATGCTGAACGAACTCTCGATCCTTCCCCGGCTGGTGGCGGCGCGGAACCTGCAGGGAACATCTCAAACCGGCGCGCTCACTTCGGCATTTCAGGCGTATGACAATCTCGGGCAGCAAATCGTTCCGATGCTGCGCTCGATGCTGGGCAAGCGGAACGCGCTCCGGCCGCCTGATTTGGGTCCGCTCGAAGTAAAACCACCCATCATGCGCGAATGCGACCACGCTTACCTGTTGCTGCGGCGCCTTGCCAAGCCGGACGAGGCGGAAACCGACAGTCATCGATACGGCACGGCATTTTCGCGATTGAGCGACAAGGAACGGGAGCGATTGATTCTCGGATACGTTAAGTCGAACGAGTTCGGCGACCCGGTGGCTTCAGGAACAGGCCCGGCATGACCGAGCAAGAAGTCTTCCTGCGAATCCACGAGATCTCCGAAGCGGATGCGGAGATGTTGCGCCAGCTGGCGGCGGAAATTTCCTGGGAGTGCCGCACACCTTCACGAGTCGTGCTGGATAGTTGGGTAAGCAGTCCCCAGAGCCTGGGAATCCCGTGCGCTACAGTGTGCACCGAACTCAAAGAACTGGCGGTCGGAGAAATGTTGCAACGCGCGGGCGCGGTTGAGCCTGGACTTCGGGTGCAGTTCATGCAAATCGTCGTGGCCCAGCAAGTGGCATTTCGAGAACTCTTGCTGACGGTGCTCGAACCTCTCTTGAAAGACCGGCATGCCGCGGGCGATACGCGCGTCTGCGATGCGGCCTACGTCCTGGTTCGGAAGATCGTGACGGTAGAGCCAGGGGAGGCCAGTAAATTCAGGGCTGAGGGCGAGTTTCTGGCGCTGGATCCGGATGAGAGGTCGAACGAAATCAAGGAATGGATGCAGTCGAAAACCTGGGCGGAGATTTTCCCGCCGAAGTGAGTTGGAGCATGAGTTTAAGACTCTCCCGGGAAGCGGAGTTCTCTCGCCCTCCGCATAACCGCGATCTGCAAGAAATTAAGATTCACCGAGTTGGTTTGAGGAAGAAAAAACATCAAGTTGGTTGTTGTCTGAGAGTGGTCGTCAGGTTCGAGCATTTTCATGAGATCAGCCACAGGCAATCCCAATTTTAAATCGCCAAGCATTTTTTCCATGCGGGACTTGTATTCGTCCCGAAGATCCTGGGGCATATTGGGATTGTTCAGTCCCTTTCGGCCTTGTCCCACATCCGACCAAAGACAGTGACCGATCTCGTGGGCAAGATTCAGGTTCCCGCCCGGCTCCAGGGGAAGAAAAACCAAGGAAAAGCTCACTGACGGATCGCCGATTGCGGTAATTTGTCCCGCGGGAAACAGCGGGAGATTGGTGATCGCCATTCCGTCTACCGACACTCCTACAGGTCCGACAAAACTCTTAAGCCAGATCAGGGGAATGGTCTTGTCTTGCGGATCGCGGCCCAGAGGCGGCTCGTTCAGGGCCAAACGCAAAGCCGTAAGACTAGCCAGATTTTTCTTGATGTCGGCGACGTCATGCAACAAATTCCTGCTTGTATTCGTTGCCGGGTTGACGTGAACACCCATAAAAAGATCAGGAGCTGGAGTCAGATTGCTGGAGGCCGTCCCTACTACTTTCGGCCTGGAAGTCTGCTCGCGAAAAATCAGGCCAATATGCAGGTCCTGATAGAATTTCTGCGCTGTCTGGCGGTTTGCCATCATTCTTGCAGGCGGATCTGACTGCCCCAGGAGATCAAAACCGGAGAGCGAGAACTCGTTGAGGAACAAGATCCGGTTATTGGGCAGGATCAAGTCCTTCTGACTATTCAAAGGCGCAGGCAACGGCCATCCAAAGCCCGGAACTTTCTGGAATTTGTTTTCGACGGCGAGCTTTTCGCCGAAAGACCAGAAGCACCAGTAGGTCTCACTGAGGTCAATGCGGGCAATCGCCGTAGCTGACGCCCCCGCCGGCTTCAGCCGGCGCAGGTTGGCATCGCGGGAGTCGGCGACGATTTCAAATTCCTGGAATACCGGATCCAGGGAGCGCTTGTCGATGTCGAACTTGCGGCTGGACGGGACGTCCAGCCAGACGCGCATGCCCACCGGGGCCGGATCATGACCTGGCTGGGCCGGCTTGGCCAACCGAACATTGACGAGACCGAGCTGTAGCTGTAGATCGCCCATCAGCTTCTACTCAGGCACTTCCCTCGATTTTTATCGGAGTTGCTCCGGGAAGGGGGCCGCCATGGGCGTAAATATCTGGTTCCTCCTGGTTGGGGCCATATTGTACCGTCGGAGGCTCAACTCCCTGGCCCTTTCCGGGTAGATGCAAGCGTAGCCAGGCTTGGTATCGGGTTCCGGCGATAGTTAGCGACACGTCGTAATCACCTTCTGGTCCCGGCGGAAAAACAAAATCCAGAAACTCGCCGTTATCGACGGCGTGGTGGGCGGACACGACGCCATGATAGCCAACGGGCTCGGATTCGAGCGTCACCGTGTCATTGCGTGCCAGCCCCTGCGCCTTCTCTATGCGAATGATCCATCCATCGACAATGATGCGCCGCTCGCAGGGGGAGCCAGTGGTCAGGCGCTGGTAGAAACGGCAAGCGAAGGTATCCTGGGTATCCTCGAACTCGCGATCTTTGTCAGGCAGGCGGTCACTGCGACGTTTTTCACCGTCGGACCAGAAGCGCTTCTTGCATCCGGCAACGCCTTCTGTGGCCTTTGGGCAGGGCCACTTCGCAGCCAGGACCTTGCTGCCGGGGCGGAACAACAGCACCATCACGCGACGGTTGGGGGCGTTGGCTGCGTTGCGGGCGGTCTTGTCCTTGTCCTGTTCGAAGTCGTTGTTCTCCTGCTCGGAGAAGATGAGCCGGGGATTGAACTCTCCGCAGCCCTGGAAGTCGCCTTTGCCCGCGCTGTCCTTGCCGCGGGCCAGGAAATCGTCTTCTTTGTCCAGCTTGAAGTCCGCCCCGCACAGCTTGTCCATGTAGACCAGGAATAATTTCTTGCGAGTGGCAGGACCGGGTTTGCCGTCCGGTGACAGGCCCTGCGAAGATTGAAACGACCGGACTGCGCTTGTGATGTCCGATCCGCTTTGACCGCTGGAGTCCGAGGGAAATCCGAGCGCGGTCAGCATGGTCTGGATCGAAGGCGTGGCCCATTTGTCTCCGGCGGCGGGCGCGGCAAACGCACCTTTGTTGCTGTAGAGGTCTTCCCAGACTTCGTCCCGGCGGGTGAGCAGTCCATAGATGGCAGCGGCGCGGCGGCCGCTGAGAAGCTTGTTGTAATCGTCCTGCCCGACAGGATCGGCATGTCCGAAGATGGAGAGCGGCGGGAAGATAAATTGCGGCAGCTTCGGGTCGGTCCGGGGTAGCGACCGGCTTCTTGTGGGCCTCGCGCAACTTCGCCAGCGCAGCGATTTCCTTGGCTACGGCAGGGAGAACAAAGGACGAATCGAAATTGAAACGAACATCGTCCACACTCCAGCAGGCGATAGGAATCAGGCCTGCGGTGACAAGATTCTGCTCGCTCGCCGTGGACGGCCCAACCAGCACCCCGGCATCGGCTACCGCAGTGTGGCTGCCGGCGACGCCGCCATCGGTGGCGCTGTGTACGACACCAGAATCCTCGTTGCCCGCCATATCACCCTAAGTCTGATTGATCTTCACCGCTAACAACCGTGCACCGTTTTCAGCTTGGCCTGGGTCTGAGGACCAATCTTGCCGTCGACGGTCAGGCCGTTCTCACACTGAAATTCTTCTACTGCGCTTTTGAACTCATCCGGATCAACCTTGTCGATTGGGCCCCGGTAATATCCCAGGTTGGCCAGGCGTGCCACCTGGCCGGAAGGCTGGTCCACGGGATTCAAGTCGCCAATGCGAATCGTGAGCAATCTTTCGAAGGGTATTTCGGAGTCGTGCAGCTGGAGCTTGTCTTTTATCCGAAGCGAAGCGTTGTGCGCCTTCTTGGAAATCTTTTGCTGCAGTTTTCCCTTGCCGTCAGAGGTCAGGGCAAAAGTGTCGGAGCCGACGACCAGGTCGCAGGGAGTGTTGGCTATGGGGTCATCGTACTCGCGGCGCAGCTCCAGCTTCAAGAACAGGGGCTTGGTGAGCACTTCGAAAGTGTGCTGGTTGTCGGCCGGGCGCGAGACTTCTTTTGCGGTCTTGTCGGGGACAAACAGCTTGTCGCCCGGAAGAAGCACGTGGGGGTTTTCACGCTTCTGCTTCAACTCGGCGTTTTGAGGATGATTCCAGATCGGAGTGAAGTCCGGGAAACCATAGTCCAGCGCGATACCCGAGAGATGTTCGCCCTGCTGTACTTCGTGGAACGCCACAATTTGCTCCGTTACTAAAGCAGTTCGGATGTGCTTCTAGCTGGCTGACAGATGAGCGCCGCAGATGAAGCTAGCCGCAGTGCTTCAGCTACTAACGGCACGACTGAAGTCGTGCCCTCCCAGCATCGGACTCCTCCCACATCGTGCCTTCCCACATCGCGCCCTCTCCCATCGTGCCCTTCCCCAGATAGTGCCCTTCCCGCATCATATCTTTTCCGGGTTCGCGTTCTTGCCTGAAGGCACAACTGTTCGGGACTCGTCGGTTCAGCCGCCGATCATGACCGTGAATTCTCCCAGCACGATCACTCCGCCGTGGACGGTCATATCGCCGATGCGGGCGGCGGGCAAAAACCCGATCATCACAGACGTGGAGCCCATCGCAATCATGTCGGGCGGGCCCACGCAGATCGCCATGTCAGTGACCCGAGCGGCGGGCAAAAAGCCGATGAGCACGGTGGGGCAACCGGGCGCGATGATGGGTCCGCCCACGTGAGGCACGAGCACGGTTACCATGGGGCACACATGCATGTCGGTGAGTCGTGCTGCTGGAGGCATCGCCTGCGGTCTCCTTTCGTGGGTTCAGAAATCTACTCGTATCCGTTTACTTTGGCTTCCAAACCGATTGATCCAGGTTGGGGAACGTGACCTTGCAGGTGCCCGGGTCGATGCCGTCGACGCGAGCAAAACCTTTTCCGTCGAGCGTACCTTCGGCCACGGTCGACCCGTCCGGCAACGTGATCTTGTATTTCTCGCCGGGAACGGGATTGCCTTCCGTGTCCACCAGCTTGATTTCAATCCAATGCGGCTTCTTCTCTTCCCCGCTTGCGGCCTGCTTGCTCGGATTGAAGGGAGTCATTGGGGTGGACCCGTACTTCCCTTGCTGGCTTTGTATTTGCTCAGCTTTGAGCTGAGCCATTTCTCCGGGGTCGGCTTTATCGGCCTCATCGGCTGCTTTGGGACTGGTGGGCGGTACAAGAGAACAGGCCATGCCAGTGCCCGCCGGAGACCCGGGACCGGAATTGATGTTCACCAGCGAACCCATAATCGTGATGATTGCGCTCGAAGTCAGAGTCACGCCCACGGGATCGACCACGACGCTATTGCCACCGCATTTGAGCGTGATCCCCAGGGGAGCTTCGATCACCACGGTCATTCCGGCTTTCAGATACAGGGCCTGGCTGACTTGCTCCGAGTGGTTGCCATTGAACTGTTCAGCGACGTCTCCAGTCACCTTCAGCGACTGGGTGCCATCCACGGCGATCGCCTGTTTACCGCTGATCTTCAGGTGATGGTCGCGGCCCAGTGATTGCACATAGTCACGATCGATGGTTTCATGATGATCGTTCTTGACGTGTTCAAAGTGGTCCTGTTCAACGATCAGGTGAAGATCCTTGGAAACTGTTTCGTATTCGTTGTTCTTGACCCGGATGTCGAGATTCTTCTCGGCGTGCATGAAGATCTGCTCGTCACCCTTCTTATCTTCGAAGCGGAACTCGTTGAATCCTCCGCCACCCTTGGAAGAGTAGGACTTGAACGTGCTTTTCGTCTGCTCATCCGGAAGAGCGTACGGAGGCATGTTGTCGGCGTTGTAAACCCGCCCGGTGATGATGGGGCGGTCGGGATCGCCTTCGAGAAAACTGACAATCACTTCCTGGCTGATGCGCGGGATCCACATTGCCCCCCAGTTTTTTCCCGCCCAGGGCTGGGAGACGCGAATCCAGCAGGAGCTGTTGTCATCCTTTTTGCCCAGACGGTCCCAGAAAAATTGCACCTTCACCCGGCCATATTTGTCGGTCCAGATTTCCTCGCCGGACTTCCCTACCACCACGGCGGTTTGCGGACCCTGGACGAGGGGTTTGGGGGTAACTCGCGGGGGCCGGAACGGAGTCGCCGTGGGAATGCAGACGAAATGGTTGGAGTAGTGGGACCCGGCGCCTTCGTCGCCAAAGGTGTAGCTTTCTCCCACTGAAGCCACGTGTCGAACTTCGGTCAGGAGGTAGTTGGTGTTCAAGTCGTCACGATAGTGTTCTTCCAGATCGAAGGTGTAGCCCGACATGAATCCGCGACAGCCACCCGCTCCGGTGATTACTTTGTGACTGGCTTCCTCCTCCTGCATGTAGATCTTGGTCAGTTCGCTCGCCTGGCTCTGATTCAGATAGATGCCGGGATAGTCGTAGACCTCGTAGGTGCTGTTCTGGGCGACGCTGACGACGGTGGGTTCACCGGCCAAGAGACTGGTGCTGGGGGTCTCGAAGTTGTAATCGGTCAAAGAATACTTCCCCGTGCGCAGCTCCTGCTCGATCTGAAAACTCGAGATCACATCTTCCGACTGCAGAACGCCGAGACTGGCGTTAAAGTGCGCCTTCCCCTGGTCGGGGCAAGCCTGGTGTGCGGTGTGGGAGTTGGCCACCATCATCGTGTGCTTGCCATTCTCGTGCTGGAAGAAATAGAAAATGCCGTGCTGTTCCATGAGGCGCGAGACGAAATTGAAATCCGTCTCACGGTATTGCACACAGTATTCACGCGGCTCAAAACTTCCGGTGATGGAAAACTTGAAGTTGGTGAAGCCTTTATCCTTGAACACCTTCTGGATAATGTCAGGGATGGTCATGTTCTGGAAAATGCGGCAATCGGCGTTGCGCGTAAGAAACCAGAGCCAGGGAACAACCTCCATCTGATAGCGGGTGAAGCGGACATCCGAGCCGCTCTGGGCGAAGCGGCTCACAAAGCCGTTGAAGTAACGTTCCTTGTCATCGGGAAGGGCGATTCTCAGAGTGACGTTCTGTCCGACGATGTCTTTGAAAGAGATGTTGCTTTTTTCGGAGAGCAACTCGAGGTTGAAGCGAAACAAACGCGAGATGCCCTCGTCGCCCTGGAAGCTCTGAAGAAGAAATACGTCGTCGCCCAGAGGCGTATCGACCGCGATCAGCCGATTCTGCTGTGTGTAGGCCATAAGTTCGCCGCTACCACAGTGCTTCGTAGCGATCGAAAAATCTTGCGTGAAGTGGACGGCCAAAACTTTCGGCGATCGTTCTCAAGTGCAAAGATTCTTCGAGACTAATTTTCGGACGGGCGGGGACGCCCGTCGCTCCATCGAATGGGGTTGGTGTAGTCACGGGCGTCCCCGCCCGTCCCAGCCGGCTAATTATAGACAAACTCCCCGTTGGCCCCGATGCTCACGTGAATCGCAGTCACTTTTTCGCCTTCGGCCATGTGGCCGAGAAGCTGGCGGGAGATATCGGGCAAGAGAGAGTTACTCAGGATGTTGTCCACGTTGCGCGCGCCACTCTCGACTTCGGTGCAACGGCGCGCCACCTCATCGACCAGCTTGTCGTCGCAGGTCAGGGTGATCTTGTGATTCTCCAGAATGCGACGTTGAATCTTGGCCAGCTTCAGGTTGATGATCTTCTTCAGGGCCTCATCTCTGACAGGGAAATAGGGGATGACTACCATGCGCCCCAGGAAAGCGGGCTTGAAGATTTTGTTCAGCTCGGGCTTCAGCGTCTGAACCAACGCCGGCGCACTGGGCATGGTTTCCGGGTCGGCGCAAAGTTTGGTCAACTGGTCGGTGCAGGCGTTGGTGGTCAATATAATAATGTTGTTCTTGAAATCGATCTCGCGGCCTTCACCATCCTCCATCATGCCGCGATCGAATACCTGATAGAACAGTTCGAGCACGTCGGGATGGGCCTTTTCCACCTCGTCCAGGAGCACCACTGAATAAGGCCGACGCCGCACCGCCTCGGTGAGCACTCCACCTTCGCCGTATCCCACATATCCGGGAGGCGAACCTTTCAACGTGGAGACAGTATGGGCTTCCTGAAATTCCGACATGTTGATGGTAATCAGGTTGTGCTCACCGCCGTAGAGAAGATCCGACAAGGCCAGCGCTGTTTCGGTCTTGCCCACGCCGCTGGGACCCACCAGCATGAATACTCCGACAGGCTTGTTGGGATCGTCCAGACTGGCTCGCGATGTCTGAATCCGCTGGCTGATGACCTCCAGAGCGTAGCTTTGGCCGATCACCCGGTTGCCCAGCATCTTTTGCAGGGAGAGAATCGTATCGATCTCATCCTTCATCATCTTTCCGACCGGGATTCCGGTCCAGGCGGAGATGACCTCACCGACAATCTTGGCGTCGACACAGACCCGGATCAAACCAGCTTCACCTTGCAGTTGCGAAAGCTCGCTTTCAAGATGAGAAAGTTGAGCGCGTAGCTCCGCCGGAACCGGCTCGGCCACGGCGGTAGAAATCGAAACGCGCGCCGAGGCGGAGCCGCCGCTGTCCGCGGGTTGTCCATTTCCTCCGGCAGTGCCGGGTCCGGAACCGTTTCCGGGCTGCTCGCCCTCGAGCTTGGTGCGAATTTCGCGAATCTGAACTACGAGATCACGTTCCTTGTCCCAACGCTCACGCAGTTTTTTCATGCGATCCTCGGCTTCCGCTTTGAGCTTGCGAATCTCTTCCAACCTTTCGCTGTGATCGACACCAACTGCGGACTCCCGACCCAGGATGCGCTGCTGCACTTCATAAGTCGTCGATCTGGCGGACTGCGTCTTCGATCGCGGGAGGCGTGGTGTTTTGCCCCAGGGCCAGGCGGGCGCACGCGGTGTCGAGCACGCTGACTGCCTTATCGGGAAGTTGTCGGCCGGCAAGGTAGCGATGAGAGAGGCGCACTCCGGCAGCGACCGCTTCATCAAGTATGCGGACTTTGTGATGGTTTTCCAGTGCGGACACAATCCCACGCATCATTACCATGCACTGGATCTCGGTCGGTTCCTCCACCTTCACCACCTGGAAGCGACGGGCCAGAGCGGCATCTTTCTCAAAGTACTTTTTGTACTCTGACCAGGTAGTGGCGGCGATGGTGCGCAACTCGCCTCGCGCCAGCGCGGGCTTGAGCAGGTTGGCGGCGTCGTTCTGTCCGGCTTGTCCGCCGGCGCCGATCATGGTGTGGGCTTCGTCAATAAAAAGGACGATCGGAGTGGGCGAAGCTTTCACTTCCTCGATTAATCCCTTCAGCCGGTTTTCAAATTCACCCTTCACGCCGGCGCCAGCTTGCAATAAAGCCAGATCGAGCGTGCGAATGGTTACGTTTTTCAGAACCGGGGGAACATCTCCCTGGGCAACGCGGAGGGCGAATCCCTCGACCACAGCCGTCTTTCCTACTCCCGCTTCGCCGGTGAGGATGGGGTTGTTTTGCCGGCGCCGGGTCAGGATATCCACGATCTGGCGGATTTCGAGATCGCGGCCCAGAACCGGATCGATCTTTCCCTTACGGGCATTTTCGGTGAGATTGACGGTGTATTGATCGAGGTTGGGAGTCTTTCCCCCGGCCCGTCTGACCGTCTCTTCGGCGCCGCCAGGTTCTTCCGCGGCGATGCCGTGAGTCTCCTCATGAGATTCGGCCACGATGGCGGAGAAATCCTTGCGCAGCGACTCGGCTTCGATCTTCTGAAATTCGCGGCTGACGTCGCGCATGATGCGCGACAACTCAGGTTCAGAGACCAGAGCCAGGATGGTGAAACCTGTCCGCACATTGGCCGCATTGAAGTCGATGGACCCGATCGGTCCATGCGGATTTCAACATTTCCAGGACGCTCGGGCTGAGCGCCGGGGTGCGCGCGTTTCCCGATTTCAACTTGTCCAGGCTGCGCATCAGCTCGGCCGAGAGGCGCGATTTATCCACACCGAAATGCTGCGTGATGCGGGCGAAATCGCCGTCGGTCTGATCCAGAAGTTTGGTCAGATAGTGTTCGATTTCAATGTCGTAGTGGGTGCGGGAGACACAAAGCCCGGCCGCAGCCTCGAGTGCCGAGCGTGATTCGTGGTTCAACTTGCCAATCAGTGATTTCAG
This sequence comes from Terriglobia bacterium, assembly GCA_963801545.1. Classification (GTDB taxonomy): domain Bacteria; phylum Acidobacteriota; class Terriglobia; order Terriglobales; family Acidobacteriaceae; genus JAIQFF01. The sequence continues at coordinate 35,034 of CAWDFF010000034.1, read as the reverse complement.
ATTCAGACCCATACTCCCTCCGATCAAAAGCGCAGGATGGTGTCTTCCGGATCCCTGGAAAGTGGTTCTGATTTCAGCCACGAAACCCAGCCGAGTTTTGGAAGCTCGCCCTCGGCGCCGACTTCGCAGCGCGGCACTTCGTCACGCTTCATAATCAGCTGGATTTCAAAATCGACTTCATCGTTGGAAAAAAACTTCGTCATCGCCTTCAACGGCTCATAGGCAGCGCCGCCGGGGAGAAAGTCCTGATAACGCTCAAGCGTCAAAGGCCCCAGCCTGACGCACACTCGCGACTGCTGGTCCCAGACTTCATCCCCCACAATGGCCCCGCCGCCGAGCTGTTCGGGGATGCTCTCACCCTCGTTCATGCGGGACAGAGTGGCGCGATCGAGACGGTACCAGGCTCCGGCAAATTGTTCGACTTCAACCGGGACGTCGAAATAGTCACTGAGAATCTGTTCCAGGGCGGCGGCCGAGCGCGACTGCAGGCCCAGCATTCCCACATAGTGCAGAAGAGCGAGGTCAGGTACGGCCTGACGATGGAGAAGTCCGGGAGTGCCTAGTCCGATGAGATCGAAAAGATGGTGGGTGAATCGATCTTCTTCCCCCAGGTAATACGTGACCGGAAAGCGATACTTTTCCCAGGCCCGATAGAAAAGAGAGACCGATGCGATGATTAAAGATATTAAGGAACGAGGCAAAACTCGTGTCCTTTTCCCGAAGACGTTCCAGGATGAGTTCGGTGTAGCAATAAGGAAGAACCCCCATGTGCCCGGTCAGGCCCATGAAGTTCACCGTCATCTGGGCGGGAGCGTGGTCGCGGTACTCAAAATCCTGAATCTGGCTGGCGGGAAACACCAGGCGATTGTTGGCGCGAAAATGCACGGCTTCGTCTTCCGGATTGGAAAACCGGCCCACCGGAAGGCCCTTGCGCAGCCAATGCAGCAAGGTCACCGCCTGGAAAAATTCGAACGAACAAGGATCGTCCTGCAAAGTCTGTGCGATCGGACTCTCGCTTAGACCAGGATCCTGCGTCCCGCCCGGGGTTGCCATTCGTGCACCACGTCCTTTCTTTGAGGAGTCGTCACAACCAACTGGGTGAAGCTGTTCAGCGATGCGCTGATGCCGAGAAACCGTTCGATGATACTGGCAAACAGGTAAACTCCGCCGCCCACAAACTGGTCTTCATCCAATTCCAATTCGACTCGCAGCCCGCGGGCAAAAGAAATGCCGTCCCACGACGAAACGCGGGCGAAGTGTCGCCGGCTGCGCACGCGAAGAATACTGTCGATGACATTCTGCGAGTACGCCGATCTGCCGAAGTCGTACAGCCGGAGAATTTCCTGCAACGCATCCTTGCCTTGTTGCGGTGCGTCCTTCCCAGGTTCCGATTCCTGGCTATCTCCCTCGATAAGGGAGAGGTAGTTGAGCGACAGATGGGAGATCAGGCGCCAGAATGCGCTTTTGCCGACCGGCGGACGGATGGGTTGGGTGGGCTTGCGCCGAGCTACGATCCGTTTGAGTGACGATGCACCTTCCATCTCGAAGTCGCCGTCCTCGTTGCCAAAGGGCAGACGCGAGGGCAAATCGCGGTTGGTGCAAGTGGTTCGGATCGACAAAATGTTGGCGTCGGGGCTGATGGGCTGCGAGGACAAATCCACCAGCGAGAGGAACATGTCGGTTCCTTCATCGTTGGGGCGATTGGAGACGCGGCGGCGGGCCAGCCAATAGCATTGCTCCTGCCCGCCCCGGCCAGAATGCTTGAGCGAGTAGAACGGCTCAAAGTTCAAAGTCTGCTGGGTGGTGGTATTGATACCGCTGACTTCGTCGACAGAAAAGACTTCGGTCGCATACTGCCGCCGCACGTCCGGAACAATCTGGTATTCATACCGGCGCTGGCTCAACTGGATGGGCTCGGCAACCTGAGTAAACAAGTTCACCACCGGGGTACAACCCAGGCGGAAGGTCTTTTTTGACAGTTCCAGTTCCAAACGCTCGCGGCGGTTGTCGCCCTCAGCTTCAGAAATCAGAAATATGAACTCGACGGCGTCCTTGAAGCCATTCGCCCAGATCGACTCCAGACCCGTAATGTCCACGAAGAAGAACTTTTCCGGGAAACTGAAATATTCCATCAGGAGACGATGCCCGGCGAAGGAACGCGGCGCGTAAGGCACCATTCCTTCCTTGTCGGAGAAACCCACCGCCTGCACCGCCGAAGCAGGCAGCGTTACCGGCCTGACTTTGGAGCCCGGAGTCGGATCGCGGACAATAATCCGGTTAAGCTTGCTTAACAAACACTCGTAAAGCGTATTGATCAGACCGCTCTCGCCATCGAGGAAGAAGCGGAGGCGATCAATCTTCAACTGCTTGAAGACGACATCGGGAGCGCAGCGCAATTCGATTCGCACCGCGCCGGAGGAATCGCTGGCCTTCACCGGCGGCTGAAGACGGCTGGGAACCTTCCATTCCCCGGCGGTCACGGAAAGCGGCCACAACACGTTGTCGTAGCAGGTCCGAAAGGTGCACGGAACGCCACCCACGGGGCGCGAGTAAAGGTTCGAATTCCGCTCGATGAGGAGGCCCGTGGTCATCTTGCCCTTTTCCGGGTCGGGCTCAAACTCGACGATCGACATCGAAGGAATGGGGCGGATCAGCTGCGGGTAGACGACCGTAAGAAGAGATTCGGTGATCTCGGGAAAGTCATCGTCAATCTTGAGATGCACACGCGCCGCGAGAAAGGCGAACGCTTCCAGCAGCCGCTCTACGTGAGGATCCTCGCACTTGGTAGGCTCGAGCACGAGGCGGGCGGCAACCTTGGGATTCTTTTCTGCAAACTGGGCGGACATCTTGCGCAGGTAGTCCAGTTCGCGCTCGTAATAGAGCAGGAGGTCATCCCGCATTCGCGCCTCCGGACAGCCGGCAGATGCCACTTTTCAATTCAATGAAGGTATCGAACGAAACCGGCTCGGGCGCGGGATCCATCAGCAAAAGACCTTCGATGCGCACTCTCAGCTCTTGAATTCCGGTTGGCGAGGAGTCGAGCGGAACGATGCGGACGCTCCCCAGGCGCGGCTCGAACAGCTTGACTGTGGCCAGCAACTGGCGGAGTATTTTCGCTCGGTCATTCGGACTGCCGATGGCGTAGCTGGACAAATCCTGCAGACCGTAGCAGTAGAGCGAGCGGTTGACTTCCTTCAAAGATTCGTGGGGCTCGGGGAAAATACGGCGCGTATTGAGCAGCCACTCCAGGTCGCGGCGGACCGCGCTTTTCATGAGGCGCACGGATTGGGAGCGGCTCAGAGGGGCTTCGACCTGAGAGCCTGCTTCCCTGTCGATGAGCCGGTCCAACACCGAGAGCGTGACGCTGACGTCGCCTTGATTTCGCGCCATGATCTACCCTGACGATCCCAGCGCCCGGACCGGATCCAGGCGGCAGATGCGTTCGAAAAGCTTTTGCCGCTCATTGGCGTTTCCCTGGACCTTCTTGCTCACCGTCATCACTGTAGCCAGGGCAGCCGCGACCAGCTCCTTCTCCTCCCAATCGTCGAGCTTGTGGGCTTCAATAGAGCTCATCAGGTCTTCGAGCAGAGGCTGGGCAATCGCGTCTTTGCCCGCCGAGACACAGAGTTGCACGAGTTGGAGGGTGCGCTGGAATCGTCCCCGGCCGGAACGCTGGCGCGCAATTTCAAGTCGCATGATCTGAAACGCTCTCTCGGCCTCTCCGGACTTCAGGGCCTCCTGGGCCGAGGCATAACTGTCGGCAGCCTTCGCCGGCCAGGAGGCTGCTGCGGGTTGGCCATTGCTTGCACCCGGGGCTTCCGTGCCTTCGGGGCCAGGGGCGTCCTTGAGCGGCGCCTGGAGAAGCTGTTTGAGCCAGACCCGAGTTTCCGCGTTGGCGGCCGCAGTGTCGTCAAGCAGGCTGGCATCGAGCAGTTCGGGCAGGTCGGTGAGCAGCACTCTCAGTTCCGAGCGGATCGCGTCCGCGATGGGGACATATTCATTTCCCAACCCGGTCAACGCCTCTACCACCAGCCGTTGCAAGTCCAGCCAGGCGCGGCTGCAGGGCATGGCCATAGCGGTCTCGGCCAGCTCCAGCAGTTCACTCCATTTTTGGGTGAGCGCGAGGCGCTTGAGCTGCTGGCGCAGTTCTGTGGGCGGCGCCTCAAGCATGGTGGCATCGCCGAGTTTGGCGGCAGCCCGCAGCTCGCCCCAACGCAAACCCCGCATCATCAGATAAGGAGCCGGACTATAGGGCTCACGCTTACGCAGGAAGGCAGCAGCTTTGGACACCCTGTCCACGGCGTCGCGGCGGTCGACCGGCTCGGCACTCGCCATCGCCACTGCGACCGGAACCGGCACTCCTGCGGCGGCGTCGCTGCCTGCACCCTCAGGCGCCGTGGCTGCTGCGGCCGGGGGCGGTTCGGGAGCCACGACCACCGGATCGGGTTCGATTTCTCTCTTCTTTTGCAGTAACTGGTGAACCGTGTGCCGAACTTCCTCGGTCGCCGCTTTGACCTTGCCGAAGGAGGGAGCCGAGTTACCAAACTTGGCGGTGCACAGCTCGTCCAGTTGTTGCAGAGCCGCGAGCACTGCGTCCAGGTCTTTTTCGGTCTGAAGATAAAATGCCTTGGGAGTTTCGGCAAAAGCCTTGTCGAAGGCTTCGGGCGCCAGCTTGCCTTCGGCGATCTTCTTGGCCCGCGCCTTCTTGTCCTTGTCGTTCGCTGCCTGCTCTTCGTAGCCGACCAGCTTGGAGTCCTTGTACTTGAGCAAATCGTAGCCGGCACGAACGATAGGAACCGACTTGACGGGAATTTCGAGGGCGGCACCCAGCCACTCCAAGGGGCCGACTCGCAGCTCGAGATCGCCATCTTCAATCGGCGGATAGAGAGTTTCCCAAAACCCGCCGATCAGCGCATGACAGAACGTAAGACCCTGTTGCAGGCCGGAAAAGCCTTCCGTACGGAGCAAAGCATCAGTGAGCCAGGCTGCGAGTTGCAGGTCCTTGGTGAGCGTGGCGAGGGCATCCTGGGTCATGCGGATGACCCCGGAATAATCTCCGACCTTTCGTTCGTGCTGCCAGTCGCCCTGGTTCAGATCGTCGTCCTGGCGGCGGGCTTCCCGGATTTTGTCGTAGAGCAGGAGTTTGTTGTCGTAGCGGAGGTCGGCTCCACTGGGGTTGTCACCGGCAATCGGGGTAAGCAGGTCTGCGCGCAGCGGCATGAGGCGATTTACCAGGTCAGTCTAGCTCGCCGCGGGAGTAGCGATCTGGGCCACAGCAAACTCCAGCGAGCGTATTTCGAGGAACGGAACTTCTTCACCATCCAACAGCAAGATTTTCTGTCCCGACGGATATTCTTTTCCTTCGTCGTCGGCGACCCAGTCCGTAACTCGCCCCAGCCAAACGGATTCGTTTGGATTCTTCCAGGAATAGGGATAAATCGCCGGGATGAGCACCTCACCGAGTTCGGTGCCCTTGAATGAGGGTCCGGTCTTAACAAATGCAGGAGTCCACAGCGTGTCGCGCAGACGGCGCGGCGGCTCCATTTCCACCGAGGCAATATGTTCAAAAGGAATCCAGAGATAGGCGCCCGCCGCGAACACTTCGAGGCGGGCACCCACGTCGGGATCGGCGTCCCGCAAAGACTGGAAGGGCCGACCATTCACCTTACCGGAAGGGGAAGTCGAAGGCTCCTTGGAGAAGTCCTGCTTTTCAAAAACCTGGTGGCGAGTCTCTTCAGCGTGCAGCGCAGCATAGTACAGGACCGCACCCATTTGTGTCTGTTCGTCCCCCTGCGCCAGCACGCCTAACTGCTTTTCAGCCCGAGCATAGTCACCAGAGAAACACAGCAGTTCGAACAGGAAGGTGCGTTGCGCAACATCACCCGGGTGCTCGCGGAGATACTCCGTGAGCGCCTTCTGCGCTTCCCTTACCCGTCCTTCATCGAACAGCTGTTTCGCGGTCACGTGGTTAGCCACCTAATGCGTCCGGAGCTGCGTACCCCGGTTTGAGGGTTTCGAGATCGTAACCCGCGGACAAGGCGCCATCGAGCGTTCCGTCGTCTTTTTCTGCCCGGTATGCGACTTCGACCGCCTGGAAGCCGAAACTCACCGACTCGACCGGGTTTTCATTGCTGCCCGACAGTTGCACCGAAGTGATCAGTGCATCTTTCAGAAAGATGCGGAAGTAATCGGCCTGGCCGTCTGCCACGGGCTTGTCATAAAGGATGTAGACCTTATCCAGAATGTCGCCGGAGGCACAATGATCTGCCAGTTTCGGGCTGGTCTTGTCGAGCACCTTCATGACTGTCAGGTTGCTAAAGTCGGCGCGGCCCGCTTTGGCCTCTTTGCCGGAGGCCCCGGCGCCATAGGTTGTGGTTTGGCTCACGCCCCAGCTAAACGAAAGAATGTCAATGTGATTCGGTTTGCTGGTGCTTGGCCCTTCAACACCGTCGATGTAGAGATATGCATTAACAGCCACAGTTCGCTCCTTTCCTCCGGAAAGATGGAGGCAGTCTGCAGTTTGAAAGATGGACCGGCTACTTTACAGGCGCCGGCAGATCAGCAACCAGCCGCAGCGAAACCGTCAGCTCTTCCAGTTGGAAGTGCGGACGCAAGAACGCTACAGCACGATAACAACCTGGCTTCCCCGGGATTTCCGAAACATCGATCCGCGCCTCCCGCAGAGGAGCCCTTGCCTTAGCTTCGACAGACGCAGTGTCATCAGGAACAACGTAACGAGTGATCCAGCGGTTTAAGAACGCCTCAGCTTCGGTACGGGACATGAAGCTCCCGATCTTGTCGCGCATCATGGCTTTCAGGTAATGCGCGAACCGGGAAACCGCCATGATGTAGGGGATCTGGGCGGACAGACGGGCATTGGCGTTGGCTGAATCCGTATCGTAGGTCTTCGGCTTTTGCGCCGACTGCACGCTGAAGAAAGCCGCGTAGTCGGTGCCTTTGCAGTGGACCAGGGGAACGAAGCCCAGATCGGCAAGTTCCTTTTCCCGGCGGTCGGTGATGGGGATCTCGGTGGGACATTTCAGGGCGAGATCTCCCTCGTCGGTGTAGAAGTTGTGAGTGGGCAGGCCTTCGACCAGGCCTCCACCTTCCACGCCGCGCATGGCCACGCACATACCGTACATGGCGAACGAATTTGTCATCCGGGTTCCAAGCGAGTAGGCGGCGTTCATCCACAGATACTTGGAGTGGTCGGTGCCGTCCACATGCTCTTCGTAGCTGAACTCATCGATCGGCTTCGTCTCCTTGCCGTACGGCAGCCGCGACAAGGTTCTGGGCAAACACAGCGCCACATAACGTGAATCTTCGCTTTGACGGAATGACTTCCACTTGGCGTACTCCGTGCTGTCGAAAATCTTGGCCAGGTCGCGGGGCGCATCGAGCTGGGTAAAGCTCTCAAGGTTGAGCAAAGCCGGGTCGGCCGCGCTGATGAATGGAGCGTGCGCCTGCGCCGCCACGTGAGAAATGCCTTCGAGCAGCGCCAGGTCCTCGGGATGTTTTCCAAACTCGTAGTCGCCAATCAATGCGCCGAAGGGAGCGCCGCCAAAAACGCCGTACTCTTCTTCGTAGACTTTCTTGAAGAGCGCGCTCTGATCGAACTCCGGCGCCTTTTCAATGTCTCTAAGCAAGTCCTTCTTGGTGACGTTGAGCACGCGAATCTTGAGTTGGGTGCCGGTTTCGCTGTGATCGAGAAGATGCTTCAAACCCCGCCACGAGCCTTCCAGTTTCTGGAAAGCCGCGTGATGCATGATTTCGTTCAACTGGATCGAGAGCAGGTGATCGATCTGGGCGATGCGGGCGTTAATCATCATCTCCGCATCTTTGGCCACGGTCATGGAACCATCGAGAACCTGGGCGACGAACTCCTTCACCAGGTTCTTTCCGCGTTCCTTGGCGGTGCTGTCCTTGCCGAAACGGCCCTGCTCGACAATCTGGTCGAGCAGACCCTTGTCCTGAGTTTCTACGGTTGCCGCAGCCGGCGCCTGTTGCGCTTGGGTTGGATTAGCCATTGGACCCTCCCTCTTTCGGCCCCATCTCGCCCTTCAGTTTGTCGAGCTTGTCGGTATTGCCGACCGCGTCGAGCAGGATCTCTTCCAATTTGTCATTGCCCTGCAAAGTCCCGCGCAAATCGGCGAGCCGGGTACGCAGATCGAGCAATTCTTTCAAAGGCTTCACCTGGCGGGCGACATTGGCGGGTTCGAAATCGTCCATCTTTTTGAAGTTCAGATTGACCTTGAGCTGAGGGGCATTGGCGTCATCGCTGAGCTTGTTCTCCACCGCGAAGGAGAGGTGCGGCTTCATTCCTTCCAGCACGGAATCGAAATTGTCAGGATTCACTTCTACGAATTTTCGATCTTTCATTCTGGGTAGCGGTTGCTCCGGCTGGCCAGAGAAGTCTCCCAGCACACCGACGACAAACGGCAGTTCCTTGATCTCGATGGCGCCGCCAATCTCTACGTCGTATGTAATCTGAACCCGAGGAGGGCGAACGCGATCCAACTTGTGTTGCGCACTTTGTCGACCCATATGAACTCCCTTCTTCGACTCGAAGTTGCTAGCGTGGTCGTGCTCCGCATCATATGCGAGATATGGATTTCCCGGGCGAAGGGAAAACCGAGGACACCAACGGGGGGCAGGTGTCGTAAACAGGGGTGGGCTCTTCCCTCCCCAATCCACGTGGTCGTGTTGTATATCACCAGCATCCCCCGCAGTCAAGACCAGTCCTGAGTTTTCAGCGGATTTCGGTTGCGGACGGAGAAGCGGGCGGGTCAGGCACTCCGACAACGGCCGAAAGCGGCGAGCGAGGGCGCCCGCCCCACACGACCCCGGCAAAGGCCGCAAAAGATTTCGCAAACAATGCGGTAGGAAACGGGGTTCGGTCACCAGGCATGTTCTTGACTTATGAGGGAGCCAATCTGATAATCGGCCCGGGGAAAGCATTCAGTGCACACCGCGAATTGTAAAGAACTGGGAAAACGCGGTGGTTTGAGCCGCGGAGCCTCCGAATGGCAAAACTGACGGGCACGATCCGCATCACGACCAAGGCCGGATCCGATAAGACGGGAGCCCACTTTGAGGTTGCCTTCGTGCCGTATTCCGGCCGGGTAAGTGCCCAACCGGTGCACGTTTCCACGAACGACGACCTGGTGCAGTTCCTCATCGGTATTCGCTTGAGCGAGGATGAGGCGGCGCGGTGGGCGGGACGAGCTCGATCCGAGGGGGTTGTCCTGATCCCCAGCATCGAAAGAACCGAAGACCAACTCAAGAACAGCGGATTGCTGACCTGACGGTTCGGACATGAGAGGACGTCAGATCATTGACGCCATCGGCCCGCCAATGCGCTGAGCGGCTCGGCCATCGATTGGAATCTAACCAACCTCACTGCATCCTGACCCTTCAGCCAGACCAGCGGCATCAGCCCGTTCTCCAGCATTTTTCCCGCCGCGCGCTCGGTGAGTAGTGCTTCCGCGCAAGGTTTGAGTTCGGAATCGCCGTCCTGCTGGTAAACGTGGAGGGGCAATCCGTCGAGCTCGGAATGGGTGCCAGGACGCATCTGCCATCCATCTTCGCTGAAAGATTGCGCCAGCAGCAGGGCGCAGGCGAAGGCCGGGTTCCCCCAAAGATAGTCTTCGTGCGCGGGAGTATCCGGCATTTCTTCGAAGGAAAATGATTCCACCGGATCGGTGGTCTCACCGTAAGGGAGTCGCAGCAGAAAGCGAGGCAGGGCCAGTCCAAGGTATCCGGCATCCGGAAGCTGGCGTAGGGCGGCCCAGGCTGCGATGTCTTCCGCTTCCCCTTTCCATTTCCAGTCTTCCGGATAAGGAGTCGCGGCGAAAGACTCGCAGCCGACCGCGCGGGGACTGGCTCCAGCGATGAACGGAGCTCCGGCCGCACTCGCAATCTGAGCCAGATGAGCAAGGGTGGAGGCATCCTGGCGAGTGGGACTGAAGGTGTAGTTGCCTACGATCAATGCCCACGGCTCAGCCCCGGGCACGCCAACACTGCGATCGACCAGCAGACGAAAAAGGCCGGTGGAGCCCGCATCGTTCGAATTCACGTCGTTCGAATGCAGATCTGGAGAATTGCCAAGGTCCGCGGCCAGTTCAGCCTTGGAGACGTCAATCAGATAGAGCTTAAGCTGCGAATCGGTGTCGAGGCGTCGAACCAGCAAGAAGACCGCGCGCCACGCCGCCTCCAGAGCCTGGAAAGCAGGGACGTGCAACAGAGCGCGCATTTGAGAGCCCAGGGCGCGGTCGATTACCGCCAGCACTTCCCGCTGGCGCGGATCAGGCACGGCCGCCAGATGGGGCTCGGTCACGCGCCGGACGAAACGCTCAAGGTCGTCGGGAACGCGACGCCGAGCCGATTCTGGCGGCTGCGACTTCGGGTCTTCGGTCGCCGCCTCTTCGATTACGGCGTCGAGAAAACTTCCCGACGGCGGGAGCCGAGGATCAGAAACCACTCGTAACCTGGGAGGCTCAAGGACAGGCCTGGAGGTTTTGGAGCTTGCGGAGGCCAGTCCGAGTTCTTCTGCTGCCGCGGCAAAGGTGGCGGGATCGTTCAGCCGGATCCTGGCCTCCCGCAGACGATGAAACATCCCAGCACGTTCGACGATCCGGTCCGGGTGAAAATCGTCGAGTTCGGAAAATTTCAAACCCAGCGAGCCACTCTCGCCTCCTGCTGGTAGTTTTATTTCCGGATGAAATTTTGCCAGAACTTCTTCAAAGTTGTCGCGGTCGATCAGAACGGCGGGACGGTTAGCCAGAGCAGAACCAATCTCCAGGATTCCGCGGCTCTCCCGCCCGCTGAAATCTCCGAGGATGGCGATGCAGAAAGGGGTTTCCTGGTCGGGGGCCTCGCGCAAGGTTGCAGTGCCGGGCTCGACCTCAAGCGTGACTCCTCCGAGGTTAGACGGCGAGCGCAAGAAGTTTCCTCTTTAGCCACGTAAACTAAGGCGGGCATTGTGGGCCTGTAGTGAGCTGAAGTCAAGCCGGGGGCGGCGGACCTCGGGCGGGGGGCTTCGGACCTCTCGGACCTCGGGCGGCGGGGACCTCGAATGCGATGCTTAGAAAACTGTCGAGCTTCGCTCGACCAGGACGGCCGGGGGCGGCCGTCCCCACGTGGGCGGTGGTTGGCTGCGGTCCGAGGTCTGACGTCCGAGGTCGAACGTCTGGCGCCCGCTCCACTTGTTTGCTTCGCGGCATAGGAATTGTTATTGTGGGCACCCGGCTGGGAAACCTATGAAGCAACTGCAGCCCGTCATCTGGAGCAAGGGGACTTTCCTGACCCCGCAGCATCTTCAGGTGCAGGACAGGTTTATTGAGGATTCGCTCAACTTCCGCTTGCAGTCCTTGAAATATTGCGCCTGGGGGTTCAGCGAACTCACCGTCGACCAGGAAAGGCTGACCGAAGGACAGTTTCTGGTGTCGCGGGCGAAGGGGATTTTTCCCGACGGACTGTTATTCGACGTTCCAGGCGCGGACCCGCCGCCACCCTCCAAATCCATCGTGGAATTTTTTGAACCCGGGGTGAAGAGCGTGGACGTGTACCTGACGATCCCCGACTATCGCGAACGTGGAATGAATGTTTCCCTCGCACAGCGTGATGGCAGCTCACGCTACTCCGCCGAGGTGACGCAGTTTCGTGACGAGAATAACGGCGTCAGCGAAAAGCCGATTCAGATTGCACGGAAGAATCTGCGCTTTCTGGTAGAGGGCGACAGCCGGCAGGGCTATTCGGTGTTGCGTACCGCCAACGTCGAAAAAAACGACGCGGGGACCTTCAGCCTCAATCCACGATTCGTGCCTCCACTGCTGAACGTGAATGCCAGCGAATATCTGGTGGGCATTTTGCGCGGCATGATCGAAATTTTGTCTTCGAAAAGCAGCCAGCTGTCGGGCTCACGACGGCAGAAGAATCTGAGCCTGGCGGAATTTACAGCGGCGGACATTGCTGATTTCTGGCTGCTGTATACGGTGAACGCTCACTTTCCGGTTTTCAACCACATGTTTTCGGCGAAGAACGGACATCCTGAAGAGCTCTACGCTGCGATGGTCTCGCTGGGCGGATCGTTGACTACCTTTTCGCTGAAGATGCATCCTCGCGATCTGCCTTTGTACGACCACGATAATTTGGGGCGCGTCTTCTCGGAACTGGACGACAGGCTGCGCGGTCTGCTGGAGACCGTGGTGCCCACGAATGTGGTGTCACTCCCGCTGAATCGGGTAAAGAATTTCATCTACTCCACCGCGCTGAATGACGAAAAGTACTTCGCCGGAGCGCGCATGTTTCTTGCCATGTCGGCAGACACGAAAGAAGAAGAACTCATCAAGAAAGCTCCCCAGCTACTCAAAATGTGCTCGGCCACCCAGGTGGAACATTTGATCAACCAGGCGCTTCCGGGACTGCAACTCACGCACGTGCCCAATCCTCCGGCGGCGATTCCGGTGAAGCTGAAGTATCAGTATTTCAGCATCAATCAGGGTGGGGACGCGTGGGAGGGAGTGCGCCGGGCGCGTAACCTGGCCGCGTTCGTGCCCGGGGACCTGCCGAATCCGGAGCTTGAACTGCTTATTCTTTTGCCCCAGAAAAATTAGGCGGCCCCGAGAGGGTGGGCGAGACGCCCACCCGACAGCCGGCGGGACGCCGGCGCTACGGAAGACCCGCGTGGGGACAGCCGCCCTCGGCTGTCCTGCGGAGCCAGTGCTCCGCAATTTTTCGCTCGAGCAAGAGCTTGTCGAGCTGTGCTCGACCTGGACGGCCGGGGGCGGCCGTCCCCACGCGGTCTCGGGAAGGCTTCAGTGAGGTTTCAGGGCGAAATAGAGTACCAGCGCGATGGCCAGTACCAGTACCACATTCAACACAATGATCAGTGGCAGGTAGGACACAGGGCTCTTTGCCGGAGGCGCGGGCGCAGGTAACTTTGGCGCAGCCATCGGCGGAACCGCAAGCGGCGGCATCTGGGCGTGCGGCATCGGCGGAGCATGGGGCATCGGCGGGGCCTGGGGCATTGGCGGAGCATGCGGCAGTTGTGGGGCGGGGGGCATTTGCGGAGCTTGCATCGAGGGCAGCTTGAACTGACCGGCCCCGCTGCCCGAAGCCTGCTTTGGCGGCGGAGGTGGTGGTGGAGCAAGCTGGTTGCCGCTCCGAATGATGGTGAATTCGCTGGGACCGTCATCGACCGGCGCGGACCCGGGCATTGGCGCTTCACGCGGAGAGGCAAACACCTTCGTGGCGCCGGCAGGCTCCGCCGGCCGGTCCCAGACCGGCTCGGCAATTGAGCCCGACGCGGGATCGAGTTTCGGGGAACGATTGACACCGAAAGGGACAGGCTCGGGGGCAGTATAGTTTTGGCTCTTTCCGCCACCGCCAAAATCGACTTGTGAGTCGAAGTTCGGCACCGGAGACCTCGCACTGCGGTCTGCCTTCGGAGCAGCGAGCGGCTCGGGAGCCTTCAGATTTTCAGTAAATGTGCTGGACGCCGGCTTCGGCGAACTGGCGAAAAATTCGTCGTCGAAGATGTCCTTTCCGGAGCGGCTAGGTTCACCGCGAAATCTGCGATCAGGTTCCGGGAGCCGACTGTTGTCAGGGAGTGGCAGGCGGTCGGCCGACTCACTTGGCAATTGCGTCCCGGGTCCACCAAAGAAGTTCGTGAATTCACCGCTTTTCTTCTTCTGGTTCTGGTTCCGGGACTCCTCCTGCAACCCCATCTGGGATCCCAACGGAGATCCAGCTTCTGCTTCGGATTTTTTTCCCCGGTAAGGGTTTCGCTCAAGCGGCGAATACTCGGGCTTGGCGGCGGGAATATCGATGTCAGACAAGATATTGGCGCGCTCAGCCCTGGGAGAGGTGGGGCCGAACCCGGGCGGAAACGGTTGCTCCGAGCTCTGCGGCGAGGGCGCACTGGGCGGCTTTTCTCCCAGTCCCATAAATTCGCGAGTGAAAGTGCCCGGAGGACGAGTATCGTGCTTCGCTCCGGGGGAGTTCGAGGCATCGACGTCAGCGGGTCCGTCCCCCAGCACACCCAGGAACTCTTTGGTGAAGGCGCCGGTTTCGCGCCGGGTCCAACTTTCCGAATTCTGGCCGAGGTCAGGAAGCGGCTGCCGGTCGGCAAATGCCGGCTTCCTGGGGACGGTTGCATCCGCTGCTGGGAATTGCCCGGACGAGACCTTCGGTTGCGGCGTGGCCATCTCGCCGAATGCCCGGGTAAATTCGCCGGGCTCGGCGCCGGATTTTGTAGCAGCTGGACCGGACGAATTGAGGGAGGAAATATCCAGCGCCGCGGTGGCTGCTTCACTTTCCGGTGAAGCTCTTTCCGGCAAAGCAGGAGACCCTGACAACGCGGTCTCCTCTGCCTTCAGGGCTTGCAGGGCTTTTGCGAAACTGTTGCCACGAACCCCTTTGGCCAGGCGCTCGTACGACTGCACCCAGGCTTGCACAGCAAGAGGGTCGACGGGAAGGGTGGTGACCAGATAGGCGTAGGAAATTTTCGGGTCTCTGCCCGCTTCCAGGATAATGCCCGGCGGCTCAGGCGCCCAGCGGCGAATCAGCTTGAGAATTTCGGGGCTGGTGACATCTTGGGAATTTTCCGTCCACTCCAGAACATGAACCAGCCGGCTTAACCCGGTGCGTAACTCTTGAGACAGAAAGACTTCGATGGGGCCGCTGGTGATCCGTTCCCGCAACTCGTACTTGCTGAGAAATTCCATGGTTTCGCAAGCGATTACGGCCGCGCACGAATCACCGCTTTCGCCGTCATGATGGCGAGCTTACACTGCACCAGCTTGACAGTAAAGAGTCGAGCCCCTAGCATCTACGCGACTGATCAATTGTTTTCGCCTCGTCCCCGGGGCCGCGCCGGGTAAACTCTCTTCGCGAGAACGACGCCTTGAAACAGTTGCCTGGCAAGACTTTCCGCTTCTGAATTGATGCGATTCAGGAGAGAATAGCGCAGATTTGACGGCTTACCATCGATGAAGCTGCTCTCCAAAATAATCTGGTCCGAGGGGATGTATCTGGCGCCGCACCATTTCCAGGCGCAAAACCGGTACTTCGAAGATTCCATTCACTTCGCGGCAGAGAGTCTTTGGAACGAGGGTTACGGATTTGCAGCGGTGCAAAAAGATATCGACGCACTGCGCAACGGGACGGTTGTACTACTACACGCGCGCGGTTTGTTTGAAGATGGTCTGGCTTTTGATATGCCTGAAAGCGACCCGCTTCCGGAAGCGCGCAACATTGCCGACGCGTTTTCCCCCACCGCCGATCACCTGACCATACAGCTCGCCATTCGCCGCTGGTCCGCGGACGGGCAAAACTGCGAACTCGAGTCTGCAAGCCAATCCGATACTCGCTACACGGGAGAGAGCCACGAGCTCCAGGATGAGAACACAGGCCGGTACGAAAAACCGGTTCGACTGGGGCGCAAGAACATAAGGCTAGTGGTGGGGGATGAGGTGGGCGATGACTTTCTAAGCTTGCCGGTCGCGCGCGTGATTCGGGACAGCGCCGGCCGCTTCGTCTACGATCCGGCGTTCATTCCGCCATGCGTGAAGATCAGCGCCAGCGAGGAACTGTTTGGCATGCTGCAGCGGCTGGTCGAAATCCTGGAAGAAAAAAGTACGGCGGTCTCGCACGATCAGCATCTGGAGGGCGGCAAATTCAGGGCGGGCCTGTCAGCTCGGCACATTGCCCAGTTCTGGTTCCTGCACGCGGTAAATTCGAGTCTCAGTCCCTTGCGGCATCTGCTGCTTTCGAAGCATGGGCATCCCGAGGAACTTTTTCGCGAGATGCTGCGGCTGGGAGGCGCGCTGTGCACGTTCGGCCTCGACACTCATCCCCGGTCGCTGCCAAGCTATGACCACAAGAATCTGGACCGGTGTTTTCACGAACTGGACGACCACATCCGGCGGCTGCTGGAAGTCGTGGTGCCATCGAAGGCCATCGTCATCCCACTGACACAGGCGAACCGTTATTTCTACGAAGGCGTGGTCAATGATCCGCGTTGTTTCGATCGATCACGCTGGTTGCTGGGGATTCACGCCGCGCTCGGTGAAGCCGACCTCATTACCCGGACCCAGCAACTGGTGAAAATCTGCTCGGCCAAGTTTGTGCCGGAGCTGGTCAAACGAGCTTTGCCCGGACTTACGCTCACGCATGTGCCCATACCGCCGGCGGCGATTGCGGCCAAGCTGGAGTACCAGTATTTTTCCATCAACCGTTCCGGGCGGTGCTGGGAACACATGATGCAAACCAAGACGGCGGGAGTTTATGTACCGGGAGAATTGCCGTCGCCGGAGCTGGAGTTGATCGTGATTCTGGACACCTGAGGCGTCTTCTACTATGTCAACCCAGGTTTCACCATTAAGCAGTTATCGCGGATCGAGTCCAGCCCTGGATAAACGCGGCTGGAATCTTGCGCTGTGTTTTCAGGAGGCATTCACCGCGATCGTGCGCCTGAAGTATCGCCGCCAGCAAGATGTTCCCAGCGCGGATTCGTTCCGGCTGCAAATGAAGCAGGCTCTGCACGCGGCCGAACAGGATGCGGTGGCCCGAGGCTACACCATCGAGGACGTCCGCCTCGCGATCTTCGCGGTAGTCGCATTTCTCGACGAATCGGTGCTGGGTTGCGGGCATCCCGCGTTTGCCGACTGGGCCCGGCTGCCGTTGCAAGCCGAACTTTACGATCATCAACTTGCCGGCGAAATCTTCTTCAAGTATCTGCAAAAGGCACTCGCGCGCGGAGATTCTCCCGAAGTCGCGGACCTGCTGGAAGTTTTCTACCTGTGCCTGCTGCTGGGGTTCCAGGGCCGGTACGCTGCGGGCGGACGCGGCGATTTGCATTCCATCATGCTTTCCATCCGGGAAAAAATGCGCCGCATTCGCGGCCCGGGCACGGCGCTCTCTCCCAGGGGAGGGATTCCGGCGGACGCGGTGCGCATCGCTCAATCTGATCGACTGGTAAAAAAGCTGGTAATCATCAGCTGGATATTTGCCTTCGTGACCGCCGGGTTATTCCTGGTTTTCAAACTTCTTCTCGCGAATAGTCTGGCCCAGATTGCAGGTTAGCTAGTGGGGACCGACCAATTGGAGGAACTGTGCGTGCATATTGGATAACTGGCGCATTGTTGCTGGTCTGGTTGGTCCTGAGCTGGTTTCTGGGCAGCTGGCTGGGTCTGAAGGGATCGGACCTGTGGTTTCTGCGGGCCGGTCTGATGGCCCTGGGTTTGATCGCCGCAGGGTTTGCATTTTTCTGGATCTATCGTCGCCGCAAAGCCGCCGCGGAAGACGGAATCGAACTGGCAAGCAGCGGGGCGGGGGCGGAAGACGTAAATCTGCTGGTGCATGACGCTGAGCGTCGCCTACGCAGCTCGAAGCTGGGTGCAAACGCCACCTTGGGCAAACAGCCGGCTATCTTTCTCGTCGGCGAAACCGGCTCGGTCAAGACCACGACTGTCGTGCATTCGGGTCTGGACCCGGAACTTCTAGCCGGGCACGCCTACCAAGATAACAACATCCTGCCGACTCAAACCGCCAACATCTGGTACACCCGCCAGGCGGTGTTCGTGGACTGCGGCGGAGATCTGCTGGACGATCCCGGACGTTGGGGCCGGCTGGTGAAACTGATGCAGCCCAGCCGTCTCTCGAGCGCGCTAAGCCGGGACCAGCAGGCTCCGCGGGCGGTGATCGTGTGCTATCCCTGCGAGAATTTTTTTAAACAGGGAGCCAGTACCGCGGCCGTAGCGGCGGCCAAGAAATTGAACAGCCGGCTGCAGGAACTCTCCCGCTTGTTGAGCATCAGTTTTCCGGTGTATGTGTTGTTCACCAAGATCGATCGGGTTTCGTTTTTTGCCGAGTACGCACAGAACCTGACTCCCGAAGAGGTCCGTGAAGTTTTGGGAGCAACTCTGCCGGTGCGGCAAGCGCAAGCTGGCGTGTATGCCGACGAAGAGACCAAGCGTCTGAATAAAATCTTCGATGAGCTTTTTTATTCGCTGGCGGACCGGCGCCTGTCAGTGCTGGGACGGGAGAATCAAGCCGACCGGTTGCCGGGGATTTACGAATTTCCCCGCGAAATCCGCAAGATGCGTAGCCTGCTGGTGGACTTTCTGGTCAACCTGGCCCGGCCCAGCCAGCTGCAGGTAAATCCGTTTCTGCGCGGCTTCTATTTTTCCGGAGTGCGCGCGGTGATGGTGGATGACGTTGCGGCACCGGCTTCGCGGAGCTCCGATCTCAGCGAAGAAGTGGGCGAGTCGGGCGCGACCCAGATGTTCAATGCCCGCCAACTCCGCCGCGGACAAGTCGAGGCACCGGTCGCCGTCGCCCGATCGCGCAAGGTTCCGGAGTGGGTGTTCCTGTCGCATCTTTTTAACGACGTAATTCTCAAGGACCGGGTCGCATTAAGCGCCAGCGGTTTCAGTTCCAGAGTGAACCTGCTGCGACGGATCGCGCTGTTTGCGATCATCGCGGTGTGCCTGGTCTGCATAACCGGTTTTGCGATTTCGTTTATGGGGAACCGGGCGCTGGAAGCCGAACTGGTCGACGCCATGAATCAGGCTTCGGCGACCACGCTTAAGCCCGGGCAGCTTGCCTCACTCAGCGACTTGCAGCATCTGGAAAGGCTGCGGCAATCGGTGGCGACGATTTCGCAATACGAGAACGAAGGAGTTCCCTGGCGCCTGCGCTGGGGACTCTACATCGGGGACCGTCTGTACGTTCCGGCGCGCCAGGCCTATTTCACGGCATTTCGCCAACTGTTGTTTGGAGCAACCCAGGATCGGCTGCTGGCGGCACTACGCGCCGTTCCGAATGCTCCCGGACCCAACGATACTTACGAAAATACTTACAATCCGCTGCGAGCGTATCTCACTACCACTTCGAATCACGAGAAGAGCACGCAGCAGTTTCTTTCTCCCGTCCTCCTCAGCTACTGGCAGGCAGGCAAAGAGGTCGATGCGCCGCGGGTAGCGCTGGCCAAACAGCAGTTTGATTTCTACAGCACGGAACTGGTCAACGAGAATCCATTTTCGTCCGACAACGACAAGGCAGCGATAGCCCGGGCTCGACTTTACCTGGCGAAGTTTGCCGGCATCGATCGTTATTACCTGCAGATGGTCAACGACGCCGACCGCAGCAATCCGCGGACAAGTTTTAACAAGGAATTCAAAGATACGAGCGACGTAGTCGTGAATTCATACGAGGTACGAGGAGCCTTTACCAAAAGCGGATATGCCTTCGTGCAGAATGCATTAGGCCAGCCGGCGCGTTATATCACTGGCGAAGAGTGGGTATTGGGGAAAAATGTGGTCGAGACCATCGATCCGGCGCGGCTGCAGCAGGAGCTTTCCCGGCGCTATTACAGCGACTACATCAACGCATGGTTCAACGCGCTCAAGAGTACCAAGGTCGTTGCGTACAAAGACTGGAAAGATGCGGGAGACAAATTGGACAGACTGTCCAATCCCAGCTCGCCTTTGCTGGAGCTGTTCTGGTTTGTTTCCTTCCATACCAACGTAGACCAGGCGCAAATCAAAGATCCCTTCCAGCCAGTGCAGGCCGTGGTGCAACCGGGCCCAGCCGGCGTGTACATTCAGCCTGGAAATCAGGGGTACGTTGGCGCTCTCTCAAAACTTCAGCAGGCGATCAGCAACTATGTCAGCAACCCGGTGCCTCCGTCAGATCTGGCGGCGATCGCACCGACACAGAACGCCGCCTCGGACGCACACACGTCGGTTCATCAGGTGGCGCAGCAGTTCCATGTCGATCCCAGTGTTCCGGTCTACACGGTCGCGGAGGAGCTGCTCACCGAACCCATCGACAATATTCAGGACTTGATCAGCCGCGGACCAGAAGAGGCGTTAAAACAGGGTGGCGCGAAGTTGTGCTCAGAGTTCGCTGTGATCTCGCGGTACTACCCGTTCAACACAACGCTGAACGCTCCAGACCTGCCGCTGGCGCAACTCAATCAATTCCTGGCGCCGGGAAGCGGCACGCTGTGGACGTTCTACGACAAGAATCTCAAACAATTCGTGACCAAGGAAGGCTTGCATTACACGCCAATTCCTGGTTCCACCGTGCACCTCTCTCCTGGATTTTTGAACTTCTTCGACCGCGCCACAGGGCTCAGCGATGCGCTGTACCCGACCGCAACGACACCCGCTCCGGCCGCAGCTACACCTCCTGCACCACCCGCACCGCACCTCAACTACAGTTTGAAGCAAGTAACCAGCACGGTTGAAGGATTGGAACTGAAGATCGGCAGCGAGACTCTTTCCGGCACGGGACCGGCCAAGCCACTCATCTGGACGGGGAGCGAAAGCGTGTTGGTAACGGAAAATAAAGGTTTGGGTGTATTGGGAAATTACGACATGATCCCGTGGGCCGTGTTCCACTGGGTTTCGGGAGCACGAATCTCCGGCGCGGGATCCGTGCTGGAACTCGAGTGGATCATCCAGAACAATAATATTCCGGTCAAACTACCCAACGGGAAACTCAAGTCGTACACCTACGAGCTGCAGGTGAGCGGCCGGAACCCGTTCCTCGCGTCCGAGTGGGGGAACATGCGCTGCATGGCGCCAGTGAGCGAGGGGAAGAAGTAGTGTTGTGTAGGGACGGGCGCCCTCGCCCGTCCAGGCCGAGCGCCAGCTCGGCTGAGTTGTGCTGGTTCGCGACTGGCTATGCCTGCCGAGCTGCGCTCGGCCTGGACGGGTCGGAGACCCGTCCCCACACAGGCTCTTTCTCTGATCCCTCTTCCCGGTGGTTGCGGTTGGCGCGGACGGCAAAATCCTGCCGAGCTTTGCTCGGCCTGGACGGGCGAGGGCGCCCGTCCCTACATAATCTCTTTAGATGGAATTTTGCCATTGGCGTTTGCCGCCGAAGAGGCGGTCACGCCAGGAAGGAACGACGGCCTGGACCAGCAGGCTGGTGATGTTATCGTCACTGCCCGCCGCTTTGGCGGCTTCGATGAGTTGGTCACAGGCCTGATTTAAGTCTGGAGTCCTGCTTAGGACTTCCAGGATTGACTCGTCCTTTAGACGGCGAGTAAGACCATCACTGCACAACAGGAGAATGTCACCGGGCAATAATTCGTGGTCGGCGAGATCGGACTCGATAATTTCTTCGGAGCCCAGCGCACGCACAATCACATTCTGTAATGCCGACTGCTCGGCCTCTTCGGCGGTCATCAAGCCTCTTCGCACCTGCTCCATCAACAGCGAGTGATCGTTGGTGAGCTGCTGAATGGTTCCACCGCGAACGAGATAGACGCGACTGTCGCCGACGTTGGCGATGGAACACAAGTTTCCTTCCACCAGCACAGCGACAATGGTCGAACCCATGCCGGCCTGCGCGGGATTCAGGGCGGCCTCTTCGCAGATGGTCTGGTTGGCCAATTGAATGGCGCGAGCCAGCGCATTGGCGCGTTCGGACACTCCGTCGAAAGTGGCGCCCACCACCCGGTTGTCGCCGTCTTTCGCGGCCGGGCCGAAATACGCCAGGACCGTATCGACGGCAATTTTACTGGCTCGTTCGCCCGCTGCCTGTCCGCCCATGCCGTCGCACACTACGAAAATTCCAGCGCGGGTGTCATAGCCCAGATTGTCTTCGTTGTTGGTGCGCACTATGCCGACATCAGTCTTGCCCGCAGCTTGGAGGACCAGCGTCATGGCATCAGGACAAACAATATGACTGGGTCTCGCCGGGGATGCAACCAGCGGCAAGATCAGTTCCGTTAGCCCGAGGGATGAAAAAATCCCCACGGATCCTACCACCCATTTTGCTGGCTGTAAGCTACCACGAATATTGTCGTGCGGCCACTTGCGAGCGGCAGTGAATGGGCGGCATTTGATTTTAGCCAAGCCCGCGACTCACGTAGCGGCAGGGCGCCATCGCCCTCCCAGCCGGGGACAGCCCGGCGGTTGCGGCCCACCGAAATCCGGCGAGCTGCGGTCGCCCACCCGGATGGGGTTTTGGTCAACGTTTGATGGTGTGGGTATGGTCTCAACATTCTGTTAAGCCACTACCGATACCGTGCTTCCTCTTGACAACAGGTCGGGTTCATTGCATAGTGTCGCCTCGGTTTTCGCGACCCAGCGCCCCCCGCCTGGCTGTTCGAATGTAACAACCGGAGTCATCAGCGTCTTTAGACTTCGGGTTCCGCGAAACCATGAACTATTCATCAGTCGTGAGGACGATTTTTCCCGAGTTCTGCTCCGCGTTGGACGTAACAATTTCTTAGCGCGAATGAGCGCACGTCCCCGGAAAATCTCGGGTCATGGGCAATTCACGACCATCTCGAGGAGTCCCTATGCAAACCGGTGCGCGCGCACGGCTAGATTCATCAGTCCGCAGATATCCCGTCCGGACTTCCCGCAAGATCCGTCCCGTGCTCGCGTTGGCCGCGGCGATCTTCGTAACCGGCTTCGTGCCGCGAGCTGCGGCCGACGGGGTTGCAGGGGTAGTGGGGTATGTCGCCAATTCCGCAGACAACACCGTGTCGCTCCTGGCGATGGATCAAAACAACAGTGTGGTGACCGGGCTGACAGGCTCGTCTCCGCAGACAGTGACGGTGGGTACCTCACCGGTCCGAGTCGCAGTAGCGCCGAACAACGGCCTGGTTTTTGTGACCAACCAGGGCGCCAACTCGATTACCGTAATTGACCCTACGACCAACACCGCGTTGGCTACAACGATTACCATCCCAACCGTCGGAGCCGGGCCGGCGCCGAGCCCGCAGGGTATCGCAGTCCTGGAGAATGGCACGGCGATCACTCTTTACGTGGCGAATCCGGGAGACAACAGCGTTTCGATTATCAACGCCACGAACATCAAGACGGGAACCTTCACCCAGATCGCGCGGCTCACCACGGGAATTGGGCCCACCCCGATCGAAGTCGTGCTCCAGCAGGACGGGAACGCGTATGTGCTGAACAACAACCAGGGAGGTCTGGGAACGGTCTCCACGATCAATACGGGAAATAACACGGTCGTGAATCAGACCATCCAGGTCGGAAAAAACGCAACAGGACTGGCCGCATCGCCTGACGGTCTAGTCATATATGTCACCAATCGCGGCGATAACAGCGTGACATCAGTGACAGTCTCGAGTCTGGCTAAGACCCAGATTACCGGAGTGCTGGATCCGGTTGGGGTCGCGTTCGATCCGAATCCGGGCGACCAGTTGGCACAGCACCGTGTAGCTTATGTGGCCAACCTTTCGACTGGTACGCTGACGGAAATCGTCGACGACCTGGTTTGTGGCGCCACCAACGCTCAATGCTTCGCGCCGAATCCGCTCGTCCTGCCAAACGGGGCGCACCCCTCCCAGGTTCAGGTCGTGGCCGATGACAACGGCAGCCACGTCTTCGTCACCGACTCGGTGGCCGGAAACGTCCTGACTTTCACGCCCTTCTCGCAGCCCACGGTCAAGACGCTCATCGCTGGAAACGGGGCTTCAGGCCTGGCTTTTGTTTCGTTCCCCGACTTCACCAATCCGGTTCCGCCGGTGTGCGGCGTCACGCAAAGCTTCGATTCGGGAGGCGGCGACTCCGTGACGGGAACTTGCGTCGGCGGCGGGCCGAATGGAACGGCGCCGAGCCTATCCTTCCAAACTGACCAGGGATTCGCTTGCGGCGGGGCCGCCACGTGCGCGTCCAATGCCACGGGAGCGGTGGGAGGCTTCCAGGACTACAGCGGCGTACCCGCGGGCGTGTACACGGTTATCGTGTGCTCGGTACCAACCAATAACCCGCCGAATTGCGGAGGCGGTGTCGCCGCACAGGCGCTGGTCGCGTGGAAGGGAAATGGACAACCTCCTCAAATCACCTGCTCGCAATTTACCGCCACGAAAGACGCCACGCTGGGGCTGACGGCTGATGCCAGTGCCACCTGCGACGATAGCACGCTGGCTCTTGCCAATAACACCGATCCACACGTCTCCTTGTCCCTGGTCATGAAGGTGGATTGGGGCGACGGCACATTCCCCGCGCTAAACGTCGGGTTTCTGCCTACCGGAAACCAATTCAAACCAGCGATACAGAAGCACCAGTACGCGAAAGCAGGGACGTACAACGTAACCCTGAGCGCCGGCGACACGACCTTGTTGTCGATGACTCCTCAAACTACTTCGGTAAATGTCACCGACGTTCCGCCCACATGCACTTTCCCGGCGCCTTCGATCAACCAGTTCGCGGTTACCGCCGCTCCGACGTGTTTCGACGAGTTCAACAAGCCGGTGACCCAGATCGCAATTGATTGGGGCCAAGGCGTGCCCAACTCGCCGACCACGTTGAACGGCGCACAAGTGAACCAACCGACGACGTTCACCTATCCCACTACAACCGCTCAAACCATCCACACGATTTCGGTGGTGGGCACCTCACAAGGGCTGTCGAGTACGGCGGTAACCCAGCAAGTCACGGTTCCCAGTTTCGTGCCCCAGCCTCCAAGCTGTGTGATTTCGGCTACCGCGACGATGTTTTCGGCGCAGGCGCCGGTGACCTGCAACGAGACGGCTGCGGGCGACCTGATCCAAACGGTTACGGTTACGTGGGGAGACGGCCAGAGCAGTCCAGCCACACCGGGGACGGCGACTTTCTCGGAAACCTTCCAGCACACCTACGCGGCAGTGTCGAAGACGTACACCATTACGGTGG
This sequence comes from Terriglobia bacterium, assembly GCA_963801545.1. Lineage (GTDB taxonomy): Bacteria > Acidobacteriota > Terriglobia > Terriglobales > Acidobacteriaceae > JAIQFF01. Next base: position 10,366 of record CAWDFF010000034.1, on the reverse strand, counting down.
TCGCTACCGACACTACGGGATTGCAGGGCACGGCGCAGACCACGCTCTCGATCCAGGGCCCGGTTGTTCCCAGATGCACATTGAGCGCTCAATCCACCGGCGGATTCGGAGCCTCGGCGACGGCGGAGTGCATAAGCGATGACTCTACGCTGGCGAGCGTGACCTTGGACTTCGGCGACGATACGGTGGTTCACGGGACGGCAGGAAGTGCAACCTTCGGTCCGCAGACCTTTACCCACACTTACGCTGTAGCGGGAACTTACACCATCACTCTCACCGGCACCGACAACCTGCAGCTATCGAATACTCAAACGGCGTCGGTGACGGTGCCGACGCTGGTAATTACGGGCCCGAGCGACGCCACGGTCAGCGCCGGCGGAACCGCCACTTTCATCATCAGCGTGCCGGCAAGTTTGACGGTCGCCAATCCGCCGTTAACTCTGTCCTGCGCGCCCAATCCACCGGCAACCAGCCTGCCTGCGGGAGTTGTGTGCTTGTTCAGTCCGGCGAACATATCACCCGGGCAATCCTCGACCCTGACCATTGCTACCAATTCCATTCCACCCTCAACCACCAGTGCTTTACCCATGCCTGGCCTGTACAACCTGGGGATGGCGCTGATGCCAGCCATGTTGCTGATGGGCTCGGCCGCACGCCGCAAGAAAACCGGCGCTTGCACTTTCGTCCTCGTGTGCCTGCTGATGGCGATGGCCCTGGGGATGGTGGGTTGCGGCACGAATACACCGGCTGTGTCCCCCGGGCCAGCAACAGCTTCTGGATCTTTTACCGTGCAGGTACAGGCGACAGATGCGCACCAAAACATGCTGGGGACGAGTGTTGTGACGGTGACAGTGAAATAAAACCGGTTTCTAGTTTCCGGTTTCCAGTTTCCAGTTTCTGGAAACTGGAAACCGGAGACTTGAAGTTCGTGCTTCGGCCGATCGGCCCGCGGTCGCGTGAAAGTTTATCGCAAGGAGACTTCGATGTTGCACCGTAGACTTCTGCTATCGTCGTTGCTGTTCGCCTGCATGGTGCAGTGCCCGCCTGCAACGGCACAAACATCGAGTTGCCTGTCGCATTCGTCGAGCCTGTATTGTTTGCCGAACCAGAGCGGTCTGTTTGGATCTCCCACGGGGGTGACTCCGTTTGCACCGATCTTTTCCGCTGTGGGCAGTCAGTTGAGCCTGTTGCCGACGGCATCGCCTGCATCCGGTATCACTCTGCGCTTCGATCCCTCTGCCGGCGTTCCCGTTCGCGCCACGGAAAGCCTGGGACCGGTACTGAGCGAGCGGGCTGAGACTATCGGCAAAGGCAAGCTCTTCGTGGCTTTCACCTTCCAGAGAATCGGGTTTGACAGCATGGACGGCACGGACCTGAAAAATCTTCCTCTGGTATTTAACGTGTGCGTCGACACTGCCTGCAGCGCGACCAATCCTCCCACAGTAGCTGCGACGAACGACCGGCTTGATCTTAAGGTCAATCAATTTACTTCGATCGCGACGTACGGTCTGACCAGCCGAATCGACCTATCGGTAACGGTTCCGTATGAGACCGTGCGCCTGGGCATCAGCCGCAAGAGTACGGTTATCCTGCAGGGCAGCCCCACCGTCTTCCCGGCTCCCGCTTTTGGAGAAAGGGACGCGAGCGGAATCGGGGATGTGGTGGCGCGGGTCAAGGGAACGATCTTCTCCGGAGAAAGGTTTGGATTGGCGGGCGGAGTGGATTTTCGGTTTCCAACCGGGGATGAACTGAACTTTCTAGGATCCGGGGCGTACGGAGTGAAGCCGTTCGTCGCCGCTTCATACCGCGCACGGGTCTCGCCGCACGCAAATTTCGGCTATCAGTGGAATGGGGACTCCATTCTGGCGTCGCCAACCGGCGCTGCCAACAACTCCAAGCGGCAACTGCCCACCGACGTCTTCTATTCCGTTGGGTTTGAGGTTCCCACCAAGCGAGTGACGTTTGCGGCTGACTTTCTTTCGTTTCACGTCATCGACGCTCTCCGGCTCTCCCCTACGACTCGCTTCGGCCAGCCCAATCTGGCGGTGACGACCGGTTCATTTAATACATCCGACGGATCCATCGGTTTCAAATTCAATCCGTTGGGCGGTCTGATCATTACCACGAACGTTGACATCAAGCTGGATCACAACGGCCTTCGGCACCGGTTGATACCCCTGGTGGGAGTCGCGTACACGTTCTGAGAAGGGTTATATGACATGCCGCGAATGAATGATTGGCAGCGGGATGCTCACGATGCGGTGAGGAGAGAAGTGTGGTCGCTCAGAGGTCCGAACCAGATAGTTAAGGTTCAGCCGAGCGGTGGAAGCGTTGCGTCTCAAATCGGCGGGTACATTACCTTGGGTAAGTTTCTCTTGGGGAAAACGCCGCAGCAAATCGAGGAAGCCATCGGACTACCGCATGGGTCACTACGTGGGGGCGCCAGAATTTACCGGTTCACTCGGCTCCCACTGGTGGAGGAGTACGAATACGAGCTCACCGCACTTCACCCCGGCGGTCTCGCTTACAACCCGGCTCACAGTAATCCAGCCTACCCTCCCGGCAACCGTGCCATTCATCAATGGACGATCAAACCCGGAACGCAGATTCCGGTTGATTCGACCAATTTTTTGGACTTAAAGCCCGGGCAGCCGTTCCCCTACAACTGGCTTCTGGCTTGATCAGTGTGGCTCACTCTTCACGGCGCGTATTGCAGGACCGAGGCCCTGCTCCACCCAAGAGCAGAGTTGTCGGCAGTCTGTCTTGCCGGCCATTTTCCAGGAGTCTCAGCTTCCCGAGACTGACGCGACCGCCCAGGTTCCATCGCTTTGCCTGCTTAGCTTGATACTTACTGCGTTCACCTGATCGGGTTGAACTTTACCTTTCAAGGTATAGCGCATGGATTGGAGGCAAGCGACCTCGGCAGAGTTGCCGGTGATGCGGATGTCTTTGTCCTGATAGTTGATGATTACTTTGATTGCGTTAAACGTGTTGAATGTGTCTTTGAGTTTCTTCTGCTGGTCCCGGGAGATTCCGGGCCAGGCTTTCTTCATGTCATCCAGGCTTTCACTTTCATACGCGCTTTTCCATCGGTCGAGGGCTTGCTTGACGCCTTCGCGATCATGCTCGAAGAGACTTGGCGGGGCATTGGACGGCTGTGACGCAGTGGCTGGCGGTGGCGACACGTTGATCGGCGGGAAGGAGTCCGTGGTGGTCCCGCCGGGTCCTTTCGCGGTCAGACGGTAGGTGGTCGATGCGGAAGGACTGACCGGGCGCGAGCCACTTGCAGGCAACGATCCCAATCCCTCGATACTGACGTCGGTCGCATTCTGGGTTTCCCAGATAAGCGTTGCCGACTCGCCCTGCCGGATATTCTGCGAACTAACCCGAAGTCTTGTCGATGGCGCCGACAGGGTTGTCGAGGTTGAGGGCTTGGTCGGCGGCGCAACTACCGGTGTCGGAACCTCCGGGGAGAGCAGTCACAGGCGGGTTCGCCGGGGGTTGAGCCGGGTGCGTGGCGACGGTCGTGGGGAATTTCAGATCTGAGCCGCTCAGATTCAGGGTATCGCCGGCACGAAGACGTTTGCGGATGGCTGCTGATTTCTGGCCGTCTTTGGTCAGAGCAATTTCGTAGTCTCCAATATCCAAAGTTCTCGAGAAACTGCCGTCAGTCCCAACCGTGCCCAGGGGCTGGTTATTGGCGAGGACCTGCGCTCCGGGCAGGACTCCGGTCATGCTGAGAAAGGCGCTCTTGGCCATGCGCCGCATTTCGAGGCTGATGGTGGCTTCCCGGCCCTTGGTTACTCTCACGCTTTGCTCGAAGGCGGAGACGAATCCGGATTTTTGCGCCATCACGCTGTACTCCCGGGGATCGAGCGGCAAGCGCAGCACGCCTTCGGGGCCGGTCTGGCCTTGTTTCTTTCCGTTGATCAGGATCTCCACGTCAGGCAATCCGGTCTTGACCACGAGCGTGCCCTGACTTGAGGTGGCGACCGGGGGCGGGACTACTGACGTGACATTCGACGGCCCGCCAGACGGGGCCTCGGGTCCACCAGTCGCTTTAGTGAGAGGTTCAAGGTTCAGAGAAATTGTGGACTCCGGCTGCCCCGGTGCGACCGTCACCGATTGGGAAGCATCCTGGTAGCCCTCAAGTTGAGCATGAAGTTCATAACTGCCCGGGCTGAGCTGCAAGCGACAATTGGGCGTGATGCAATTGCGCGCCCCGACTTTCACCGAAGCGCCCTGTGGTTGGGTCTCGACTACCACGACCGATTTTGCTGCGGGCCAATTGGCTCGGATCAACCAGGCTGCGACCGCCAGCACTACCACCACCGCAACAGCGATCCAAAGTGTGGAACGCGATCCTACGGGAGGTTTTTCCGCTTGTAACTCAGTTTGCGGGTCCCACGTGGATGTGCCGTCGACGGATGTCGTGTGTATGGTTTGACCGGGGAGCGGAGGCGGCTCCAGAACGGTCGCATTCCCAGCCTGCGGATAGATCTTGGTGGGTGCGGCACCAGATCGGGAGGGCTTGATCTGTCCGGCCTCCTGAAGCATCGTGATTGCGGAACCCAGGACTTTTGACCCCTGCGAAGCCGCAGCTTGAACTTCCGGATCGCTTCCATACTTGCGCGCCAGCTCCTGCACCCGGTCGCTGAGGCTGGTCAGCTCGCCGAAACTTGTTTGCTGCCGGTTTGACTGCGCCAACTCCTTCAGCTCGGCTAGATCGCGGGCACGTTCGCGGTTGAACTCCTCCAGTCTCTTCTGTTCTTCGGCTTTCCTGCCTTGCTCCGCCTGCTGGCGCTTGGCCGCCTCCCGCGCTTTGCCCAGCAAGCTCCGCAAGGCAGCGTCGTCGCCCAACTTCTGCAGGGCGGCCTCGAGCTGGTTCGCGGCTTCGGCCGCGCGATCTTTCTCGAGCAGAGACCGGGCCTTTTGAAGTTCCGCCTCTACATTCTTGCGGCGCTTCTCTTCCGCGCCCTGTCCCCGGGCCAGTTGTTCTTTGGCCTTGGACATCAGGTCCTGCAGTTCCCTGTTCTCGGGATAGCGCCGAAGAGCTTCTTCGAGGGTCGCGATTGCCTTAGCGGTGTTTTGGGAATTGAGTAACTGGTCAGCTACCTTCAGTTCGCCGATGATCGCGGCCCGTTCGCGCCGGGCTTTCTTCTCCAGTTCGTCTCGTGCGGCTTCTTCACGAGTCAGCTTTTCACGGGCGCTGATCGCCAACGCTCGCAGTTCCGGCTGCTCGGGATGGCGTACAAGCGCATCCTCGGCGGTTTTCAGTGCGCCCTGTATCTTTCCCTGGTCCAACAACTTTTGCGCGGCGGCAAGCTGCGCCTTGATGTCGGCCGCCGCTTCCACTTTCCTGCGTTCCTCTTCCTGGCGCTGATTCCGCTCGCGAACAACCGCCTCATTCACGATGGTCGACAGGGAGAGCAAGCTGGGGTCGTCGGGATATTTCTTGAGCGCTTCCTGCAGAACTCCCGAGGCTCGATGGCTGTCGCCCTGATCAAGCAGGCGGTGGGCCACGTCGAGTTGCGATTCGACGTATAAGCGCTTCTTCCATGCCTCACGCTGTTTTTCTGCAAAAGCGCGGAGCCTGATCAGTCCGGGATCTTGCGGAAATTTCGCCAGGGCTTCGTCGGCCTTGGAGCATGCCGCCCCGTACTCATCGCGGTTCAACAGATCTTCGATTTCGGCGGAAGCTTGTTCCAGCGCCTGCTTGCGCTTTTCCTGCTCGCGAGCGGTGGTGGCGAACCCGATCATCTGCTGAACGTCGGCGGCTCCGGGGTCAAGCTCCTGTGCCTTCTTGAGCAGCTCGAGCGCCGCGGTGAAGCGACGCCCGGAGACTTCCTTTCGTGCATCGTTGAGCAAAGCTTCCACCGCGCGGCGCTTGGAGCGGTCGGCCAACTCTTTGCTCACAATCGCCTTCAGCGCCCGCGCCCGGCTGTCGCTGGAATCGACCGCCAAGGCTTCTTCCACCGCCTTCTTGGCGACTTCAAGGTCACCCGCCTGATTGGCCGATTCGGCACGGTGAAGCGCGTCATTCAACAAATTCTTCGATTGGCGTACGGAGTCACGCAGCTCGATCAGCTCTGCGTTGCTGCGGTCGAGTTCGATGGCCTGGTCCAGGTAGGCCAGCGCCTCATCCCATTCGCGCTGTCCCAGCGCCTCCTCCGCACGGGCGCGCAACTGGCGCAACTGGTCCCGCTTCTGCTGCTTCTGAAGCTGGGCCTGAATCTCGCGCACCAATTCGTTGGCGCGAGTGTGCTGCCGATCCAGTTTCAGCACCTGGCGCAGATTTTCTTTGGCTTTGTTCCAGTCCGACTGGGCTACGCAAGCTTCGGCCGTGTGCAGGTATCCGACAATGAGCTGGCGTCGGGATTCTTCCTGGATGCGCTGGATGTCGAAGGCGAAATCCTCGATCGACGCATAGCGGTCATCGCGTTTCTTGGCCAATGCCCGGGCAACGACCTGATCGAGCTCAATGGGGTAAGAGCGCAGAAATAACGATAACGGGGGAATTGGATCATGCAGGATCTTCATCAGCGTGGATGACGTGTCCTTGCCCCGGAAGGGAAGCTCGCCGGTCAGAAATTCAAACAGCACGATCCCGGTGGAGTAGATGTCGGTGCGCGAGTCGGTGTCTTCTCCATTGATCTGCTCTGGCGACATGTAGTTGATACTGCCCATGACCTGCCCGGTCTTGGTGAAGCGTTCGTTGCCGAAGCGGGCAATACCGAAATCGACAATCTTTATTCCGCCGTCTTTGGTGACGACAATGTTGGCAGGCTTGATGTCGCGGTGGATCACGTTCCGGCGGTGAGCATAGTCGAGGCCGTCACACACCTGCACCAGGAGGCTCAATTTTTCAGCGATCACCATCTCGTGGCGCGAGCGGATTACGGCTTCCAGACTCTCCCCTTCGAGAAACTCCATCACCAGGTAGGGGACGCTCTCCTGGTCTCCCAGGTCATAGACCGTAACAATGTTGGGGTGCTGCAGGCTTCCTGTGGATTTGGCTTCGCGATAGAAACGCTTCAGCAGATCGGGATCGTCGCCGAAGCCTCCGGTCACCATTTTGATGGCAACCAGGCGTCCGATGGCCGGGTCTACGGCTTTGTAGACCACACCCATGCCGCCCCGGCCAACTATTTCAAGGACTTCATACTTGCCGATCTTGGTGAGCCGAGGAGATCCCATGAGTCTAGAAGTTACCCAAGGCGTTGAAACGGCAGGCCAATCTCACCTCGCTTCTAACCTGGAGAGATGCCGCGCCTGGGGTGCAAATGGGGAAGTGACGGAGTGGTAGGCTAAACACTTTTGCTGTCTATCAGTTGGGGGAGATCCAAGTCTAGCTACTCGGTCCGGCCAGAGATTCGCCCTCCCAGCACCCGCCTTGCTGGCTGTAAGGTACCACGAAAAGTGAGGTGCGGCCACTTATGAGAATGGTTCGGCGGGGGTGGGTCGTGGTTCAAACCAAAGTCCTCATCCTGATCTTGAGATCGATCTGGCGCGAAGACTCGTGGCCTGAGCCCGCCTTCAGGATGACATTGGTTGGCGCCGGCTGCCAACTGACTACAGAACGAGTGGTTGGGCGGATCGGAAATCAGTTTTCAGTTTTCAGTTTCCAGTTCTCAGTCGGCTGGGTTGGCCTGTCATTTAGCTCCAGTTGTCCTGGATTCGCGAGATGGTCGCTCCGGATATGAAAATCGGGGGCATTTTTACATTGCCGGCTTTCACGTAGTCCCCTTCGACGTTGGGATAGTCCTGAAAGACGTCGCCAGGGGTGTGGTCTTCCAGCCCGCAGGCGTGGATGAATTCGTGAAAGAGGATGACCTTCATAATGTTGGTTCCGACCGGGCGCAAGCCGCCGGGAACGCTCTGTTTCGGCTCCTGCGGAAGGAAGATAAATGCTTTCTCTACGACTGTGACCGCTGTGGTTCGCGTAACTGTCCGGGTCACGCCGTGCATCCTAAAACCGATAAGTGAATCGGGATAGTCCTTGCCTTCATAGTTGAGCGCGATCGGACCGTTGGCGGTCGACACTTTGACATCGGCGCCGCCTCCGCCGTCAACTGGAGCGTGCTTGGATTCCTTCAGAACAACACCCAGTTGGTGTTGTTTGGAAAGGCGGTTGAACTCTGCAATGCACTGATGAAAGACCGTGCTCCAGATTCCAGCAATCTTGCCGTCCCGATAAACTGACAACTCCCCTTTTTTCTTGACGCTGTCAACCCAGGGATAGTCCATGATTGCTCTCCTTCAATACTCGTTGCAGCGCCGGCGTCCCTCCGCCGCTACGAAACCGATTACGCTGGATTCCACTCATTGGCATCGATTTCAGGAAAACTGACCTGGCAATCTCCCGGATCGATGTCCTCGAAGCGCACACTACCCTGCTGGTTGAGCGTTCCGCTCCGGGTGGATCCGTCTGAGAGCTCCACCTGGTACTTGGCATTGGGGACAGGCTTTCCGTTTTCATCCAGCAGTTGAACCTCGATCCAGGTCGCCTGGGGGCTCTTGGCGGGTCGTGGCGTCGAGGCTGGAGCGGGCTCGCCTTCTCCCACGCCTACGGAGGTGTACCGGGCGACGTGCTGAAGAATCCGAGCCCTCCACTTTTCAACTAATTCCTTCTGTTTGCCGGTGCGGGCTGCCTCCGCCCACTGTTCCTGAATGCTCTTGGTGGCCGCTTCGTAAATGCGTACGCTCAGCTTCTCGATGTTCTCCAGTAACTGGGCTTTTTCTTCCTGCGTTCCGTACTGCCAAACGGCATCTGCGCCGCTCGGCTCAATTTCAGAGTTCTCGCTGGGACGTAACCTGCGACGCAGTTGTGGGTCAAACCACTCAATTGGGATGCGCATCTTGCGCAGCACGGTGAACACACCGGGAGCCGCGGCAGCCTCACTGTACGCAGCCTTGGCCGGATCAACCCAGCGGTCATACAGGGTTTGAATGGACTTGTCCGGCAAAGCTTCTCGCAAGGAGTCCAATTGCTCGGCCAGCGTCTCCTCAACCTCGGCCAGTTGCCGCTCGGAACGTTCGTCTTGCTCGGGCCCCAGCTTCTCGAGTTCAAGCGCCGAGAACTCAAGCGACCAGGGAAAGGTCCGGCCCGCAGGAGACGCAGGATGCGGCAGGCCCAAAGCTAACCAGTCAAAATTTCGGCCGGTTGGGGAACCGGGATGCGGCGGTCCGTAAGGTGGCCAAGCAAAGCTTCGACCCGCGGGGGAATTCGGGTGTGGGACGCGCAACGGAGAGCCGCGTTCCAGCCAATCGTCCGACATGTAATCGGAGGGTATCATGCCGAAATCCCAACCAGGTTCCGAAATCCAACCAGGTCTCTCAAGTAGGCGGCAGAGCCGGTGGGAGAAAAATAAGTCGGCACATAGACTACACCAAGGTCGGGTTCGTCCGTCAGTGCTGGCCGGCAGGAGGTTGGCTGGCGAGTACGATCATTGCTTCCAGCGTTTTGGCTCTTTGTTCATCGGTCAAGAAAAGATAGCGGCGATTGCCGCCGGCAGTTAAGTCAAAACGTGAACCGCCGTCCGGCAATACTGTAATCGTCCCGGGGGACGAAAAGGAGAAGTACCCATCATCGGGGCGGACGGCATAGAGCACTGCGGTGAGGTCCCACGTGGGACGGTCGTATGGCATTTTCATGTAGGAGCGATAGGCATCGGCGACGGGATGGTTTTGAACGTAAGCGAAATCGTGTTCGATGCGAGAGGCCGGAAAAAGCATCGCAGCCCCAATTTCAAATCCACTGACGACAATCGGAGTGGGCCATTCGTGGAAGAGCTTCGCCGCGGAAGGCACATCTTGCGCCAGATTAAATTCGGGTTTTCCGTCGGAAAAATTCCCCGCCATCACGGAGAGCAGCCTGACTTTCCGGTGAACCAGTTCGCTCCCATCCTGCGAGCTTATTGCATCGGGTTTTGTATCCAGCAGCCGGGCGAGATTTGTGCTGAAGCCAACTTGAACAATTACGACGCCGCCGTCCGCTTGACCAGCAAGCGTGCGGCGAAGCAAAGAGACGGCCTCCGGCGCCTCTGCGCCATCCAGAATGCGGTGCGGATACACGAAAGCGCCGTCGGGACGCCTTCTCTCTGAAGGCACCTGGATCATGGGATTCGATTCTGGAGTTTTTCCGTTCCGAACCGTGCCAACGGGAATTTCCGGACGCCCATAGAAATTATTTACCAGGTCTACGTAAGGGGCCGCCCATTTATTGTCCTTGGTGACAGTCACGGCCAGCAGATTGACCTCGTGACGGCTCTGAAACGCATGCAACATGGCAAGGGCCAGAGCATCGTCCACATCGTTGCCCATGTCCGTGTCGAAGATGACGTTGACTGCTCCTTGGGCTGATGAG
>CAWDFF010000033.1:0-11557 GCA_963801545.1 Terriglobia bacterium | reverse complement strand
GCATGTCCGCCGTCTACTCTTAAGGGTGGTTATTCTGCGTCATTCTCTTGGGTTCTTTGGGGTCAAGAGCTTTTAGCCTCACGGGGCTGAACCGGTATCTTGCCGCGCCTCCGGATGGAACTCGCCTGAACCAGGCGCCGGCGTTCAGTACCGGTGTACAATGCTTCCGATTTTTTTCAAGCCGAAGGGAAAAGTGCGGAAATAGCGCCTGTTGCAATCGCATTGGAAAGAAAAATTATGCGTGACGCTGGAGGGACAAATGGGCCGCATTTTGAAGCTGAAAACACCGTACCAAGGATTGACGCGAATTGTGAACGTCCTGGCGCCCGTAGGTTTCGAGGAACAGAACAACCCCGATGATATTCGCGTCGTCCAGAACCTCTTGCATGCGATCACTCTTCCAAAACGGTTTACCCAAGGTATTGGAATTCCTCAAGTGACAGGACGCTTCGACGCTCTTACGGGCTTCTGGATCTACACTTACCAGGTGTTGACGCAGGGTGGAAACGGCGAGGTCGACGGTATTGTTTCTCCGGCTCAAGGAGGAGCGTACCATGGGGGTACGCCTTGGTTCATCGTGCGCCTGAATGCCCATGCCCACGCCGTACAACCTGCAGTCTGGGAACGTTTCGCATCGGCATTGGACGATACGGGCGATATTTCGACCGCTATAGCGGGTGCTCTTGCGCGGAGGCAATTTGGTTTTCCGTAAACCGTGCTGGCCGTTGATAAGAGCGAGGGCCCGGAAAATCTCACGTACACAGTTGTCTCTGACCCGGGGGAGTACCACGATCCGAAGAGAAGGCTGTAGCCCGATATCAGACTGCACCATTCTTGAGGTATACTTCCCGCCGCGCTAGAGGTGGCCGACGGGACCCTGGGTATGCGTAAGATCCGCCTCCCGTTAGCAAGCAGCGCCGGAGGAAGCCAGATGACTATTATTTGGACGCTGTTGATCGGGCTCGTGATCGGGGTTGTGGCAAAGCTGATCATGCCCGGCAAGGACCCCGGTGGCATCATCGTCACCAGCTTGATTGGAGTCGCCGGGTCGTTTATTGCGACGTACGCCGGCCGCGCCCTGGGCTGGTATCACGAAGGACAATCGGCGGGCTTCATCATGTCGGTAATCGGGGCCATCGTGTTGCTGGGTGTCTACCACCTGGTCAAGCCCAAGACAGCGTAGAAGCCCGTATAGAAGACAGCATAGCCGTCCGGAAAAGTCCGCGACGCCCGCGAAGGAATCTCAGACATGCGCTGGACACCCGGTGGGAGCAGTGATGACGTTGAGGATCGCCGCGACGAGACTGGCGGTGGTGGTGGTTTTCAGGTAGGAGGAATTCACCTGGGCCTGGGCGGCGTGGTGGTTCTGTTCATCCTGAGCCTGGTTTTCAAGCGCGACTTCCTGTCGCTGTTGAGCACCGGCTCGGTAGGCAACACGGGCACGACGACGAGCCAGCCCGATCCTGCGCGGGATCAGCAGGAGCAGCCCCTGGTCCAGTTCGTAACTTTCGTTTTGAACGATACCCAAAACACCTGGGCCCAGATTCTGCCGTCGCAGGGAGTTCCCTACCGCCACGCCAAGCTGGTGCTGTTTCGCGACTCGATCGACTCCGCCTGCGGCCAGGCCCAATCCGCTACCGGGCCGTTCTATTGCCCCGAGGATGAGAAGGTCTACATCGATCTGGGCTTCTATGACGAGCTGAAGCAGCGCTTCGGCGCGCCCGGCGAATTCGCCGAGGCCTACGTGCTGGCCCACGAAATCGGACACCATGTGCAGAAGTTGCTGGGCATTGAAGCCAAGGTGCGGCAGGCCCAGCAGCAGAACCCGCAGGCGGCCAACCAGCTTTCGGTCGGCCTCGAATTGCAGGCGGATTGCCTGGCCGGGGTCTGGGGACACTCCACGCAGCAGCGGAACCTTCTCGACCCCGGGGACGTGGATTCAGGCCTGAAGGCCGCGGCGGCGGTCGGAGACGACCGCTTGCAGCGCATGTCCCGAGGCACGGTGAATCCGGAAACCTTCACCCACGGAAGTTCTGCGCAGCGCACGCAATGGTTTCAGCGCGGCTTTCAGGACGGAACGATTGCGGCGTGCAACACGTTCCAGTGAGTTTGACGTAGCGCCGACGTCCCCTCCTCGCACCGTGTTCGTTTCCCTTAATCCTCGTCCTCCGCGTCCGCTAACAGGACGGACGCCGGGTTAACCCTTGGCCTGACGATCTCCATCACAAACCGACCAGTTGTTTTCCGAGCCGAAATGCGGATTGGCTGGCGACCCGGACAAACGGGGGTGCCCCGTCCAAGCTTGGACGGGTTTTTTCGCGAAGGCCAGGCGCAAATCCAGGCCCGTACTGACCGGTACCCACTAACCCGCCCACTAACTCGCCAAAGATCGGGCCCACCCGGAGAAGGCATGCCAGGTCGCGGTTTGGCCGATAGGTACTCTGATCTGCTGCACCACTACAAGAAAGACGCCCGCCCATAACGTGGCGCGATGAACCTTGCGGATAGACCACAGATCATAGGCCACAAGCAACAGCAGAAAAACGTAGGAGAACAGGGTAGCGGCGATGGGTTTTCCCAGAAAAGCGGCGAAGGGCCAGCGCGCGATGGCGGCGATCAGCAGTGCAATCGTAGCGATTAGGATGAACCGCTTGTGAGCCGAGGGATCGGACCGGTTGCGGAAAGCGAAGAAGATGAGCGTCGCGAAGATCGCCATGTCCGTGATCGGTATGACATAGAAAGTCAAGGGATCCAGACCGGGCGGCGCAAAGCCTCGGGCCAGCGAATTGGTGCCGGCCAAAACACCGAGGATCACCATGGAGCAGGCCAGCAGAAACCCAAGTATGCCTAACCGACGATGCATATCCACTCGGCCGGCCGATACCAGCGCAGTCTGCGTCACCAGTAAGAGGATCCAGCAGGAAAAAGCAGCACCGTGCACATGGACAATGAAACTGGGAAGCGGCGCGCGGAACACACCGGCAAGATAGTAAGTGTGCGCAAAGCCCAGAAAAACCGAGCCCAGTATAAGCAGCGCCATGGACGAAAAAAAAAGATTGTCGAAACGGCGCCCCGGCGGGGACGTCACCAGGTTTGTCCGCTTGCCGGGTTGTGCCGCAGCTGTTGCCATCAATGCCTCCGTGACCGGGACGGGTGGCTCACCCATCGCGGCTGAAGTATACAGCGGTTATAGGAAAACTTGAGGGGCCCCGACTTACCTTCGAGGGTGCCCCGTCCAAGCTCCGCTTAGGCGGGGGTTTTCGGGTGGCGCATCGGAAGCGTTATACAAGATTCAACTTGCCAGTCCAGAATGGACTACGACGTGGGATTGTGTTTCTACAGCGAAGATTGCTCAGGGGTCAGCGCAGGAGTCTGCGACACTCAACCCCCGCCCAAGCAGAGCTTGGACAGGGCACCCGCCGTGTCAGTCACGGAACAAGACTGCCTCCGCCATCTGCGTGTAAAGCCGCTCCATGTTCCGGGCGAAGCTCCGCGTGTCGCAGACTGCAGAGTCACAGAGCCGCGATCGCATGTTGCGTCGCAGGTCCAGCAGACGGTCCGGGGAATTCGCCAGGCGGACCGCCAGGGTTATGTAGTCTTCGAGTCCCCGGCCTGCCAGCTCACCGAGCCCAGCGGATAGCAGGCCAGCCGACTGTAGGCCAGCCGACTGCAGGATGGAGGCGCTGGTTCGCGAAACCCAACGGTCTCCCGAGAAACTGACCACCGGTACACCCTGCCAGATCGCCTCCGTCGTAGTTGTGCCGCCGTTGTAGGGGAAGGTGTCCAGCGCGATATCGATCTCGCCGTAGGTTTCGAGGAACTGATAGTGATCGGATGGGCCGTCTAAACGAACCCTCTTCGGAGAGACTCCGTGCCGCTCGAACAGGCCGTGCACGAACTGCCGGGTGCCCGGCGAGAGCAGCGCTCCGTTCTTCAGGATCAGGGAACTATTGGGCACCTGCTGGAGAATCCTGCTCCATGCGCCGATCACCTCGTTGGTGATTTTGTATTGCGATGCCAGAGCGCCGAAGGTAATCGCTCCACTGGTCAGGCACGGCGGGTCTACCACAGGGGGCACCGGATAGGTCACTTCGAAGGTCAGATAGCTGCCCGGCACGCGCACAATTTTTTCGCAATAGAACTTCTCTTCTTCCGGCGGAACCACCACATCGTCGCCGATCAGGTAGTCGTAGCTCGGAATGCCGGTAGTGGCGTACATGTTGAACCAGCCCACGATGACCCGGGCCGGCCGCAGTGTAAATAGCGGCAGCCGCTGCATTGTGCTATAGCCGTTCAGGTCGACGAGCAGGTCGATCTCCGCTTGCTCGATTCGTTCGGCCAGCGCTTCGTTGGAGAGTCGGGTGGTGTCATGGAACCGGTCCTGCGGGTAAGCGCGATACCCATGCTGGATCCGGGATGCGGGTGCATCCGAGAAGAGGTGAACCTCAAAGCGCTCCCGATCGTGGTGATTAATCAATCCCCAGACCGGCTTCATCCAGTTGTGATCCTGAAAAAAAGAAGAGACGTAGCCGACACGCAACGGCCGATCAGCTGTCTTCGCGCGGTGTGACCAGTGTTCGGTCGTCCGCCGTGGGGGCAGTTGGCGCTCCGCCCAGGTGCGCCGCGCGTCGAGTATGGCTTGGTTGTCGCTTGCCGGGCTTCCAGGAATGATCACGGCAATTGCCGCCTGCGGCAATGCCGGATCACCTCCAGCGGCGGCCTGGCGAAACCGATCCAGCGCTTCCTCCACCTGCCCCAGCTGGAAAAGAGTCCGTCCGAGATTGTGTTGAGCCTCTGGCCAATGCGGATGAATCTCCAACGCTTTCCGGAAACAGGCCATCGCGGCCACGTATTCCTTCCGGGAGCTTTGCGCGCAGCCGGCAGCGTACCAGGCGCGAGACAGGTTCGGGTTGAGCTGGAGCGATCGCTCATACGCCGCGCTGGCATCCGTAAGCTGCCGGACCGTCTGCAGTGCATTGCCCAGGTCGCAGTGCAAGTCTGCATCATCGGGCATCAGGACGATAGCCCTTTTCAAAAATGGAACGGCCTCCTCAGCTCGCGCCAATTTCTGCAGGACTTGAGCCAGGGCGGCGAGGGCGCCTGCGTGCTCGGGGTCGACGTCTATTACACGGCGAAAGCACTTCTCGGCCTCTCCTATCTCACCCTTTGCCCGGTAAGCGTTGCCAAGATCGTAGAGCGGGGTGGCGGAGCCGGGATCTCGCGCCAAAGCTTGCTGGTGCGCCGCAATCGCGTCGTCGAGAGTATTCTCTGTCGAATTAATGGACACAAGGCGCCGAGGATCTGCATTTTATCACCTGCAATTGCTACCACCGCCGGCCCCAACTCGGCAGCGCCGAACCTCGCGACCTTTTCCTGAGAATCCTGGAAGAAACACGCCGCAAGTACTGCTTTGTAGTTCACCGATATGTCCTCATGGCGGGTGGCCCACTCAAGCCGGATTTTGGCTTGAGTGGGGAAGTTCTACTGCTGGACAAAGTCTTCCCGTCGCTCGTTCGCGTTTTCGCGCCGTCCATTCCGACTCGATCTCGACCCGACCCTCGCAGCTGTGCTGAAAACGCGTTAGTCCCATGGCATGAGGACAATCTGTTTTGTTCGTCGGCCCAAGTCTGTGACGTGTGAACATTCCCACTCAAGCCAAAACCGGGCTTGAGTGGGCCACCCGTCCTGTCAATCCCCCTCGATCAACTGTTTCCCTTCAACCTGCTCATTCGCTGGGCGCAATAGTTTGGCCCGCCCTATCCCATTCACCTTGCTGAAAATGCTATCCTATGACTAGATAGTAAATATCAGGCGCGGGCGACGAGCTCGCGCCTTTCTTATTTGGGCGTGCCGGCCATCGGCAATGCGGGGACGCGATCACGGGTTTCCCAGTCGCCTTAAATTTTGCACAGGAAAACTCGAAACGACTGCAGCTTGAAAAGGACACGGTTCAGGACCGTGTCCTGGTGAGCCGTCGAAGGATGCCGCCGAACGCAAGCTGCGGCGCATCTGAAATGCGTGCCCTTCCCACGCTGGGGTGCAGTGCGCCTGGAATGTGCGCCACCCCGGAAAAGAAGCCCGAAGCCATGCGCTCGGCGCTTCTTGAGTTGGGGCCATGGAAAACAGCGCGGCAGTGCCCGACGGACAGCGCGCCGGCCGGGACAGAAAGGGACAGTCCAGCAAAGGCACTTTCAAGCAGCAGGGCGAGCTGGCGGAAATGGCTTTTACTTACAAGGCCGCGGGCCTGGGTTTCGGCGTAGCCAAGCCATACGGCGACAGTGAGAGTTATGACTTCATTCTGGATTCGGGAGTTCGACTGTGGCGGGTGCAGGTAAAGTCGACATACGGCAAACGGGCACACAGCTATTGCGTCAATGCCTGTAGTGGCGTTACGGGTGAAAGGAAGGCGTACACCGCGAAACAGATCGACATACTGGTGGCGTTCCTGGTCTTGGAAAATGCCTGGTACGTCGTTCCGATCAAGGCTTTTGCTCCACGAAAACGTTTGCACTTCTATCCCTCGGGAAGCAAGACCGGCGGGATTTTTGAACAGTATCGCGAAGCCTGGGACTTGATGCGCCCGAAAACCCGGCGGCGGACGAAAGGACGGCCAGTTGCAGGGGAGCCGCCGGCGAAGCTTTCGCAACCGCCTTCAGGCTTCTAGAATGCAGTTTGGCAAAACTGGGCTCAAACCTGCGATGACGATTCTGGACGTCTGTGCCTACCTGGGACTTGCCGCCGTCGGTATAGCTACGGTGAACATGCTTCTGGGGCTGCTCATCGCCCTGCGTTACAGTCCAGTGCGGTTGTGGCCGCATCACCGGATCAACATTTTCCGGCTTCATAACTGGACCGCCTACCTGGTGCTGCTGCTGATCCTTCTGCATCCGGCGGTGCTGCTGCTTCGAAGCTCGACCCACTTTGGCTGGAGAGACGTGCTGCTGCCGATTCATTCTCCGGTGCAGCCCACGCTCAACACGGTGGGCGCGGCCGGTCTGTACCTCCTGCTGGTGGTTATTTTTACTTCGCTGCTGCGGCTGCGTATGGCGCGTCCGTTATGGCGGAAATTGCATTATTTGGTGTTTCCGGCGTTCGTTCTCATGTTCATCCACAGCGTATTTACCGATCCTGAACTTTCTAACGGCAAAGTCGACCTGCTGGATGGCGGCAAAGTGTTTGTCGAGATCTGCTGCGCGATTTCAGTGGCCGCCTGGGGATACCGCATCTGGCGGCGCGGCCGGGGCTTCCGGCAATTCTCGCGGGTGGTGTAGAAGCGAGCGGGCGCACGACGGCATCCCACGAGTTCTCTTTGCCCGTCAATGTCGGAGCATTTCTATCTCGTCAGCCTTGCCCAGGTATTCGTACCGTAGTAGCGCGATGGGGACATTCCCGTTTTTCCAGACGAAGTCGTGGAAGTCGCGCAAGCTGAACTTGTCGCCCTGCGCTACTCGGGCCTCGGCCAGCAGCTTCATGATCTGCAGCTTGCCGGTTTGATAGGAAATTCCGACGCCGGGGACGGAAGCGTAGAACGTGGCATCTTCCATGGCGGTGTTGCGGTCGAGCGGGACGGTTTTCATAAGGTAGTCGGCGGCCTGTTCGATAGTGAACTCTCCGGTTGCCAGCTTCACGTCAACTTCCACACGCAGGGCGCGAAAGCGCATGAAGTTGTAAATGATCTCGCGGGTGCGCGGGCTGTCGTCAAAGAGGCCAGCCTGGAGCATCATTTCTTCCGCGTAGAAACCAATGCCCTCGTTGGCGCTGGAATCGTAGTAGTGGCGGCGAATGGGATCGTCGTTGCTCCATGACAATACTTTTTGCAGATAGTGTCCGGGTATGCCCTCGTGCACGATGATTCCACGGGGATCGCGGGCGGTGGATTGATCGAAATATCCCCGGTCAGGAGAAGGCGTCTTGATGTAACTGGTGGCGCCGTCCTTCAGCCGTGCCGGGCTGGTGAGGTCGTCGGCAACTCCGAAAGCGTCGATGGGCGCCAGGTAAGCCGGGTATGGAAGATTGCGATAGTGTTGTACCCACGGCGGGATGGTGAGGATGTTTTTCTGCTCAAGAAAATTACGGATCTCCTGTTCCTGCCGTTCTTCGCGCGCCATCTGCGCGGCCTGGTCTTTGACTGGGACCAGTTGCGGCAACTTGGAGTTGCGATTGCTCTCGTAAGCTTCGAAGGCAACCGCTCGCTCCCATTCCTGGCGCCCCATGGTGGTCAACTGCTCGGGAGTGTAGGGGACGAGGGCGACATGCTTGAGGAAGAAGACGAATCCGTCACGTCCCACGGCAACTGTGTCCGACATGGCGGGCAGGCGAGCCTCGAGCCAGCCGCGGTATCCCTCTAACGCCGTGATGGCAGCCTGCATTGCCGGATCGAGCTGGGCAGCGCTTGCGGGCGCAAGAAATGGCTTCAGCTGGCGCGCCATTTCCTCCAGGCGGGGCCGAATGTCTTTGAGTTGATTGACGGACAATTCGGCGAGCGGGCGGCAGGGATCGTTGAGATTGGTTTCCGCATCCGCAATGATCTGCGGGATCGCCTGGATGCGCCGCACGATCTCAGCGCTACGGGCTGCGTCAAAGGGCGGCGGCCGGGTAAGGCTGACAAAAACCGAAGCCAGAGACTGATCAAGATAAAACCACGGATTGCGCTGCCATCCTTTGACGAAATCCAGTTCCCAACGCGCGCGTGCGATGGCGGAACCGACCAGAAGGTAGTCAACGGTTTCGGCGCGCGATTTGTCCTGGACAGTTGGGTCTAATTTTTTCCAGCGATCTTCGAATGCGGTCAATTCGTCGCGGCGCCGGGCTAGGGTGGAAGCGGACCAGTCTGCGGTCCATCCCGCTGGGCGATCGAGGCGGGGAATATCGTCGAACGAGAACGGTTGTTCGCTAGCCCGCCATGTCCAGAAATCGGCAGAAAGATGTTGCAAGTCGGAGAGCGGCTGCTGCGCCGTTGCGGCGGCGGCGAGCAGCATTCCGATGAACAAGAGAATGGCATTGAGCGAGGATCGTGGATTCATCAACACTCCTGATTCAACACTCCTGATTCAACACTTCTGGAGTGTTCAGTCTGGAACGTCAACGTTTGTAGCACAGCCGCGGAACAATTGCAGGTTCTTGAACGAGTACAATGGCCGCTGTTTGGCGATCAAGTTCAGCGGGAGGCAACAGGTAATGAAGAAACGGTTTGCAAGTGCTGTGGTCATTGTCGCTTTGTTGACGGTCACTTTGCTCACGTCCGCGGGGTGGGCGCAGGATGGTGCGAAGAAGGCGGCGCTCAGTCCGTCGCAGGCGGTGCTGGAGGCGTGGAATGACATTGGGCGCAAACTGATTGCCATGGCCGAGGATTTCCCGGAAGACAAGTACGACTTCAAGCCGGTGCCGGCGCAACGGAGCTTCGCCGAGCAGTTGCTGCACGCAGCAGGCTCGAACGATCTCTTCACTGCGGTAGCGAAGGGCGAGAAGCCAGTCGACGATGAGTCCCGCGCCAATTACAAGACCAAAGCAGCGGTGGTCGCCTACGTGAAGAAGTCATTTGCTGATGGCGCGGCGGTGATCAAGTCAAAAGGCGACGCGGGGATGGCAAAGACGGTAGTAAGCGCGGAGTCGCACGACACGCTGCAGCTGTCGGATCTGGCATACGGACTGATTGAGCACTCGGGCGAACACTACGGGCAGCTGGTGGTTTATTACCGCGTGGCCGGGTTGGTGCCGCCGGAGTCGCGGCCGCAGAAGTGATAGCAGGCTGGCGGTGTGGCGCGGACCTGTCCTGAGCGAAGTCGAAGGAGCCCTCGCCCGCGAAAGGCTTGCAAGGCTCGTGACCTGAGTGTGCGAACAACAGCCGAGCTGCGCTCGGCTGAACGGCCGAGGACGGCCGTCCCTACGTAGGCCGTGGCGCTACGCTCGGGCGCTCGCGGCATTCGCTCGGTTACCTGGAAGAGACTCATAACATTCGCTTGCCGTGAATCACGGCAGCAATCGTGACTTGGTCCCGTTCGACGAGATACACAATCCGGTAGCTATATGCGAACAGTTCCCGGATGGTTTCATCGTCAAGCTCGGGTACCTTCCGACCGACCAATGGAAAGTCGACGAGTGATTTGGCGAGAGCGACAATTCTCCTGACTACCGCGTTGGCGTAAAACTTTGAGTCGGAGGCAATATAGGAGGCAATCGCTTCCACGTCAGCGAGGGCACGGGCCGACCAGACTATTCGGTGAGCCATTGGCTCAGGCGCTTCTCCACGTCTTCCTGCGAGAGCGTTCCGTGCTGACGCGCGTCTTCCAGTCCATGGTGCACTTTATCGAGCACGTACAAGTGGTATTGGATATCCTCAAGCGAACAATTCTTGGGCAATTTTTGCAGAAGCGATTCCACTTGTTCTTTGGCGGTAGACATACTCGCAAAGGATAGCACGAACTTACAACGAGCTGAATTGGTATACCAAGGAACACTGCCGAGCTTCGCTCGGCTAGGGCGGACGGGGACGTCCGCCCCTACATGGTCGGTGGTGCTACTCCAGGCCTAAGTCTTTCCACTTCTTATCCACCAGGGCTTTGGTTTTTTCGTCCATGAGGATTTCGTCGGGCCAGGGGCGGGTGAAGCCTTCGCTGGGCCATTTGCGGGTGGCGTCGATGCCCATCTTGGAGCCGTAATTTGGCAGGCGGGAGGAATGGTCCAAGGAATCTACCGGGCCCAGGGTGAACTGAATGTCGCGTTCGGGGTCGATGTGGTTCAGGACTTTGAGAGTTACGTCGCCGATGTCCTGTACGTTCACGTCTTCGTCGACCACGATGATGCATTTCGTGAACATGGCTTGGCCGAGCGACCAGATGGCATTCATCACTTTGCGGGCCTGGCCGGGATACGACTTCTTGATCGAAACCAGCATCAGGTTGTGGAAGATGCCTTCTACCGGGAGATTGATGTCGATCAATTCCGGAATGGTGAGGCGCATGAGCGGAAGAAAAATGCGCTCGACGGCTTTGCCCATCCAGCCGTCTTCCATGGGCGGTTTGCCGACGATGGTGGTGGAGTAAATCGGGTTCTTGCGATGAGTGATGCAGGATACGTGGAACACCGGGTAGAGATCTTCCAGCGAATAGAAGCCGGTGTGATCGCCGAAGGGGCCCTCGCTGCGGAGTTCGTCGAGATGGACGTGGCCTTCGAGGACAATTTCTGAAGTCGCCGGGACTTCCAGGTCCACCGTTTCACACTTCACCAGTTCGACCGGTTTCTGGCGCAGGAAGCCCGCGATCAGGTATTCCTCGACGTCGGGCGGCGCCGGGACGATAGCGGAGAACGTGATGACGGGATCGGCGCCGATGGCGACGGCGACTTCCATTTTGCCTTTGGGGCGATCGCCTTCGATGAGCACGGAGCCGCCGGAGGTGCGCGCCATGACGTCAACGGAGGCGCGCGCGGAATTTGCCGGGCTTTGTGCTGGACGGGCCAGGACGCCCGTCGCTCCATCGACTGGACGGGCGGGGACGCCCGTCGCTCCATCGGTTTGGGCGGCGGTGCGGAGGGCTTCGCGGTAGTGCTCGGCGCCGAT
>CAWDFF010000032.1:0-183498 GCA_963801545.1 Terriglobia bacterium | reverse complement strand
GACGGGTGACGACGTCATCATGTTTGCGCATGCGCTCGAGCTTCTAAAGGCATTTCGCGGAGCCGGCGACACCAAGTGGATGACGGGCCCGAGCGAGAAGGGTTGGCTCGAGGCCTGGTGGCTGCGCAAATTCCCGGCCAACCCTCTTAAGTGGGGTAGCGTCTTGAATCTGAGCGACGCCGAAGAGCTTCTAATTGAATTTCGCAAATCCACAGAGGCCAGGATGCGACGCATGAAGCGTAAGAATCGTCATGCAGGATCCAACCGCCCGGCCCCCAGCCTTCTTCGACGTGACTTTCAGCCTGTGTGAGGATTCATGTGCAGCGGGGTAGGGGCTGCTGCGCCTCCACGCCTTCCCCCACGCGCAATTCCTCAAACTCGCCAGGAACTACCTCCACGGCGACAGCGGGCACCGTGCATGCAATCAAGCGGGATGGTGTACAATCCCTGCCGTTCTGGACGTAAAAAAGAAGATTCCGGATGACGTGACCTGTATGCCATGCGACCACCATGAGAACGAGCAAATCGGAGAAGAGTTGGTAAAAATACCAGACGAAATGGCGGGTGCTGAAGTCGTGCACGGAGCGTGCACAATCACCGTGCGAGCAGATCCTGACGACAAAAATGCCGCGGCCAAATTGCAGGCTCTCACCGACGCCCTTTCATTGGTGGAACAAAAGACGCACTTGCACCGACTCTCTCCGGCTCTATCTGGGCTCGAATGTTCGCTGTATCGCTTACATGGGAGAGGCTGCCGACGACCGCACCTACGTGCTATTCCTGGGCGACCAGATGACGGCGAAGACAGCGGTGACCCTGTCGGAAAAGGCTTCTCAAATCAAGGGCTGGTTCTGGGCTCCGCGGAGCGAGGGGTCGCTGACCAGGCTTACGATAAAAAGCGCATGTCAACGTTGAACCCGAATCGCTGGTGGCTGGGAGAATCAAAATACCAGCAACGCAAAGTGTCGGCGAAAATGACGACCGTCGTGGTACACGAAATCGGCCACATCCTCCACGAGCGGGAACATCGCGCGAGTTTCTGGACGCACAAAACGACATGGGGTGACGAAGGACGGCCGCCGTCGACCCAAGCGAGTAAGGTGAGCCAGTATGCGACCAAGAGCAAGCTGGAGTATGTGGCTGAGGTCTTTACCGGGCTCGTCATGGGGATACATTACGACCAGGACGTGATCGACGTTTACCTCTGAATTGGGAGGAGTCACCGTGGAGACGGATCCGCGCACCCGGCGCGGGTAGGACGGCGTGTGGCCAAACCTTTCACTGAGGCTCGTCTGCAGCTTTGATCGGGAACGCGGCGCCAGGAAGACAGAGCGTTGCATTGGCTCGCTGAAATTCCCTGTTCGCCTTAGTCACTAGACTGCGTCAGTACGTCGGCCAGTGGTCGCAGAATGTCTCCCGTAACTCGCAGTTATCCTCATTGGGGAATTAAATTCGGCTTATGCGAGCGAAGCTCCCCCTTCTCGCAACCGCTCCATTCCCCCGGGCTCGGATCCCAGTCCTCCGATTCGGTGTCGCCGTCCTCTGCATTATTCTCGCCCTCATCCCGCGGCATTCCTGCTCTCCGACGTGGTCGAGGGCCGGCACGGCTCGGCGTTGGACTCAGTGGAATGCGTGAGCGAATCCGGCAACTGGGCGGCGGCTTGAAGATTGATTCCAACGGAACGGGCACTTCGGCGAGAGTCAGGTTGCCAGTTGTCCGTATCTCTGCGACAGCCGCAGCTTGAAGTGTGATGAGAGCATAACGAAAAGACAGCCTGAAGGACTTGGCCAGTGGAGTTAGAGCGGCGAAAACACAAGGAAGGAAGTGACTTATGGCAGTGCTAGTTAGCAAAGAGCATGAGAGGGCGAAGCTGGAAAATGTAAACCGGAGTCTGGATCACGAGCTTAGGATCAAAGTTGAAACCAACCAGTTGCTGGCGGATCTGAAGGACAAGGAAGCGGTGGCCCGGGAGATGATCGCGATTCTCAGGGGAGTACGGGACCCCGATGCCCGGTACGAGCGGAAAGCCGCGCGGAGAGTGCTTGCCATGGTCAAGCAGAGGCGTGCCCTCGCGATGCAAAGCCTGCGTCGCAGCCAGAACCGTGTGAAGGGCTTGGAGGCGCGGTCTGCCAGGGTCAACCATGCCGCCATCAAGAAAGCGCAGGACCTTCGCCTGGATGCTGGCCGTACATGCGTCAACCTCTCCATCGAACCGCCGCCTATTACATCCGAAATCCGTGTGACAGCAACTCACGCCGTGGCAGTCGGGCGAACCGCCCATTCTAGCCGCGTCTGCGGCTTTTGGTGGGGACGCGTAATTCAGGCAGGCAAAGGCGTCAGCAAGGCAGAGCGTGGCATTCGCTGCTGAGGTCCCCAGCGCTCTTTATGGTGACTCTTGCCTTGTGCGAGTCCATAGAGGGCTGGGGGCGTGTGGTTTAACTAGCTGGGTCGGGTAGAGAACCAAGAACCGCCGCTTGGAAACGAGTGGCGCTCATTTTGAACAGGCTTCTTCACGCATGAGTGAGTCGCGTGATAGTCATAGCACTGACCGCAGAATGAATCCCCGCAGCACTCCAGTTGGCAATCGGAACAAATCGCTGCTCCGCAGCTTGGTGCACTTTGCCACGGCTGTCTTGCCGCAGCATTCCTACGTCGCTGTCACTGGATACGTACTCGATTTGGCAGGATGAATATGGCATAGGAGTCTTCGATCATTTCCTATTGGCTTTTCCTGCGATACACGTACACCGCCATCAATATGATGGGTACAATCAGTATTTCCATAAGCCTGCCAAGACTGCGACCGAGGCTAGGATGATTAAAAATATGTATTGGCGGTAGGAAAATGCTTCCCACGCCCCAGCAACGAACAGCCCTGCGAGTGCCAGAACGATTATCCACCTGCCTCTCTCGTCTGTCATGCTTGATCAACCTCCGCACAGGCTAGATCACAGGCATGCCAGCCAGGAACAGGTTCCGACGTCGTTCGCGCTCGAACAATTCCTCGCGGCCTTGCATCTGAGAGTAGCTACGATTCTTGATCTTGAACCACGTCGTGTCCGTCGTGTACGGCGCGAGGCTGTGCTTCGCTACAATCCCTTCAAGATCCATCTCGCACACACGCTGAAATAACGCCGTACCGCGTTGCTCTACGTGATCTACATAACGCATTCGAGATTCAGGAGCCTTTAGCATCAGACGCCTGAAGTTCTCTCGCTTGCGGTCTGTCAGTCTTTCCGACCGCAAATCCTTGCCATCAGCCATCAGCAGGTCAAACGCGAAAAAGCACGGCTCACCGCGATGAAACAGCAGGTCACGGAACTGCGGTCTTCCGCGCTTGTCTACACAGACGATCTCCCCATCGAGCACGGTCTTTCCAGCAAGAGGCAGGGTCAGTCCCTTGCAAAGGCCCGCGAAAGAGTTGAAGGGATTTCCGTTGCGTGAGATTAACTGTGTGCGCCCGTTCTGGATGACAGCGAGTGAGCGGAAGCCGTCGTACTTCAGCTCGAAGACCCACTCGGGGTGGTCAAAGGGCAGAGGTCTGCGGAAAGCGGCATGGGCTGGAATGCCATTGGCGGCAGCATAACAAACCCCTCAGCGAAAAAAGGGCGAAGCGGCCCTAGAAAAAGGTGGCCTTCGCAGAAAGCTTGCTGGGCGGCTTGTTCGAAGCTATTTGCTGCGCCGGGGTCCCGCTTCGGAGGCTACAATTAGGCAGGCTGGTAAGAGGGAGGCCGGTATGCGCTCTTGCCTCGTTAATCCCTGCAAACCTTTCCCCTGGGTTCGCATTGGCTGCATTGCATTCCTGACCCTGCTGTTATCCGGCTGGTCGACTTGCGCCGCGATCAGCAATTTCAGTACCTGTTCCGGCACCATACCCCAGCCTCTAATTAATTCACTCTCGCCGGACCATATGCCAGGCAACACGGAATCTGTTGTACTGGACCTGAACGAAGCGGCTTTGTTCCCCAGTCGCAGATCATGTGGAACGGAGGCGGGCTGCAGACCACGTTCATGGATTCAAGCCACCTTCGAACCACGATTACGCAGCAGACTTTTGACTCCTTTGGCGGTTCAGTAGGGAGCAGTGTGAAAATTGCAGTAAGGTCCCAAGGATCGGTCCCCGTTGTGGGATGTCCTAACGGTGGGAACTCTGCCACGCTGATCCTGGTGATCAATTAGGGGCTGTTTACGACAACCAACGCGCCGCGCGGGGCACGGGAGGTTGTTTTCACGCGTTGGGGGGTTCATTGGAATGCGTAAATCACGAGCAACCATCCGACGCGCAGCGGGCCATGGGACGCTCCCACGAGGCTAATTTAGCTCACGCGCGGATCTGCGAACGCTGTGGTATAAAACGCACGATGCGAAACGACCGGAAGCGATGGATGGAACTCGCGGAATTTGGCAAATGGCTATAGACAATATTTTCGATCAGGTTGAAGCGCTGATTGCGAGCGACCAGAGACAGCAGCTCCCGGAAACAGCGGACGCGATTTTAAAGGGCATCTCCAAGCTTCCTCTTGCTGGTGGTGTGGTTGCGCTCGTGCGATACGAATCCGAGAAGCAGAAGGTTGAAAACAGTGAGTTGATGCTGACCACGATGTGGCAAGAGCTCAAACGGCTCTCAGACAAATTTCAGGAGTTTTGCAAGGGCGATCCCGCTAGGCCTGAAGAGGTAAGAAGGCTTATCGTTGACGGGATGCGCAAGGCAGAAGACCTCAGAGATCGTAAAAGAGTGGAGCGGATCGGCAAAATACTCGCTCACGCGATCGCGCTCGGTCCACCTAGTGATTTCGATAAGGCTGAGGAATTGATGCGTGTCGCGAGAGATTTAAGCGACCAAGATGTTTTCGCTCTCGGTTACCTCTATGAATCTCAGTTTGCGGCTCTTAACAATGTTGGGTGGAACATGGACGTCGACGGCGTTAACAGAATTTGGAGAGAATCCGCCCAAGATGCCAGGAACAGTGCTACCAGGTGAGCGAGACAGCATCCTTCTGAAACTTCAAGGTCTCGGGTTGGCCACGGCAGTTGAACGTAGAGATACGCAGCTTGGGCCGAACGAGCGGGTTTTCGCACTTCTCCCGAAGGGGGCCGATTTCGTTCGATATGCTAAGGGTACCTCTGAGGGCACCTCATAGTTGCCCGTCCGACCGACTTTTCCCGCACCTGCAGGCTGGGCACTCGCGGCTTGATCCGATCGCTTGGGGCTGTCCAACTGCAGGCCTCGCACAGACTCCGCTGGGAAGCGTAGTCCCTCGCCGATTCGCGCTTGGTTAGATCCCACTCTCAAATTTGCCCGGGTCGCCTTCAAATGCGGACTGGCGTAGAGCGATCCGCAGTATTTACCGGATAAGAAGCCTAGACGCCCGTCCTGGCCGCTGGCTTTTGAGGCCTCCAGAAACGCATCGAAAAGACAACGGGGCGGCTGCGCAAGTTGACCAGGAGGCGAAACAATTCGATCTGCTGATGTTGCGGCTGCAGCTTGGACTCTTGCGGCACGAACGTTGTTTCATCCGGGGCGAGGTAGCCACATAATCGCGTTTCTGGACGATTCCAGCAGCACGCTGGGCAGCAAGGATTCAAAGCAGGAATTGCGCGGAGTTTGGATTTGCGAATTGTCGGAATTGGATCGTGTCAAAGGCGCGGCCCTTGAAAAAGTGAAATCTTTTCTCACCTGTCGCACCGACCGTTATCGCGAATCTTATGGCCTGCGCTCTGGCCTCTATCTCGCTCCTGCGCCTTCGCTGCCACTACCAACGATATCGATTATCTTTGCGACCCATCGGGCGGTCGCAGGTTTTGGCCTCTCAAAACTGGCCACATAGACCTTGACGCCCTAGCTCGCGATCGTGACCAGTTACTGGCGGAAGCATTGTGGCTTTTTCGCCAAGGCCAACCTTGGTGGTTGACCCCGGCGCAAGAGGCACTGGCCAAGGTTGAGCAGGAAGCTCGCTATTCTCCTGGGCCCTGGGATGAACAGATTGCGGAATGGATTCGCCCGTTCGACGCCCACGGAAACCCGGTCGCGCACCTGATTCGCAGGTCAGTCAGAAACGAATGGGATGCGGAGTTGCCCTGGTTTGGTTCTACCCCTAATCAGGTGAACATTGACGATGTTTTGATTCACTGCGTGGGGAAAAACGTCGCGGATTTCAAGGTTGGCGATCAGATGGCCGTCGGAAAATACTTCCGGCACCTGGTCTGGGTCAGGAAGCAAGCGAGTAGTGGCCCAAATCGGGGTAAGTGGTATTACAACCGGCCAGGGCCGGCATCGCCACCACCGGCAACGCCACCACCTGGGAGGAAACCATGACTACGTACTGCACCATGTGCAAGGCCCAGCTTGATGAAGGACGAACCTTTCGCGGTTCCCGGTTCTGCTCTCAGAACTGCGCCAACGAATACGCTCGGCAACGCCGCTCTCTGCGGGGCAGGCCGAGCGTGCCGGTTATGCGGACGGCTTCCACGCCTGCCACGAAAGGGAAAGCCGTTGTGCCGGGTCGGCACAGGGGTAGAAATCGCAGCGCCCGACCTGTTGGAGGGCAAACTGTGAACGATGACCGCGAATGGTTCTGGATGCTGTTCGACGCCGCGACGGAATCGTATGGCTACTCCTATGACCAGATGATGGCTTAGTGAATTCTGTCAACGGCGGCGACGAGGGTTTTACACGGGCGAACATTCAGCGAGATGATGACGGGACCTATGGTACGGCTATATGGACTAGCAGCGCGCCGGGCCGTGATGAGCCTGATGTTGTCACTGGTTTCGCCTCTCTCTCGGATGTCAAGAAATATGTCGAAGTGATGGTACGGCTGGATGAGTTTCGGATAAACAAACCATGAACCTATCCCGTGTTGAGTCCACACAAGGCATCCCTTGCAGCGTCCGACCCGTTCGCAGGCTTGCCCGACCTGATCGGGGAAAATTGTGATGACCGACGACGAACGGAAAATCGCGGAGGTATGTGCCGCGCTGGACCGGCACTGGTGCCACAGCGACGTTATTCCTCCCGATTATGTATTTCCTGAAGACATCGAAGAGTTTCATGCAAATGCAAAGACGTGGCCGCCTTGCGGAAAACCGGGAATCATAGAACACCGTGGCCAGTACTTTTGTGAAGAACATGGTCACGGGTGGGAAGGTGATTGTGATTGTGACTCTTGTAGGGCCAACGGCTGGTGGCCACTCGATTTGGGTGAGGACGACGCGCCATGACTGGAGGAGTATGAACTTTTTTCTGACCAGCGCCGACATCCAGCTTTTGGAAACCATCACGCGGCAGGCCCGCACCGTGCCGGCCGACGACCTGCCAGAATTCCTGGGCAAGTTGGAAACTGCCCGCGTCACCGCCATGGCGAGGTTGGCCGTGCCCACGGCGGCCAGCGAGCCGGATCGCCTGTTGGGTATCAGGGAAGCCAGCGAACGATTGAATCTCTCAGCCGCTTATCTCTATCGTCACAGTGACCAGCTTCCCTTTACCGTCCGGCAGGGCCGGAAATTGTTGTTCAGCAGTAGTGGAATCTCGAAGTTCATCTCAAAAAACCAAAACGGAGGAAGGTAATTAAGTATGCAGACACAGCAAGAGCAAAAACCGAAACGAATGCGAGGCTCCGGCAGGGTTTTCCTGCGAGGAAAAATCTTCTGGGCCAGCTATTACGCCTTGGGCGTGGAACGCCGCGAATCCTGCGGAACCAGCGACCTGGCCAAAGCCGAGAAGTACCTGCGAGCCAGGATCAAGGACGTGCATGTCCATGAGGCGCACCCGGAAGAAAAACTGCTCAGCAATCGCGACCGCCGGCGCACGGTCGCCGATCGATGGACGCCCCTACAACCAACTTCGAACTGCGCGGCAAAGCCAGTCCGCAGACTCGTCACAGATCGCCCGCGTAAAGAAAGATTTCGGGAGTCACCGCGCCCTGGCGCTCACTCCTGAAACGGTGGCCAACTACATTCGCGACCGGCTCGCCCAAGGCGATGCCAAGGCGAGCGTCAATCGCACCACGCAGGTGCTGGCGCAA
The DNA here is from genome assembly GCA_963801545.1 of Terriglobia bacterium. Taxonomy (GTDB): domain Bacteria; phylum Acidobacteriota; class Terriglobia; order Terriglobales; family Acidobacteriaceae; genus JAIQFF01. Next base: position 175,473 of record CAWDFF010000032.1, on the reverse strand, counting down.
GGCTTCAAGCTGGCCGATCTGCCCGCGCCCAAGATGCTGCGCCTGGATGAACGTGACAACGTAAGGCGCGGATTCTTTACGGAACCGGAGATTCGTGACGTCTTGGCCAATCTGGATGCCGATCTGGCCGATTTCGTGGCCTTCGCCTGGTGCACGGGAATGCGGAAAAACGAGATTGCATCACTGCGCTGGGCCGACCTGGTGGACGATGTAATCACGCTGCGTAGCGAGAATGCGAAGAACGGCTGTGGCCGCACCGTCCCGCTGGCGGGCGAACTGGCGGAAATCCTGGAACGGCGGAAACAACGCCGCACGGTACGCATCGGCGAGACGGTCATGTTCGCTGATTTGATCTTTCATCGTGCGGGGAGGGCAATCCGCGAATTCAGAAAATCCTGGCGAACGGCTACCCGGTTGGCCAACTGTCCGGGCCGGCTCTTTCACGATTTGAGGCGCTCTGCGGTTCGCGATCTGATCCGCTCCGGGGTGCCGCAGGCAGTTGCCCAAACTCTAAGCGGGCATCGAACCTCAGCGGTTTTCGCCCGTTACAACATCTCCACTGAAACGGAACGACGCGAAGCCTTGCAGCGTGTGCAAGAATACAGGCAGAAGGGCGTGACGGTTACGCCACTAGTTGCATCTGTAAACTGAGAACACGGACAAAATGCCCGCCGAACACGGACAATCGAGTAGCAAAGAGGTAGCACAACACATGCAAGCGATTGAAAAGATGGTGCGCCCTGAGAGATTCGAACTCCCGACCCTCTGGTTCGTAGCCAGATGCTCTATCCAGCTGAGCTAAGGGCGCATCAAGTTAGCAGCAATTTCGATTATAGCGAAAGCTCCCGTGCTTGATAAGTTGCCCGCCTGATATCGATCAGTTGCGCGGCTGACCAGGTCCGACGAGCCGTTGTCGGAACTCCGATCCTACCGTCGAACGACTGCAGTAATCTGGGTAACCATGCCAGCAACACCACGTCAGCAGAACAGGCTTCCCTCAAGGCTTTTGGAGGATTTCCACAGGAGTTCGGCAGTCATCTTGCCAGCGACTTGCTCCAACGTAAATCTTTCCCCCTAAGCGGGCAATTCCTACCCGACTACAAAATTTTGGCGTATGTGTTTTCAGTAAGTTGAGAATGGCACCGAGGGTGCTTTGTACTGAAACAGACGAAGTGGCGCGCAACGGGGCGCTCCAGAGAAAAAACTTCGGCCAGAGGTTTTCTTGGGCGCCCCTTGCATTTTTAGAAAGATTTTTCCTCCCCCTCCGAACACAGCCCTCCCCATCCCCCAAACTGAGCGCCCGGTCTGGCTTTTGACCCAAAGTTCCAGCCTGCCAGAGCCCAAAGTTTTCCTGAAACTGGAGAAGCTGTACCTCAGGGGCTTGAAGCCCTGACCCTCATTTGATGGCGTTTATCGCGGAGCCAAGGGCGCGCGACAACCGGTCTTCCGCCCCCTCCGGGGCTTGCTCGTTTCCCGCTACTCCCAGACTTGCGCCCTCTCACTTCCTCAAGGCGGCTTTCCTGGAATCGGGAAGCCAACCTCAGCTCGCCCAAGATCTGCTTTTAGGCCAAAACCAGCCGTTCGGAGAGATCCAGCCCGGTGCGCCGCAGCAGGCCGGCGACGACTGGTTCCTTAAATCGGGAGGCGTCAAACTCGACGCGGACGATCCGTTCACTCTCATTGAAGGTAATGCGCCGGACCCCATAGACGTCGCGCAGGGCGTCCAGTCCGCGCATAATCGCCTCGGTTGGGGGTGCGGCATAACGATAGACCACTTCCAGTTGCGTCATCTGACTCGTCTGCCTCCGCTTTCCTTGTTTGCTTCGCTTTGAAGATACAACAATCGACCCGGGAAGCGAATGAATCTAATATGGGAGTCGGCTGAACGCTCGCGAGCCGCCCCAAAAATGGATCATTTTTCGACCCCTGCTGCAGCGCTGCAAGATCAAGACAAAGATCCGGTCTGCGGAATGACCGTGGATCCCGCCACCGCCAAGCACAAATTAGAACACGCCGGAAAAACCTATTACTTCTGTTGCACCCCTTGCCTGGAGAAATTTCGGGCCGACCCCGACGGTTACCTGTCTGGGCGAAAGGCCTCTGGCATGGGCATGCAGATCGTAAACATTGGGCTTGCTCCGGCGCCCAGGACGCTCGAAGCCAAGCCGTCCGAGACAAAGCGGTCCGGGACGATTCCGTCCGACATCAAGGTATCCCAAGTCAAGAGTGCGCCTGCACCGACTTCCGCTGCCTACGTTTGTCCGATGTGCCCGGAAGTGCGAGCGAGCAAGCCCGGCCCCTGTCCCCGTTGCGGGATGGCTCTCGAGCCGGAGATGCCGGTGGCCGCGGCCCGCATGGAATACACCTGCCCCATGCATCCGCAGATTGTCCGGCCGGGGCCGGGCAGCTGCCCCATCTGCGGCATGACGCTGGAGCCACGCACCGTCACCGCGCAGGAAGAAGAAAATCCCGAACTTCGCGACATGACTCGCCGCTTCTGGATCAGCGTGGCGCTGACCGCTCCACTGCTGGCCATCGCCATGGCTGACATGTTGCCAGGGATGCGGGTGCAACGTGTGCTGCCGCACGGCTGGTTGCCTTGGCTTGAACTGATCCTCGCGACGCCGGTCGTGCTGTGGTGCGGCTGGCCGTTTTTTCAACGCGGCTGGACTTCGGTTGTAAATCGCTCGACCAACATGTTCACGCTGATCGCCATGGGCACGGGCGTGGCGTATGTCTACAGCCTGGCGGCGACCGTCTTCCCGCAGATGTTTCCCGCGTCAATGCTCGACATGGGCGGAGCGCCTCCGGTGTATTTTGAGGCCGCCGCGGCGATCACGACCCTGGTGCTGCTGGGCCAGGTTCTGGAACTACGCGCCCGCAGCCGCACCGGCGCCGCTATCCGGGCATTGCTCGATCTGTCTCCGAAGATGGCGCGGGTGCTGCGCGATGGCAGGGAAGAAGACATTCCGTTAGATCAGGTGAAGCCCGGCGATCGGCTGCGGGTGCGTCCGGGTGAAAAGATTCCGGTGGATGGCACCGTGGTCGAAGGCAACAGTTCCGTGGATGAGTCCATGATCACCGGGGAATCTATCCCGGTCGGCAAAGAGCCCGGCAACCGGGTGATTGGTGCGACGGTGAACGGAACCGGCTCGATGGTGATGCGCGCCGAGCGCGTTGGAAGCGAGACCTTGCTGGCGCAGATCGTGCAGATGGTCAGTCAGGCACAGAGGAGCCGGGCTCCGATTCAGCGCCTGGCGGACCGCGTGGCGGCGTGGTTTGTGCCGGCGGTGATCGCGATTGCGGTTCTGACTTTCATTGTGTGGAGCTTTTTTGGGCCAGAGCCGCGCCTGGCGCACGCCCTGGTAAATGCGGTGGCGGTGCTAATCATCGCCTGCCCCTGCGCGCTGGGGCTGGCAACTCCGATCGCGATCATGGTGGGAACCGGACGCGGAGCGCACGCCGGTGTGCTGATCAAGAACGCCGAAGCCCTCGAAGTTCTGGAAAAAGTGGACACCCTGGTTGTCGACAAGACCGGTACGCTGACCGAGGGCAAGCCGCGTGTCGTATCGGTGGTAGGAGTGGCAGGCAGAGAAGACAAAAACGACGAGAACGAACTGGTGCGCCTGATGGCCAGCGTGGAGCAGGGAAGCGAGCACCCTCTGGGCGCGGCGGTGATCGATGCCGCCAAAAGTCGTGGTCTGGCTCTGGGAGCGGTCCGAGTGAAATCCAGTCTCACACCGGGCGCGGAGTCAGTGGCACGGTCGATGGCAGGCGAGTCCTTATCGGAAACGACCAGTGGCTCGAGGAGAACAGAATTCCAGTCAGCGAACTGAAGCAGAACGCGGAAGATTTGCGCCGCGACGGGCAAACCGTGATCTTTGTCGCCGTCGATGGCCGGTTGAAGGGATTGATCGGCATTGCGGATCCGGTCAAGCCCTCTACCGCTCAGGCTCTGCAGGATCTTAAAGCCGCTGGATTGCGTCTGGTGATGCTTACCGGCGACAGCCGCACGACTGCGGAAGCAGTGGCCCGAAGTCTGGGCATCGAGAAATTCGAGGCGGAAGTCTTGCCGGAGAGAAAGTCCGAGGTGATCAAGCGTCTGCAGAAAGAAGGACGACATTGTCGCCATGGCGGGCGATGGCATCAACGACGCGCCCGCGCTGGCGCAGGCCGATGTGGGGATCGCGATGGGCACCGGCACCGACGTCGCCATGGAAAGCGGCGGCGTTACCCTGGTAAAAGGTGACCTCGCAGGAATCGTGCGGGCACGCAAGCTGAGCCAGGCGACCATGCGCAACATCCGGCAAAACCTGTTCTTTGCGTTCCTCTATAACTCTCTGGGCATACCGGTCGCGGCAGGCGTGCTTTATCCCTTCTTCGGACTGTTGCTGAGTCCTATCCTGGCAGCCGCCGCCATGAGCTTCAGTTCAGTTTCGGTAATTACGAATTCGCTGCGCTTGAGGAAGGTGGAGCTCTAGCACCTGCAGCAGCAGAGGGCTGCGACTTACGGGGTTCTTGTGCGTTTGGCTACGTCGTGGCCAAGCTGCTGGAAATGGGCAAGGTTCCAAGTGTAAATCGTTTCAACTTTGGCCTTTAAAGCGCACCGCGCCAGGAGTGCGTCGTAGATCAGGCCGCCGACCACCCCGGATTCGGCCGACTCTGCGATGGTCGCCCAGTATTCCTCAGGTCCCAGGGCAATGAAGGTCAGCCGTTCCGCCATGTCCGCCAGAAAATGCATCGCCTGATCCCCGCTTGTCCGGAGGTCGCCGGGCAAGCGAGTTAGGGTTGAGTAGACTTCCGCCAGAGTGTGCGCGGCACAACAATCACGGTTCTTCTCGGCCTTGAGATAGACCCTCCGACTGGCCTCATGATGAATGTGGGAATCCACGTAGGCGGACACCAGGACGGAGGTATCGAAGAAATACCTCACCGGGACTTTCCTAGAATTGCCCGCTCACGTTTCCGGCGGACGCTACGCATGGTAGTTTCGACCGCATTTGAAGGAACGGGTGCGTCGCTATGAAGAACCAACATTCCGTTTTTCTTGAATATCCGAGCCTTGCCTCGTGCCGGGCGTAAAAGGATGAGGTCCTCGGAGCTTTCCAGTTCCAGGGTATCTCCAGCGCCGATCTGTAAAGCGTCGCGCACCGGTTTCGGCAAAACTACCCGCCCCGCCTTGTCGATGGTAAGAGTGGCATTCATAATGGTATTATACCATTTGCTATGCCATTACTTGTGCCATTTGTGATGGCAATGCTAAGCGTGACATCCGAGCGGCTTTCACCTATCCGCCGATTCCAGAACCGCCAACTATGCCCCAAATGGCACAATGGAACCCTGTGAGCGCTCGCCCTTCTTCGACCGGTTCTGCCGAGACCAGTAAACCCGGTATCTCGCACGCCTGGCGGGCCCTCCGTTCCCGCAATTTCCGTCTGTATTTTGGCGGCCAGACTGTCTCCCTGATCGGTACCTGGATGACGCGCCTGGCGACCAGTTGGCTCGTCTACCGTCTGACTGGCTCTGCGCTTTTGCTCGGAGTCGTCGGATTCTCGGGACAGATTCCAACATTCCTGTTTGCCCCGTTTGCCGGGGTTTGGGTTGACCGCCTTGATCGACGCAAGGTACTGGTGGTGACGCAGGCTCTCGCAATGCTTCAATCACTGGCATTGGCTGTTCTGACTCTCGCCCGGCACATCAATATTCAGGAGATCATCTGGCTCAGCGCCTTCCAGGGCTTGATCAATGCGTTTGACATGCCTGCACGCCAAGCCTTCCTGGTGCAGATGGTGGATGACAAGCAAGATCTGGGAAACGCGATCGCGCTCAATTCATCGATGGTCAATCTGGCACGACTGGTGGGGCCTTCACTGGCGGGTGCCGTGATCGCTCTGTCGGGAGAAGGCTACTGCTTCCTGATCGATGGCATCAGTTATCTGGCCGTGATCGCCTCGCTGTTGGCCATGCGACTGACGCTGGCGGAGGCAAAGCGTACCACCGGTTCCATGCTGGTTCAGTTGAAAGAAGGGTGGACGTATGTTTCCGGCTTCGCGCCTGTCCGGACGATCCTGATGTTGTTTGCGCTGGTGAGCCTGATGGGCTGGCCCTTTACCGTGCTTATGCCGATTTTTGCCGGAACGATTCTGAAGGGCGGTCCCCACACCCTGGGTTTTCTGATGGGCGCTGTTGGAATCGGCGCTCTGGTCTCGGCCATATCGCTTGCCCTCCGAAAAACCGTGCTGGGACTGGGCAGAATGATCCCCATTTCGACCGGAGCGCTTGGCGTAGCCCTGATCCTGTTCGGAATGTCGCGGATTTTGTGGGTCTCGTTGCTGCTGATGCTGGTGTGCGGTTTTGGAATGATGCAGCAGATGGCCGCCAGCAACACGATCATCCAGACTATCGTGGAAGACAGCAAGCGCGGTCGAGTCATGAGCTTCTACGCCGTGGCCTTCGTGGGAATGGCGCCATTTGGAAGTCTGTTCGCCGGCGCGCTGGCTCACGCCATCGGCGCTCCACATACCGTGATGTTCAGTGGGGCGTGTTGCATCGCGGGGGCGGTCTGGTTCGCGACCCAGCTGCGAACGATCCGAAGGCTGATTCGGCCTATCTACATGGACCTCGGCATCCTGCCGCCAGTCAACGCGGTGATCCAGGACAGCGTGGGCCGGTGAGGCGCCCGGTGCCTTGGCTGTCCGGGTGGCCGCACAAATGGGTGCTTTGCACCATCCTGGGAATTGACACCCCGCGCGGTGTATTCAACAATTACTTCAACATCCCATTTGAACCAGCGGAGGAGTCGTTATGACGGACGAGGGTGAAGTTCACGTCGGGTCGGAGGGCAGTGCCGGAAAGTGGATACTGCTGGCACTCGCTCTGATCTATGTTGCAGGCTCGCTCTACTTCATCTTTGACTTGCGCGGACGCCTGGACCAGATGAGCAAAGAGCAGGCTGCCAGCAAGACCCAGCTTGCCGACCTGGGCAAGCGCATGCAGTCCGCCGAGGCGGATGACGAAACTCTGGCCCAGCAGGTGGGCCTGACCAAGAAAGAAATGGCGTCCCGCTCGGCCGAACTCATGCGCCAGCAGCGAGCTTCGGAAGCGCGCCTGGCGGAGCAGCAAAAGCAGCAGATCAGCGCCGTGAGCGGGGAAGTAGCGGGAGTGAAAACCGATGTAGGTGGAGTCAAGACCGATGTCGCTTCCACCAAGGCCGACCTCGAAGCCACCAAGGCCAAACTGCAAAGCGCAGTCGGCGACCTGGGAGTGCAGAGCGGCCTTATCGCCAACACCCGCGGAGACCTCGAAATCCTGAAGCACAAGGGCGACCGCAACTACTATGAGTTCACGCTGATCAAGGGCGCCAAGTCGCAGCCTGTTTCCACGGTCGGATTGCAATTGAAAAAGACGGACGTGAAGAAGGGAAAATTTACCCTGAACGTCACCTCGGACGACAAAACCATCGAAAAGAAAGATCGCAACGTCAGCGAGCCCATCCAGTTCTACAGTGGGCGCGATCGCATGCTGTACGAACTGGTGGTCTGGACGGTGGACAAAAACAAAGCGACAGGCTATCTGAGCACCCCCAAGAGCGCACCGACACCAGTGTCGGCAAGTCCGACCGGGGCCAGTCAGTAAAAGCCCATGTATCCGGGCGGACACGTTCTGATCGGGATCGCACTGCGGACCGCGGTCGTTTACCTGGTCATCCTGCTGGGCGTCCGGCTGAGCGGAAAGCGCGAAGTGGGGCAGATGACGCCCTTCGACCTGACTCTGCTTCTGCTGCTCAGTAACGCGGTGCAGAATGCGATGACCGGTCCCGATACGTCAGTTCTGGGCGGCGTCATCGCCGCTTCCACTCTGCTGGTACTCAACTATCTGATTGCGGAACTCTCCGGCGGGAATCGCCGCTTTCGCAGGCTGGTCCAGGGCCAACCCAGTTTGCTGGTCCACGATGGCCAGGTCATCGCCGCCCATATGGCCCGCGAACACGTCACCATGGACGCGTTGCAACAGGCCCTGCGGGAACACGGAATTGCCACTTACCACGACGTCGCCCTGGCTGTGCTCGAGGTGGATGGATCCATCAGTTGCATGAAGTACGACGACATCAAGCCGAACGCTTCAACTCACTTGGTACATCGAAAAATTCTGAAGAAGCATGAGTGACGTTCCTCCCTACTCAAACTGCAGCAGCACGATTTCGGGCGTCGTTCCCACCCGTAATGGCGGTCCCCAGGTGCCGGCGCCGTACGAGGTATAAACCAGAAGATTTCCCAGACGCTGCAATCCATAGACAAATTTGCCGTAGAGCCGGTTTGTGATCCAGGTAAAAGGGAAAAACTGTCCGCCATGCGTGTGACCGGAAAGCTGTAAGGAAATACCCTCTTCCTCGGCGATGCTCAAACGGTCCGGAGCATGCGTGAGCAGGATGCTGGCTTGGCCCCGATCCACCCCAGCCTGGCGCAAGACGGTCCGCAAACGGTCGTCATTGGTCGAATCGCGATAATGCACGCCGACAATCTGCAAACCGTCTACGGTGACTTTCTCATTGTTCAGGATCCTCACGCCTGAATGCTGGACGGCGTCGAGATATTTGGTGTGGTCGGAAAACTCCTCATGATTTCCGGTAACAAAATATGCACCCCAGGGCGCCGCGAGTTTCGCCCAGGGTGCGGCTAACTCATTCACCTTTGCGGCCGTGCCGTCGTACATGTCGCCACCGATAAAGACGATGTCGGGACGGAGCCGGGTGAGCATGGCCACAATGCGGCGCACGAATCCGGCGCCGTGAACGTGACCGAGATGGGTGTCGCTGACTAACGCAGCGACCCGACCCCGCCATGCTTCTGGCAGGTTGGGCAATTTGACCCTGACTCGTTTCACCCGGGTCCAGGCGGCATTGACGACGCCGTACACACTTGCCAGCAAAGCGAAGCCAAAAAGCACGGCCGCCAGCGCTCTCCGGTCAGGGTGTAGTCCGAGAAGCCGCGCCCCGCCGTAGAGTGCCCAGCACGAGCACGCCGCCAGAAACAAGAAACTCAGCGCGCCGAGCCAGACCGCGGAAATCGTGTAGAAAACGCGCACCACGGTGTGCGAAGAACGCCAGGCCCACAGGGATGCAATCACAAAGCTGACCGACAGCAGTGCCAACGCAACCTTCAATGGCCAGGTTCCGGACGGATCAGGCGTGCCCCAGAATGCCGTCCAGGTGTCATATAAGAACCAGTGGGCCAAAAGCAAGATTGATTGAATGACTATGACGAAGACAGCGATTCGTGATCTCACCGTTTTAGGGGTTCTCCAGACAGGTTAGATGCCACTCGACGGGGCTTAGACGCAGGTCGGCCTTGGGATCGCAAGACGGCTGGGGATAAGGAGATCGGTAAATCAGAGACGACAGGCAATGATCATTCTGAAGACGACGCCCGTCGTGGTCATGTGACTTGGGAAACTAGTTTCTAGTTGATTGTTCCCAGTTCACAGTTGGATTTGTGTGGTAACTATTTCGTCAGGATCAGGGGTAGCGGCTGATCGTAGGGCTGGATCACTACGCTCAGCGACTGGCGCTTGTCAAAATCTCCTTGCTTGACCGGAAAGCTGACCACGACCGTGCCTTGCGCCTCACCGCCCGGTGGAATCTTGGTTTCCGGCGGGATCGCCGCGAGGGCATGTTCTTTCAGGACGGGGAAAGCCTGGAAGTAACGATCGAAGTCTATCGCCGATGCGGCCTCGTCGGTAAATTCGCCGGTGGCGGTTGTGATCTTACCCTTGATGTCGTGGATCCACAGCGGCTTCTTGCCGGAATTGTGTACCGTAACGTTCACCGCCACCAGGACCTCATTCTGATCGGGTACCTCAGCGACCGCAATGTTGTCCACCGAACCTCCACCCTGTGGTTTCGCCCGATCCAGAAAGGCGAAGATACCGATGACGACGGCTGCCGCAGCCAGCACGATGGCCACAATCTTGGGGGGAGGAAGATTACGCTTGGCGGTGCCAAATTCCTCGCCGATGTTCACTCCGGGTCCGGGCCCCAGGTCCAAGCCTGGCTCTGGGGTTGGTTCCGGCGCGTCGCTTGCTGCGGGTGGCTGAGGGGATGAGTCGTCTGGCATAGCGGCCTCGTCTGCAGCGATTCTATATCGTTTCAGGCCGTCATCTCCGCGCCCGGCGAGAGTTAAAATTAAAGAGTGACCGGGAAGGGATTGCGGGCGGCGAACTGCTGCTGGTGCCAGTACGGATAAACCGGTCTACGCTGGCTCGCCTGGTCAAGCTTCGAGATCTGCTCAGGAGAAAGCGACCACGGTTCTGCGGCCAGATTCTGCCGTAACTGCTCCTCGTTTCGGGCGCCGATGACGACGCTGGAGACAGTGGGCCGCCGCAACAGCCAGTTCAGCGCGACCTGGGGGACTGTTTTCCCGGTTTCGCCGGCGACCTGATCCAGCGCGTCAACCACCTGGTACAAATATTCGTCGGCTACCGGCGGTCCCTGCTCAGAGGTCTGATGAAGCCGGCTGGTGGAGGGCAAAGGCTGGCCCCGCCGAATTTTCCCTGTCAGACGCCCCCACCCCAGCGGACTCCATATCATAGCGCCCACACCTTGATCGAGAGCGAGCGGCATAAGCTCCCATTCGTACTCCCGTCCGACGAGCGAGTAGTAAACCTGGTGTCCAACGTAGCGTGGCCAGCCATACCGATCGGATGTCGCCAGCGACTTCATCAAATGCCAGCCGGAAAAATTCGAGCAGGCGATGTAGCGAACCTTCCCGCTTTCAATCAGACGGTTGAGCGTGCTCAGGACTTCTTCGACGGGAGTGAGCGCGTCGAATCCGTGAAGATGGTAAATGTCGATGTAATCGGTGCCCAGACGGCGCAAACTGGCTTCGCAGGCCATGATTAAGTGATGCCGTGACGAGCCCAGGTCGTTCGGCCCTTTACCCATAGGGAACGTGGCCTTCGTCGAGATCAGAACATCGTGGCGGCGCCCTTTCAGGGCCTTGCCTAGAATTTCCTCGGAGAGGCCGTTCGAGTAAACGTCGGCCGTATCAAAGAAGTTGACGCCGGCATCCATGCAAATGGAGACAAGGCGGCTGGCTTCGGCGACGTCGCTCGAGCCCCAAGCGCGGAAAAATTCCGTGCCTCCGCCAAACGTCCCGGTGCCAAAACAAAGAACCGGTACTTTCAATCCCGAGCGGCCAAGCTGTCGAAATTCCATGCGTGAATAGATGCGGGCTCGGTTAGAAGCGATGCGCGAATTAGCCGGGGACCAAGTAACAGCCAAAAATCTGCTGTGTCATCCTGAGCGGAGCATCTGCTTCGCGACGCGAAGCAGATGCGCTTCCCGATTGCAGCTAACGACGTGCGCTGGCTCGACGTTGGCTCGTCAGCGAGTAAATTGGTTAGCTGCGAAACCGACCAAGGCTCGAGAAGGAGCCAACGTCATGCTGATTATAGGCTGTGATTTTCATCCTGGGTTTCAGCAGGTCGCGATCTTTGACAAGCGAACGGGAGAGTATCAGGAAAAACGTTTGCGTCACCGCCAGGAAGCGGAAGAGTTTTACGCGGCTCTGGCGGGGCAGGAAGTACGGGTGGGGATGGAGGCTTGCGGGCACTATCCCTGGTTCGAAGGGCTGCTGGAGAAGTGGGGCATCGAGCTCTGGCTGGGGGACGCGGCCCAGATCCGGGCTGCGGTGGTGCGGCAGCAGAAGACGGACCGGCGGGACGCGGAACACTTGCTGCTGCTGTTGCGAGAAGACCGGTTCCCGCGGATCTGGGTGCCGAGTCTGGAAGAGCGGGACGTGCGGCAGTTGCTGGTGCATCGCCACAAGCAAGTGCAGGCGCGGACGCGGACCAAGAACCAGTTGCACGCGCTGGCCCTGGGCCAGGGAGTGCAACGCAAACGCAAACTGTGGACGGCGGTAGGACGGGCGGAGTTGGAAAAGTTGGAGTTGCTGCCCTACGCTGCGCTTCGGCGCCAGCGGCTGCTGGCCACACTGGATCAGTTGGAGGCCGAGATCGCGGCGTTGCACCGGCAGGTGGAAGAAGAAGTCAAACGCCGGCCGGAGGCGTTACGGTTGATGACCCATCCCGGAGTAGGCCCGGTGACGGCGCTGGCCATGGTGCTGACGCTGGGGCCGGCGGAGCGCTTCGAGTCGGGGCGCAAAGTAGGCAGCTACCTGGGACTGATCCCCAGCGAACATTCCAGCGGCGGACGGCAGCGGCTGGGACACATCAGCAAGCAGGGCAGTTCGTTTCTGCGTTTCTTGCTGGTGGAAGCGGGCCAGTCGGCGGCGCGTTATGACGCCGAGTTAGGCCGCTTCTATCGCCGCCTGGCGGTGCGCAAACATCGCGCTCTGGCCAAAGTCGCGGTGGCCCGCAAGTTGGCCACCCGGTTGTACCTGATGTTGCGCGAGGACTGGGATTACGCGCAACTATGCAGGGCCGTGGTGCAGGCGAGCCCGAGTCATTCTGTGGCCGGAAGACAGAAACCGAGCGCTTGAGTAGGCAGCCTGCCTCCTTCGAAGCAAGTGGGGGAGTTCGAAGCAGCAATGCTGGGAGCACGTACCGAAGAGATGGATGGTGAGACCCTGCGTCCACCGCACACATTGAAAGAACGAGCCCTTGGGTCGGATCGCAAAACCTTTCCGCGAGAGCGAAATGGCGCTTCCTAGAAACTCGACGCGCCCGCGGAGAGGTGTTGCCAAAACCGCCTTGACACGGGCCCACGTCGTTAGAGACAGGATGACACTCCTCTACCATCCATGCTTCATAGCTGAAGCAAATTCCTGAAGTGGCAGCGTATTCAATACGTCATCCTTTGTGAGCCAGGCGCGACGGGCCTGCAGCACGCCGAAGCGGATTTTCTCCATATGTGACGTGTGATGGGAATCGGTGTTGATCACGATTTTGACCCCGTGCTGTTTCGCCAGCCGAAGATGACGATCGCATAGATCGAGCCGGTCGGGATAGGCATTCAGCTCCATCGCCACTCTTTTCTGGGCAGCCGATTTCAGCACGGCGTCAAGGTCAAACGCATAGCCTTCGCGCCGGAGCAGAAGGCGTCCGCTGGGATGCCCGAGCAGGGATGTGTTGGGATTCTGTACCGCCTTGAGCAATCGGTCGGTCATCTCCGCCGGGCTCTGGTTGAAATGCGAGTGCACGCTGGCGATCACAATGTCCATCTGCTCGAGCACAGAGTCGGAGAGGTCGAGTGTGCCGTCGGCCAGAATATCTACCTCAATGCCGGCAAAAATTCTAATGCCTTCGATCTGGTCATCAGCCGCCCGAATGCGCTGGATATGTTCCACCGCCCGCTTGTCGTCCAAACCGTTCGCGAACGCGAGATTCTTGGAATGGTCGGTGATGGCCATGTACTTGTAGCCACGTTCTTTGGCCGCTTCGGCCATTTCTTCGATGGTATTGCGGCCGTCAGTTTCGACGGTGTGCATGTGTACGTCACCCTGCAGATCGCTCTGGGAGATGAGCACAGGCAGGGTGTGGGCTTCGGCGGCATCCACTTCGCCCTGATTTTCGCGAAGCTCAGGAGGAATGTAATCGAGCTTGAGCTTGGCGTAAATTTCTTCTTCGGTTTTTCCCGCAACCGGTTTTTCAGTGTCGAGCTTGGCCAGGCTGTATTCGCTGAGGGTGTAGCCCATCTTTAGCGCGCGCTGGCGCAGGGCGACATTGTGGCCCTTGGAGCCGGTGAAGTACTGCATGGCCGCGCCGAACGATTCCGGGGGCAGAAGCCGTACATCCACCTGCATGCCGGCGCGCAACCGGAAGCTGACTTTGTTCTCGCCGCGAGCGATGATTTCCATCAGCCCAGGAAGTTTGATGACATGCTCAATCAGTGTTTCGCGCGTAGCGTCATCGCAGCAAGCTTTGCCGGTGACCAGTATGTCGAGGTCGCCAACGGTTTCGCGTCCGCGCCGTAGTGAACCCGCGGGCGTGACCTTCTCGACCTCAGGATAGTCTTGTAGATGATCGATGATTTTCTGCGCCTCGCGTTCGGCGGCATCAAGCAGAAACCGCCCAGCGATGCGGCGATAGTCCTCGATGGCCTTGAGCAGCTTTTGCTCCTGCTTTGCACCCATGCGGGGGAGTTCCTGAATCTTTCCCTCGCGGGCCAACTTCTCTACGCCTTCGAGATCGCTGACCTGGTAAGCGCTCCAGATCAGCGCAATCGTCTTTGGCCCCAGACCCTGGATCTTAAGCAAATCGAGCATGGAGGGCCGATATTTCTTAAGCAACTCCGCGTGTACAGTGAGCTTGCCTTCCTTGAACATTTCCTGCAGGTTCAGCAGCATCCCTTTGCCGATGCCGGGGATGGCCAGCACCCTCTTGGGCTCGGCGATCAAGTCGGCAATCTGTTGCGGTTGGGCTTCAATGGCTTCGGCAGCGTTGCGGTAGGAGCGGATGCGGAACGAATCCTGGCCGTCGATCTCCAGCAGGTCGGCGGTTTCGTAGAGAATGCCGGCGATCGCCTTGTTGTCCATGTGAGGTTAAAGATTAAACAACTTAAGGCTGGAGGGAAAGGTGGGCTCTCAATGGATACCGCTACCCTCGGCGAGGGGCAGGATGCTCTCGCGACAGCCGGCGGGCCTGTCCTGAGCTTAGTCGAAGGGACGCCGGGCGCTACGAAAAGCTGCTTAGAAGAATCCGCCAAGCTTTTAGGAGGCTTTGGTTACGTTGGCGGCTTGCGGCCCTTTTTGTCCCTGGGTAATTTCGAACTCCACCTGATCACCTTCCTGAAGACTCTTGTAGCCCTCCGAGGTGATGGCGCTGTAGTGGACAAAAACGTCGGCTCCATCTTCCCGTCCGATGAAGCCATAGCCCTTGGCGTTGTTAAACCATTTCACGGTACCCTTCAAACGTTCCATGTCCGCCCCCCTCGGGCACGTGCTCTTTCGCCGAGGCCGTACCCTTGCAATTGAGGCAATTGTGCTGCTAGCCGGGGGTGCTGTCAAGGGATTGCGTCAACAGAAAAGCCGCTATCGGTGCGGCTTTGGCCGTTTTCTGGACTGATTGAGCCAGAGGATGCCGCTAATGGTTTTGGCGTCCCGGATGGAGCCGTTCATGACCATGCGAACGGCGGTGGAAAGCGGCGTCATTCGCACCTGGATGACCTCATCGGCTTCGGGCTGTGCAGGGCCGGGACGGAGGCCGCGGGCCATGTAGACATTCATGGTTTCAGCCAGAAAGCCTGGGCTGGCGTAGAAGCGCAGAATGCACCGCCACCGCGAAGCAGTGTAGCCGGTCTCCTCCAGCAGCTCCCGTTTGGCTGCGGTCAGTTCGTTCTCACCTTCATCGATGCGGCCCGCAGGCAACTCCCACATCATCTGCTGGGCGGCATGGCGGTACTGGCGCTCGAGCAGGACACGGGGCTCGGAGCGGTTGTCCTCGACCGCAAGAATGACTACCGAGCCGGAGTGGCGCACGATGTCGCGGCGGACACGGACTCCACTCGGTTCGAGGACTTGCTCGGAGGTAATCCAGAAAACAGGTCCGCGATAGACCTCGCGGGAGGAGAGCACGCGGGCTTTGGATGTGCGGGATTTTTTCGGCATGTAGACAATATAAGGGATGAGTTCCTTGAGGCGTAGTGTGGTGCCGCACTTTTGCCGCCACCGGAAACGCCCTGCTATGCTGCAGCATGGCACTTAAACCTCATGTTGCGATCGTGGGGCCGGGAAGGTTGGGCAACGCCCTGGCACTGGAGCTCAGGCGCGCAGGCTATCGCATCAGCGAGATTGTGTCGAGGAACAGCAGAACCTCCCGCCGGAAGGCCAGCGTGCTAGCCAAACGGGTGCATGCGATTGCGTCGGTCGCAAGCGCAGCCTTCGAGGCCGATCTGGTCTGGTTGTGCGTACCGGATCGCCAGATCAGCCGGGTGGCCCGGCACCTGGCTCAGGCCACCGACTGGAGAGGAAAAATTGTGTTTCATTCCAGCGGAGCCTTGCCCAGCGATGAACTGCACGCCTTGCGGCGGCGCGGGGCAACCGTGGCTTCGGTGCATCCCCTGATGACGTTTGTGCCCGCGTCGGTGCCTTCGCTGCACGGTGTCCCGTTCGCAGTGGAGGGAGATGCCGCGGCCGTGCGCCTGGCGCGAAAAATAATTCGGGACCTGGGTGGAGAGGCCTTCGCCATATCCAAAACCAAGAAGTCCGCCTACCACGCGTGGGGCGGGTTCACGTCGCCGCTGCTGATCGCGTTGCTGGTCACGGGGGAAAAGGTGGCGCGCGCCGCGGGACTGTCTGCCGCCGATGCTCGCAAGAAAATGCTTCCGATCGTGCGCCAGACCCTGGCCAACTACGCGAAACTCGGTCCGGCTGGGGCTTTCAGCGGACCGGTCGGGCGGGGCGACACACAGGTGGTCCGCAAGCACGTGAAAGAACTGAAGAAGATTCCCGGAGCGACCGACGTGTACCTGGCGCTGGCCCGAGCAGGATTCCGCTACTTGCCGGTGCGCAACCGAAAAGAGCTGGAGAAGCTCTTGAAACCGTAACCTCAACTCACCATCACTCTTTCGATCTTCCGGGCGCGTCCGGTTGCCTCATCGCAGTCCACCACTACGGCGCAGAGACGAACATCGCCTGTGGCCGCTTCGAATCGTGCCGGCATGTTGTTCAGAAAGCGGGCAATGATCAATTCTTTTTGCACGCCGATGACGCTGTCATACGGTCCGGTCATCCCGACATCGGTGATGTAGGCTGTACCGCCGGGCAGCAAACGCTCATCCGCAGTAGGAATGTGAGTGTGCGTCCCTACGACTGCGGTGACGCGCCCATCCAGATACCATCCCAACGAGAGCTTCTCCGACGTGGCTTCGGCATGTACGTCGACGAAAATCACTTCCGCCTTGATCTGTTTCAGTAAATTGTCAGCGACGCGAAACGGGTCGTCATTGGCTGCCATGAAAACGCGTCCCTGGAGATTGATGACGGCATAGGGGATGCCATTCTTGCTGCCCTCGTACATGCCCCATCCAGGCAAGTCAGCTGCATAATTCGCCGGGCGCAACAGGCGGCGGGCCATGCTGTGCTGGTTTCCGTCCGCCATCTGGAAGTAGTCGATGATCTCGCGCTTGTCCCAGATGTGGTTTCCGGTGGTGATCACATCGATGCCCAACTCGAACAAATCCTCCGCCAGCGCACCCGTGATCCCAAATCCTCCGGCGGAATTCTCTCCGTTGGCGATCACGAGGTCGATAGCGTGGTTCTTCACCAACCCGGGCAGGCGATCTTTGACGATATTGCGTCCCGGCCGGCCAAAAATGTCGCCAATGAAAAGAATGTGCATGAAGTTGAAGGACTGGTTCGATGGTAACACGCGAAAAACGGTCGTTGGCTCTTGGTCGTTGGTCTTTGGCCTGCGAGGTCAGGCGCAGAATTTAGTCCGATGATTTGCAAGTTCAGGCCAACGACCAAGGCCCAACGACTCGTGACTAACGACCACCGACCAATTCCGCCGTTTTCAGAAAATCGTAATTCCCGGATGGATTCAAGGTGAGCTTGCTAACCCGCCTGGAGTGCACCAACACGTTGTCGAAATACCACAGATCGATGTACGGCACTTGCTCAGCCAGAGCAAGCTGGATTTCGGCGTAGAGCTGCTTGCGGGTATTTTGGTCGAGCTCGTGGCGTGCCTGGTCAATCAGGGCGTCCACGCGTGGGTCGGCAAAGTAGCCGCGATTGGCGCCGTTGGGAGGGAATTTAGCAGAATGAAAAACATATTCGAAGATGTCGGGATCTTCGTTGCCGCCGATCCAACGCAGGGAATAAAGCTGGAACAGGCCATGGGTCACGTCGGAAAAGAAGGTCGCGAATTCAAAGGTGCGAATATCGAGCGCGATTCCGACCTCGCGCAGTTGTTGCTGCAGCACCGCCGCCATCAGCCGCGTGCTCTCCTCGGTGGAGGCTTTCATGGTGAGATGAAAGCGAACGCCATTCACCGCCGGATAACCGGCTTGCTCAAGCAATTGCCGGGCGCGCTCCGGATTGTGATCGTAGGCGGGCACATCGCCGTTGTAAGCCCAGCTTTCCGGGGGAAGAACGCTCTTGGCGGCGCGAGCAAAGCCGCGTTGCAGGTATTCGAGCATAGGACGGCGGTCGATGGCGTAGGCCAGCGCCTGGCGTACCCGAGCGTCTTTCAGTATCGGATCGCGTAAGTTAAACGCCATGTACGCCAGCACTGTGCCGGGAGCGTGGAGCACCGCGAGATTCGGATCCCGCTCAAGAGTCAGGACCATGTCTGATGTCAGCGCATTGATTGCGATGTCGGCGCTGCCTTTGCGCAGTTCGAGCGCGCGGGTGGTGGTGTCAGGCACGACAATGAATCGCACGCGTGGAATTTCCGCCTTGGTCGCCCAGTAATCGTCATTGCGCGCGATTACGACTTCCTTATCCTGCTCGGCGCTGACGAAACGGAACGGTCCCGAACCAATGGGCTGCCGGCTCATTTCGTCGCCGGTGCCATAAGGCACGATGCCGATCGCGCCGTCGGAGAGGTTCCACAGCAGAGTGGCAAAGGGTTCCTTCAGATGGAACGTAACCGTGTAGTCGTCTGTGGCGTCGATGCGGTCTACGAAACGATAGACCGCCGACTTGGTGCTGCGAATCTTGCCCTGGAGCAGCGAATCGAATGTCCACTTCACATCGCGGGCGGTCAGGGGCCGGCCGTCGTGGAACTTCACGCCATGATGCAGGTGAAAAACATAAGTCCGCGGATCGGGGATTTCCCACTGTTCAGCCAGACCAGGCTGGACGTTCAGATGGGGATCACGGGTAAGCAGGTCATCAAAGATCAGGTCGTCGATCCGCTCCGATTGCGCATCCAGCCCAACCCGGGGATCGAGATTGGTCGGGCTGCTCTCAATGATCATCACGAGCGTATTGGGATCAGGCTTGCTGGAACAGGAGAGCGAAAATGCGAGGACGACTGTAACAAGAACTAACCTCGGACATAAATGCCATGTCATCCCGCGCGAAGGCGCAGGCGCGCTCGCGCGCCGAGGCGAGTCGAGGGACCTGGGTTTTGATCGCGCCCTACGCTCACGCATACGAGATTTTCCCCAGGATTGCCGGCCGCCTCGCGCCGGTAGCCGACGGAACATTCGACGCTCTCCGGTTCCAGGTCTCAAACGCCATCAGCGCGAATGCCGCCGCCTCCTTCGCCTCGGACGGCAATCCGAATTCGTCCGACGATCGCATCTTAAGGTCCAGGGATTTGAGTTCATTGGCCAGCATGGCAAGCAGGGTGGGATTGTTGGCGCCGCCTCCCGAAACGACGAATTCGCTGAATCGTCCCCGCCGCCTCAGCACGAAGCGGCGCAACGCGTCGGCAATCGAGCGTGCTGTCAAGGCGGTAGCGGTAGCGACTACATCTGCTTTGTTTGCCCGTCCACATCGCCTGATAAATTGCTGCGCGAACTCGCGTCCGAACTCTTCGCGTCCAGCGGTCTTAGGTGGCTTGTGCCGGAAAAATGGCAGCCGCAGAGAGTCGGAAACCACGTCGTCCATCACGGTGCCGGAGACCGCGATCCGGCCATCGCGATCGTAGGGCTTGCCGAACAGCCGATCGGTAACACCATCGATGACCATATTGCCCGGGCCGGTGTCGAACGCGGTGACTCTTTCGGCAGACGCCCCCGCGGGAATCGCCGTCAGGTTGGCGATGCCGCCGATGTTTTGGACGATGCGGCCCACGCGCGGATCGCGACACAGCAAATAATCAAGAAATGGGACCAGAGGCGCACCTTTGCCTCCCGCTGCCATGTCTGCTGGCCGGAAATCGGATACGACCGGCACCCCGACGCGCGCCGCAATGACTGCACCCTCGCCGGTCTGCCAGGTGACCGCGAGTTTGCGCCCGAGAAACAGAGCCGGTTCGCCCTGATGATAGAGCGTCTGTCCGTGGCAGCCGATGAGGTCGACTTTTTCACGGAATCGCCGTTGGGTGGCCAGCACGGCGTCGGCATAGAGTTCCGCGAGCAGGAAATTCAGCCGGGCGAGGTCGGCTACGCTTGCGTGCGTGGCGTTCATGGCTTGGAGTACTGCCTGGCGAACATTTTTCGGATAGGGGTACTCGGCGTGGGCCAGAAATTTGAAGGCAAGGTTTGTTGAGCCGGACGCACGCGGGCGGGGGCGCCCGCGCCACACGATCCGCACCAGCGCAACGTTGATGCCGTCCGCTGAGGTGCCGCTCATGACGCCTGCGACGATCATGAATTCTCTGCCTTCAATTTGGCCAGTCGCACTTCTTCACCGAATTCCCACAGTTGCCGTGACAGCCTTTCCAGTTTTTCCTGGCTGGGTGGCGTCGCTTTGCGTTTCAGCGCGCCGGATTGTTTCTTGAAGGCCAGTACGCGCGCGACCGACTCCTTCACGCGTCGTTCAAACTTGCGGTCGCTCTCCGCTGTCTTGATAAGGGCCTCGTACGACCGTGTAACGTAGGCTTCAATGTGACAGATCAGGCAGAGATCGCCACCCGCACGAATGTGTTCGACCGCAGCCTGCTCGATTGGCGCGGCCTTCAGTACGCCCCCCATTTCCAGATCGTCGGATACGACCAGGCCACGATAGCCGATCTTCTTGCGCAGAACGTCTGTGATCCATTTCTTCGAAAGCGACGCTGGGCTCTGGTCGTGGGTCACGTCAGGATAATTCGCGTGTCCGATCAGAACCATGGGCAATTCACGGCGCATAATCCGGTAGGGATACAGGTCCTCCGCCCAAAGTTTTTTCCACGACTTGTTTACCGAAGGCAACTCGTGGTGGGTATCGAGATTGGCTTCGCCGAGGCCGGGAAAATGTTTGGCAGAGCCTACGACGTTCGCCGACTTCAATCCTGCCAGGAATTCTCTGGCATAAACCACCACCTCTTTTGGATTCGCCGAAACCGCGCGCGAACTCATGACTGTTTTCGAGGCTTCCAAGGCTAGATCCACGACGGGCGCGAAGTCGGTGTTGAATCCCAACGTCCGGCAAGAGTCGCCGATCACCCTGCCGTGTTTGCGGAAAAGCTTGCGGTCGCCACTGGCAAATACGTCAGCCGCGGAAGGCGACGAGCCCGTGACGTTGCGGAACCGATCGACCCGTCCGCCTTCCATGTCCACGCAAGTGAAGAGTGGGGTCGAAACGCAGCCCTGGCACTCCTTCAGGAAGTTGTAAGTCTGTTCCCCGCCGGTGATGTTGCGGGCAAAGAGGATGACCCCAGCGGGCTGCAGCCGCGTAAGCAGGGAAGCAAGCGACGGCGACATCTCGGTGCCGTCGAAACCGATGATGAGGAGTTGGCCGATGCTGGCGTCAACGGATAATTCTGTTTTCTTGCGCATATTGCGGCTGGCAGTCATTCGATCTGCTTCTTCAACTCCGCCAGCAGATTCAATGCTTCCAGCGGCGTCAAGCGATTCAAGTCCACTTCCCGCAATTTCTCCAGTACCGGCTGCGACAACGGCGTGAAGATGGTCAGTTGCGCCGGTGGAGGGTCGGCGCCCGGCGAGAGATGGCCGGTCACCTGGCGTTCGGCATTTTCGTGCTCGGCTAGTACCTCGCGTGCCCTCACGACGACCTCATGGGGAAGCCCCGCCAGTTTCGCGACTTCGATTCCGTAACTGCGATCGGCCGCGCCCGGTTGGACTTTACGCAGAAACACGATCCCGCCCCCGGTCTCCTTGACTGCAACGTGGTAGTTCTTTACCCCTGAGAGTTGCTCGGCCAGTTCGGTCAATTCAAAATAGTGCGTCGCGAACAAGGTCTTGGCTCGGGTTCGCGCATGAATGTATTCGACCGCCGCCCAGGCAATGGCCAGGCCATCGTAGGTCGCGGTGCCGCGGCCGACTTCGTCGAGAAGAATCAGCGATCGCTCAGTTGCGGTATGCAAAATCGCCGCGGTTTCTGTCATCTCAATCATGAAGGTGGAGCGGCCGCGCGCCAGGTTGTCGCTGGCGCCGATGCGGGTGAACACGCGGTCTACCAGCCCCAGCCGGGCCGAACGCGCCGGCACAAACGATCCCATCTGCGCCAGAATGGTGATCAGGGCGGCTTGTCTCAGATACGTCGACTTACCACCCATGTTCGGACCGGTCAGCACCAGGATTGCGTGGGTCGTCGAATTCAAATAGAGATCGTTGGGCACGAAGCGCTCGCCGCTGCCCAGTTCCTGCTGTTCGATGACCGGGTGCCGTCCTTCGACGATTTCGATGTCGGCAGAATCATCCAGTTTCGGGCGGCAATAGTTTCTTAGGGCAGCGATCTGGGCCAGGGCAGCCAGCACATCGATTTCCGCAAGCGCGAGCGCCGTCTGGCGGATGCGCCGGGCTTCTCCGGCAATGGCCGAGCGCAATTCGGCGAAGAGTCGGCGCTCGATGTCCACGATCTTTTCCTGGGCATCAAGAATCCTCGACTCGTACTCTTTCAGTTCTGGCGTGGTAAAGCGCTCGGCGTTGACCAGGGTTTGCTTGCGCTCATAGTCTGCCGGAGCCAGGTGCAGATTGGCCTTCGAAACCTCCAAATAGTAGCCAAAAATTGAATTGAACTTCACCTTCAGCGATGCGATGCCGGTGCGCTGCCGCTCCCGTTGCTCGATCTGCGCCAGAAACTGCTTGCTGTTGCGGCTCAGGTCGCGAAGCTGGTCGAGCTCCGGATCAACTCCGCTTTGGATAACGCCGCCGTCGCTCAGGGAAATCGGCGGTTCAGGGATGATGGTGCTTTCGATCCGCTGCCGCAGGTCGCCCAGTTCGTCGACGGAGGAGTGCAGCGTGAAGAGGCGATTCGGAGAGGCATTTTGGGAATCGGAAATCCGCGCGGCCGAGTCGGCCGCGGCCACATGGGCAGTGGCACCAAAATGCTCCAGCGCTCTGCGGACTGCCGGCAACTTCGCCAGAGATGCGGACAGGGCCAGAACGTCCCGCGGATTGGCTGTTTCCAGCGTGACCCGGCTGAGCAAGCGCTCCAGGTCGAGAATCCCGTCTAGTGCGCGGCGCAATTCTTCGCGACCCACGGTTTCTTTGAGCTGCGATTCAACCGCGTCCAGGCGAGAGTTGATCTCAGTGACTTCAATCGACGGACGCAGCAGCCAAGAGCGCAGCAGCCGTTTGCCCATGGGAGTGACCGTGGCGTCTATCGAGCGGAACAAAGTGACGCCAGCATCAGCGCCGGCAAACAGCGGCTCGATCAACTCCAGGTTGCGCACCGTAACCGCATCCAGCACCAGGCAGGTTTGGCGTTCGTAAAATCCGATGCGGTCGACGTGGCTTAAAGTCCCGCGCTGAGTAGAGCGGACGTAGTAGAGGATCGCGCCCGCCGCGGCCGCCGCCGCCGGTTTGCCCGACAGGCCAAAGCCTTCCAGCGACATCACACCGAAATGATTTTCCAGCAACGGGATGGCATGGTCAGGAGCGAAGATCCAATCGTCTAGCGGAGTTTCGGCGTAACCGGCGCTCGCTGAAAATCTCGCGGGCAAGGGCACCCGCGCCGCACTTGACCCTTCGAAGAGCGGCGCCGTGGATCCGTACAAGACTTCCTTCGGACGCAACTGCTGGATCTCTTCCTGGATTCGTTTGGCCGCGTCCTGGCCCTGGAACTCGGTGGCGCGAAACTCTCCCGTGGAAAGATCGAGGGCAGCGAAGCCCACGCGTTCACCGGTATGCGCGATGGCGGCCAGAAAGTTATTTTCTTCTGAGTTGAGCGACGAGTCTGCCGCTGTGCCGGGCGTGACCACGCGTGTGACTTCCCGCCGCACCAGCTTCTTGGCTACCCGAGGATCTTCCACCTGCTCGCAGATCGCGACCTTGAAACCTTTCCGGATCAGCTTGGAAATATAAGCCTCGGCGGCATGGTGAGGGACGCCGCACATCGGCACAGCGATGCCTTTCTCCTTATTTCGCGAGGTAAGCGTGATCTGCAATTCACGCGATGCCAAAACCGCATCGTCAAAAAAAAGCTCGTAGAAATCTCCCAGGCGAAAAAAAAGCAGGGCGCTGGGATGCTCCTTCTTGATGGCGGCGTATTGCCGCATCAGCGGCGTGGACGGTTCAGTCATTTCGAGGGGCTTCGTGCGCGGATTATAACAAACGAAGCGCAGCACTCCCGGTGATAGAAATCACAGTTGACGGTTCGCCGCACCGATGTTTTCCTTACACCCATGGAATTACGCAAGGATCCCATCACCCGCTCGTGGGTCATCACTGGAGACGATGTAGTCGACGCGCCCCCGCGCCCGGAGTCTTTTTGCCGGTTTTGCCCGGACTCTCCGGCAGCCGCGCAACTGATTTCCAATATGCCGGGGGTTGAGGGTCGTCCGTGGTCGGCGCGTGCAGTCGTCCATCCCACACCGCTGTATAGGATCGAGGGTGAGCCGGCGCGGCGCGCCGACGGCCTTTACGATCGGATGTCTTCGGTGGGCGCGCATGAGGTGCTGGTGGAGAACGTCCGCCACGACCGGCAACTCTGGACCGCAAACGATGCGGAACTGGAACAGTTCCTGCTGCTGGCGGCGCACCGCATCCAGGATTTGAAGCGTGACGCCCGCTTCAAGTACATCAGCGTCTTTAAAAATCGCGGGATCAGCGCGGGCCAGGAATTCGAGCATCCCACATCGCAGCTGACGGCCACTACCTTCGTGCCGCGTCGGGTCCTCTATGAACTGCGCGCCGGCCGGGACTACTTCAAGGCCAAAGAACGCTGCGTCTTCTGCGACATTATTTCCCAGGAGCTGCGTCAGAACCAGCGTGTGATCGAAGTGCGGGGTGACTTCATTGCGCTCTGTCCGTATGCCCCGCGAGTACCTTATGAAACCTGGATCATTCCGCGCACCCACGAGGCCGCCTTCGAGCGCTTCGGTCTGGCCCGGCCGGCCAGCCTGGCGGATCTGGGAGCGCTCTTGCGCCGCACCCTGCAGCGGATCCGCACTGTCACCGATGAATTTCACCTCGTGCTCCACACTTCTCCCAACACTTTGCACCGCTCGAGAAGCCTGGATTACTGGAGGACAATCGACGACGACTATCACTGGCACATTGAAATCCTGCCGGTGGTTGCGGGCAAGGCGAAGTCGTACACGTTCAAAGAGGTGTACTACTCGCCGGTAAGCTCGGAGAGCGCGGTAAAACGGCTGCGGGAAGCGAGGATTGACGGGTGATTTAAGTTGTCATCCTGAGCGCAGTAACTTCTTCGCAGCTGCGAAGAAGTTATGGAGTCGAAGGACCCCTGCCCGAGCGTGATCGGTGGCGCTAGGGGTGCTTCGACTCCTTCGTCCTCTTTGCAAGGCAAAGAGGAGTCAGTCGCTCAGCATGACAATATTGTTGAAGTCTATAATGCTCCCTTCCGAGGACCGCCACTCTTGAAACCCTTCATATCCCTTTTTCTTTTGGTCGCCATCGCTTCGGCGCAAACGCCAGCCAAGCAGGATGTCCTGTGGCAGAAGCTCGAATCCAGCATCAACGACGTAGACCGAAGTCTCGATGGTGTTCTCGGAGTGGCCATCCTCGACCTCAGCAGCGGCAGGAAATTCCTCTTGCATGCCGATGACGTGTTTCCCCAGGCCAGCTCCATCAAGATCGCTGTTTTGGCCGAGCTCTATCGGCAGGCGCAGGACGGCAAACTGAAGCTGACGGACCTGTACACGGTGCAGGCAAGCGACCTGGTCGCCGACAGCGACATCATGAACGGCCTGACTCCAGGCGTAACCCGGATTACCCTGCGCGATCTGGCTACCATGATGGTTGCGGTGAGTGATAACAGCGCCACCAATGTTCTGATCGATCGCGTGGGAATGGAGAACGTCAATGCCCTGATGGATTCTCTCGGTCTCGCGCACACTCGCCTGCGGCGCAAGATGATGGACCTGAACGCGGCGGGGGAAGGTCGGGAAAATGTTTCAACGCCGGCGGAAATGATGGCCCTGCTCGAAAGTCTTTATCGTGGCAAGGTTTTCAACCAGCAACTGACGACTGATTTCTTCAAGATGCTCAGCATTCACAAGGAAAGCTTCATTCCGCGCGACCTGCCGGAGGGATTGAAGGTCGCGAACAAGCCAGGAGAGCTCGAGGGAGTCCGCAACGATTCGGGAATTGTGTTCGTGGAAAACCGCCCTTATGTCATTTGCGTAATGACCACGTACCTGCGACGCGAGCGGGACGGCGAACAGGCGATCAGCAGGATTTCTGCCACGGCCTACAGCATGTTTGACCGCCTGGCTCGAGCCAGCGAGTACGGGCGCGTGATTTCACCGGGAAATAGCAGTCGGTAAAAGCGTCGTTGGTCTTTGGCCAATCGCGCTTCAAGCTCGAGCGAGAGCAGCCCAACGACCAAGGGCCAACGACCAACGACCGAATCTATGACTCTGCGTCGCATGAAGACGTACACCGGTGGTCAGGGATACGTCTATCAATACTATTTTGTGGGCAAACGGATAGCCTTGGCAGATGCTCCCGAAGCTCCAGCCAGTGAATATATTTTCGACGTGACGTCGGACCGCAGGACCACGTTCGCGGTGAGCGTCTTTCTGCCCGACGGCGTCCTGCGTGATTGGGCGGGCAAGCATGGACGCGCTCTGAATGACGCCGAGCAATATGGCGCCGTCAAGATGAGGCTGTTTCAGGCATTTGATGAAATTGAAGACATGATGAGTAGTGGGCGCCGGCTGCTAGTCGCCAGGGAGAGTCTGGACGCGGCGACAAAAACGCTGGGAGTGGAATAGGCGGATTTCGTAGCGCCGCGCCGGGCAAGATGCCCTCCAGCCAGGGGTAGAAAGCCGGCGCTACGTTACCCACTGGCCTTCTTATTTTCTGCCTCAGGAGTAGTGCAGACTATAATCAGGGAGGCGGGATCGGCCCGGCACCCGCCCGCTGGACCTCGAATTTGTCATTGTCTCTGTCTATGCCAATACTGTGGCTCCGAGTGGCGCTTGTCTGCTACGCCGTGGGACTGCTCTACGCGCTCCTGGCTCTGACCCGTACCAGCGCCCTGCTGAGCCGGGTCGCGTTGCCTGCCATGAGCCTGGGCATGGTATTCCAGTTCGTTTCTTTGACCGAAGCGGTGCTCCTTTCCGGGCAACTGACGCTTACATCCGTCCACAATTCCGAGTCGTTTCTGGCGCTGCTGGTTATGGCGGCGTTCATGATTGTGTATCTGGTATACCGCACGACCTCGCCCGGGATTGTTGTGTTTCCACTGGTTTTTGTCTTGACGTTCGTCGCCGCCACCACCCAGCAGCCGTTTCTGCTGGCTTCGCCGGGCATGCGCCGGGGCTGGCTCTTTGCCCACATCGCCATGATTTTCACTGGATATGCCGCCCTGTTTCTGAGTTTTGCCGCCAGCCTGCTCTATCTGGTACAGGAGCGCCGCCTGAAATCGAAAAAGGCTGCGAACATACGCCTGCGCCTGCCCGCCCTCGAAGTGATTGACGAGATCGGATATCGTTCGCTGCTGCTGGGGTTTCCATTCATGACCCTAGGACTGGTCGCCGGCAGCATTGTCGCCCAATCCACCTACGGGCGCGTGGACCTGCTCGATCCCAAGATTTTTCTATCGCTGGTAATGTGGGCGGTCTACATGGTGATGGTCTTCACCCGCTGGAATGCGGGATGGCGCGGCCGCCGCGCCGCCTATCTCGCTGCCGGCGCCGTCGTGGCCGCGGTCATCGCCTGGTCGGCCAACTACTACAGCACGATTCACGGGTTCGTCCAGTCATGAAGTTCCATCTCATCGGAGTGAATCACAAGACCGCACCGGTGGAGGTGCGCGAGCGGCTGGCGA
The DNA here is from genome assembly GCA_963801545.1 of Terriglobia bacterium. GTDB lineage: Bacteria > Acidobacteriota > Terriglobia > Terriglobales > Acidobacteriaceae > JAIQFF01. The sequence continues at coordinate 147,721 of CAWDFF010000032.1, read as the reverse complement.
TCCCTGATTCACGGCTGCCCGAGGCCATCAGGCGCCTGGCCGCACATCCCGGAGTGGAAGAGGGTCTTATCCTCTCCACCTGCAATCGGGTTGAGGTGCTGGCGCAAACCACGAACGGGACGGTGGACTTGCGCGGATTTCTGCGCGACTATTTCCAGTTGAATCCCACCGACTACGAATCCCACCTCTACGAGTTCCATGAAGGCGACGCGGTTCGACATCTGTTTCGTGTGACCTCGAGTCTCGACTCGATGGTTGTGGGCGAGCCCCAGATTCTGGGGCAGGTGAAAGAAGCGTATGCCACTGCCCGGGCAGTAGGGGCGGTGCACTCGCAACTTGATCTGCTTCTCACTCGCGCCTTCTCGGTTGCCAAGCGCGTCCGGACAGAAACCGCCGTGGGCTCGTCCGCAGTGTCGGTTGCTTCAGTCGCGGTCGAACTGGCCAAAAAGATTTTCGGGTCGCTGCAAGGCAAGCACGTTTACCTGGTGGGCGCCGGCAAGATGAGCGAACTGGCAGCGCGTCACCTTCTGGCCCACGGCGCGGAATCGATTTTTGTCGCCAATCGCACCTTCGACCGCGCCCAGCAGCTCGCAGCCAGGTTTGACGGTAAGGCAATCCTGTTTGAACAGCTCTACGAGACCTGCGACCGCGCCGATATCGTCATCACCTCGACCGGCGCGCCCCACGCCATCTTCCGGCGTGAACATGGAGAGATGTTCCTTGCACGCCGCAAAAATCGTCCCATGTTCTTCATCGATATCGCGGTGCCGCGCGATGTCGATCCCGGGATGAACAAGCTGGACGGCATCTTTGTTTACGACATCGACGATTTGCAGCAGGCGGTTTCTTCGCACGTCGCCGATCGCAGGAAGGAAGCGGAACACGCCGAGATCATTATCGTGGCCGAGGTGGAGCGCTTTCAGGCGCGACTGCAGACGTTGGACGTCGTTCCCACCATCGTCTCGTTGCAGGACCACCTGGAAACCATTCGCCAGGCGGAGATTGACCGGGTACGCGGCCGTCTGGGAACGCTTTCGCCGGAACAGGAGCTGGCCGTCGAGACCCTCACCCGCGGCATCGTAAGCAAGATCATGCATACCCCTATCAGCACGCTGAAAACGGCGGTGCGCGAGCAGGAGGCGACTACGGTCATCGACCTGGTCCGCCGTCTTTTTAATCTGCAGGAAAAGGACCTGCAGGAGAAAGAGAAAGAAAAAGAGAAACAGAGCAGGAAAGAAAGCGATCAGAAGCGATCGGCGAAGTCCGCTGCTGGAGATTCCGGAGCGGAAAATTAGTGGCCCTTTTGCGCATCGGTTCCCGGGGATCGCAGCTGGCGTTGTGGCAGGCGAATCACGTCAGGGCGTTGCTCGAGCAGCGTGGCCACAAGGTTGAAATCGAAATCATCAAGACTACTGGCGACAAGATCACAGACGTTGCACTCTCCCAGGTCGGCACCAAAGGAATGTTCACCAAGGAAATCGAGGAAGCGCTGGCGGAGCAGCGGATCGATCTCGCGGTACACAGTCTCAAAGACCTACCCACGGCAATTTCTTCAGGGTTCGAGATTGCTGCGATTCCGGTGCGCGAGGATGCTCGAGATGTTTTTTGCTCGCGCAAATACGCCAGCATCAAGGACCTTCCGAACGGCGCCACAGTAGGAACCAGCAGCCTGCGGCGGCAGGCGCAACTGAAGACGCTACGGCCCGATCTCGGCATTCATCCCCTCCGCGGAAATGTGGACTCCCGGTTGCGCAAACTGGACGCTGGTGAGTACGCTGCGGTCATACTCGCCGCCGCCGGACTGAATCGCCTGGGCAAACGGGAATGCATACGGCAGGTGCTGTCCGCCAAGCTGATGTGTCCGGCCGCGGGCCAGGGCGCTTTGGCGGTCGAGATTCGTAAGAATGATTCGGCGGTGCGTCAGCACGTTGCTTTTCTGGATGACAGAGCGGCCCGCACTACCACCGCGTGTGAGCGCGCGTTGCTGAACCGGATGGGAGGCGGCTGCCAGGTTCCGATCGGAGCACTGGCGGAAATAATCGACGGCGGGCTTCATCTCGAGGCCATCGTCGCCCGCCCGGATGGAACCAAGCTGCTGCGGGAATCGGGGCAAGGCGACGATCCGGTACAACTTGGCGAAATGGTCGGCGAAGCCTTACTCCGGCGCGGAGGAGACGCGATCCTGCAGGAAGTCTACGGAAGAACCGCGATGACGCCGCAGCAACCATAGTCCGTGTGGCGCGGGCGCCCTCGCCCGCGGCCTTTAACCTGAATGAAAATCGCAAGCAAGCAAAAGACGAATCGACGGCAGAGTAAGGCCAGTGCAACAGCGCCTCTCTCCGGACTCCGCGTCCTGGTGGGCCGGGCGCGTCATCAGGCCAGCGCGCTCTCTTCCGGCTTGCGCGAACTGGGCGCCGAGATTCTGGAAATCCCATTCATCGAAATTCGCCCGCCGCAGTCGTATGAGCCTTTGGACAGTGCATTGAAGAACCTTCCTGAGTACGACTGGCTCATTCTGACCAGCGTGAACGGGGTCGAAGCCGTTTGGGGGCGAATGCGAAGACTTCGCCTGGGAAGGAAGACTTTGCATCATCTGCAAGTCGCTGCCATCGGTCCGGCAACCAGGCAGGCCATCGAACAGCACGGAGTGAAGGTGAATGTCGTACCCAGGGAGTACGTCGCGGAGTCCGTAGTGACCAGCCTGCGGCGCAAGGTGAAAGGGAAGCGGGTTCTGCTGGCCCGTGCCAAAGTTGCCCGCGATGTGATTCCCCGCGAACTGCGGAAACTGGGCGCCCGGGTGGACGTGGTGGAGGCCTACGAGACTGTCGTCCCCCGATCTTCCCGGCAACGACTGCGGCGAGTGCTGAAATCCCCGAAGTTACGGCCCGACGTGATTGCGTTTACGAGCTCTTCTACGGTGAAGAATTTTGTGGCGCTGCTGGAAAAAAACCGCGGGCGAGGGCGCCCCCGCCAAACAGATGGAGTGCGACTTGCTTCCATTGGGCCGGTGACTTCGTCTACTCTTCGGGGGCTGGGGCTGCGGGTCGATGTCGAGGCCCGGAAATATACGATTCCTGGGCTTATTGGCGCGATCGTCATGCATGAGAGGCGCGAGCGTAGGCCCTGAAGCAATCCTGACAACATTTCTAACGGGAGGTAGTTTTGCTAAAGCGTGTGCTCGTACTGCTGGGTTTGACTGTTACTGTGTCTTCGATCTTCATCATTTTTGCGCATGCGGCTTCGTCGGATTTCCCGCCGGAAGAACTCCTGCGGCGCATTCGGCCCGAGGGCCTTCGGGCGCACATGGCCTTTCTAGCTGATGATCTGCTGGAGGGCCGGGACACCGGCACGCGCGGCTTCGAGCTGGCAGCCAAATACGTCCGGGCACAGTTCGAAGAAATGGGGCTGAAGCCGGGGGGCGTGAACGGCTCCTACTTCCAGAACATACGCTTTCGCAAGATCGAATTGATGCGGGACCAGAGCTCGCTCACTTTCACGCGGGACGGCTCCAGCCGAGTGCTGACCCTTGACAAGGACTATGTATTGGGAGGCGACCCGGTTTCTGCCGACACCACGGCCGAGGGACAGGTAGTATTCGTCGGCTACGGTGTGAGTGCGCCGCAGTTTAAATACGACGACTACGCCGGCATCGACGTCCGCGGCAAGATTGTGGCCACCTTGTACGGCGCTCCCTCCAGACTACCGACCGCCCCGGGAGCCCACTTCTCTTCCACGGAAGAAAAGTTGCGTGTGGCGGCCGCGCATGGGGCGATTGGACTTCTATCGATCTGGGCGGGAAAAACAGAAGAGCGTACCCCATTTTCGGAATACGTTCGTTTTACGAAGGGGCCGGCATTGCGCTGGCTGGATGAAAAAGGCGTACCCAATGATGTGCAGCCGCAGATTCGGGGTTATGCCAGGATCAGTTCCAGCGCGGCCGCCCTGCTGTTCGAAGGCGCGTCCAAGCCCTGGAAGGACGCGTTACACGCCGCCGAGAACAATCAGGCACAAGCTTTTCCTTTGTCCGTTACCGTGTCCATCCACATCGTCAGCCGCTACTCCGAAGTAGAAAGTCAGAACGTAGCCGCGATTCTGCCTGGCTCCGATCCTCAGCTGAAGAATGAATACGTCGTGTTCACCGCGCACCTTGACCATCTGGGTATCGGGGAACCGGTGAAAGGCGACAGCATCTACAACGGCGCGGCGGACAACGCTTCAGGCACGGCAGCGTTGCTGGAGATGGCACGCGCTTTTTCCCTGTTGCCCAAAGCGCCCCGGCGTTCGCTCCTGTTTCTGGCGGTCACGGGTGAAGAAGAAGGCCTGCTCGGGTCCGATTATTACGCCCACTACCCCACGGTGCCGATTACACAGATCGTGGCCGACATCAACATGGACGAGGTCTCTTTCCTCTATGACTTCAAGGACATCGTGCCTCTGGGTGGAGAGCATTCCAGCCTGGGCGCCGTAGCGGACGATGTGGCCCGCCACATGGGTCTCCAGGTGAGTCCCGATCCTTTGCCGGAAGAGGTTTACTTCATTCGTAGCGACCAGTACTCCTTCATCCTGCAAGGGGTGCCGTCGCTCTACATCGGAGAGGGTCTGCAAACTGTCGACCCCACGCTGGATGGAAAGAAGATGCAGCTGGATTGGGAAAACCAGCGCTACCACCTGCCCAGCGACGACATGAACCAACCGCTAGACTTCAATGCAACCGTCAAGTGTACCCGCGTAGATTTGGCGGTGGGCTATGAGGTCGCGCAGCAGACCGAGCGCCCGCATTGGAACAAGGGAGATTTTTTTGCGAGCTTCGCCAAGCCAGGACAGTAGTCGGTAGATCAGTTGGAAAAGCGCTTCGGCCTGCATATGACTGCTTCAAGCGCCTGACCTCAACGGCTGAAGCCCTATCACGGCATTGGTGATTGCCGCGCTGACTCCACCCCAAAATCATTGATCGTCAGATCACTGGTTCAGCGAGCATCCACAGTCCGCCGGCGGAACACGCGCCTTGAGGAAGCCCGACACCCGCTGGTAGGCGTCAATCTGGTTCTCCACCCGGGCGAAGCCGTGGCCTTCGTTCTCATATACCTTGTAGTCCGCAACCCCTCCGCGTTTTTTGACCGCATCAACAACCTGCTGGGTCTCTTCCTTGGGGCAGCGCTGATCATTGCCGCCCGCCAGCAGTAGCAGCGGAGCTTTGATCTGGTCCACGAAGAAAATCGGCGAGCGGTCACGGAAGAGATCTTTGTTCTTCTCAAGATCTCCCATAGTCGCGAGGTCGGATTGCTGCAACACCGGGTCTTCGTTGGCAATCTCCGTGAACCAGTTAACGAATGGCACGATCGGCACACCCGCCGCCCAGACGTCCGGAGCCTTGGTCACGCCCATCATGGTCATGTAACCACCGTAGCTGCCGCCCATCAGGACCAGCTTCTTGGGATCGAGATAGCCGGTTTGCTTGATCCAGTCGGCGGCGGCCAGAACATCCTGCAGATCGCCGCCGCCCATGTCGAACAGGTTGGCCTGCTGAAATTCCTTGCCGTAGCCGGTGGACCCTCGATAGTTGGGCGCGATCACCATGTAGCCCTGGTTGACCATATGCTGGATGATTCGGCTGAACGAGTTCACGGTCTGCGAGGTCGGCCCGCCGTGCACGTAGACGACGGCGGCGTTCAGGCCGCTGCGCGCCATGTTGTAAGGCACGTACACGAAGGCGGAGATGGTCCACTTGCCATCACGGCTGGGATAGTGAACCAGAAACGGTTCGACCATATCCTCCGAGCGCACTCCCGCAACCAGCGAATTCGTAATCTGCTGCGACTTGCCTTCGGCCACGGAATAAACCCACACGTCATTGGGCGACGTGGGACCGTTGTGGTAGTACAGCAGGCGAGCGCCATCGCGGGTGAAAGCGGTTTCTGCGCCGCCTAGGCGGTTCACGCCCTTGGGCAGGGGCAGGGAACTGGTTTTTCCGGAAGCCAGATCGTGCACGTAGATTTCGGTGTTGCCATCGACGTTGGCGGTCCATGTGACCGATTTACCGTCCGGAGAAAAATTGCCGCCTTCGATTTCCCACTTGTCCTGCGTGAGCCAATCGATCTGCCCCGGATGCAGAACTCCGGTTACACCGGCACCCTTGTCGCTGAACTGCAGAAGGCCGACGTTGTCGTATCCATTGCCCGCATTGGAGGTTATGAGCAACGTTCCTCCGTCTGGTGTCGGTGTCGGCGAAAAGTCCCTCGCGGTGACGAGCTCCTCACCCTGGTGGGGCGTAAGCAGCGAGCTTTTGCCGGTGGCCACCTGGGCGATGAAGATATTGGAATCGGTACCCTTGGCCTGTTGCTGCGTATACACAATCCACTTCCCATCTTTGGACCAGATGGGATTTACGTTCATCTTGTCTTTGGGAGTCCCCGAGGTCAGGTGTTTGGTGTCGCGCATCAACGTGTCAAAGACGTCGATCTCGTACACTGACGAAGTCTTGGGCTTCACGGTGTAGGCGAGATAACGCCCGTCCGGCGACCATGTTGGATTTTTTTCCGCGATCTCACGGGTATTGGTGATGTTGACCACCTGCCCGGTCTTCGGCGAGACGAAGAAAATGTCCCACTGCTCATCACCGTCATAATCGGACTGGTAGGCGATCCACTTGCCGTCTGGTGACCACGCGGGTGAGGTCTGCCGCTGGTCGCTTACAGTTAGTTGGATAGGCCATCCACCTTCCGCGGGCACCGTCCACAGATTAAAGCGGCCACTGGTGTTGGAGACGAAAGCGATGGTCTTGCCGTCCGGCGACCAGGCCGTTGCGCCAACCGACCGGGTCATATAGAGCCGCTCGACGGACAGGCTCTGCTGATTCTGTTCCACGTTGGCGTTGGGCTTACTGCTGATCTGCTTGGGATCGGTGATCGCCTGCGGGACCGGCAAAGTCTGGGCCAGGGTAAGAGTGCTCATAGAGATGACGATAGCAAACAGGATGGGGGCGCGCATGGAATGGTATGAGAAAAGTGTAGCAGAGCAATCGAACTCGAATGTCATCCGAATTACCTGGCGTTCTTGTGCATCTCAACCGTGCTCCAGGTCTTGTCGGCGGCGTGGCAGATATTTTCCAGGGGGCAGTCCACGCACTTGGGACGGCGCGCAATGCACAACTTGCGGCCGTGCCAGATCACCTGGTGGGAGAACAGTGTCCACTTTTCCCGCGGGATGATCTTCATTAGATCCTGTTCGATTGTCTTGGGATCGTCGTTGCGCGTAAGTTCAAGACGGCGGCTGATGCGGTGAACGTGGGTATCCACGACCACACCCTCATTCTTGTGAAACCACGTTCCTAGGACCACGTTTGCGGTCTTGCGCGCCACTCCCGGCAGGGTAAGAATCTGCTCCATCTGGTCAGGCACCTGTCCGCCAAAATCACTGACAATCTTTTTCGCCGCACCGACCACCGATTTCGACTTATTGCGGAAGAAGCCGGTAGAGCGGACATCAGGCTGCAATTGTTCGGGCGTGAGCGCGGCAAAATCCTGGACGGTAGGATATTTCCTGAACAGCTCGGGCGTAACCAGATTCACGCGGACGTCGGTTGATTGGGCCGAAAGTATGGTTGCGACCAACAACTCCCACGCGCTCTTGTGATGCAGAGCGCAGGTAACGTCGGGATAGAGCGCGTCGAGTCGCTTCAGAATTTCCTGAACCCGCTCGGGCGCGATTGGATTGTAGGCCTTCTTGCTACGGGCCCTCCGCTCGATGGAGGGACGGGCGTCCCTGCCCGTCCGAGCCGGGCGCAGGACCGCAGCTCTTTTTCGCGCTGCAGCATGTCCGGTGCCTTCCTGGCGTCCGGTTCTGGCAGGTCGTCGCGGAGTAATTCCGCGTGGCATGGAAGCTCCTCAAATCGAAGGTCAATCTTAGCAAATTGGTTGCTGGAGTTATGGGTCGGGATATCTCTTTCCGAAGCACGGTCCATGTGGGGGCAGGTCGGAGCCTGTCCTGAGCAGAGCCGAAGGAACCTGTCCGGGCCGTCCGAGGACGGCAGTTCTTGAGCGAAAACCATGCCCCTTTCGTAATGTCACGGAACCACGGCCACAATTGACGCACTGCGCCCGTCCCGGTAGTCTGAAAGGGAATTCAACAACATGCAGGGAGTTTCCACGTGGCGGTAAAATCCATCCAACTCGGGCAGGTTTGGCGCAACGATACCGATGGCCAGGATTATCTTGTCACCAAGATGTACAGCGAAGTGTTCACCCAGTATGCGCTGCTGCGTCCGGCAGGATTGTCAGCGCCGGATGTGCCGACGGTTCGCGTAAAGGTGGCCAAGAGCGCCGGTGGCGCCTCGCTTCCGGGATACACTTTTACTCAGGAAGGCGCATTCTAGAACCTGTCGCCGCTGGGACCCCGTTAGAGCCGTTCCCTGCGCCTTCGCTCTCGTTTTTAGCGAAAATGGGGTAAGCTCCTATCCGTCCCGCACCTGGTAGCGCCTAATATATTTTTCCCATGACCGAAAAAATCCTGGCAATTCTGTTTCTCTTCATAAAGTCGGTTGTAGCGGCCACGGGCTACGGTGGGATTACCCTGCTGATGGCGATCGAGTCGGCGTGTATTCCTTTGCCTTCCGAACTGATCATGCCGTTTGCGGGTTATCTGGTGTATGAAGGCTCGATGAAACTGCTGTGGGTGGCCACAGCTGGCGCGATCGGTTGCAACCTCGGGTCGTTGGTAGCTTACGAAATAGGCCGTTATGGCGGTCGCCCGCTGGTGGAGAAATACGGCCGCTGGATTCTGATGGGCCGGCGCGAACTGAACTGGGCCGACTACTTCTTCCTGCGCTGGGGATACCTGGCGGTCTTCATTGCGCGCCTGCTCCCCGTAGTCCGCACTTTTATCGCATTACCCGCGGGAATCGCCGGCATGCCGCGCGGCCGCTTCCACATTTACACCTTTCTAGGCTCCTGGCCCTGGTGTTTCGGTCTGGCCTGGTTGGGCATGAAGCTGGGAGAGAACTGGCGAGTCTTGGGCAAGTATTTCCATCAGTTCGACCTCATCATTGGAGTCGGGCTGGCCGCAGGAATTATCTGGTTTGTGCGGTCGCACTGGCAGAATAGAATTCGAACCGCGGAATAGAGACAGCGTCCGATTTGAGATTTTTGATTGTAGATTTCAGATTTTCCCTCCGTCTAAATGTTGAGGTCTGAAGTCCGAAAATCTGCAATCTGAAATCTAAAATCTGAAATTCTTCGTTTTGGAGATCGAGCCATGAAGGTACTTCTGTTCCTGCTGAGCGCGTTCCTGATGAACACCGCAGCACTTGCCCAGACGACTCCCGCGGGATCGGACAAGCCGTTCGTGGTGGAGTATTACTACAAGACAAAATGGGGACACGCCGACGAGTTCCTGCGGCTGTTCAAGAAGAATCATTACCCGCTTCTCAAAAAAGAAGTCGAGATGGGACGCATGCTCAAGGTGTGGATGGATCAGACCCGCTACCACACCACCGAAGACGGCCGCTGGGACTATCGTGTAACCATCGTCTTCAAGAACTCAACCGTAGCCAACGAGCCTTTCGACGAGGATGCGTTGAAGAAGCAACTCTTTCCCGACCAGCAAACCTACGAACGCGAGGAGCAGCGCAGGTTCGAGATCCTTGACGCGCACTGGGACTTGCCGGTGAGAATGATGGATTTGGACAGTAAGTAAAACCAGTGGTCAGTTTTTCGGTTCCCAGTTCCTAGTTTCTCGACTGGTGAACAACTGGGAACTGGAAACTGACCACTCGTTTTATCCATTCACGCGGTCTGCGCAGCCGTTCACTGTTCCCGCGGTTGCAAATGCTGACTCGATACGAGAACATAGCTGTTCGCCTACATCCCAAGGAACCAATAAGGAAGCAGCCTAAACATGCCTACGCGGCCGAAGAACGCGACTCCGAAGACGGAGTCCAAGCACCTCAGCAACGAAATCCAGGCGCCCAAGGGTAAGCTGGGAGTGATGATTCCCGGCATGGGCGCGGTAGCCACCACATTCGTTGCCGGAGTTGAAGCAGTTCGCAAGGGGATCGCCAAGCCCATCGGTTCACTCACCCAGATGGGGACCATCCGGCTAGGGAAGCGTACCGATGCCCGCTCTCCCAAGCTTAAGGAATTTGTTCCGCTGGCTAACCTGAATGACCTCGTCTTCACCGGCTGGGACATTTTTGAAGACAACATGTACGCGGCCGCGGCCAAGGCGGGGGTTCTGGAGCCTCAACTGCTCGAACAGGTGAAACCCTTTCTCAGTTCAATCAAACCGCGTAAAGCCGTCTTCGACCACAACTACGTGAAGAAACTCGATGGGCCCAACGTCAAGAAGGGCAAGAACAAGATGGACTTGGCCGAACAGGTGCGCGCAGACATCCAGGAATTCAGGAAGAGCTCCGGAGCCACCCGGCTGATCACCATCTGGTGCGGCTCGACCGAAACTTTTCTGGAGCCCACCGCCGCCCACGAGTCAGTAAAATCGTTCGAGAAGGCGATGACCCAGAACGATGAGGCCATCGCGCCTTCGATGATCTACGCCTATGCTTCGCTGATGGAAGGCGTGCCATTCGCCAACGGAGCGCCCAACCTGACTGTGGACCTTCCGGTGATGCAATACTTATCGCGTGAGAACGCCGCGCCGATCTGCGGCAAGGATTACAAGACCGGGCAGACTCTGATTAAAACCATCCTGGCGCCCGGATTCAAGGCGCGCATGATCGGCCTGAACGGCTGGTTCTCCACCAATATTCTGGGCAATCGTGACGGCGAAGTGCTCGAAGATCCCGGGTCTTTCAAGACCAAGGAAGAGTCCAAGCTGTCGGTGCTGGAGCACATTCTGCAGCCTGAACTTTATCCCGAGCTGTACGGTAACTTCACGCACAAGGTGCGCATCAACTACTACCCGCCGCGCGGCGACAACAAAGAGGGCTGGGACAACATCGACATCTTTGGATGGCTCGGCTATCCCATGCAGATCAAAGTCGACTTCCTGTGTCGCGACTCGATTCTGGCTGCGCCCATCGTGCTCGACCTGGTGCTGTTCCTCGATCTTGCGCAGCGCAGCACACAGTTGCGCGGGCTGGGAATCCAGGAATGGCTGAGCTTTCTACTTCAAGTCTCCCATGACCGCGCCGGGACTTTACCCGGAGCATGATCTGTTCATTCAGCTGATGAAATTAAAGAACACTCTCCGCCACTTGAAGGGCGAAGAGCTGATCACGCATCTGGGGCTGGAGTACTACGACTGATTTTCAGCCGATATTGAGCAGCAGGAAAAAGGAGATTTGTGAATGGCGACGAAGATTGCAAAGACAGCGGACCGTAAAAAGGAAATGGACACGACCAAGAGTACGGATTGTCCCAAGTGCGGCAAAGCCACTCGTATCGTGAAACGGGTCAAGGATCGCGAGCGCGGTGTTCCCGGCGGAATCTTTATTTCCTGCTCGGCTTGTGACTTCTACGAGAAGCTTTAACTAGACCCGCAGACTCCGTAAAAACACGCATAGTCGGGAACGGCACGACTTTCAGTCGTGCCGTAACGTCGCTAAGGCGGATTCTCGGCGCGGCTGAAAGCCGCGCTCTTCCCGACCCGGACAATTTCCAGGTTTTCAATGGTATTGAACTGGATCCAGCAGGCAGCTAGGCGCTCACCGCCAGGCTCATTTGCTCCAGGATCGCCCGGGCCTCGCTGCCTGGGTTGGCGGCGGCGGTGATGGGGCGTCCCACCACGATGTAGCTGGCGCCGGCAGCAATCGCTTCGGCGGGCGTTACTACGCGGCTCTGATCTCCGTGGTCCTTGCCCGCCGGCCGCACGCCCGGAGTCACAATCAGGAAATCTTCGCCCAGCGCGGACCGCAATTCGGAAGCCTCCAGGGCGGACGCGACCACGCCGTGACATCCGCTGCTGAGCGCGAGCGCTCCCAGGCGCAATACCTGGTCCACCACCCGGGCGCGTATGCCAATCTTGTCGAGATCCTGATCATCCAGGCTGGTCAGAACGGTCACTCCGAGCACCATCAGCGAAGGGTTTACGCTGCGGGCGGCGTCCACCGCGGCTCGCAACATCTTCCCTCCGCCAGACGCGTGCACCGTGACCATCCCTGCGCCCAGCTCCGCCGCCTCCCGCACGGCGGCAGCTACCGTGGTAGGAATGTCGTGATATTTCAGGTCCAGGAAGACACGCCGTCCGGAGCTGACCAGGTCCCGCACCACGCGGGGCCCTTCGGCGGTGAACAGCTGCATCCCCACCTTGTAAGTCGAGGCAGAGTCGCCCACGGCCGCCACGATCTTCTGCGCTTCGGCGGCGGACGAAACATCCAGAGCGACGATCAGATGCTGCCGCGGATCGTACATCTTCGGATCGTACATCAGGGGGAGTTTAATGGATTTACTGCCGGGATGCTACTTAGTAGCGGAGGGATGCGGTCACCACGGGCGGTTGCGCGGTTTTCTGCCTTACCACGTCCAGGCGGACTCGCTGCAAGCCCTGAGACTTGAAGTGGAGCACCTGCGCGGTGTTGTACGACAGATCGATAATGCGTCCCGGAACTACCGGTCCGCGGTCGTTGATACGCACTACCACGGCACGACCGTTACTCAGGTTGGTTACCCGCACGAAACTGCCCAGGGGCAGCGTGGGGTGGGCAGCCGTCAGGTCGTACATGTTATACGGCTCACCGCTGGCTGTGGGTCGGCCTTGAAAGTAGTCGCCGTACCACGACGCCGTCCCAATTTGATACGCCTTATTCCGGGCTACCTTGCCCGGGTGAATGTTATTTCGGGTGTTCACGGACTCTGAGCTGGTTGGCCGCTGAGCCGCTCCTAAGCTGGCAACCAGTAAGACAGTTGCCAGGGTACGAGCTATGTTTCCTCGCATTCGGTCACCTCACGTCTCTAAGTCGTTCCTCCCCTACCACTGCCAAGGATTGGACAAGGCTACCCGCCCCCGGAGACCCTGTCAACCCGGATTTAGCTGTAGCAAGATTATTATCTGGTAATAGATATCTCACGTAACATACTGTTAATCTTGACTAATCATACCCATATCGCTGTAGATAATAGGCTTACATGTTTATCAATGAGTAAACATAACCGGAGGGCACCCCGACGGCAAGAATTACCCGGCATTTGTTTTCAATCGGTTACGACCATTACCTCAGTTTGTCTTTAGGTAATATCCAGCTAAGGATCCGTCCGGATGCGGACGACGGCACGGGCGAACCGCAGAACCGAATTTGCAAGCGACCGGCTTTCCTTTAGATTGCCCTTATGACCCAATCTCCACCGGTCGTTCTAACGATTGCCGGCTTTGACCCCTCCTCTGGAGCGGGGGTGACGGCAGATATCAAGACCATTGCTGCCCACGGCTGCTACGGGGTCGCCTGCATCACCGGGCTGACCGTCCAGTCCACCGCCGGGGTTCGACGGGTCGAGGTAGTGAGCGCGGATCTGGTAGCCGAGACCCTCAAGGAACTCGCTTCCGATATCGAAATCTCGGCAGTCCACATCGGTATGCTGGGTTCGGGAGAAGTGGTGCGGGCGGTCGGTGAGTTCCTGAAGAAAAGCCAACTGCCGAATGTGGTTTTAGATCCAATCGTCAAGTCCTCGTCCGGCACCGACCTGATTGACGCCGGCGGCGCGCTGCTCTTGATCGAGTACCTGTTTCCGCTAGCCAGCGTGATCACTCCCAACGTGGACGAGGCAGCGGCCATGACCGGTCTTGCAGTCACGAATCTCGAGCAGATGCGCGTCGCAGCGGCCGCCCTTCACACCATGGGCGCCGCCTGCGTGGTCATCACCGGTGGGCACCTCGAAAAGGCGGTTGAACTGCTTAGCTTTACCGGACGGCGGGGTGTAGAGCAGGAGGTTTTTAAGTCCGACCGCCAAATTTCGAATTCCACACATGGCACCGGCTGCGCCTTTGCCACCGCCATGGCTTGTCATCTGGCACGGGGCCGCGGACTGCCGGAAGCCGTCCTGCTGGCCAAAGCCTACGTCTCAGCCGCGATCGCCAATGCCCATCCCCTGGGACACGGCATCGGCCCAGTCCATCATCTCTACCGCATGTATCAACAAAGGCGGGTCGTGATCAACGACCCCACCTGACACAATGTAGGGGCGAGCGTCCTCGCCTGCCCGGACGGGGGTGTCCGGGCCTCCGTGTTTATAGGGATAGGGTTGGGCTACTGCTTGGTATCCGGCCTTTTCTTCAGCAGCAGGCCGGCGGTGAATGCGGCAATCGCGCCCAGGAGCCACTGCATCCGGTAGGACTGGACCGCCTGGAAGTCGTTGAAGGTCTGAACGCTGTAAATCATCCCCACAGCAACAGCCGCCATCACCAGGCAGGCCATCCCGGCGACGAATGCAATCAGCGCGGCAGTAGATAGTCCGAGTGCGCGCTTGATGTTGTGAAACTGCAGATAAAGCGTCCAGTGTGCGGTCGAAGTCCGCGCTTCCCGGGACATTCCGCAAACATGGCAGAAAAGCGACCCAACCATAAACTCGCTGTTACAGCCGTCGCAAACTTCCACCATGCCAGAGCGGGCCGCCACGGGTTGGACTACCGGTGGCCGCCAAAACTCGTGCTGCGCGTCATGCACCACGTCGGACATAACACACACCTCGATACTTTATGTTCGCAAGCCGGTAACCAAAAACTGAAACACCGTAACTTATTGAAATGTCAGTTCCTTGTAGTTTGAAGGTGGAGCCCGCAATCTCAAGTTGAGCAAGAATTACCGCTTGCACTAGGAAAGATGCACCAGATGACTGTGAAAATGTTGATGATAAAAAGCTAATCTGAAGGGCTGATTATAAGCACAGTGCTTGCTAGTAGTCTGGGCTGAGCCTTGATCTTCTTGGTTCGCCTGAGAAACTGGCAGCTTCAGGTAAACTAAGGTTCAACGACCCTTGACCGAGAGCTGATTGCTTTTTTCTAATACACCCCGCGTGTTCCTGTTTCTGGCTAGCTTCCTGCTCGCTCTTCAGTTGACGGCGCTGGCGGCGCCGCCGCCGGAGGCGCCGGAATCCCTCGCGTACCGTCCCCACGACCCGCAAAACCTGAGCGCGTTCAACCACTTTTACAATCTTGATTACGACCACGCGATACAGGAATTTGAACAGGTTCTGGGGCGGCATCCTGACGATCCTTTCGCGATCAATCACCTGCTGACGGCTGTCCTGTTCCGCGAGCTGTACCGCATGGGCGTCCTGGACACCGGGGAGTACGCCAACGACAGCTTTATTTCCGCCGCGCACCGCCCAGCTGACCCCAAGATCAAGCAGCAGATCAAAGACCTGGTGGCGCGGGCGTTCGACGTGGAAGAGAAACGGCTGAGCACAAATCCGAACGACGTGGAGGCTCTCTACGCTCGCGGCGTTACCCGCGCCCAGTTTGCGACCTACACAGCGCTGGTCGAACGTGCCTGGTTTTCGGCCTTAAGGAATGCGGTGGGGGCGCGGCACGACCACGAACGGGTGCTCGAACTGGCGCCGAACGTGGTCGAAGCAAAGCTGATCGTCGGGGCGCACAATTACGTCGTGGGAAACCTGCCCTGGGGAGTGAAAATCGCCGCTTCCACGGTCGGCCTGGGAGGAAACAAGGAAAAGGGCATTCAGTACCTCAAAGAGTGTGCCCAGGGAAGTGGAGAAACCAGCGTGGACGCGCAGATCCTGCTGGTAGTGTTTCTCCGGCGCGAGCACCGCTACGATGAAGCACTTCCCATTGCACGTTCACTGATTCCGCGCTTTCCGCAGGACGTTCTTCTCGCCCTGGAAGAGGGACACCTGCTGCGCGCGGCGGGCCGCACCCAGGAAGCGGAGGCGGTCTATCGGAAAATCTGGCAGGCAGGCAGGGAGGGACGCTATCCCAACTCCCACTACGAAATCGCCGCCCTTAGCCTGGGCGATTTGCTGCGCAGCCAGAAGGACTACAGTGGAGCGGCCGCCGCCTACGAACAGGTGGGCCAGGTTTCACAGCCCGATCCCGCACTCCTGCAGAAAGCGAACTTGGGCGCGGGGGAGATGTATGACCTGCTGCAAAAGCGCGATCTGGCTCTGGCAAAATACCAGGCCGTTGTGGCCAATGGCGAAAGCACTCCCCCCGCTGATACCGCGCGCAAGCGCATGAAAGAGGCCTACCGAGAGAACTAGTCAAGGAACATTCTGGCCGCCGAAACCGTATCTAAAAATGGGATCCGCGAATCCAATTGCAGGAGGACACATATGTACTGCAACTATTGCGGCAAAGTAATTCAGGATGATGCCAACCATTGTGCTTACTGCGGCACTAGAGTGGGGGGCGTTGCGGCTCGAAAACGCCTGGTGCGCCCTCGTGCCGACCGCAAGATTGCGGGCGTCTGCTCCGGATTCGCCGAATACTTCGATCTGGACGTAACCCTGGTGCGGCTGGTATGGCTCCTCACCGCGGTCATGACCGGGATCGGCATTCTGTCTTATCCCATCGCCTGGATCGTCATGCCGGAAGAACCCACGACCGCAGAAGTCCCGGCAGGCGTCCACGTCGCTAGTCAGTAGATGGCCTGTGCAGGCGGACGGCTTGGCCCGCAGCCGCGGTTCTTCGCGACCTTTGCGGGCCTCCTTTGCGTCCTTTGCGGTTTAAGATTTTGTTCGTGTTTTGAATCTGGCATGTTTAATCTGCCCGGATGATCCACCTCAAGAGCGACGACGCAGACATCGCGTACCAAATTCTTGGAACCGGGCCGCCGGTCGTACTTCTCCACTCTTTTCCGGCGCATCACGAACTCTGGCTTCCCGCAGCTAAAGCTCTTTCGTCGCGCTACCAATTGATTCTTCCCGACCTGCGCGGACACGGTGAATCGGGCGTGGGCGAAGGGCCGGCCACGATGGAAAAGCACGCCAACGATGTTGCACGCATCCTCGATCATGCCGGCGTGGGACGAGTCCCGCTGGCCGGAGTTTCCATCGGCGGTTATGTGCTGTTCGAGTTCTGGCGACGGTACCGTGGGCGAGTAGCGGCCCTGGCGTTGTGCAACACCAAAGCGCAGCCAGATTCTCCGGAGGCCAGGGCGGCACGACTGCAGACCGCTGCCGAGGTGTTGGAACGCGGCACCGAGCAGTTCTTTGAGGGCATGAGTCTCAAACTGCTGGGCAAGACCACGCGGGAGAGTCGTCCCGACCTGGTGGAGGGCGGCCTGGACATGATGCGAAAGATGTCCGCTGGAAACGTCTCCCAGGTGCAACGAGGTATGGCGGAACGTCCTGACTCGCTGCCCGACCTGAAGACCATCAATGTGCCGACGTTGATCGTTACTGGAGATGAAGACATTCTGACTGGCCCGGCGGACGCGGAGTTGATGCGGCAAAATATTCCGGGCAGCCAGATGAAGATCATCCGGCGGGCCGGTCACTATTCGCCCTGGGAACAACCAGCAGAAGTGGGCCAGTTGCTGCGTCAGTTCTTCGACTCGGTTCACGGAGCGTAGGCGACTCGCCCGGCTTTGCTACAATTCTCCTCATGTCCCCCACTGCGACGATCGATGCCTCCCTGGTTCCTGAAAAGACTGTAGTCAATGCCAAGGGCGACGGGTCCGCCCTCGACGTCAGCAGCGCGGCCAGCCGGGTCTTTCTTTTGACACTGGACATCACAAACATCGTTGAGCAGGAAGCGCTCGACGTGAGCATTTATGGCTCGGCCGACGGCGCAGCCTGGGCGGCGAAGCCGGTCATCGCCTTTCCCCAGAAGTTCTACCGCGGCCCGCATCCGCTGCTGCTCGATCTGAGCGGGCACAGCGAGGTGAAGTTCGTCCGCGCGCACTGGGAGGTCAACCGCTGGGGACGCGGCACCGGAACCCCTATGTTCGAATTCCATCTCGCCATCAAGGAAGTGCCGCCGGATATTCTGAAAGAGGCTACCGCCGAGGCTAAGGCACTGGCCTAGTAGACAGGCCTCACCGGATACCGCAGGCCCTCGCGGGCGAGTCATCCGCGGCCACATGGTCTGTCTCGAGAAAGGCCGCTCCTCGGGGTGCCTACTACGTACAGTTCGGGAGGGCACGACTTCAGTCGTGCCGCTAATTCTGAAAACAACGCCGGCTTTAGCCGCTGCCGTTTCGCGCTTACCCTATCCGCTATATTGGAATCTGCGTGAAGAAAGACTCAACAATCGTTGTGCGCCCCGTCCGAAGCATTGCGGGATCCCTGCGCCTGCCCGGCGATAAATCCATCTCGCACCGCTACGCCATGCTTGCGGCCATCGCGGAAGGCGCAACCCGTCTGGAGAATTTTTCCACCGGAGCGGATTGCGCCAGCACCCTGGGCTGTGTGAAAGCGTTAGGAGTGGATTGGCAGCGCGATGGAAACACGGTTGTCGTGCGGGGGAGCGGATTGAAATTGCAATCACCCGCTTCTCCCCTCGATTGTGGCAACTCCGGTTCGACCATGCGCATGTTAAGCGGCATACTGGCGGGCCAGGAATTTACCAGCGAGCTTACAGGTGACGAATCTCTTTCCCGGCGTCCTATGGCGCGAATCATCGCCCCGCTCGAAATGATGGGAGCAAAGATCGCATCCCAGAATGGAGGCAGGCCGCCACTGCGCGTAACCGGGGGGAAACTGAAGGCGATTACCTACAACATGCCGGTCGCCAGCGCGCAGGTAAAGTCATGTTTGCTGTTAGCTGGATTGTTTGCGAGTGGCGAGACAACAGTGATTGAACCGGTACGCACCCGTGATCACGGCGAGATCGCCCTGCGGGCCTTTGGCGCCGAACTGACACAGAGAGGCAATGAAGCGCGGATAAAAGGTGGAGAAAAGCTGCACGCCATTGAAGCGGTGATCCCCGGCGATATTTCCAGCGCGGCGTTTTTTCTGTGCGCGGCCGCGTTGTTTCCGGGCGCACAACTTGTCATCGAAGGACTGCTTCTGAATCCCACCCGGGCCCGGCTTCTCGACATCCTGATTTTGCTCGGTGTCGGAATTTCCGTCACCCAACTGGAAGAGCAGCATGGAGAGTTGCGGGGCACGGTCAAGGTGGAGGGACGCCGCCTGGGCGAGGTCACGATTGCGGGAGCAGATACGGCTGCGCTGATCGACGAAATCCCGGTGCTGGCAGCGCTTGCGCCATACACAAGCGGCGGCATTGAAATCCGTGATGCGCGCGAGTTGCGGGTAAAGGAATCTGATCGCATTGCCGCCATCGCCGCCAACCTGCGCGCTATGGGCGCGCAAGTGGAAGAGCGGGAAGATGGACTGAAGATCCCCGGCGGGCAGAAACTGCGCGGAACGCAAATCGACTCTTTTGGCGATCACCGG
Source organism: Terriglobia bacterium (assembly GCA_963801545.1). Lineage (GTDB taxonomy): Bacteria > Acidobacteriota > Terriglobia > Terriglobales > Acidobacteriaceae > JAIQFF01. Next base: position 128,420 of record CAWDFF010000032.1, on the reverse strand, counting down.
ATTGCCATGGCCTTCGCGGTGGCGGCGCTCGGAGCCGAAGGAGAGACGCAAATTCGCGGCGCCGACGCCGCGGTCATTTCTTATCCCGGGTTCTTTGACGCGCTGGAGAGCGTGGTGCAGCGCTGAAATCCGGCCGGCGTCTAGTTCACCTGCTCGGTTTTGCCTCTGTACCTGACCACCCCGTTGTTGTCATTCACGCGTGCAACATCCGGATTGGTGTAAACCCGGTTTGCTTTACGCTGGGCTTTCATTAGTTGAGCTACCCCGTAGCTGCTCTGAAAAGTTGCCGCCCCGAACTCGAAGCCGCCGGGAGTCGGCCTGCTGACTGGGGTTGCCGGTGAAGTGAATTCCTCCATACCTTCATAGGGCTGCACTCCCGGCGCATACCACAGGGGCTGGTTGTAGTACACGGGCTGCCCGGTGGTTAATACAGATGAGGTAGCGTCGCCGGCCCCGGCCACATTGCCAGTCGTGGCGTCGCTGGCGCCGACTACTAGGGGCGGGGCCTCCAGTGTCAGGGTCGGGGTCATCACCGCGCCGAACGAAGCCGACGGCGTGTCCAGCCGCGGCACAAAAGGCGCCGCATAATTTCCCGGAGGGGTCCAGTAAGCTTGAGCCGCAGCCAGTCCAGACAAAAGCAGAATCATCCAGAATCCATGAAGTGATCGCATCGGTGTTCTCCTGGTCCTCCTGCAACCTTGGGATTCTAACTTCCTACATACCGGGCATACAAACTGCGCGCGATCGCCGTATCGGTCGTGCCTTTGATGATCGCTCGGCCATCGGGAAACAGGGTCATCTCGTAGGGCTCGGGCCAGAACTTAAGGACAAAATCGTTGTGCCGCACGGCTCCGTGTGGTTTCAGGCGTTGACTCACTTCCGAAAAATCGATTGGTCGATGACGCTCGTGGATCTGCACCGAGTTCCGTCCGCAGAGGGTGATGTGGGCTCTGCCTTCACCCGCCAGATGCACGAAGTCCCTCTCACCGCAGGCCCGGCATCCCGGCCGTGGACTTTCTGCCCGGACTTCGGAGTGTTCATTGCGCCACAGGTCGAACGAAAGCAGGGTGCGCCGCATGCGATCTTCGGCGCCCACCAGGAGCTTGATGGCCTCGGTTGCCGCGATAGAGGCAGCCAGGTTCACCGCTGAATTGAGGATGCCGGCGGTTTCGCAGGTCTCGAAGGTCCCGCGGGGAAGATCGGGAAACATGCACGCCAGGCACGCAGTCTTACCCGGCAGCACGTTCATAGTGATGCCATAGCTGCCGACGGCTGCGGTGTAGATCCAGGGCAGGGAAGCCTTCACCGCAAAATCATTGAGCAGGTAACGAGTCTCGAAGTTGTCAGTTCCGTCGAGAATCAATTGCATTCCGTCCAGAAGGGAATCGACATTTGCCGGGACCAGGTCCGCCACCTGCGGTTCGATTACAATCTGGGAATTGAAAGCGGAAATCTTCCGGGCGGCCGCTATTGCTTTGGGCAAGGACTGCGCTGCGTCGAATTCGTCAAATAGCGACTGGCGCTGCAGATTGCTGGGCTCGACGAAATCGCGGTCGATGATCCGAATGTTGCCCACGCCGGCACGGGCCAGCAGGGAAGCCAGGGCCGAGCCGGTGGCGCCGCATCCCACCACGGCCACGCGGGCGGCCGCCAGCTTGCCTTGCCCCTCCCTGCCAATTCCGGGGAAAAGCACCTGCCGCGAATATCTTTCTTCCCGTTCCAAACAGATCACCAGTTCCAGGGGTCCAAACCATTATTATAGGTGCCGCCCGCTTTCCTGAGCCAAATGCAACACTGCCTGATCGCTGTTCATCGAATCACTATGGCCTGCACTCGCGAGGAGCCGGTTTGCGCTTAAGAGAAGCGATTCGGACAATCCTCAGCGGACTAGCGCTTGCGGCCTCGCTCTGCCCGACCGCCCGGGCGCAATCGCCGGTGGCGCAGGAATCTCCCCCAGGGCCGGAGAAGCAATCCCCGGGCCAACCACAGCTCCCGCCTATGCCGGCGAATGGAGGGATGAATTCGTATGAGGGTCTCACCGTCCAGGAGATCGATTTTCCCGGTCTACCCTCCCCGAGTGTAAGGCGCCTGCTCGATCTCATCCCGCAAAAGGTGGGTGCCGCTTTGGCACGGGATAATGTCCGAGAAAGCATCCAGACGCTCCATGCCACCGGGCGTTTTGCCGATATTCAAGTCGAGGCTCAGCGCACTCCCGATGGCCAGGTCGAGTTGGAGTTCCGCCTGCGTCCTAACTTTTTTGTGGGTGAGATTTTTGTAGACGGAGCGCCCAATCCGCCGGCAGCCAATCAAGTGGTGAACGCATCGAAACTTCAATTGGGAGAACTGTTCGCGCAGGAAAAACTTGACCGCGCCTTGACCAGTATCAAGCAGTTGATGGAGCAGAACGGCTATTTCCAGTCCAGTACCAGCCACGAAGAACAGCCGCAACCGGAGACTCAGCAGATGAATATCCTGTTACGGCTCACCCCCGGAGCGCGTGCCAAAGTTGGCCGGGTTGTTGTGACCGGCCCGTCTGGATACTCGGATCGGCAGATCCAGGACATCACCAAGATGCACCCTGGAGACTACGTCACGGTGCAGCGCGTCAGCCGCGCCCTGGATCGTCTGCGGAAGAAATATCAGAAGCAAAAGCGGCTCTTGTCCCAGGTCGCGATCGCCGACCGATCCTATCGTCCGGAAACCAATACCGTGGATTACTCCTTCGAAATCGACCCCGGACCGAAAGTAGACATCACCGCCGAAGGTTTCAAGATCAGCCGCAACCAGCTCAAGAAAAACGTTCCGGTATACGAGGAAAATGCTCTCGACGATGACCTGCTGAACGAGGGCCGCCGCAACCTGCTCAACTACATGCAGAGCCGCGGCTACTTCGATGCCAAGGTCACCATGGAAAGAAACACGGTTTCCGCCGACGAACTGCGGGTCACCTACAATATCGACCCGGGTGACCGTCACAAACTCGGCAAGGTGGAAATCGTAGGGAACAAGAGTTTCAGCGAGGAACAGATCCGGTCCCGTATGCAAATCCAGCCCGCCGAGCGCTTTCTGTCGAATGGTCGCTACAGCCAGGCACTGCTGAATGCGGACGTTCGCAACCTTTCGGGCAATCCTTATCTTGCCAACGGTTTCCTGGACGTTAAGATCACACCCAAAATTGAGGACAACTACCGCGGCAACCAAAATGAGCTGGCCGTGACCCTGCAAATCGACGAAGGCCCGCAGACGATGGTGGGAACCCTGCAGATTCTGGGCCAGGAGACGACCCTGGACAACGCGTTTCCCGACCTCAACCTGGCTCCCGGACAACCGTTCAGCTACTCCAAGATCGGCGACGATCGCGAAATCGTCCTGAATTATTACTTTAACAATGGTTTTCCCAACGCCACCTTTGAGGCTTCGGCCAAACGTTCGCCGAACGATCCCCACCTCATGGACGCGGTCTACACCATCCACGAAGGTGACCGGGTTATCGTGGACCAGGTGTACGTCGCGGGCTTGCATTACACGCGTGACTCCATCGTGCAGCGTGAGATTCAGATCAAGCCGGGAGATCCGTTAAGCCAGATCGATATGCTGAACACCCAAAAGCGCCTCTACGATCTCGGGATTTTCAGCCAGGTCGATACGGCGATACAGAATCCGGGAAGCAGCGAAAGGGAAAAGAACATACTGGTGAACGTTCAGGAAGCCAAGCGCTACACCTTCAACTACGGCGTGGGACTGGAATTTCAGACGGGGCAGCCGGTCCCGGGCAGCAGCAACACCCCTTTGGGAGAAACCGGAGTAAGCCCTCGGGTTTCGTTCGGGGTCACGCGGCTGAATTTCCGGGGCCGCAACCACACGATCAACTTCAAGTCCAACGTGGGACGGCTGCAACAGCGCGGTCTGGTCAGCTATGACGCACCCCGTTTATTCAACAATCCAAACTGGCGGCTCACGTTCACCACCTTCTACGACAACACTGTCGATGTCACCACATTCACTTCGCAGCGCCTGGAAGGTTCGGTGCAGGCCGAGCAGACCATCGGCAAGGGAAGCCTCATGACCTACCGCTTTACCTATCGCCGGGTGCGGGCCAGCGATATCCAGAACACGATCAGCCCGGACCAGATCCCGCTGCTCTCCCAGCCCACCCGGGTGGGCCTCCCCAGCTTCAGCTACATCCGCAACAAACGTGACAACGATCTGGAGTCGACCAAAGGAAACTACACCACGCTGGACGGAGGCGTGGCACACAGCGCTTTTGGTTCGGAGACCGATTTCGGACGCCTGCTGATCCAGAACTCCAGCTACTACGCTCTGGGAAAGCACCGGCCGGTAGACAGAAAATTTGTTCTGGCTCGCTCCACTCGCATCGGCGTGGAACTTCCCTTCGGAAACACTTTCATGCCGCAGCCCGGAGGCGCCTGTCCGCAGCCGCAAGCTGACCAGCCGGCATGTCTTCCGCTGGCCGAACGATTTTTCTCTGGAGGCGGAAACACACACCGGGGATTTGGATTGAATCAGGCCGGACCGCGCGATCCCGTGACCGGCTTTCCCTTGGGCGGCACTGCACTGTTCATCAATAACCTGGAATTGCGCACGCCTCCTCCGACCCTGCCCTTCTTCCAGGACAACATCAGCTTCGCCATCTTTCACGATGTCGGCAACGTGTTCACCTCAGCCCATGACCTATTCCACAACCTTCTGCAATGGAGCCAGAAAAGCCCTCAGCTTTGCCTTCAACAAGCCACGGCAACCCAGTGCAACTACAACTATATTTCCCACGCCATCGGGGTGGGTGTGCGATATAAGACACCGGTTGGCCCCGTTCGCTTCGATTTCGGATACAATCTGAATCCACCCGCGTTCCCGGGTCAGAATACGGTCAACAACGTGACCGTCTTCGCTCCTCAGCACGCGAGCCATTTCAACGTATTCTTCAGCATCGGACAGACTTTCTGATGGGCCACAAGCTTTTCACACTCGTCTGCACTGCGGCGTTTCTCGCGCTCGCGTTTTCCAACGCCACCGCCGAGGTGATCGACCGTATTGTGGCCACGGTGAACGGCCACATCATTCTGCAGAGTGACTGGGAAGACGCGCTGCGCTATGAAGCCTTCAGCACAGGTCGCCCCCTGGACAGCCTCACCGCCGATGATCGCAAGTCAGCCCTCGACGGCCTGATTGACCAGGAACTGCTGCGCGAACAGATGCGAGCCCTGGATGCTCCGCACTCGTCCCCCGAACAAGTGGACCAGCGCATTGCCGAAATCCGGAAGCAGTATCCCAGCGCGGAGAATGAATCGGGCTGGCGTGTGGTCCTGCAACGATATGGCCTGAGCGAGGAAGAGCTTAAGAGCCGGGTTGCGACCGAGCTCGATCTGATGGGCCTGGTGGACTCGCGCCTGCGCCCCACGGTCACGATTGACAACAAGAGCATCGAGAGTTACTACAACCAGGAACTTCTGCCCCAGCTGCGCCAATCCGGCGGGCAGAACATTCCTCTCGCCGAAGTTACGGGAAAAATCAAGGAACTCCTCACCCAAAAGAAGATCACCCAACTGCTCACCGCATGGCTGCAAAACCTGCGGGCGGGAAGTGAAATCCGCGCCGAGGCGCTGACCTCTGGATCCGGGGGCCGTAGCCAATGAGCGAATCCGGCGCGAAGCCGGGCCGGCGCAAGATCTGGAAATACCTGTTGTGGCTCATGCTTACCGGCATCTTGTTGCTGGCGGCCGTGGGCTGGTATAGCACTACCGATTCATTTCAAGGCTGGGTGCGCCAACGTCTGGTTGCGGAACTGGAACGAACTACCGGCGGCCGGGTGGAACTGGCCAGCATCCACACCGTACCCTTCCACTTCCAGGTGGAAGTGCGCAACCTTACCATCCACGGGCGCGAACAGGCGGGAGAAGTTCCCTACGCTCACGTGGACAGTTTTTTGGCTCAGCTCAAACCCTGGTCGATCCTGCAGACGGGAATCGGATTCAACTACGTAATCCTTGATCATCCTGTCATACACATTATTCTTTATCCCGACGGCACGACCAACCAGCCTGAACCGCGACTGTCGCAAGCGTCACCCGACAAAGGAATTGAGAAGCTCTTCGCGTTCTCCATCAGCCGTCTGGAAGTACGGCATGGTGAGATCCTTTGGGAAGACCAACCAATCCCGCTTGATTTCGCAGTCAGCAATGTGTCGGCCGACATGAGCTATTCGCTTTTGCGCCGCCGTTACGACGGCAATGTTTTGCTGGGCAAGGCCGATACCATTTTCAAGGACTATGGACCGCTCGCCTGGACAGCCGAAGCCCACTTCAGCCTGAGCCGGGACCGCGTCCTGCTGCAATCCCTCAAGGCCACCTCGGGCCGCACTCACGTTCAGGCCAAGGGTGAGGTAGACGATTTCAGCCACCCGAAAATAGAGGCTGACTATGACATCAGCCTTGATCTGGTTGAAGCCGCCGCCGTCCTGCGGCGTCCGGAGGTCAGACAGGGCGTGCTTCAGCTGGTCGGGCACGGCTCCTGGTCGGCCAAGGATTTCTCTTCTATCGGGAAAGTCCTGCTGTCGCGGCTGGACTGGCGCGATGCGCCGGTAGGGTTGCACAACGCCAACCTCAGCGCCCAGTACTCGCTAAATCCGAAGAAACTCGTACTCTCCCAGATTCAGGGTCAGGTCTTCGGCGGCATCGCCACCGGCGACGCGGACGTCACCAATTGGCTCAATCCCCAACGCGAAAGTGCGACCACAAAAGTAAAGGAATCGGAGAAGCAGGCGGGCACGGTTCGCCTTCGGCTGAAAGATTTGTCGGTGCGCGAAATCGCTGCGGCTTTCGCCACCCCGGCACGGCCGTTTCACAAGCTCAAACTGGCTGGGCTCACCAGCGGAAGCGTCGAAGCCCGATGGAAGGGTTCGCCCCTCAACACGGAAGCTCAGTTCGTAGGCGATGTGGTGCCGTCGGTTCAGTTCGCGAACGGGACCCTGCCGCTGACGGCGCATTTTCAAGGAGTCTACCGCGCCGGTCCGGGCGAGCTGCAACTCGATCAGCTGACCGCGGCTACTCCCGCCACCCAGGTTCGCGCCTCGGGAACGCTTTCCACAACCGCGGCCCTCAAGCTTTCTGTCACCACCACTGACCTTGGCGAATGGCAGCCGGTCTTCAGCGCTGCCGGATACAAGGGGCCGATTCCCGTCACCTTGAAGGGCCACGCCTCTTTCGACGGCACGGCCACGGGGAAGCTCTCCCAGATCGCCATCGCGGGCAATCTGCAATCGCGGGATTTCGAGACCCTGATTCCGGCCACATCACAGACTCCCGAAAAAATGGTCCGCTGGGACACGCTGCGTGCGAACGTTCAAGTCTCTCCCTCGGTCTTTGCGGTGCGCAATGGCACGCTGACTCGCGACCCCGATTCGCTCAAATTTGATTTTCGCGTGCAACTTGCCCAGAGGCAGTTCACCGATACCAGCGCTTTTCAGGCGCACCTGGATACCCAGAATGCCGATCTGGCCGCCCTTCTTGGCTTCGCGGGCTACTCCTATCCGGTCACCGGAACCATGGATTTTCATCTGCAAGTGGCGGGCACGCGCGCCGAGCCGCACGGGGAAGGTCACATTCAAATCCGCAATGGAAGTCTCTATGGCGAACCCATCGAGAGCTTCAGCTCTGACCTGGGTTTCAACGGGGGAGAGGTTGCGCTGAATCACATACAGCTGGCCCGTTACGAAGCCAAGGTCACAGGCGGCGCGACTTACAATCCCACCAGCCGCGCCTTTCACTTCAATTTGACCGGCGGCAATTTTGACCTGACTCGCATCCCTGAGGTGCAAAGCGGCCACATTTCCATCGGGGGCCGTGCGGATTTCACCGCCACCGGGTCCGGAACCGTGGAAGAGCCAGCCGTCAACGCAGCCATTCATCTCCGCGACCTGACGTTGGACCAGGAGCGTGCCGGCGACTTTACCATCAACGCAGTTTCCCAGGGCGCCGAACTACGCATCACAGGACAGTCCCAGTTCGAGGAGGCCGAACTCAAGGTCGAGGGCGGGGTCCACCTCCGCGAGGACTGGCCCGCCGATGTGTATTTCCACTTCCGTCAGCTCGATGTGGATTCGCTGCTGCGTCTCTACCTGCACCAGGGCGTAACCGGACATTCCAAAGTAGCCGGAGACGTACATCTGGTCGGCCCATTGCGCAGACCGCGCGAATTACAACTCATAGCCAGCCTTGACAATCTAGAAGCCAATGTCGAAGAGCTGAAACTTAGCAGCAGTGGCCCGGTTCGTTTTTCCGTCGCCAACCAGTCGCTCAGGATCGACCAGTTCCATCTAGTCGGCGAAGGTACAGATCTTTCTGCCACTGGCAGCGTGCAGCTAAACGGCGAGCGCGCGCTCGATCTGCGAGCTCAGGGCGGAGTCAACCTGAAACTGATCGAGAGCCTGAATCCGGATTTCACTTCTTCTGGAGCGGTTTCTGTAGACGTGTCGGTATCGGGCACGCTGGCCAAGCCGATCACCCAGGGTCGTGTACGCGTTGATCACGGCGCCGTCGCTTATGTCGACCTGCCTAGCGCCTTGAGCGACATCAATGGCTCGCTGGTCTTCAATCAGGACCGTCTGCAGATTGAGACTCTCACCGCTCATACCGGCGGCGGCCTGGTCACCTTTGGCGGTTACGCCACGGCTTACAACAAAAAATTTAATTTTGATCTCACGGTGCAGGGGCAGGATGTCCGGCTGCGCTATCCGCCCGGCGTAAGCGCCACCGCGAATGCGGATTTGCATTTTGCGGGCAGTTCGACCGCCTCCAGTCTTACTGGCGAGATTATCGTTACCAAACTGGGGATGACTCCCGGCTTCGACTTTGGCGCATATCTTGATCGCTCTCAGGGCTCGGCCCTGCCACCGACCAACCGTTTGTTGAACCGAATTCGGCTCGATGTTCACATTACGACCACGCCCGAATTACAGATGCAGACGGCCAGCGTGCGACTTTCCGGAGACGCCGATCTGCATCTTCGAGGCACCGCCGGGAAGCCAGTCATACTGGGACGTGCCGACGTCATCGAGGGTGAGGTTTATTTCAACGGGACCAAGTATCGCCTGGAGCGCGGCGACGTCACCTTCATCAACCCGGTCACCACGACCCCGGTTCTGGATTTGCAGGCCACCACCCGGGTTCGCGACTATGACGTCACGCTGAACCTGAATGGCCAGATTGACCGGCCCAACGTGACCTACCGATCTGAGCCACCGCTGCCCACATCCGACATCATCGGACTATTAGCTTTTGGCTCCACGTCGGAAGAATCCGCACAACTGAGCCAGTCCCAGTCGGCATTCAACTCGGAGACCTCCAGTGCCATCCTGAGCGCTGCCCTGAACGCTACCGTCAGCAACAGGGTGCAGAAACTGTTCGGCGTCAGCCGCATCAAGATCGATCCCCAGGGTCTGACTACTGAAACCTCGCCTACTCAGACGGGTCCGGCGGTGACCATTGAGCAGCAGGTGCAAAACAACCTGACCCTTACTTACACCACCAACGTGGCGCAAGCCTCACAACAGATCATCCAGGTGGAATACAACATCACCCGTAACGTCTCTATTGTGGGAGTACGGGACCAGAACGGTGTGGTCAGCTTCGACGTCAGAGTCCGCCAACGAAAGAAGTAAATGGAGGACGGGCGTCCTCGCCCGTCACTGTACGGGCCACCGCGTGGGGGCGGGCGGGGACGCCCGCCACTCTATAGGCACGCTCGCGCTGGCCGGGAGTATGCTGAACCGGCCTTGTTTCCCGAACTCCAACCCGATCATTTCACGGTCGAGCGGCAGAACATGGTGGCGACCCAGCTGCGCGGCCGCGGCATCCGCGATGAGCGGTTGCTGACTGCCATGGCGCGCGTCCCTCGCCATGAATTCGTCGAAGCGCGCTACCGTGACCAAGCTTATGAGGATCATCCGCTGCCCATCGGCGCCGGACAGACAGTCTCGCAACCGTATATTGTCGCCCTGATGCTCGAACTCCTCCACCTGGACGCTTCATCCAAGGTGCTGGAGATCGGAACCGGCTCTGGATATCAGACGGCCTTGCTGGCCGAACTCACCGCGCACGTCTATTCCGTGGAACGTCACGCGGAGCTGGCACACCAGGCGAAAGACCAGCTGTCCCGCCTGGGGCTGACTAATGTGAACGTGTTGGTGGGCGACGGCAGCCAAGGTTTGCCCGAATGCGCACCCTTCGATGCCATCGTTGTCTCCGCTGCCGCGTCAGAAGTCCCCGCACCTCTGTTTGAGCAGTTGCGCGAGGGTGGCCGCATGATCATTCCGGTCGGCCCACCGGAACAGCAAGAGCTGCAGCTGGTGCGCAAGCAGGCGGGAAGACCGCTCATCACGGTGCTGGAAGGGTGCCGATTTGTACCGCTGATCAGCGGTTCTGTGGATTCTGAAAGTTAATGTTTGAGCACGTGGGCGGGGCGCCCGCGCGACACGGTTTGTGCTTTACAATTTGTTTGTGCCCTTTCTCCGCAACCTGCATGTCACGCTGGAGATGATCAAATGGGAGCATTCCATTTTCGCGCTGCCATTTGCCCTCTGTGGCGCACTACTGGCGGCGCATGGCTTGCCGGGCGCACTGCAGCTGTTCTGGATTGTCGTTGCCATGATCGCTGCGCGCTCTGCCGCCATGGCCTTCAACCGCCTGGCCGATGCGTCTATTGATGCGGCTAATCCGCGCACCCAGACCCGCGCCCTGCCCGCAGGTACGCTCACGCCCGCGTTCGTATCCACGTTTGTGATTGTTTCCTGCGCCGTGTTCGTGCTCGCTGCCTCCCGGCTGAACCGCCTGACGCTGGCACTCTCGCCGGTGGCGCTGGCGGTGATCCTGCTCTACTCCTACACCAAGCGCTTCACCCGCTGGTCGCACCTGGTGCTGGGATTCGCGCTGGGCATCGCCCCGTCCGCGGCCTGGATCGCGGTGCGCGGATCCTTCGATCCCCGTATTCTGCTGCTCACCGCGGCGGTCACGTTCTGGGTCGCGGGTTTTGACGTGCTCTACGCCTGCCAGGATTACGAATTTGACCAGCAAGCCGGTTTGCACTCTATTCCCCGGTATTTCGGCATCGCCCGTTCCCTGTGGATCGCCCGCGTCTTTCACCTGCTCATGCTGATCCTGCTGATGGGGCTGGTGGCCGTCTTCGGGCTGGGCAAGCTGGCGGTGGCCGGTGTGATCGTGGTGGCGATCCTCCTGGGCTATGAGCACTCTCTGGTTTCGCCAAACAATCTTTCAAAGCTGAACGCGGCTTTTTTTACCATGAATGGAGTGATCTCCGTCGTGTTCTTCGTATTCGTCGCGGGAGACTTGCTACTAAAAAAGTAAGAGCGCCGCAGCCCACGTGGGGACAGCCGCCCCGGCTGTCCAGCCGAGCAAGGCTCGGCAGGGGCGAGGGGTCGGACGGGTACAACTTCGTATTCCCAGTTCGCCGGCGTATAGCTTCCAATGCACTGGTGCGATATCATCATTTCAGATGCAGCCGACGCACCCATTTCAGACCGATGATCCGAAGCTGCCGCCGATTCATGCCAAAGTTCTGGCGGGGGAGCGCCTGAAGGAAGATGATGCTCTCGCCCTTTACCGGACCGGCGATATTCTGGCCGTAGGTTGGCTGGCTAACCATGTCCGCGAACGCATGCACGGCGACAAGACCTACTTCAACGTCAATCGCCACCTGAATCCGACTAACGTTTGCGTAGCTGCCTGCCGCCTGTGCGCCTTCGGTCGGAAAAAAGATTCGCCGGGCGCTTACACCATGGCCCTCGAAGAAGCTTTCGAGACCGCGGCCTCCGGCTACACCGAAGCGGTGACGGAATTTCATATCGTTGGCGGATTGCATCCTGACTTGCCATTCCAGTATTTCCTCGACCTGATCTCCGGGCTCAAGCAACGCTTTCCGCAGGTGCATTTGAAGGCCTTTACCATGGTCGAGGTGGCATATCTTTCCAAGCGCGCCAAGCTGTCGATTCGCGAGACCTTGGAACAACTGAAGGCCGCGGGCGTGGATTCCTTGCCTGGCGGGGGCGCGGAGATCTTTGCCGATCGCGTGCGACATATCATCTGCGATCACAAGATTGACGGCGACCAGTGGCTCGACACTGCGAAGACGGCGCATCAGATCGGCTTGAAGTCGAATGCCACCATGCTCTATGGCCATGTGGAGAATGACGAAGATCGCGTCGACCACCTGCTGAAACTCCGCACGCTGCAGGATGAAACCCGGGGCTTCCAGACTTTTATTCCGCTGGCATTCCATCCCGACAACACGCCCTTGCAGCATCTGCCCAAGACCAGCGGCATGCTCGACATTAAACAGATTGCGGTGAGCCGCCTGGTGCTCGACAACTTTCCCCACATCAAGGCCTACTGGCAGATGATGACTCCCAAGATCGCCCAGATCGCATTACGCTTCGGCGCGGATGACATCGATGGCACCGTCATCGAAGAAAAGATCTATCACGACGCCGGCGCTACCACTCCGCAGGGCATGCAACGAAAGGATCTGGTCCGCCTGATCCGCGAAGCCGGCAGGGAACCAGTGGAGAGAGATACGCTGTACCGGCCTGTGACCAGGACGGAGACTTCCGTCACCGTCGCGGTGTAACCGGAGCCGCTTCCTTTCCGTCTTGTCATCCTGAGCGAAGCGAAGGACCTGTGCATTTAGCCGTAACCGGCAATGGCCGTTGCTTTGAGCATTCGTTCGTTCCCACTGGATGTCGATCTTATGGAGCACACCAAAAATGCACAGGTCCTTCGCTTCGCTCAGGATGACAAGTAGGTGACGAACTATTCTAAATTTGCCTTTTCCCTTTCCCCAGCAGGTATAGAATGAAGCTGTAAGGACGATGAAGCTTCACGGGACCCGCTACCCGTGTTCTGAGGCTTGGCATGAATGTCCACATCAGCTATAAGCTGCACAAGACTCCTGATCTCGAAAAAGAAATCCATCACATGGTCGAAAAACTGCACAAACGGCTGCAGGTATTTCGGCCCGAACTGCTGCACCTGAAGGGAGTGGTAGAACAGAATTCAGCGCGTGAGGGCACCAAGGTTTCGTTGAATCTGCGCCTGCCCTCCGGTCAGTTGGCAGTGCAGCAGGCTGCCCAGACGCCGCTGGCGGCGATCAAGAGCGCCTTCGACGATCTGTTACAGCAAATCACGCGCCACAAAGACCTGTTGCGCAGCTCGCACAAGTGGACGCGGCGCCGATCGGCCTACTCCCGCCCGGAGAGCAAGGTCGCCTTCGAGGACACCCTGGCGGCGATACAGCCGTCCACGATCTCAGGTGACGACATACGCTCCTATGTGAATGCAAACCTCTCCCGGCTGGAACGCTTCGTCGAGCGTGAGCTTTATTTTCGTGAAGCGGCCGAGCAGATTTTTCCCGACACAGTCACCAAGGAAGAAGTGATTGACGAAGTGATTGCCGGCGCCCTGAGTGAGAACGGGGACAAGCCGGAAAAACTGGCGTTGGAGCCCTGGCTATACCGGCTGGCCATTCATGCCATCGGAGATCTGCAGGCGCGCAGCTCGGATCACGTCTTGTCGGTGCCCCTCGAAGACTCGGCCCGCACTCCCAACGTTCGCGCCAGCGACGAGCCTGAACTACAGTTTCATCAGCCGGACGAAACCCTTACCCGTGAAAGCGTGATCGCCGACCCGCGCACCGCCACGCCTGAGGAAATCGCTTCTTCGGATGAGATGAATTCGCTGGTGGAATTTGCCTTGGCCGCAGCCAAGCCCCGGGACCGCGAAGTTTTTATCCTGCACACCATTGAGGGATTCTCGGTGGCGGAAATCGCCGCCATCACCGATCGCAAGCCGGAGGCGATCAGCGCTTCGATCACCGCCGCGCGCGAACATTTGCGCCGTTCGCCACCCATCGCCAATCGTTTCAGAAACAGTATGCTTCCGAATACCGGCACTCATTAATCCCAGCGGCACACGGAAAGGAGTGGAATGATCACGCGCGAAGACATCCGTGAACTGGCACAATTCCAGGGCAATGGCGCAGATTGCGCTATCAGCTTCTATTTTCAGCCGGCTAAACCGCGGAACAAGTCGCATCGCGAGGAGGCGATCCTGGCTAAGGATCTGGTTCGCCAGGCCCTGCGCGAGGCCGAGAAGAACGGCCGGAATGGCTGCGCGCGGGCTGACCTGCAACGAATCCTCGAGCTAGCCGCAGGATTGCACGGAAATCAGGCTCGCGCCAAGGCCGTCTTCGCCTGTGGCAGCCGGAAAATCTGGCGCGAGTTCGATCTCCCGCCACTGCTTCCAGGCACCCGGCTTTTCGTCAATCGCCGCTTCCACTTGAAAACACTGGCAGTGGTTCAGGGCGCGCAACCGCGCTTGTGGGTGGCGCTGATAGACCGTCACCGCGCTCGCCTCTTCGATCTGCACCTCGATGAGCTGAAAGAACGCGAATCGCTTTTCCGGGTGCTGCCTCGCCGCGGGCGCGGCGATGGGTTCGCGGGATACGACGCCGGTCATGCCGAACGCAGCGTAAACGATGAGATCCTGCACCACTTCAAGAATGTGGCGGAGTATCTGAGACAAGGCGCGGAGAAGGGAGCCTTCGACAGCCTCATCGTCGCATGTCAGGACTTCAATTGGCACGAGTTTGAGCCCCACCTCCACCCCTACGTCAAGAAAAGACTACTGGGACGCTTCGTCGCTGACGTGAGCGCTACCACCGACGAACAAGTGCGCGAGCAGGCAGGCCGCATCCTGCGGCAATCGCTCGATCAGCACCAGCATGACTTGGTCAGCCAGGTCCTGAGCCAGGCCAAAAGCAACGGACTCGGCGTCACCGGTCTGCGCCGCGTGCTGCGGTCTCTCGAAATGGGAGAAGTGCAGACTCTGCTGATGGCGGAGAACTATTCCGCGCACGCGGTTGAATGCACCGGCTGCGGGCATCTTGACGCCCACATGGTGCGCTATTGCCCGGTGTGCGGCCGTGGGACGCAGGAATTGGAGGATGTGTGCGACGCCATCATTCCGGCGGCAATCCGTCACGATGTTGAATTGCTCTACGTGAAAGAGGAGCCGGAGTTCGATCGCGTGGGGAGCATCGCCGCCCTGCTCCGCTTCCGCGCCGATCAGAGCAAGGGTGGAATCGCAATTGCTTCGTAGAACGTGTGGGCACGGTCGGAGCCTGGCCTGAGCAAAATGGAACCCGCTCGGCTCTTTCCGACTGTGTGGGGACGGGTCTTCGACCCGTCCGGGCCGAGCGGAGCTCGGCAGTTTTCCTTTTCACCGGTGCGTGGGAACATGTCTTTCGCCCCCTCCGGGGCTTACTCGTTTCCTAGTTCCCCCCAGGACTTGCGCACTCGGCTGCAATCTTGCGCCGCTTCGCGGCTGGAATTCAGCAGTAAATTGACTTACTCCTCGCTGTCCCGCTCGAGACGACATCCCCAAACACCGTGATATTCTGTGCGGCTTGTTCCTTATTTCCGCGAATCGTGGAGGGCCGGAATGGTTTTCTCGCGCCGCGACTTTCTTGCTAGCGCTGGCATTGGAGCGTTATCCCTGGGACTGGAGGGACAAGATCGCAACCAACCTGACTCGAGCAAATCGGAATCGCCCGCCTCAGCCGGCAAGCGGCCCATCATTATCTCCTCATGGAACGGATTCGACTATCTGGATGATGCGTTCGCTTATCTGAAGAACGGCGGCGACACGCTCGATGCGGCGCTGAAAGTGGTGAAGGGCCCGGAGGATGATCCCAACGATGACAGCGTCGGGCTGGGCGGACTGCCCAACGAAGAAGGGGTCGTGGAGCTGGACTCCTGCTGCATGCACGGTCCCACGCGGCGGGCCGGTTCAGTCGGTGGCGTGCGAAATATCAAGAACGTATCGCTCGTGGCCAAGGCCGTAATGGAGCACACCGGACACGTGATGCTGGTGGGAGAAGGCGCGGAGCGCTTTGCCGTCGCCCAGGGTTTTCCGCGCGAAAACTTGCTGACCGAGCGCTCCCGCAAAACCTGGCTACTGTGGAAAGAAACTCATTCCGATTGGTGGGGGCCAGGATTGGCCGATCCCAATTGGAAAAAGCGGATGCGGTCGGCATCCCAGAGTGAGGATTTTGAGCGTCGAATCGAGCGCATGACAGAAGTCGCTGCTGATCTGGGGATCGAGCCGGAGCAGCGCATGATCTCGATCCGCAAGGTTTTGTTTCCACCCACCGGCACGATCCACTGCTCCGCCCTGAACGAAAAGGGAGAGATCTCCGGAACGACTACGACCAGTGGCCTGGCCTGGAAGCTTCCCGGTCGGTGCGGCGATTCGCCGATTATCGGCGCCGGCTGCTACACCGACCAGGATGTGGGCTCGGCGGGCGCCACCGGCAGCGGGGAAGAGAACATCAAGGTCGCTGGCGCTCATACCATCGTAGAGAACATGCGGCATGGGATGTCGCCGCTCGATGCCGGCATGGATGCGCTGAAACGTATTGTGCGGAACTACAACGGCGACATGGACCGTCTGCGCTTCATGGACATGAGTTACTTCGTGCTCCGCAAAGACGGCGTCTACGCTGGCGTCTCGCTGTGGGACGGATACGAGGCGGGCAAACCCCACAAGATCGCGGTGCACGACGGGACAAGGCGCGCAGAGAAGACGGTAAGCCTGTTCTCAGGTGTGTCCCGGGAATGGCCACCGGTGCCGGCGTAGGGGAGCGGGGCGGGTGGAGCGTTGCTAGTGTACACTGTTATAGTGTACACTGTTTTAGTATGAAAAACATCACCTTGAGTGCGGACGAAGCGCTGATTGAACAAGCCCGACTTGTGGCACGGGCACAGCACAAGACCCTGAACACGGCATTCCGGGAATGGTTGGAGCAGTATGCCGCTCAAGCCGGGGGAGGCGCAGCTGTGGACGCGCTCATGCGCCGTCTCCGCCACGTGCGTTCAGGAGGACCTTACACCCGGGACGAGATGAATGAGCGGTAGATTCTTCCTCGATACCAACATCTTCGTTTACGCCTTCGACGCAAAGGCGCCAGCCAAGGCCAGGCGGGCTTCACTCCTCATTCGACAGGCTGCGGACACGGGCAAGGGCGTTGTCAGCTATCAGGTAGTGCAGGAGTTTTTCAACGTTGCCCTTCGCCGTTTCGCGCAGCCCATGAATGTAGCCGAGGCCGAGCAATACCTGATCACTGTTTTCCGCCCACTTCTGGCAATTCACTCATCGCCTGCCCTCTACGTCGAGGCCTTACGGATCGGTGAGAAGCATCATTTTTCGTGGTACGACAGCCTGATCGTGGCTGCCGCTCTTCAGGCCCAGTGCAGCTTTCTGTACAGCGAAGACCTGCAGCATGGCCAGAAAATCGAAGACTTGCAGATCGAGAACCCGTTCGCCTGATCGGGTGGTGTGGCGCGGGCGCCCGCGCCCGCGTGGTCGGCGAGTCAAAGGCCAAGGTCAAAGTCAAAAGCCGCGGGCGAGGGCGCCCGCGCCACACGAGCACGCCCTTACACAAACCTCACCTTTACGTCCGGCCCCTTCTCCAGATGAATGCTGTCGATGAATCGCACTTTGCCGGTGCGCAGGGTCAGGATCACTGACGAAGTTCGCGTGCCTTCGCCGAAGAACCGTACTCCCTTCATCAAGGAGCCGTCGGTCACTCCGGTGGCGGCGAAGATGAGCTGCTTGCCCGGTGCCAGATCCTCCGCTTCGTAAATCTTGTTCTTGTCTTTGATTCCCATGCGGGCGATCCGCTCTTCCAGTTCCGGCTTGTCGATCACCAGGCGTCCAAGCATGTAGCCGTTCAGGCAGCGAATTGCGGCTGCCGTGATCACGCCTTCAGGAGCGCCACCCGAGCCCATAACCGCGTGGACGCCGGTGCCGATCACCGCGGCCGCAATGCCGGCAGAAAGATCGCCGTCGCCGATCAGCCTGATTCTGGCGCCCGCTTTGCGGATGTCAGCAATGAGCTTCTGGTGCCGCGGACGGTCGAGCACGATGATCACCAGATCCTCGACGTCACGGTGCATACGTTTCGCGATGTTTTTCAGATTGTCGATTACCGGCGCCTCCAGATCCACCGCGCCTTTGCATGAAGGTCCGACTACGATCTTCTCCATGTAGCAATCCGGGGCGTTGAGCAATCCGCCGCTTTCTGAGGCAGCCAACACGGTGATGGCACCGGGCGCACCAGTAGCGCACAGATTCGTGCCTTCCAGAGGATCGACCGCGATGTCCACCTCCGGGACTTCGGTTCCGTCAGGAAACTCCGCGCCCACTTTTTCGCCGATGTACAGCATAGGCGCCTCGTCGCGTTCGCCTTCGCCAATCACGATAGTTCCGCGCATGGGAATTGAATCCATCGTCTTGCGCATGGCTTCGGTGGCTACCTGGTCGGAGAGTTTGCGTTCTCCCTGGCCCATGGTGTGCGCCGAAGCAATGGCTGCAGTCTCTACCACCCGCAGAAATCTTGAAGCCAGATCACTTTCAATGTTTCGGCCAAAAGTCCTGGCCTTGCTCTCAACTTTGGTTGCCATTAGTGCCTCCCTGTATGAACGCGCGGTCAAAGACTATACCCTCAGACCGATGGGCAGGGAAAGTTACCGGCGGGGACCGTAGCGGACCAGTTGAAAGGGTGGAGCGGGCCTTCAGGCGTATGGCTGCTATTCTGCGACGAGCTCAAGCCCTTCGGCTGACCGCAACGGCGTAAGGCTGCACCACGCCGCTTTTGTTGCAGCGCTGAAGTGCTCCACCCAAGATCAAGCCGCAACCAGCTAGAGCTTGTTGAGCCCATCCAGCGCGGCCACCTTGTAGGCCTCGCCCAGTGTGGGATAGTTGAATACTGCGTCACGAAAATATTCGATGCTTGCGCCCAGCGTAAGTACGACCTGGCCGATGTGCACGATCTCGGCCGCGCGGTCGCCGATGACGTGTACGCCCAGCAGTTTGAGCGAGTCCGGCTGAAAAAGAAGCTTCAGGAGACCCTGCTCATCCCCCAGCATTTGTCCCTTGGCCAATTCGGCGTAGCGCGCCAGGCCCACTTCATAAGGAATCTTGTCCTGGGTAAGCTGTTCTTCCGTGTGTCCGACCATGGAGATCTCAGGAATTGTGTAGATGCCGTAGGGAATCTGATTGGCCGGCATCTTGCCGGGAGTGCCAAACATGTGGCAACTGGCGAGGCGCCCCTGCTCCATGGAAGTACTGGCCAGAGCGGGAAATCCAATCACGTCTCCCGCGGCATAAATGTGGGGTACAGAGGTTTGAAAATATTCATTGACCGCTAGTTTGCCGCGCCCATCTGAGGCAAGCCCGGCAGACCCGAGATTGAGCCGATCGCTGTTGGCCTGGCGCCCGATGGTGTAGAGCAAGCCCTGGCCGTGCACGTTTTTGCCGCTTTCCAACTTGGCGAACACCCGGTCCCGGGACTCATCGAGTCCCACCGAGACTACTTTTTCTCCCAGCCGGAAGACGGTCCCCAGCTGGCGCAACTGGAAGCAAAGGCTCTCTACAATTTCCCGATCCACGAAATCGAGCAGTATGGGCCGCTGGTCGAGCAGTGTGACTTTTACGCCCAGGGCGGCGAACATAGAGGCGTATTCCAGTCCGATAATTCCCGCGCCTACGACCACCAGATCGCGCGGCACTTCGTCCAGGCAGTGGACCTGATCGGAATCAAAGATCCGTTTGCCGTCGATCGGTATATCGGCGCTGTGCGCCGGACGCGTGCCGCAGGCGATCAGGACGTGATGCGCGCGCAGCAGGTGGGAGCCGTCGTCGTTCTTGACTTCGATGGTATTGGGATCGATGAATCGTCCTTCACCTTCGAAGGTTGCCACGTAATTGCGGCGCAACTGGGCCTTGATCACTTCAACCTCGCGCGCCATCACCGATTGCGCGCGAAAGGTCAGGTCTGACATGGCGATGCGGTCTTTTAGTACGTAGCCGCGCCCATAAAAAGTGCGCTGGCGGAAGCCGCTCAAGTACAAAACAGCTTCCCGCAAAGTTTTACTGGGGATGGTTCCGGTATGAACGCAGACGCCACCCATGCCCTTGGTTCTTTCGACGACAGCTACCTTCTTGCGCATCTTGGCAGCGCAGATGGCACCCTTTTGGCCGGCGGGGCCGCTTCCGATCACTACGAGGTCGTACTCGTTGGCTTCCATAATCGCGTTCCGACTCTTTTCGTGGCAGTGTCAGGCGGTCAATGGTTGAAGGAGCAGGCACCTGTGCTCTACTATGTCCCCCGCCTGCTTGAGGGGAGAAGCTACCATTATTCCGTCATTAACGGAAGAGTCGAACGGGCCTGAATGCGCACTGTAACAGTCTATTAACAATTGGGCAGTACCATGACCTCGTACGGCAGGACCTCGTACGGCAGGACCCGGTACGGCAGGAGAATCTCGCCGATGTCACGTATCCGCCTGGATGACCCTCGTAATTATTTCAATCGCCACGAATCCTGGCTGGCATTCGACCGTCGAGTTCTGGAAGAGGCACAGGATGAAAGCAATCCTTTGCTGGAGAGAGTCAAATTCCTGGCCATCACCGCCAGCAATCTGGATGAATTTGTTGAAGTGCGGATAGCCGGGCTTCTGCAGCAGGTGGAACACGGAAATCCCTTCGCCGGACCGGATGGGCTGACGCCCGCTGAACAACTGCAGCGCTTGGCACGGGACTTGCATTCTTTTGTGGCTGACCAGTACGAGTGCTGGAACAAGAAACTTCTGCCCGCTCTCGCCCGGGAGGGAATCCGCATCTTGTCGGTTGCCCATCTGGACCGGACCGGCAAAGATGCGATGGATCTATTCTTCACCCGTCAGGTTGATCCCATTCTCACTCCGGTGACCATTGACCCTTCGCACCCGTTTCCCCACGTGATTAATAAAGCCCTGTGCGTCGCCTTCCATCTGCGTCAACGCTCCAGGCCCGGTACGACCTATCTCGGGGTGGTAACAGTGCCGCGTAAACTTCCCCGGCTGGTGCGACTTCCAGAAAAGAGCGGCAGCATCGATTACATTTTCCTGCACGATCTGATCGAAACCCACACCCGCAATCTCTACAAGGGATATCAGGTGCTCTCCTCGGGCGCGTTCCGCGCCACCCGCAACAGCAATCTGTATCTGCATGAGGAAGAATCGCGCAATTTGCTCGACCTGGTGGACTCGCAATTGCATAGCCGCCGCAAAGGCGACGTGGTTCGACTCGAGATCGAGGCGGACGCGGCACCGGAGATCGTCGAACCCCTCTCGCAGCAATTTCGCCTGCAGCCCTGGCAGATATTCAAAACGCCGGGCCCGGTGAACCTCTCACGTTTGTTTTCTCTGGCGGACCAGACCGCGCGGCCCGACTTGAAGTTTCAGCCATTCACATCCAGGAGCCTCACGTTTGCCCCCAAAGTCGCGAACGTGTTCGAGGAGGTTCGAAAGCGCGACGTTTTGCTGCATCACCCTTACGACTCTTATGAGCCGGTGGTGGCCTTTATCGAGTCAGCCGCGCACGACCCCCAGGTGCTCTCGATCAAGCAGACGCTCTACCGCACCAACGAGAACTCTCCCATCGTGCGGGCCCTGATGGAGGCGGCGCAGAACAAGGAAGTCACGGTGGTGGTGGAGTTAAAGGCCCGATTTGATGAAGCTTCAAATATCCGCTGGGCGCGTTCGCTGGAGGAGGCCGGGGTCCAGGTATTTCACGGGCTGGTGGGTTTGAAAACTCACTGCAAGCTGGCGCTGCTGGCTCGAGCCGATTCCGACGGCGAGATACGGCAATATGCCCACCTGGGTACGGGCAACTACAACCCGTCGACGGCGCATTTCTACTCCGACCTGAGCCTGCTGACCTGTCAACCGGAGATAACTTCCGCGGTGCATGCGGTATTCAACTTTCTGACTGCCCGCTCGGAACAAGCCGACTACAAGCCGCTTTTCGTCTCGCCGATCGATCTCGCCAAAAATTGCATAGAGTTGATCGACCGTGAAGCCAGCCATGCCCGGCGCAAGCGGCCCGCTCGCATCATCGCCAAGGTGAATGCGTTGCTGGACCAGCCGGTCATCGAGGCGCTCTACCGGGCTTCGCGCGCCGGAGTTGAGATCGATCTCATTGTCCGCGGGGCGTGCGCCCTGCGACCCAACGTGAAAGGCCTCAGCCACAGAATTCGCGTGCGTAGCATTGTGGGAAGATTTCTCGAGCACAGCCGGATTTTCTATTTCGAAAATGGCGGCGAACCCGACCTGTATCTGGGCAGCGCCGACTGGATGCCGCGCAATTTGTACGAACGGGTCGAGGTCATGTTTCCCGTCAGGGACCGTGCTCTGCGCGAGCGATTGTATGGCGAGATCCTGCAAAGCTATCTGCGAGACTCCGCCAAGAGTCGCTTCCTGCGAGCGGATGGCAGCTATGTGCGCGCCTACCACTCCGGAAACTCCAAACCCAGCCGCAACGGCCGCTTCAACGTCCAGGGATTCTTCATCGACCTGGCCGAGGGTCGAAACGAAACCGAGCCCGCTTCCGAGACCCCCGCCGAGACAGAATTGTCAGGTGACCAGGACGCTGCATGACCAGAATTCTGATTGGAAACATCCGCTTCCGCCCACTTGGTTCCTCGGACATTACTTCCGCGTTTGCTGCCCCACACTTGCGAACATTTCCCGGTTTCGCCATATCGTAGAATGCAAGTCATGAGTGAAGCGGAGTTCTGTGGTGCCGATTCTGAGGAGGTTCTCCGATTTCCCGACGATTTTCTGTGGGGCGTCTCCACGGCTGCGCATCAGGTTGAAGGCGACAATTGCAATCAATGGTCGGACTGGGAGCAGGCGGGGCGGATTAAATCCGGTGATTCCTGCGGCAAGGCTTGTGACTGGTGGGAGAATGCCGAACGCGACTTCGATATCGCGCGCGATCTGGGATTGAAGGCTCTGCGGCTCTCGCTGGAGTGGAGCCGCATCGAGCCGGAAGAAGGCCATTTTGACGCTCAGGCTCTAAAGCGTTACCGCCAGATGCTGGAGGGGCTGCATCAGCGAGGAATTGAGCCCATCGTTTGTCTGCATCACTTCACCCATCCTCGGTGGTTTGAGAAGCGAGGGGCATTCCTCCGCGCGGATGCGCCGCAGTTGTTTGAACGCTTCGCGCGCGAGGTGGCGAAGGCGGTAGGGAATCTTTGTCGGCTCTGGGTCACGTTCAACGAGCCCAACGTCTATGCCGCGTGCGGATACGTGGTGGGAGAATTTCCTCCCGGCCGCAAGGGTGAGTTGCTTAATGCGCTGCGAGTGAACAGCATCCAGGCACAAGCCCACGTGCTTGCCTATCGGGCGATTCATGAGCTGGTTCCGGATGCCCAGGTGGGCTGGGCCCAGCATTACGTTGTGTTCGAACCGGTGCACGGGATCCTGGATAAATGGGCAGCCAGTCTGCTCGACCGGTTCTTCAATAACGCCTTTTTTGAGTTGATCGAAGACGGCCGGCTGGCTTTTCCCTTTGGCATGCTGGGCGGACACGACAGGGAAGCGAAAGGTTGCTGTGACTTCGTCGGTCTGAACGTGTACAGCCGGCTGCACGTCGCTTTCGATCTCCGGTACGTGAGCACGCTTTTTACCAACATCTTTGTACCGGGACACGTTCCGCAGGGGGATCGAGGAGTGGAAAAACCCTATGGGGAGGCTTATCCGCAGGCCGTAGTCCGGGCGGTCGAACGTGCGGCCAGACTGGGCAAGCCGATTTACATCATGGAGAACGGCGTGCCCGATGCCGAAGACCGGATTCGACCGTGGCTCATCGTCAACGTTCTGCGCGAGCTGCACGGGCTGATCGAGCAGGGGCATGACATTCGCGGTTACCTGCACTGGACCCTGACTGACAACTTCGAGTGGAATGAAGGGTGGAAACTTCGCTTCGGTTTAGTCGCGCTCGACCCGGACACGCAAGATCGAACCATGCGCAGCAGCGCAAAGTTATTCAGCGAGATCGTTCGCAGCAACCAGCTTGCCGATCCCACGGCTGACAAATATCCTCTAGTTTCGAAAGCCGCGCCCTAGCGGCTAACCGCCCTCAAACCTTCACCGAATCGATTTTTGCCAGGAGGCGTTTCGGCGCCCTTCTCCGCCAGGCCGTCCGCAACGCGCCTTCCAGTATGTCGGGTGGAACCTTGGCCAGGAGCACACGGGTCGCTCCCATCCGGCCCCATCCTTTGGGAACGGGCGAAAAGATCTTGGGCTCGTCCTCGACCATGCCACCCTGTTGCTCGGGCGTGAGGAGCAGCACTCCATAGCCTTCAGCCTGGAGCGCGAGCGTGGCGAAGATTCTTCCTCCCACTCTGAAGTCGGCGACTCCAAAATGCGATCCTTCTACCGCTTCCGGCAGGCTCAGCGCGATACGTCGAAAATCGGCTGCGGTCACAGTTTCCGCCTCCAGTAGGCCTTTTGACGATAAGAGCATACAATGTCCCGCAACCAAGGGGACCCTGTGAATCGCAACCCCCAGCGAGTGTCCCACAGTCTCCTCCAAGGCACACAAAACGCGTAGTCGACAAGCTTCCTGAAAGGCGCTTATGCGAACCAAAGCGGTTCTCTTGGTCTTTTTGCTGTCTGCGGGGCTGGCAGCCGAAAATCTGGAAAAGGCCCAGAAAAAAGAGCTGGAGGCTGAAGTCAAAGCCATGACCGCGGAAGCCCAACGGCTGGAACGATCGGGGCAACTGGCAGAGGCGCGCATCAAGTATGCCGAGTCGCAGGCGCTGATTGAAATGAAGGACGTCACGGACGCCCTGAAACACCTGGATGAAGAAATTCACAAGCGGGCGAAGGACGCTTTGAGCGAGTCCCGCAAGCTCTATGAGTCGCACAAGTTCAAGGAAGCCGCCGCTGCGCTGGATGACGGCCTGAAGCTGCAGGCCTTCCAGCCGGTGCTGGCGTACAATCTCGCGCTTTGCTATTACCAGCTGGGCGAACGCAACGAAGCTCTCGAATACCTGGAAAAGGCCAGAGAGGGCACGGCAGATCCGAAACAAAAGCAGAAACTTTCGGAGCTTCTGACCTTCTTTACCACCGGCGAGAACGCGTCTTCGGTGAATGACAGCAATCGGGATCGAATCAGCCGGGTGAACCATCTGGCCGACAGCGTCGGAGTCGAATCATCGCTGGGAGATGAAGAAGGAGCCGAAGAGTCCTTCTCCGAGGCTGACACGAACGCCTCCGACAGTTCATCCTCTGGTGCTCCGGTCTCACAACCGGCGACTCAGACTTTACTGAGCACGAACCGGCCAGTTAACACGCACAGCAACACCAGCGCGGGTCACAGGGCGAGTTTGTGCGATGCGTTGGCGGAGCTCAAGAATACTCTGTCGACCAGTCCTGCAGCGACTTTCAACCTTGCCAATTGCGCTGAGACCAACGGACGTACCGCCGAGGCTGTCCGGTTGCTGGAGAAGTATCTGGAAATGGCGCCCAACGCCCTTGACGCCGATGATGCGCGCGCACGGATCGCCGACCTGAAATCACTGCTGGGTTTGCCGGGAAAGAACGGAGTGGAGGTCCGACGGCTCTATGCCTCGGTGTATGACTCCCTTGCAGAACGCAAATACGACCGCGCCCTTACGGATCTGACCAAGGCCGGCGATGTCATCCCTGATTTCGCCCTGACCAAATGGAAACTGGGGCTGCTTTATGAGGCCATGGGGGACGTTGATCAGGCCCGCGAGAATTTCACTCGCTACCAGCAGTTGACTTCTGAGCAGAGCGCGAAGGACGAAGCGAACTTACATCTCACCACCCTGGACGCGAAGCGAGCCAAATATGACGAGGAGGTAGACGAGACTGAAGACATTGTTGCCGATTTGTTCAACCGCTCAATGAAGCTGACATTTAACGGCTCGGAGAAGCGCAGCGCGGTGCGGGTAAGGCGTGCGCAGGTCAAGAAGAAGAAGGAACAAAGCAAGGCACGTAACCGTGTGGGCGGCTTTGCCATTCCTTATGCGTATGCGCAGCAGCAGTTGAAGGAGGCGAGCGAGCATCTGCAAATTGCACTCGCGCTCTTTCCTCTGGGCGCGGAAGCCAACGAGCTGATGGGACTGGTTTTCCTGCAGGCCAACGACGGCGGTTCTGCCACCAAGAGTTTCGATGTAGTCGCCAGCCAGGATCTGCCGGTCCCGTTTTATGCCGAAATGCGCGGCCACAAACAGGACCAGGCGGTAAAGTGCGAGTTGAGCCGGGACCGGGTAAGGCTGATTTCCCTGTCTTCTTATGACAAGAAAGGGAACGCGACACCACCCAGCAAGCCGGCGGGCGAAGATGGCCTGGGAGACATGGTGATGGAGCCGGGCGCTCCCCGCCAACAGGGTTTCGAATCTCTCGATTTGACCTTGAGTGAGATCAAGAAAGTGGAGACCGACAAAGGGATCCTCAAGCTGAAACTTGCGCAGAAGGAAATCACATTGGCGCCGATCTATCTGCCATCGTTTACACCGGTTGAGGGTCCGCAGGCGCGCCGGTTCGCCAACAACTACACCCGGTTGTTTGTGCGCTACCCGGGACTGGAGGACTCCAAGCTGGGAACCGAAGGCATGAGCGGCGGAGAAAAGTTCAGGATGGGCTACAACATTGCCACTGCCAGCGTGGATATGGCGATGTTTGGCTTCAGCGGAATTGGGGCGATCTCAAGCGTGCAGGACGCAATCTCGATTGCTCGAACGGTACACGCGGCGATGGCTTCGCTGAGCGTAAGCTTCGCCACCTGGGAGAAAAGCGTGGATGACCAGCAGGAGCTCTTGGCCGGCAAGTCGTTCAAGGCCATACCGATCCAGCCGGTGAACCTGGCGTTCGTGCAGGAGGCAAAGTAGGGAATAGTGTGGCGCGGGCGCCCTCGCCCGCGTGGTTTGTAAAGTCAACGTCAAAGGCCGCGGGCGGCGGGCGGCCGCGCCACACGATGTTCTGCAACTATTTTGATGCGTCCCATCCAAAACTTTCATCCAATGCATCCAGAAGCAGATTGACAGATCTCGCCATGCTATCTACGATCAATCCATTCATGTCAGTTTCCTGCGTAATGCGCGGCCAGTGTTGTACCTGTTGTTGTACGGGTGCGTCCACTGGCGCCAGGGGGTTGCTGACCTAAGAATCATCTAGAAATCGGCAATTATACCCACCGCCAGTGCACCTGCTGGCGGTGGGTGTTTTTTTGCCCAAAACCTTCTATGGCAAATGCAGTTACAGAAACCAAAGCCCAGCGGGTCGAGCGCCTGAAACGGGAGAAGAACCCCTGGGAAGGCCTCGACGACATCCGGCGGTTCGCCCGCGAGGGCTTCGACTCCATCCCGCCCGAGTGGCTGGGCACATATTTCCGCTGGTGGGGCGTGTACACGCAAGGGGACGGCATCGGCGTGATCGGTGGAAAGAATGGCGAGGGCAAAGCCCTGCCGTATTTCATGGTCCGAATCCGCATTCCCAACGGGCTGCTTCACTCGCACCAGCTGCGGACTATTGCTGATGTGACGGAGAAGTATGCGCGGGGAACAGCCGACCTCACCGTGAGGCAGAACATCCAGCTGCATTGGGTCACGATTCAAGACTTGCCCGAGTTGCTCGATGGACTGTGGAGCGCCGGTCTCACTACCAAGGGTTCGTGCGGCGACGACACCCGCAACATTACTGGCTGTCCTCTCGCCGGAGTTGATGCTGACGAAATCTGCGATGCGTCATCGCTCGCGCTTGACGCGAACCGGTTTTTCGTAGGCAACGGCGACTTCTACAATCTGCCCCGGAAATTCAAAGTCTGCATTACCGGCTGCCGCGTCTGGTGCGCCTATCCCGAGATCAACGACGTGGGCTTCACCGCGATCCGTCGCGGCGGCGGAGATTCCGAGATTGGTTTTTCGCTACGGGTTGGCGGCGGTCTATCGACCGATCCTCATCTTGCGCTTCGCCTGAATGCTTTCGTGCATCGGCAGCAGGTGATCCCGGTTCTGAAAGGCGTCGCAGAGATCTTTCGCGAGAGCGAAAAGCTGCGGGAGAACCGGGAGCGCGCCCGGCTAAAATTCCTCTTCCTGAAACATGGCTGGACCGCTGAGAGTTTTCAGGAAGAACTGGAACGGCGCATCGGATTTCGTCTCGACCCCGCGGCGGAGGAAAAACCGCCCAACGATATTTACCGCGATCATGTAGGAGTCCATCCTCAAAAACAGGCGGGATATTCGTACGTGGGAGCCGCGGTGCTGCGCGGGCGGATTTCGGCCAAACAGATGCACGCCGCCGCCGATCTTGCCGACCGGTTTGCCGCCAGCGAACTGCGCACCACCAATATGCAAAACCTGCTGATCGTGAACGTGCCCAACCACAATGTCGCAGCACTGGCGAGTGCACTGGAAGGGCTGGGCTTGCCCGTCGGCGGGTCGCCGTTCTGGCGCGGGGTAGTCGCGTGCAGCGGGTCGGAATTCTGCAAAATCGCGATTACCGAGACCAAGAGTTTTTCCCGCTGGCTGGTGGAAGAACTCGAAGAGCGACTGCCTGGCTTTGAGCAGCACCTGAAGCTTCATGTCACGGGATGCCCCAACAGTTGCGGCCAGCACTGGATTGCCGACATTGGCATCGAGGGCAAGAAGATCAAAGTCGACGGCGAGCAAAAGGATGCCTACTACTTCTGCGTCGGTGGCGCGGTGGGACTTCATCAGTCCGTAGCGCGGCCCATCGGGTACCGGTGCCTGGCCAGCGAAGTGCCGGACGCAATTGAACGCCTCCTGCGACGCTATCTCGACGAGCGGTTAACGGACGAAAATCTGCGCCACTTTTTTGCGCGGCATAGTGACGAAGAACTGCGTGAGTGTCTCGCGGGAAAGTTTCTGGCGGCGGTGGCGCGGGATCCATCTCCGGGGAAGGTGCCGCATGCGGTTGAGGGTTAACAGGGCAACGCGATGACTTTGTTTCCCATGTTCGTGAAGCTCGAAGGGCGTTCATGCCTGGTGGTCGGGGCCGGGAGCGTCGGCGAGCCCAAGATCGGCAGCCTGTTGGCATCCGAAGCCTCAGTGCGTGTGATTGCGCCCGCGGCGAGCGCGACCGTGGCTGAGTGGGCGCGGGCGGGAGCGATCATCTGGGAAGATCGAGAGTTTCACACCTCCGATCTCGACGGCGTTTTCCTGGTGATCGTGGCGACCTCTTCCCGGGACGTGAATGAGAGCATTTTTCTTGAAGCCCAGCGGCGAAACATCTTGTGCAACGTGGTCGATGATCCGGAGCATTGCGACTTCTACTATCCCGCGGTGGTGCGGCGCGGCGACCTGCAGCTTGCCATCTCGACCAATGGGAAAAGTCCGGCGCTAGCGCAGAGAATCCGGCGTGAACTGGAAGTGCAGTTTGGACCGGAATACGGCGAGTGGCTGGAGGAGTTGGGAGGGATCAGGCAACAGCTGTTTGCCAGCGGGATGAATCCTGACGATCGACGTCGAGTACTGCACGAACTTGCGAGCCGTGAGGCGTTCGAGCAGGCGCAGTCCAAGCGAATCAGGATTGAGCAAGTCGATATTGAGCCAAGCAGTATTAGATCAACCAGTGCGGGAGCAAAGTTATGACGGGTAAAGTTTATCTGGTGGGAGCGGGTCCGGGTGATCCGGAGCTGCTGACGTTGAAGGCGCTCAAGCTTCTAAAGTCCGCCGACATTGTGCTGCACGATGATTTGATTGGAGCGGAAATTCTCGCCTTCATTCCGTCGTCAACGCCGGTCCACAACGTCGGCAAGCGCTTTGGACGCAAGAAAATCAGCCAGCAGGAAATCAATGCGCTTCTGGTCCAGAACGCTCTGCTCGGGCTGCAGGTCGTGCGACTCAAGAGCGGCGACCCGCTGATCTTTGGCCGCGCCGGGGAAGAGATTGAGGCCCTGCGCGCTGGCGGCATCGAGTTCGAGATCGTTCCGGGTGTCACGGCTGCACTCGGCGCCGCGTCGCGCGCGCAGATTCCCCTCACGCACCGGCAGGTTTCGTCCACGATCGTACTGGTTACCGGCCATCACGCTGGAGCCGATGAATTTGCCGACTGGCCGGCCAAAATATCGACTGACGCTACGGTTGCGGTCTACATGCCCGGCTACGACTATCGCAAAACGGCCGAGCAACTGGTGCGGGCCGGCCTGCCGAGCACAACTCCGTGCGCCATCATTTCGCAAGCTACTTCATCCCAGGAGCAGATTCATTTGACCACCGTAGAAGAACTGCACCAGTCGCCGCGGCTGCCGGCACCGACCCTGCTGGTGGTTGGCGAAGTGGTGCGGTGGGCAAAGCCTGCGCGGTTGCGTGAGCAGTTCGCCTGGCGCAGCGACGCGCCCGGGTTGTCTCGCGGCGAAGTTGGTTTTGAGGCAAAAGTTGCTCAGGAGCGTGCGGAGTGAGAGAACATCTGGAAATACCGGCCCGGGCCGAGAAATGGCGGCCGGAAGAAATCCTGAGTTGGGCATTCACCACATTCAGACAAGACGTGGCCATCGCATCAGGCCTCGGCGTGGAAGGAATGGTGCTGCTCGATCTGGCCTCGCGCGTAAGGCGCGACTTTCGAGTCTTCACCCTGGATACCGAGTTCCTGTTTCCGGAAACCTACGATCTGATGGACCGCGTCGAAAAGCGATATGGAATCAAAATCGAGAGGGTCTACAGCACGCTGACTCCAGAGGAGCAGGCGCGTGAGCATGGTCCGGCGCTGTGGAGCCGCAGTCCGGACCAGTGTTGCGGCCTGCGCAAGGTCGAACCACTCCGCACCAAGCTGGCGGAATTGCGCGCCTGGATCACAGCGATCCGGCGCGACCAGACTTCATCCCGCGCCAGCGCCGGCAAGGTCGAGTGGGACGCAAAATTCCAACTGATCAAAATCAATCCGATCGCCGACTGGACCTCGGAGATGGTGTGGAGTTACGCGGTCAAACACAACGTCCCCTACAACCCGCTGCATGATCAGAACTATCCCAGCATCGGATGCACGCATTGCACGCGGGCCATCCTTCCGGGCGAGAGTGCGCGTGCCGGCCGCTGGGCCGGGTCCGAAAAGACCGAATGCGGGCTGCACGTGGTGGCTCCGGCAATCAGCCCTCTGGTGGAAATCAAGAATTCTCAAATCAAGACTTCTGTGGTTTGTGACGAGAGCTAAATCAAAATCATTAACCACCAAGGACACCAAGTTTCACGAAGGAATTCGCCGCTAAGCCTAGGGTTTTCCTTTGTGTACCTTCGTGTCCTTGGTGGTTGGCGCCTTCTTCAACCAAAGGCCCGCTGCCCGAAAAATCCATTAGCCTCATCGAAATTCTCGATTGTACTTCCATCCTTAATTGACGATACACACTGTAAAGATGAGTCCGAGTCACTTCACCACTGACCACGACGCCTGCGGTGTCGGCTTGGTCACGCAAATCGGAGGCGGGGCCTCGCGCGAGATCGTGGAACGTGCGTTGGAGGCCCTGATCCGTCTGGCGCACCGGGGTGGGGTGGATGCGGATGGAAGAAGCGGTGACGGCGCCGGCCTGCTAACCGGCATCCCGGACAAACTCATGCGTAAGCAGGCGGGCATCCACCTGCCGCCTGTGTATGGGCTGGGGATGGTTTTCCTGCCGCCGGGCCAGGAGCAGGCAGCGCGCGTTTCGATCGAGGCGCAAGCGAAAGCCAGCGGCTTGAATTTTCTGGGTTGGCGTGCGGTACCGACCGATCCAGAGGTGGCGGGCCCACGCTCATACGAAGCTTTGCCTGTAATTCAGCAATGTTTCTTTGCTGCACCGTCAGAAACTACCGACTTTGAAGGACTGCTGTTTCATTTTCGCAAGGAAGCTGAAGCCCGCGCTCCCCTTGGAACTTATTTCTGTTCGCTGTCATCCCGGACCGTTGTCTACAAAGGGCTGCTGACGCCTTGTCAACTGCCTGCGTTTTACGCCGACCTGCGAGATCCCGACTTTGAAAGTACGTTCGCGATTTTTCATCAGCGTTACTCCACCAACACCCAACCTAGCTGGTCGCTGGCTCAGCCGTTTCGTTTTGTGGCGCACAACGGCGAAATCAACACCATCAGCGGTAACCGCCGCTGGCTGCGCGCGAAGTCGCCGAAGCTGCTGCGCGATCTCCGATTCTCGGATAATGTTCGGCTGCTGGAGGAAAAGGTCAGCGATTCGGCAAGCTTCGACAATGGGTTTGAACTCTATCTACGCCAGGCGTACACGCCCGCTGAGGCCATGCTGGGCATGGTTCCACCGGCCTGGGAGCGTTCTCCCGAGGCGTCGTCGGAGCTGCGGAGTTTTCTCGAGGAGCATTCCCGACTGCAGGAACCGTGGGATGGCCCCGCGGCTCTGGTCTTCACCGACGGCTGCACAGTGGGCGCGAAACTGGATCGCAACGGGTTGCGGCCTTTGCGTTACACCCTGACCTCGGACGGTTTACTAGTAGTCGGCTCAGAGGTTGGAATTGCCGATCTGGATGATAAGAAAATCATCGAGAGACAGCGGCTGGGCCCGGGCGAGATTCTGCTGGTGAATCCGGCGAGCGGCCAGTTTGTGCGGCCCAAAGATTCGTTGCGGCTGCGCGAAGGAATTCGCGCGGTTTCGTCCGTGCCTGCAGTTATCGTACCTCCAACTGAACAGCCCGTTATTGCAGCCACGGCAGAACCCAACCAGGTAATGGCCGCGCTGGGCTGGAGTGGAGATCAGTTCCGCCTCTTATTCCAATCTTTGGTGGAGCAAGGACAAGAAGCAGTCTGGAGCATGGGAGATGATGCGCCGCCGGCTTCGCTGTCCACCTTGCGCCGGCCGCTTTGGGACTACTGCAAGCAGCGTTTTGCGCAGGTCACGAATCCTCCGATTGACTCATTGCGCGAGACTCACGTGATGTCCCTGAGAGTATTTCTGGGGCCTGCCACGCTCAACTCGCCACTGCTCGATGGCGGGCAGTTGGAGATGTTGGAGAAGGAGCTTGGCGGCTCCGAGAGAATTGAATTTACCTTTCCCGCGGCCGAGGGCGGGGAGGGCGCCAAGGCCGCACTGGCGCGCTTGCAGGAGGCTGCAAAGACTGCGGCGGAGAAGTGTGCGTCGAAGCGGGCATCGAAGGGTGTACTGAAGAAGAGACCCGGGTTCATCGTGTTGACCGATCGGGGCGTGGATGTGAAGCGGGCGGCGTTGCCGGCATTGCTGGCTCTGGCCGCGGCCTGGAAGGGAATGGACGGGGCGCAGGACGTTCCGCTGGTGATCGAGACTGGGCAGGTAATCGACACTCATCACGTGGCGCTGCTGGTCGCTGCGGGTGCGAGTGCTGTGTTTCCTTATCTGGCGCTGGAGCAGGCTGCGCAACTCCGTCCGGACGGTGCGGCCAGTTTTCGCGGTGCCGTAGAAAAGGGCTTGCGCAAAGTGATTGCCCGCATGGGCATTTCGACCATTGCCAGCTACCGCAACAGTCATCTATTCGAGATCATTGGCCTCGATTCCGAGGTTTGCAATCAATTTTTCGAGGATGCCAGTTCCTCCCTCGCGGGCAAGAGCCTGAGCGACCTTCTGCAGGATTGCGTTGACCGTCACGACGCAGCTTTCGCTTCGCCCAGCGCGCAGTTGCAGGATAACGGACTCTATCGTTTCCGCCACAACGGGGAGCGGCACGCCAGTTCGCCGGAGCTGGTACGGCGCATGCATCGCTTTATCAAGTCGCCGACCGAAGAAAACCGCGCCGCCTTCATGGAACTGAGCCAGCAGAAAGAGCCGGTGGCGGTCCGCGACCTGCTGGAAATGGTTCCCGGC
This sequence comes from Terriglobia bacterium, assembly GCA_963801545.1. Classification (GTDB taxonomy): domain Bacteria; phylum Acidobacteriota; class Terriglobia; order Terriglobales; family Acidobacteriaceae; genus JAIQFF01. The sequence goes on along the minus strand of CAWDFF010000032.1, from coordinate 94,689 downwards.
GAGCCGCTGCCACTTGATGAGGTTGAATCGGAAGCATCCATCCTGAGCCGGTTCAGCACGCAAGCCATGTCGTTAGGCGCGATTTCACCGGAGACGCACCGTACTCTTGCCATCGCCATGAACCGTCTGGGCGGGCGCAGCAATACCGGCGAAGGGGGAGAAGATCCTGAGATTTATCGCGAAGGTGGGGAAGCCAATAACCGGGTAAAGCAGGTGGCGTCGGCGCGGTTTGGCGTGACCGCGGAATACCTGATGCATGCCGATGAGCTGGAAATAAAAATTGCGCAAGGCGCCAAGCCCGGCGAGGGGGGCCAACTGCCGGCCAGCAAGGTGAGCGTCTACATCGCACGCTTGCGGCACGCGGTGCCCAAGATGATGCTGATCTCGCCGCCGCCTCATCATGATATTTACAGCATCGAGGACCTGGCGCAACTGATCTACGACCTGCGCGCGATCAACCCGCGGGCACGCATTGGGGTGAAACTTGTTGCCAGCGTGGGCGTCGGAATCATCGCCACGGGCGTGGCCAAAGCGGGAGCTGACGTTATCACTATCAGTGGACACGATGGCGGCACCGGCGCGTCGCCCATCACTTCCATCAAGAATACGGGTCTGCCGTGGGAAGTGGGCCTGCGGGATGCACACAGTGCACTGGTAAGAGCCGGGCTGCGCGGCCGCGTACGTCTGCGGGTCGACGGCGGGTTCAAGTTCGCGCGCGACGTGATCATTGGCGCGCTGCTGGGCGCGCAGGAGTTTGGTTTTGGCACGGCCTCTCTACTCGCGCTGGGATGTGTGATGGCGCGGCAATGCCATCTCAATACCTGTCCGGTCGGCATCGCTACTCAGGATGAAAAACTGCGCACCCGCTTTGCGGGAAAACCGGAAATGGTCGAAACCTACTTCCGGGCAGTGGCCCAGGAGGTCCGTGAATTACTGGCCAGTCTGGGGGCTGGTTCGATCGATGACATTGTCGGCGAGGCACACCGGCTGCGTCCTCAGACTCCGCACGCGGCAAGAACGCTGGCCGGGTTGCTTGACCCGATTGTGAGTCCGCACCAGGTGGCGGGTCCAAGCGAGGAAGAAAGCAGTTTGTATCTCGAGCTGAATCGCACCTTGGGCGATGCCGACATTCGTGCCTCGCGCCGCCGCCGTTTTTCGATTACCAACTCCGATCGCGCGATCGGAGCCCATTTGAGTGGAGAAATACTGCGACAGGGTCTGGGGCAGGAGGGTGACGGTCCGACCAAGTATGAATTCGTCGGCAGCGCCGGGCAGACCTTTGGCGGATTCCTGATCCGTGGAGTGAACTTCCGTCTTCAAGGTGAGGCCAACGATTACGTCGGCAAGAGCCTGTCTGGTGGCACGATTGCGATCACCGCCGGTGACGAAGCGTCATTGCGCGGGGATGTCCTTGCCGGCAATACTTTGCTCTACGGCGCGACCAGCGGTGAATTGTATGTCGCCGGACGCGTCGGAGAGCGATTTGCCGTGCGCAACAGCGGGGCTCTCGCGGTTGTCGAAGGCGTGGGCCAGCACGGTTGCGAGTACATGACCGCCGGGGTGGCTGTGATTCTGGGACCGGCAGGAATGAACCTGGGTGCGGGAATGACCGGTGGGCTGGCCTATCTGTTGCGCGATTCCGTTGGAGGATACGGATACAACCAGCACTCTGTCCGGCTGTCTCCGATTGAAGTTCGGGAGGAGTTGTGGCTCCGCCGGGTGCTGCGTAAACATCTTCGTCTCACGGGAAGCCCGCGCGCAGCGGGTTTATTGAGCACCTCCGCGCCTCTTCCTTTCTTGCGCGTAGAGCCCCTGGCTCTGCCTTGTTCCATAGCCGAAACTTGGGCCACGATTCTCACCCGGCTCAAGAGGCCGGCGGCGACTCCGGTTTACGCGCCGCGGCCAGTGGCTTCGGAAACATTGGCAGTGGTAATGAAGGAAGGGAAACTGGTCACCTCCGTGCAGCCCGGGCTAGTCTGAAATGGGCAGTACCAATTCTTAGATTGCAGTTGTCAGTTCTCGATACTGCTCGAACCTTGTCATTATCATTGGCAGAGTTTGAAAATCGGGTCTGCTTGTCCGCTATAATCTTCCACTACCCATGGACTTTGACCAGTTAGTAACGTTCCTGGAAGTGGCCAAGCTGGGCAGCTTCTCCCGCGCCGGGCAAAAAGTTTTCCGCTCGCAGTCAGCGGTCAGCGCGCAGATCCGCCAACTGGAGCAGGAGTACGGCGACCGGCTCCTCGACCGCTCCGGCAAAGACGTGACCCTGACGCCTGCGGGCAGAGTCTTGTTCGCCTACGCCGAGCGCCTGCTGCAGATGCGCGACGAGTCTCTGCTCGCGGTCGCCGACCAGGGCACCAGTCCCCGAGGCACACTGGTAATTGGCGCCAATGAAGCGACTTGCCTGTACGTATTGCCCGACGTCTTCGCCAAATATTGCCACCTGTATCCCGGCGTGCAAATCAGCATCTATCGGAACTTCAGTTACAAGATCGTGGAAAAGCTGGAGAACGGCACCATCGACGTAGGAATTGTGACCTTGCCGGTAAAATCTGCCAGCTTGAAAACCCATTCCATCTTTCGCGACCAGCTCATGCTGATGGTGAGCCCGCAGAATGCCCTGGCGAAGCTGGAAGTCGTGCCGGTGAGCGAGATTGCCAAGCAACCTTTGCTGCTGCCCAAGACCGGCTATAGTCGCCGGGTGATGGACAAGTTATTCCGTCCTTACGCTTCCCACCTTCAGGTCCGGATGGAATTGCCCAGCGTCGGCATGATCAAGAGCTTTGTTGCCGCCGGGCTGGGTGTTTCGCTTATTAGCTCGAGTTTTGCCCGCGACCAGGTGCTGGCCGGGCGAGTCAAGCTGATCCCGATCAAGGAAGAAGAGCTGTGGAGAGAGTTAGGGATCGCCTACCGGCGCGATCGTACGCACACGCGCGCAACTTCAACATTCATCAGCACGGTACGACAATTGGCCTCGGCGTCCAAATAGGGTCACGCAAAGCTTATCGGATTTGTCGATTCCGCCGATCACAATTTCAAATTTCTGTTTAACAGGAGAAATTGCTACTCTAACTACAGTCTCTGTAACCTCAGAGCTTTTCTGATCGCCGGTAACCTGTGGTCGTGAACGAATTCGAACCCAGCTGAGGGGGTGTAGTGATGAACCAACTGGAAAGCAGCTTGAACAAGATCCTCGAAGATCACCAGCACGAAAGCGGTCTCCATGTCATTGGAGGCAGGCGCAGATTGGTCGATCGGCTGATGCAGTTCTTTGAGGAATTCAAACCGGACACTCCGGAACCGAGATTAGGCCGGGAGCAGCACAACTAGCTCCCCGGTCCGAGACAGAGAGTCGTAGACAGCGACAACCATGAACTCAATCGCCCAGAAGGCTAAGCGAATTACATCGATGAGCACAGGCACGATTACGTGCCTTCTGGGGGAGGGCGTCTGGTGAGCTGAGTAACTCAAAGTTTTAGCAGCCAACAAGACCCACCGCCAGAAGGACCTGGCAGGTGGGTTTTTTATTGGTGCCGACATCGATGTGAATCAACCGGTCACAATGAGAGGTAAAAGGGAGAACGACATGAACGATTTATCTGAAGCCAACAGTCAGCCGTCGAGCCGCCGATTTGAATGTGTCGTCATGAAATTTGGCGGTACCTCGGTGGAGGACGCTGCGGCTATTCGTCGAGTGTGTCAACTGACGGCGCGGCCCTCGCCGTACCGTCCAGTATTGGTGGTCAGTGCTCTTTCCAGGGTGACCGACCAGTTGATGAATGCGGGCTGGGCTGCGGCGGAAGGACGTCTGGAGTCGGCGCGGGAGAGTCTTCAATCACTTCGGCTGCGGCATGAGAGCGTCGCCCGTGACCTCCTTACCGAGGAAGAACGTGGCAGCCTGTCGCGTGAATTGGAGGAAGAATGGCAGCTTCTAGACGATGTCTTGAGCAAGATCGCCTGGGAGAAAGCATTCACTCCGCAGTCCCAGGATCGATTGCTGGGAAGCGGCGAGGTGCTGTCATCAAAGCTGCTGCACCGCGCGCTGCGGGCAGAGGGAGTGGATGCCGCCCTGGTGGATGCAAAGCAGTGCATCGTTACCGACGCCGCGCACACTCGGGCCACGCCGCTGTGGGCAGAGACGAATGAGCGACTGAACGCCGTTCTGGTCCCGCTGCTGGAAGCCGGTTGCGTCCCGGTGATAGGCGGGTTTGTCGGCGCTACCCAAGACGGCATTCCAACCACCCTGGGTCGCGGAGGCTCCGATTTCAGCGCCTCGATCGTCGGTGCCGGGCTGCACGCCAATCGCATCGAGATCTGGACCGACGTGGATGGCATCATGACCACCGATCCCAACCTGTGCGCTGACGCCCGCAGAGTGGCGCGCATGAGTTTCGACGAAGCTGCGGATCTGGCCTACTTCGGCGCCAAGGTACTGCATCCGGCTACGCTGGTGCCTGCGATGCGGAGCAATGTTCCGGTGTGGGTGCTCAATTCGCGCAATCCGGATTGCCCTGGAACTGAAATCGTGGCCCACTGCGAGACTAGCGGCGGGGTGAAGGCGATCACCGCCAAACGAGGCGTGGCGATCGTAGACGTGGAACCCGTGCGCTGGTTCGCTCCCGAGCTGCTGCGAGAAGTCTTTGATGTTTTTGAGCGTCACCAACACAGCCTGGACTTGCTTTCGGCTTCACGCGGCAGCCTTGCGCTGCTGGTGAGTTCGGTGACCGCGCTGCCGTCAATCGCCGAAGAACTGAAAGGCATGGCCAACGTGCGCTGGGAAAACCACAAGGCGCTGGTCTGCCTGGTGGGAGAGCAGGTTCGGCGCCATCCGGAGATCGCCGGCCGGGCCTTTCGCGCGGTTGGGGATATCGACGTCCGCATGATCTGTCAGGGGGCCTCGGAGCGAAACATCAGCTTCCTGGTAGACGAATCCCAGGCAGTGGAAGCGGTACAGCGCCTGCATCGAGCGTTTTTCTCGACCACGCAACCGGCAACTGAATACAGCCCTTCGCTGGCCATGTGCCAGGCCGAGGGAGGGTGGTAGCAGCCACGTGAGGACAGCCGCCCTCGGCTGTCCGGCGAAGCAACAACGCTCCGCTATTTTGACCTCAGTAAAGACTGTCGAGCTACGCTCGACCCGACAGCCGAGGACGGCTGTCTCCACGCAGTCCGGTTCGAGAAACGCGCGCGTGACGCCCGTGCCCACATTTTTACTTGACACCCTGGCCACATCCGTTACCATTGATGAATAATTATTCATGCAGATGAATAGTCATTCATACACATGAGCAAGCCGCTGCGACAAAAGGTCATCCTCGAGCTGCTGGAACGGAGTTCGCTAGGGAGCCAGGAGGACCTGCAGCGCGCGCTCAGCAAGCGGGGTTTGAAAGTAGGGCAGGCCACGCTTTCGCGCGACATACGCGAACTGGGCCTGGTAAAGACTGGAGCCGGGTACGTAATGCCCGGCGAAGCGGCGTTTGAGCCCGCACTACCCCCGGTTTCGCGCTTGGTACGCGAGTTTGTGCTGGAAGTGAAGGCGGCGCAGAACCTGCTGGTCATCAAGACGACCGTAGGCAGCGCGCAGCCGGTGGCCGCCGCGCTTGACGGCCAGGATTGGGAGGAAGCGATCGGAACCATCGCTGGTGACGACACAATATTGATGGTGTGCTCTGACACCAAGGGTGCGAACCGCCTGGCGGCGCGCATTCAGGAGATGCTCGCCTAGGGGCGCCCATCGTGACAGCAAAACTCAAGACCGCAATTCTGGGTGCGACCGGCTATTCCGGATTCGAACTGGCTCGCATTCTTTTGCGCCATCCCGGCGTGGAAACCCCGGTGTTGCTTCAGCGTTCCGGCGAAAGTGCTTCCACTGCCAATCTTGCGGAAATGTATCCCGCGATTTCCGGCAACGGGGGCTACCCGCTGCAGCCGCTCAGCTGGTCCGAATTACAGCGCCAGAAAATCGGGCTGTTGTTTCTAGCCACGCCGCACGAGGTCTCACGCGAACTGGTTCCGCAGGCGATCGCGGGCGGGATGCGGGTGATCGACCTTAGCGGCGCCTGGCGGTTGCGGGAGGCGCAGCACCGCGCGGTTTATGGCTTCCACGACACGGACGCCGCCACTGCTGCGGATCTTACCCAGCGTGCCGTGTACGGGCTTCCCGAGCTGAATCGTGACCAGCTTCCCAGCGCGGCTCTGGTGGCGAATCCGGGTTGCTATGCCACTTCAGTCATCCTGGCGCTGGCCCCGCTCCTTATTGCCGACATGGTCGATCGGGAGAAGGGAATTATTTCCGATTCCAAGTCAGGGGTCTCGGGTGCCGGCAAAGAGGCGACCGCTCGCACTCACTTTGTTTCGGTGGCCGACAATCTTTCCGCTTACTCGGTGTTCGGACACCGCCATGTGGGAGAGATTCTCGAGCAGTTGAAGCTGAACTCGGGCGAACTGATCTTCACGCCTCACCTGCTGCCCATTCCGCGGGGAATTCTTTCGACGATTTACGTGCACTTGAAACGCGCGATGAAGCCGGTGGAGGTGGAGTCGTGCTTCAGGGATTTCTATGTGGGCAAGCCTTGGGTGCGGGTGTTCGCGACGCCGAAGCTGCCGCAGATCCAATTTTCGCTGCACACCAACTACTGTGATCTGGGATTTTGCCTGGCGGAAGATGGACGCCGTCTGGTACTGGTGTCCTGCATCGACAACCTGCTAAAAGGCGCGGCTGGTCAAGCGGTTCAGAACATGAACCTCATGTATGGGTTTAAGGAAGAGGAGGGTCTGCAGTGAAGATTGTAATCAAGCTGGGCGGCGCGGCACTCGAGGACAAGACCACGCTGCAAAAGTGTGCCCGTGCCATCGTCGAGTTGGCGGACGACGGCCACCGGGTCACCGTAGTGCACGGTGGCGGAGCGGCCCTCACGCGGACACTGAAACTCCTGGGCAAGGAAAGCGATTTCGTAAACGGTCTGCGGATTACCGACGCGGAGACGCGCGACGTAGCGCTGATGGTGCTGGCTGGGATCGTAAATAAGAGTCTGGTAGCGGCAATTGTGGCGGCGGGTCGTCCCGCGATTGGTCTGTGCGGTGGCGACGGAATGTCATTCCGCGCCCGCAAAAAGCAGACGCCGGGCTACGACCTGGGATATGTGGGAGAGATCTGCTCGGTCGAGCCGCGCTGGCTGGACGCCATCTGGGGGCAAGGTGGAATTCCGGTTTTGTCGTCCGTGGCGCTGGGTTCCGATGGCGAGTATTACAACGTGAATGCGGACCAGATGGCCTCGGCCTGTGCCGTTGCCTGCCATGCCGACGCGCTTATTTTCCTGACTGACGTTGCAGGTGTGAAAAACGCCGAGGGCACGGTGATGCCGTGGCTGAACACCAAGCAGATTTCTCTTATGGTCGAAAGCGCGGAGATTGCAGGCGGCATGCTGCCCAAGCTTGAGGCCTGCGGCCAGGCGCTCAAAAAAGGCGTGGGACGGGTGCGCATCCTACCGGCAGCTCAAGCCGACACGTTGCCGCAGTTCTATCTCACCAAGCTCTATGGCGGCACGGAGGTAACAGTCGCATGAGCCTGGCTGCCGTCATTCGTTCCGAATCGAAATTGCTGCTGCCGACCTATGACCGCCAGCGCGTTCTGTTTGAGCGGGGACGTGGCGTCTATCTCTGGGACTCGCGAGGCAAGCGCTATCTCGATTTCCTCAGCGGGATCGGGGTCAACGCGCTGGGTCACGGACATCCCGTGATTCAGGCGACGCTGAAACGCCAGGCGGGACGTCTGATCCACGTATCGAATCTTTTTTTCCATGAGTTCCAGGCTGAACTTGCGAGACGGCTGACCAAGATCTCCGGCTTGGACAAGGCATTTTTCTGTAACAGCGGAACCGAAGCATGGGAAGGCGCCCTCAAGATGGCGCGAGCCTACGCGCGCACCCAGAACAATAACGGCCACAAAGCCAAGTGGCGCCTGCTGGCCCTGGAGAATTCGTTTCACGGTCGCACCTTCGGGTCGCTGGCGACCACTGGACAAGAGAAATATCGGCACCCGTTTGCGCCGCTGGTCCCCGGAGTTGGATTTGTCGCCTTCAACGATGTGGACGATCTCAAGCGGCAATTTGATGGCAGCGTCTGCGCCATTTGTTTGGAGACCATTCAGGGAGAAGGCGGGATCCGGCCGTTGAGCACCGAGTTTCTGCAGACGGCGCGGCAATTGAGCGAGCGCACCGGAGCACTCCTAATCCTCGACGAAATTCAGTGTGGACTCGGTCGTACCGGAAAATACTTTGCCTACGAGCACTACGGAATCAAGCCCGACATCGTCACCGTCGCCAAACCCCTGGCCGCAGGACTTCCGCTGGGGGCGCTGCTCACGACCGATCGGGTCGCCAGCGGCATGCACCCCGGAATGCATGGCACCACCTTCGGCGGAGGCCCGTTGGCCTGTGCGGTTGCCATCGAATTTCTCCGCGTCCTGGACGGGATGATGGGACATATTCGCCAGACCGGAGATTACTTCCACAAAAAGCTGGAAGGCCTCAAAGCCAAACACGGCTGCGTGCAGGAGATTCGCGGCATGGGCCTGATGCTGGGCATGAACCTGGATTCTCCCGACAGGGCAAAGACAGTAGTCACACATTTGTTGGACCGCGGCATCCTGATCAACCGCACGCAGGATACTGTGCTGCGCTTTTTGCCACCATACATCATTCAACGCGCTCACGTGGACCAGGTACTCCGGGCGTTGGACTCGGCCCTTACCTCCACTGAACCGCAAAAGAAGATTAACAGCAACGTAAAGTCAATACGAAGGAGACAATCACGGTGAGCATCCAGCCACAAACAACCCAGGTCGTAACTCCGCCGGCAACGTCGACGTTTCCAGGGCGTGACCTGATTTCAATCCGAGACCTCAGCCCGATGGAGGTTGAGACCATTTTCCAGCTGGCCGGGCTGCTCAAGGCGCGTCCCGCTAATTTCAGGACAGCGTTGGCCGGGAAGCAGATGGTGATGTTTTTCGAAAAGCAATCTCTGCGCACCCGCCTGACGTTTGAAGCGGGTATGGCCAGCATGGGTGGCAATGCCTTCTTTATGGACCAGACTGCCGGCCGCCTGGATGCCCGCGAAAAGCTGAGCGATATCGCCCACAACGTGGAACGCTGGATCGACGCTATCGTGTTGCGTACCTACGCTCACAGCACAGTCGAAGGAATGGCAGAGCACGCTTGCGTGCCGGTGGTCAATGCCCTGAGCGACCTTGAACATCCCTGTCAGGCGCTGGCCGACTACTTCACGCTGATGGAAAGGTTTGGTGATCTGAAGAAGATTTGCCTCGCCTATGTCGGCGACGGCAATAACGTCGCTCATTCGCTACTGCTGACCGCGGCCACTCTGGGCTCGCGAATTCGCATCGCCACGCCTTCAGGCTACGCACCCGACGCGCAGATCGTTGCCGATGCGCGGGACATCGCGCAACAGACCGGCGCGGTCATCGAGATCCTAAACGACCCAAACCAGGCTGTGAACGGGGCAGACGCGGTCTATACTGATGCCTGGACCAGCATGGGACACGAGCATGAGGAGCAGGAACGGAACCAGATATTCCCGCCCTACCAGGTGAACCATAAGCTCGTGGCCGGCGCGGCGCCTCACGCCGTCTTCATGCACTGTTTGCCTGCGCACCGCGGAATGGAGATCACGGACGAAATCATGGACTCCGACCGCTCCGTGGTGTTCGACCAGGCGGAAAGCCGCCTGCATGTGCAGAAGGCCATCCTGTTACTGCTGCTGGGCGGCAAGGTGGGCCGCACGAATTCGAGGAATGCGAATGCCTGAGAGAGTGCCTGAAAAAAGAGGGGCTGAAAAAGTAGTGCTCGCCTATTCCGGAGGGCTCGACACCTCCATCATCATTCCCTGGCTGAAGGAAAACTACGCCTACGACGTGATTGCCATGGTCGGAGACGTGGGTCAGGGAGACGACATCGAAGCCGTCGTCGAAAAGGCTTACAAGACAGGCGCCAGCAAGGTGATCGTCGAAGATATGCGCGAGGAATTCCTGACCGGCTACGTTTTTCCCGCGCTGAAGGCAGGCGCTGTCTACGAACACAAGTATCTGCTGGGCACCTCTTTGGCGCGACCGGTCATTGCCAAGCACCAGGTGGAGGTGGCTCTGCGCGAGGGCGCCACCGCAGTAGCACACGGCTGCACAGGCAAGGGGAACGATCAGGTCCGCTTCGAACTTACTTATCAGGCATTGGCGCCTGAGCTGAAAGTGATCGCGCCGTGGCGGGAGTGGAACCTGAAGTCACGCGAAGACTGCCTCGACTACGCGGAAAAGCGCGGGATCTCCGTGACCGCCAGCCGGGAGAAAATTCACAGCCGCGATCGCAATCTGTGGCACATCAGCCACGAGGGCGGAGAACTGGAAGATGCCGGCAATGCTCCTCTTCCCGGTACCTGGCAATTGACGCGTTCGCCGCAGGATGCCCCGGACCGCGAAGAGCAGGTTGTCCTCGGCTATGAGAAAGGAGTTCCGGTTTCGGTGAACGGCATGAAGCTCGATCCGGTGTCGCTGGTCGAGTTGCTGAACGAGATCGGCGGCCGCAATGCCATCGGTCGGATCGACCTGGTAGAGAACCGGTTCGTGGGCATCAAGTCTCGCGGATGTTATGAAACCCCCGGCGGAACCCTGTTGATCGCGGGACATCGCGAGCTTGAGGCTCTCTGCCTGGAACGCGATGTAATGCACTTCAAGCAGCACGTCGGACTGAAATACGCCGAACTGGTGTATTTCGGTCTGTGGTTTACCCCGTTGCGGGAAGCACTGGACGCATTTGTCGAGAACACGCAGCGAGATATCACGGGCACGATCACTTTGTCTTTATACAAAGGCAACGTGTCGGTGGTGAGCCGCCAGTCCGACAATTCGCTTTACCGTACCGATCTTTCGTCGTTCACCATGGACGACAGCTATGACCAGAAGGACGCAGAGGGGTTCATCCGCATCCTGGGATTGCCGTCTCGTTCGCGCGCCCGTGCGCGGGCGGAGGCTGCGAAGTCAGAGGCGCCGAAGTCTGAGGTGACGAGATGAAGATGTGGTCGGGACGCTTTCGCCAGCCGCTCGATGCTGATTTCGAGCGCTGGCAGCGATCCTTCGAATTCGACCGGCGCTTGCTGCGGGAAGAACTGGCCGCCAGCCGCGCCCATGCGAGCGCACTGAAGAATGCCGGAGTGCTGTCTTCGAGCGAGTTGATCGCGATTCTTCAGGGTCTGGAACAGATTGCTACCAAGGCGGCATCGTCACCAGCGTTCCTAGATGACAGCGAAGCGGAAGACGTGCACCACTTTGTCGAAAAGCAACTGGTCGCGCTGATTGGCGATACCGGATACAAATTGCATAGCGGGCGCAGCCGGAATGAGCAGATTGCCACCGACCTGCGGCTTTATGTGCGGGCCGCCATTGACCAGATGAGAGCCGATCTGGCGGACTGGCTGGTTGTTCTCGTCGACCGCGCCGACCAGGCCGGGAATTCCGCTATGCCCGCCTACACTCACCTGCAGCGAGCCGAACCGGTGCTGGTGGCGCACTGGCTGCTGGCCTACGTTGAGATGTTTTTGCGCGACGCCGACCGCCTTGCCGACTGCCGCAAGCGTCTGAATGTTTCTCCTTTGGGCTCTGGGGCTGTGGCTGGCGCTACTTTGCCGCTGGACCGGCGCGCCATGGCCGAGGAACTAGGTTTCGATGCCCCCACCGCCAACAGCATCGACGGCACCAGTGATCGCGATTTCGCGCTGGAGTTCGTCGGTGCACTTTCTGTGCTGGCCGTGCATCTAAGCCGTTGGGCTGAGGAAATGATTTTATTTTCATCGCAGGAATTTGGATTCATCCGGCTGCCGGAAGCGTATTCGACGGGAAGCAGTGCCATGCCACAAAAAATGAATCCAGATCTGCTGGAACTGACGCGCGGCAAAGCGGCCCGCATCATCGGAAACGCGACCGCCTTGCTGGTCACGCTGAAAGGCTTGCCCCTGGCCTACAACAAAGACCTGCAGGAGACCCAGCAACCGCTCTTTGACGCCGCCGGCACGGTGCTGGCTTTGCTGCCGATGGCTTCAGGCTGGATGAAGGCTGTGGAATTCGACTACGACCGCATGCAGGCCGCTGCGCAGTCCGGCTTTATGAATGCCTGGGCCGGGGCCACCTACCTGGTCCGGCGCGGTGTGCCGTTTCGACTGGCACACGAACAGATCGGCAAAGCGGTCCAAACCTGTGTCGAAAGAAATTGTGAGCTTGCAGACTTGCCGTTGGAGGAATTGCGTCAATTGAATCCCGTTTTCGATCAGGATTTCTACTCCTGCCTGACTCTGCAGTCGGTGCTTAACATTCACGACGTCCCCGGGGGCACGGCCCCGGTGCGAGTCCGGCAGGCCATCGCAGAGGCGAGGAAGAGAGTGGAAGCCATCCGGGAGGTCGTTCATGCGCACGCGTGAAGCTCTTCTTCCCGACGCTGAGCAGATCCACGCCCTGATCGCGGCCTATTCCGGGGACGGAACCCTGCTGCCGCGCACCTTTGCCGAGGTCTGCGAGAATGTTCGCGACTTCGTCGTGCTTGAAGATAACGGCGAGATCATTGGCTGCGGCGCGCTCCATCTCTATGGGCCTCATCTGGCTGAGATTCGATCGATTACCGTCGATCCGGCCCGCCAGGGCGGGGGAGGCGGTGAGCGCCTGGTCAAGGCGTTGCTGGCGCAGGCGCGCAAGCACAACGTCAGCTCCATCTGCTTGTTCACCCGCATCCCCGAGTTTTTCTCTCGCCTGGGATTTGCCATGGCACAGCGCGAGGATTTACCTGACAAGATGCACAAAGACTGCGTCGTCTGCCCCCGGTTTCACTGTTGTGATGAAGTCGCCATGGTGCGCGGTGAACTTCCCAAGTTCGCAATGCTTCCTCAATCCACCAGTTGGCTGGTGAAGATCGAGGTATGAAGCCTCGCGTCCGTCTGACCGATGTAGCGACGGGCGCCCAGCCCGTCCGGCACGCGACATCATGGACGGGCGGGACGCCCATCGCTACATCACCGCCAAAAACAATTTATCTGCCGGCAGGATTCAGTTTCTCGGCTGCCTCCGCCGGAATCAAGACCAGTGGCCGGCCGGACCTTGCGCTGGTCGAAGCTTGTCCCGGCACGGCTGCGGCTGCAGTGTTCACAAAAAACAGGGTCGTAGCCGCCCCGCTCGTGGTCGGACGAGCTGCTCTGTCGGTCAGCCGCGGCCGGGTCCGGGCGGTAATCGTCAACTCGGGCAACGCGAACTGCGCTACAGGGTCGTCTGGCATCCGGGCGTGCGCCAGAGTCTGCGGCGAGCTGGGGCGACTGCTGGGAATAAAGTCAACCGAGGTTTGTCCGTCCTCGACCGGAATCATTGGAGTTCCTCTTCCGGTAGACAAGATCATCGCCCACTTGCCTGAACTGACGGCGGCGCGGGAAGCGACGAAGCAGGGAATTGCCCGTTTCGCCCGTGCCATCATGACCACCGACACGCGTCCGAAATTGGCAGGCGCGGCCTTCAATTCTGGGAAACAGTCGGTGAAGTTGCTGGGGATCGCCAAGGGCGCGGGCATGATTCATCCTCAACTCGCGACCATGCTGGTGTACCTGTTCACCGACGCGGTGGCCAGCCCCGGTGAGTTGAAGACTTTGTTGAGACAAGCCTGCGAACAGACTTTCAACTGCATTTCCATCGACGGCGACACCTCCACCAACGACACCGTCTTGCTCCTGGCCAGTGGCCGGAGCGGAGTAAACCTGAAACACCCTGCCAGCCGAAAGAAGTTTTCCGCAGCCCTGGAGCAAGTCTGCCAATCTCTGGCCGGGCAGATCGTGTCTGACGGCGAAGGAGTGCGGCACGTCGTTCGTCTGTCGATCGAACAGGCGAAGACTCGCGACGAGGCGCAGCAGGTGGCGCGAACCGTGGCCCACTCTCTTCTGGTGAAGACTGCCTGGGCAGGCGCGGACCCCAATTGGGGGCGCATTCTGGCTGCGGTCGGCAGATCTGGGATCGCTCTTGACCCCGCGCGCGTCACCATTTTGATTGGCGATCAGACGGTCTGCCGCAACGGGGTGGGGTGCGCCTTCGACGAAAAGCGGGCACATCTGGATCTCGCCCGACCATTGTGCGAGGTGCGTATCCGCCTGCGACGAGGCCGCAGCTTTTCCCGGTTTCTGACTACAGACTTGACTGCCGAATACGTGCGCATCAACGCGGACTATTCCACCTAGATTTCTTCTGGGCTAATTTCCCGTAAAGACTACAGCATTTCCCCGATGGTTCTGCCGAAGGATTGGACGTATTAGTTGAAGTACCCCAACGCGAAGGAGCGAACGGCAGGCGTCGGGTACCTCCCCACAACCGACCGGCGCCTGCCACTCCTGTAATTCTTTCTTGTTGTCTGATTCGCTGGCGGTCAACTGAAGGCAGTTTTCCGGTCGGGAAAGAACGTTCCCCCACCCAACACCGTCTCCACAGCCTGAACCAGGTCCCGGGCGGCGTTTCCCTTGGCGACCGCGCCGCGAATTCCTTCCGTTCGAAAATGAGGATAAAGATCATCAGACAAGTGCAGGGAGAACAGGATTACGGGGATTTGAGGTTGCGTCCTCGTAATCTGATTGGCGGCGTCGATTCCGTTCATCACCGGCATGCTGATGTCCATGATGATCACGTCGGGATGAAACTGAACCGTCTTGTCCACCGCCTCCTGGCCGTTGCTGGCCTCCGCACAAACACTCCAGCCGGGCTGGACCTCGAGAAGATTTCGAATTCCCAGCCGCATGACCTCATGATCGTCGGCCACTAAGACGCGGACCCGCGGATGGACTGAGCTATAAGTACTTTCGGTTGCTGTATTCATGTCGTCGAGTCTGCCAGCCTCGGAACCTGATAAAACCACGGCACGGCGATCTGCGCGCATTATCGCCGTCAAAGCCGGCCAGAGATAATGGAATCGATGTCTGAGAGTAGCTGCTGTGATTTTTTCAGACAATGGCCCCTGAGTGCAGGTGGTTGGCACAAAAGTGTTAAGGGAAGCCCTGGTAGTGGGTTAGCTTGGAGCTGGAAACGACTTGTCCTCTCTAGCCACCCACCGCTGTCATCCTGAGCGCAGCCTTTCGTTCCGCGAAGCGAGACGAAAGCAAATGAAGGAACTTCTCGATTCCGCTAATCTCCACATAATATCCGCTCAAATCAGGAGTGGAAGCAAATCCGCAAATCTGGCGTGGGTTCGGGCATCGCTAGCGTCCGGAATGCATGGGTCCTTCATCGGGAGTCCTTCGCGCGGCGAAGGACTCCGCTTCCTCAGGATGACAAGCGAGTGAGAGATCAAACTGAGCCACTACCGAATCGCTGATGGCTTTCGGTCAAGCGAGGGAAGTCCTGTATGCTAACCAGTCGTTCCCGAGGATACCCGTGTCTGCGGGACACCAGAAAAATGAAAACTAGACGCCGATACTCAAGACTTGTTCTCCTCTGCTCTTGGCTCTTCGCACAATCACTGTTGGCCCAGTCTCAGCCCTCCGCCGATCTCATCGTTCGGAATGCCAAGGTCTGGACGGTGGACAAGACCAATCCAACTGCGCAGGCTGTTGCCGTGCTCGGTGACCGCATCGTAGCGGTTGGTACGAATGCTGACCTCGAAGCCTGGCACGGTGCTCGCACGCATGTGATTGATGCCGGTGGCCAGCGGTTACTGCCAGGTTTTAACGACTCCCACGTTCATTTTGTCGACGGAGGACTGGCGCTCGACCAGGTGCAACTCAACGACGCCACCAGTGCTGAGGAATTTGCGCGGCGCATTGGGGAACGAGCCCGGCGCACGCCGAAGGGTGAGTGGGTCTCCGGCGGAGACTGGGACGAGACCAAGTGGACTCCCGCCCGGATGCCAACCAAGGAACTCATCGACCCGCTTACTCTCGACACTCCTGTTTTCGTGATGCGCTATGACGGTCACATGGCCCTGGCGAACTCGACTACGCTGCGCCTGGCGGGCATCACCGCCAAGACTCCAGATCCTCCCGGCGGTGTCATCGTTCGCGACGCACAAGGCAATCCGACCGGCGCACTCAAAGATGCCGCCATGGACTATGTCTACAAGGTCGTGCCGCCACTCACTCACGATCAGCGGGTGCAGGCGGTGAAACGCGCGCTCGCGCACGCCGCATCGCTTGGCGTCACCAGCGTGCAGCACATGAATCCGGAATATGCGGACATCGCGGTTTACGATGAGCTACTCCAGCGCGGGGAGTTAACTGCGCGCATCTATGCCGCGCCTCTGATCCCCAGCGTCGACGACCAGGTGAAAATCGGCATCCGGCATGCCTTTGGTGGTCCCTTTCTCCGCATCGGCGCACTCAAGGCCTACGCGGACGGGTCCTTGGGATCGTCCACGGCGTACTTCTTTGAGCCTTTTTTAAATCAACCCAACAACCACGGATTACTCTCCGATGAAATGCATCCGGTTTCACTGATGCGAGACCGCACGATGAGGGCCGACGCCGCCGGCCTGCAACTCTGCACTCACGCCATCGGAGACCAGGGCATTTCGATGATCCTCGATATCTACAGTGAAATCGTGAAAGCGCACGGAGAGAGCGATCGCCGCTTTCGCATCGAGCATGCCCAACACATGGCGGCCAAGGATTTCGATCGCTTCGCCCAGTTGCACGTGATTGCGTCGGTTCAGCCTTATCACGCTATCGACGACGGGCGCTGGGCGGAGGAACGAATCGGTCATGACCGCGCCAGCCGCACCTACGCTTTCCGGACCTTTCTGGATCATGGCGTGCGCCTTGCTTTTGGAACCGACTGGGAGGTGGCCCCGCTCAACCCCATGCTGGGGCTCTACGCCGCGGTTACGCGAGCGACTCTGGATGGCAAGAATCCCGATGGCTGGTTTCCCGAGCAGAAACTCACGCTGCCGGAAGCCATTGAGGCCTACACCACGGGTTCCGCATACGCCGAATTCCAGGAGAACGAGAAAGGCTCGATTACGGTGGGCAAGCTGGCAGACATGGTTCTGCTCAGCGACGACATCTTTGCCATTGATCCGGCGAAAATCCGCGACGTCAAAGTTAAGACTACGATCGTAGGAGGGAAGATCGTGTGGGACGCCAGTGACAAACAATCGCATTGAACTCTTCTTTGTCGCCTGGCTCGAGCTTCCAGTTCTCCAGCGTAACCTTCTAAACGCCTTGCTGGCAGGGCCTTTTGGCCGACGCCGGATGGCGTGGATGTCATTGACAACGCAAGATAATCTGATGCTTTCCCGCACCCGGCGCATCGCTTTCAATCACATCTTGGGCCAAATTCCTTGCTGGTAAATCTTTTTGCACAGGCCAGGATGTACTAATGGCCATCTTGACTCGGTACCAAATCGGGCGTACCTTCCATTAAGTTTTTCTGACAATCGGCACGGTTCGTGGAAAGCCGTGCCCCCAGCCACTTCTAGACCATTCGGCTGAACGCAGCGCCATCGAATCCTGTTCGGTGGGGTCGAACCGGTCGGAGCAAGTCGCGCCTCTCCCAGCAATACAAAACCTGGCTAACACCGTAAGTGTGTCCAACACGCGCATTGGAGGTGCAAGTGGAACACAGAAAGGTTCTAGCGGTTGTGGGGCTCGCTTTGACTGTGATTGTCAACACCAGAACTCTTGAGGCGCAGCATGATCCTGGGCCCCGAAAGGGTGCCGCAGGAGCGGGTGAGGTTTTACCCAATTCGAGCGACAATGAGAAAGCTTTCTTCGGCGCAGCGATTGCGGATTTCATGGAAGTGGATTCCGTATCAGGATCGATTCCCGGGGAGGGGGGCAGTGGACTGGGGCCGACCTTCAACGGCAATGGCTGTGCGGTATGTCACGCACAACCGGCGGTGGGAGGCAGCAGTCCGGGGATGAGCAGCCCGCAGAATCCGGTTCCTAATCCACAGGTGGCGCTCGCCGGCCTCGATGGCGCTATGAATACCGTGCCGTCGTTCATTACCGCCAACGGCCCGGTACGGGAGGCACGTTTTATTCGCAATCCGGATGGCTCGCCGGATGGCGGGGTGCACGGCTTGTATACAATCACGGGTCGAAGCGATGCTGACGGGTGCAACCTTGCGCAGCCACCCTTCGCCCAGCAACTCGCCAATCGCAACGTGATTTTCCGCATTCCGACCCCGACCTTCGGACTCGGCCTGGTGGAGGCCACGCCGGACTCGACTTTGCAGGCGAACCTAGGCGTGAATCGGGGGACCAAGTCTCAGTTAGGTATCAACGGCAGTTTCAACATGAGTGGCAACGATGGCACCATCACGCGCTTTGGCTGGAAAGCACAGAACAAGTCTCTGATGGTTTTTGCCGGAGAAGCCTATAACGTGGAGCAAGGAGTATCCAACGAAGCCTTCGCCAACGAACGCTCCGCAGTTACGGGCTGCATTTACAACGGCACGCCTGAAGATGCTACCAAGATGGTCACCGACACTGGGAATTCCATGGGCACGGAATCTCAGTTTGCATCCGACCTGGTGAACTTCTCTGCCTTCATGCGGCTCCTGGCTCCGCCCACACCGGCGGCAATGTCGGCGTCGGCGACCAACGGCGCCAGCCTGTTCAACAGCGTGGGCTGCGCTCTGTGCCACACCGCGACGTTGACCACTGGAATGGCGAAATCGGCAGCCATGTCCAATGTCACGTATCACCCTTATTCCGACTTCGCTCTCCACCACATGGGATCGGGCCTGTCGGACGGAATCAGCCAGGGAGCGGCTGGTCCGGATCAGTTCCGTACCGCTCCGCTTTGGGGCATCGGCCAGCGCCTGTTCTTCCTGCACGACGGTCGAACCTCTGACCTGTTGCAGGCGATCCAGGCCCACGCCGATTGCGCCAACTCCAACACTCGCTCCTTTCAATCCTCAACCAGCCAAAGCTGCAGCTCGGAAGCGAATCTTGTAATCCGCAGATTCAATTCGCTCAGCCGATCGCAGATGCAGGACGTGCTGAATTTCCTGCGCTCACTATAACGTGGTCCGCTCGTTCAACCCGGATCGCGGAGGGCTTCTGTGAAGCTCTCCGCGATCCTCCCCGTTTCTCGCGGCAGGCAGATTTGCGCCTGCTGCTGCGTACTGCTGTTCCTGACCTCGCTGCAGGCTCAAGCTACTCCTGCCACCGCCTGCGAGCCCGCCCCCGCCATCCGGGCCGAGATTGAAACAGCCAACGCGGCTGCTAGTGGTCGGGACTTTGACCGGAATGTTGCCCCGTTTCTCGCTCTCCGCGGGCGTCACCCGAATGATCTGGTGGTGCATGAACGCTATCAGGACGCCGTGCAGCGCTACGGCATTGAGGGCCATTTGAGACAGTTGACTGAGGATTATCAGGTGCTTTCCCTCCAGCACCCGGACGAGCTGATGTACAGCTATCTGTACGCACGCAGTCTGATTGGCCGCAACACCGCCTCAGCGATCGAGCAAATGATGGAAATCGTTGCTGACCATCCAGAATTTGCGCCGGCTCACCGAGCTCTTGCCGAAATTTATTTTTCTGCGCCTTTTCATGACCAGGAAAAGCAGAAAACCGAGCTTGCGCATTTTCTCGCCCTTTGTCCTGGATCTGGGCTGCAACTACGTCCACTGGCGCTGCCGGACCCGAGTCCTCTGGTCGATCAGGCGGAGCGCCTGCTGGCCGAGAACGGTGACCCAGATCGCATTGTCGCGATGGCCCAGCAAGGCATTCGTGACGACGAATGGCGGCTACAGCGCATCCGTCCTTTCGATTGGTACAGCGTCGACTACAAGCGCCAGAGCCAGCGCGAACTGCAGACAAAATACTGGAAATTCTGGAGCCTCCAGGTTCGCTGTGACCGCCGGGCCGGCCGGCCGGAGCAGGCCTCTCAGTTGCTCGCACTGCTGGAGCAGCGGGCGGCAATGCTGCAGAATGATTCAGGTTCCGCATACTGGGACGCCTTGGCCATCCTGGTTCGTTTGTACGAAGAAGGGAACCAGAAGCAGTCAGCCGCCGAGAAGCTCGACGCCATGCAACAGTTTCTCACCAGGCATCCCGACCCGCAGCGGACTGCGCAACTGGAAGATCTGCGACGGCTGATTGGGGCAGGGGACAAGTAGTTGCTCGGGCCAATGAAATCCAATGGCCTGGTACTCTGCCGCGAAGGTACGAAATCTCAGTTGAACGCCCTGAGGGGCGACACCCGATCGGCCGCTCCCGGCTTGGGGAAGCGCAGCACGTTTGGAAGTTTCACGTGGACGATCTCGTTTCTTACCGCGTATAGCACCAGCTCAGCGATCGAATGAAGCCTGAGCTTGAGCATGATATTGCTACGATGAGTTTCCGCCGTTTTCACGGTCACGTTCAGGGTGATGGCAACCTCCTTGGTACTCTTGCCCTCACCGAGGAGTTGCACCACTTCGCGCTCCCGAGGCGACAATCTAGATACCTTGGTCGCGGATGGACCAACGCGATGCTCCTGCAGGTAACTATCCATGATCAGCTCAGACACTCGCGGGGTGAATGAGGACTTGTACTGTCGCATTGTCTCCACCGCATTTGTCAGGTGGTCGGCTTCGTCGGACTTAAAAACCCACCCGCGCACACCCGCTTCCAGGCAGTCTCGGACCACTTGCTCAGAGTTAACGTCGGTAAGGACGAGTATTCTCTGGGCTGGAGTGTCCTTTAGGATCTGCCGCGCAGTGTCCACGCCGTTTAGTTTTGGCATACAAATGTCCAGGATAAGAAGATCTGGTTTCAACCTCCGGCATTTCTCCACCGCATCGCGCCCGTCAACAGCCTCGCCGCAAACTTCCCATCCTTCGTGAGATCCGAGCAGAGAGCACAGACCGAAACGGAATACCGGATGATCGTCAGCCACCAAAATGCGGAATGTGCTCATAGAACCTCCTTACAATAAGAGGAAACTAACAAAGCGGATTCCTCGCCGTCTGAGCACAATTGCTCAAATGCAGTGTCCTGTGCGGAAAACCCTGCGGATGTCGCTGATTTTATGGGACTAGATTGGGCGCAGGAAAAAGGAGTACAGCAGCCAATCACGCGTTTAGCGGCTGCTTTCGGTCCGGAACAAATCGTCCATCGTTTCCCGGCGCCGGATCAGCTTTGCCGACTTGCCGTCCACCAGAACTTCCGGAGGGCGCAGCCGGGTGTTGTAGTTGGACGTGAGTACCATGCCGTAAGCTCCGGTATCCAGGATGGCGAGGAGATCGCCTTCGTTGGTCACTGGCAGTTCGCGGCCACGGGCGAAGAAATCTCCGGTCTCGCAGATGGGTCCGACGACGTCCACAGTTTCGGGTGGCGCGGATTTTGCGTCCAGCCAGACCGGAACGATTTCGTGATACGCGTCATAAAGCGATGGCCGCACCAGATCATTCATGGCCGCATCCACCACCAGAAATTGCTTCGGACCGTTGGTCTTCCGATAAAGCACCCTCGTAAGCAGAGCGCCCGCCGGGCCAACCAGGGCGCGGCCCGGTTCGAGCAGCAGATGAACCTTCAGTCCACGCAGGGGCCGCAAAAGTGCTGCAGCATAGTCGGCAACCTGCGCGGCAAACCCGGGCCGCTCCTGATCCTCGTAAGCGATGCCAAGGCCGCCGCCCGCGTCCACGTATTGGATACGATGGCCGTCCCCGTGCAGCACCTGCACCAGGTCCGCGACTCGTTCCATCGCCAGCGCGAACGGCTGCACGTCGGTGATCTGCGAGCCGATGTGAACACTTACTCCTTCGACCCGGAGATACCTTGTCCCTGAGGCTCGGGCATAAAGCTTTCGCGCCTCGGCGATCGGAATCCCGAATTTATGTTGATGAAGTCCGGTGGAGATATATGGATGAGTGTTGGCGGGCACGTCGGGATTCACGCGCAGCGCAATCCTCGCGCGTACCCGGGTTCGGGCTGCACACTCGGCCAGCCGCCACAGTTCACCTTCGCTTTCCACGTTGAAGAGCAGAACGCCAGCCTGGAGTGCGGCCTGCATCTCTTCGGCGGTCTTGCCCACCCCGGAAAACACAACCTTCTTCGCCGCGCGACGATCCACGCGCAACACTCGTTCCAGTTCCCCCCCTGAGACCACATCGAAACCGCATCCCATCTCCACCAGCAGCCGAAGAATCCCCAGACTGGAATTCGCTTTGACCGAATAGCAGACGGTGTGCGGAACTCTGCGGAAGGCATGCTCGAAGCTGCGCGTGCGCTCGCGGATGGTTGATGCGGAATATACGTAGAGCGGCGTGCCAAAACGTTCCGCCAGCCGTTCCAACAGAATCTCGTCGCACTGCAGCGCGGACCCCACAGGCCGCCGGCGGAGAAGGCCCTTGCGGATTTCGCGATAGGAAAAGGCCGGCGGACGGCCCTGACTCCGGCTTACGGTACGGTTCACTTGCGCTTGGGTTCGCCTTTCAGCTTGATGGCCACGACGGTTTCGTCATCGAAAGCTTCCTCGCCGGCGGCGTGTTCGGTCACAGCCTTGAACAGCGACTTGACCACGCAATCGGCGGAAATCTCGGCGCATCCCGCGATGACCTGTTCCACGCGGCCGCGTCCAAACATGTCACCCGCCTTGTTGCGAGCATCGAGAATACCGTCACTGAAAAAGACGAACATGTCGTCCGGCTTGGCTTTGAAGGTGAACTCGTCGTACTCGGCATCGTCGAACAGGCCCAGAGGAAGGCCAGTGGCTTCAATGACGTCAATCTTGCCATCGTGCACATACAGAGGGCGTGGCAATCCGGAATTGGCGACCTGCAGGGAGCGGTTCCGGTCGTCCCACACGGCATAGATCAGAGAAACGAACTGGCCTTCGATGCGCCGCTCTCCCAAGGAAAAATTGACCGCCCGCAGCATCTCGGCAGGGCCGGGCTCGATCGGAGCGTGAGAGCGCAGAATGCCGCTGACCAGCGCCGCATAAATGGCAGCCGGCGCGCCTTTGCCGCTAACGTCCCCGATCACCATTCCCAGGCGCGATTGCGAGTAGTCGACGAAGTCGTACAAGTCTCCGCCAATGGCGCGCGCGGGCATGAACTTGGCCGCGACTTCCAGGTTAGTGAGTTTGGGCAAAGCGTGCGGCAGCAGGCGGAATTGCAATTCGCGCGCCAGAGCCAGGTCGCGTTCCAGGCGTTTTTCCTGACGGGCGATCTCTTCATAAAGGCGGGCATTTTCGATGGCAATTGCCACCTGTGCCGCCAGGGTGGTGACCGTACGTTTATGGTCCTCGGTGAAAAATCCACGCCGGGTATGTTCCAGATCCAGCACGCCGATCACTTTATCTTTGTAGATCAAGGGTACAGTCAGCTCCGAGCGGGTTTCCGGGTTGAGCAAAATGTAGCGTGGATCCTTTCTGACGTCGGACACAAGCACGGCCTCGCGATGCTGCACCGCGTAGCCGACGAGGCCTTTCCCCAGCGAGATGTCGTGCTTGAGTTGAATGTTTTCCTGAAAGCGCAGCGAAAACCGGTGCTGCAATTTTTCTCCCGCGGCGTCCAGCAGAAGAATGCTGAACATCTGATAGTCGATCAGGCGGCTCAAAAGTTCAGCGATGCGCTTGAGCAGCTCGTCCACATTCAGAATCGAGGTCAGTTCGCGCGCGATCTCGTTAAGCAGGACCAGGGTACGGGCCTGGCGGGTGGTACGGGTGTACAGCCGGGCATTCTCGATTCCCACCGCCATGCGCGACCCGATGAGGGTCAAGAGTCGCTTGTGTTCCTCGGTGAAGCGGCCCGCCTCCTGCGCTTCGAGATTCAGCACCCCGATGACCCGGTTCTTCACGATCAGCGGAACCGCCAGCTCCGAGCGCACTTCGGCCACAGCCGGGATGTATTCCGGATGCTTGGAGACGTCGTCCACCAGGATCGCCTCGCGCCGCTGCGCTGCCAACCCGGTCACGCCTTCGCCAATCTTGATCTTGATCCGCTCGGCAACTTCACGCGCGTACCCAACCTGGAAACGCATGCGAAGATCTTGCGTCTTCTCGTTGACCAGCAGAATGGCAAAGATTTCGTAGTCGATTACTTTGCGCACCAACTCGGCCACGCGCCGCAGCGTAGTGTCCAGATCGAGGGTGGTGTTGACGACGTCCGCCACCTCAAGCAGCAGCGGTTCGACCTTCAGCTGTGGATCGGATTGGGTGTCAGCAATTTCCACGGACCTTCATGATAACAGCCGTCCGGTTGGACTCGGACTCAGCCGTACCTCGTGCACCAATGCATCGATTGCCAGAGCCCGCAGGAGCGAGGGGCTCGCGCCTGGATTACTCCCTCGGCACCACGCAAATGTCCGGAAGATTGCGATATTTCTCTGCGTAGTCCAGACCGTAGCCGACTACGAACTCATCCGGAATGCTGAAGCCGACATAGTCCGCCTGGATCGGCTGTTTCCTGCGCGAGGATTTGTCCAGCAGCG
The DNA here is from genome assembly GCA_963801545.1 of Terriglobia bacterium. GTDB lineage: Bacteria > Acidobacteriota > Terriglobia > Terriglobales > Acidobacteriaceae > JAIQFF01. The sequence goes on along the minus strand of CAWDFF010000032.1, from coordinate 70,251 downwards.
CCGCAATGCGGAGAGATTGCGGCCGCCGAGCCATGAGCAGCTTTTTCAAATATGTCAGTGTCAGTCCGGTGTCAAGAATGTCTTCTACCAAAATCACATTCTTGCCGATCATGGATTGGTCCATGTCCTTGGTCAGGCGCACTTCACCGGTTGAGTCCCATCCGGATTTCAGCTCCTGGGCGGGGCTGGGCCGGTTGCCATAACTGGAGACTCCAATAAAATCAAACGTAGCGTCGATCTTGAGTTGGCGGGACAGGTCGCTAAGAAAAATGGCCGCGCCCTTCAGCACGCCCAGGAGAATCACGGATTGACCGGCGTAATCCCGGTTAATGTCGGCGCCCATCTCCGCCACTCGTTGGGCGATCTGATCGCGTGTAATGAGGACCTTTAGCTCAGCCATGGCGATCCATATTAAACTACAGCAGTTGGCATTTGGCACTTGGCATTTAGCTAAACCTGTGGCCTCTCGGTTACGGGCCAAGTGCTAATTGGTGCTGCCGTTAGGACTTCACAACTATGAATCTCGCTGGAATCAAAATTACGTGGCTCGGTCATGCGACCTTTCGCATGGAAACTCCCGGGGGCAAGACTATTCTGGTCGACCCCTGGGTGATGGGCAATCCAATGTGTCCGCAAAAGGACAAAGATGTGAAGCACGTTGATTTCATGCTTTGCACCCACGGGCATTTTGACCACATCGGCGATGCCGTAGAAATCGCAAGAAAGCACAATCCGATCGTGGTTGCCATCCCCGAACTGGGTCACTGGCTGGGAAAGAAAGGCGCAAAGCAGGTTTCGAGTATGAACAAGGGCGGCACCCAGCAAGTTGGTGACATCAAGGTCACGATGGTGCATGCCGATCATTCCTGCGGCATCACCGATGGAGACGAGATCGTGTATGGTGGCGAAGCCTGTGGTTACGTGATTGAGTTTTCCAATGGGGTGAAGATTTACCATGCCGGCGACACCAACGTATTTGGCGATATGGCGATCATTCATGACCTGTACGCGCCCGACATTGCGATGATTCCAATTGGCGATCACTACACCATGTCGCCGCGCGAAGCCGCCTACGCCTGCAAGCTGCTGAAGCCCAAGACGGTCGTTCCCATGCACTTCGGCACCTTCCCGATTCTCACCGGCAGACCGGCAGATTTGCAGAAGTTGGTGCCGGGCGTCGAGATAGCAGACATGAAGCCGGGAGCGACAATCTCATAGTCATTTACAAGGAGCGGACTTGCCAAAACAGAAAGATGCCGATATCAATATCAATGCCGCGTGGCGCATGGGCGGAATCACCGTCCCCGCCGTCGAAGATTACATCTACTCCCTGCTTCCTCCCCGCGACGAAGTGTTGACCGAGATCGAGGCCGAGGCCGCCAAGCGGGATGTTCCCATCGTGGGTCCCGCCGTGGGCCGGATCCTGTACCAGTTGGCGCTGATGATCGGCGCCAGGACTGTCTTCGAGCTCGGCTCCGCTATTGGTTACTCCACGATCTGGTGGGCCCGCGCGGTGGGCGAGGGTGGCCGTGTGATCTATACCGATGGCGACCGCAAGAAAGCTGAAGAAGCGCGCGGCTACTTTGACCGGGCCGGAGTGAGTAAACGAATCACGATTAAAACCGGCGATGCGCTTGAACTGCTCTCCGAAGAGAAGCAGCAATTCGACATCATCTTCAACGATGTCGATAAAGAAGACTACCCCCGTGTCTTCAAGCTGGTGCTGCCACGTCTCCGGAAGGGCGGCCTCTTCGTTACCGACAATGTTTTGTGGAGCGGAAAGGTCGCACAGAAGAATCCGACCGAGGCTTCGACCAAAGCGATCCAGGAAATTAATCGCCTGTTGTATAGCTCGCCGGATTTTTTTACAACGATCCTGCCCATCCGCGACGGAGTGGCGGTGGCGATAAGAAAGTAGAAACTGAGAACCGGGAACTACCAACTGAAAACCGGGTTTTCTTTTTCTGTTTTTTTGTAGGGAGAAAGACTAAATCGATTTCACCGGAATAGCCGTCACATCGTCAACCAGGCCAACTTCCTTCTGCAGAAAAGGCTCGGCATAGGTAACTCCACCCAGCATGCCATAGAATCGCGCCATGGCTTCAATGCGCGAACGAATCTCCTCCCGGGCAGGGAAGATGCCCTTGCCGGCCTCCTGATCGCCGAACTGCGACTTGTAAGCCATCAGCGCCTGAAGCCGGGTTTCGAACTGTTCAGTGATATCGACGACAAAGGTCGGCCGAACGTCGTAATAGAGCGTGGCATAGATGATTTTGAACGGGCGATGAGGTGTAGTTTCGTAGCGCCGGTGTCCCGCCGGCTGTCCTGAGAGCGTCCCGCCCTCAGCGGGGCCGGGTCATCTCGTCCAGAGTCCAAGTCAACATCCGCGGGCGAGGGCGCCCGCGCCACACTTGCATTAACATCCAGCTTGCCGAGTCCTGCAAGGAAGCATGCTTCGTATCCCAGGATCGACGCAGTGTAATGGTCTGGGTGCCGTCCTTTCCAGTAGGGAAGTATGACCACTCGCGGACGTTGCTCGCGAATCACACGCGCAACCTTCAGGCGATTGTCCCAGGTGTTCTCAACCCGGCCGTCGGGAATATCGAGAGCATCCCGCCATGATGCGCGCAGTATCTTCGCTGCTTCCACGGCTTCGCGGGCGCGATCTTCGGCACTGCCGCGCGTGCCCATCTCGCCCCGGGTGAGGTCGAGGATTCCAGTGCGGTACCCGCGCTGCGCCATTTTCAGCAGCGTGCCGCCGCAGGTCTGCTCCACATCATCACGATGAGCGGCGAGAGCGAGAATGTCGAGCGGAACGGTGGACATGTCAGTCGAGATTGCCCTGCTCCAAAACCACGTTCTCGCGCACGATCAGGCGATGCGCCGCCATTTCCTTCAAGATCGGCAAGACCCGGCTCACATGCTCGTCCGTATCCACGAAAATGATGATCACCGGCAGCTTGCCCCCGGCGTCCACAAGATGACTCGTCTTGACTTGCTGCCGGCCGAGAAATCCGGCGACGGCATGCAGCGCGGTGGCCGCGTACACATTCTCTTTCCGTAGATAGTTGAGGATCTCCATGTGCAGGGGACGGTGATGCCACTGGTCCGCTTCGTTAAGGTATATGGTGACTTGAACTGCCATTCCGTTTGGCATTCTACAGCACCCTAGCCAGCGCCATACCCGTCAGCGCTCCGCCCAGGCATAGAAGATTGTTGCTGAAGACGTTCGAGAACAGCAGCAGCCATTGCCCCTGTTCGAAGTAGGCCATGGTTTCAAAGGCGTAGCTGGAGAAGGTTGTGAAAGCGCCGCAGAAGCCGACCACGACCAGCAGGCGCCAGCGTGGATCGACCAGTACGCGTTCCGAGGTCCAGACAACGAAGAAGCCGACAATCAGGCTGCCGACGACATTGATAAACAGCGTGCCGTAAGGGAACACCGGCCCCAACACTCGCGCCGCGTAACGGCTGATAAAGTAGCGGGCATTGGCGCCGACGATGGCGCCCAGGGATATGACGAGGACATCGAGCATGGAGTTCTCCGCTACAGGGTTGGTAGGAGTCATCAGCCCGAACGGCAGGCGGTTGTGGCGAACTCCATCGCCATCACTATTTTTACCACATACGACACAGAGAAAACACAGCGGGTCGATCAGCCAGAAAGTCTACTTTTTCCTTTCCACCAAAAACCTGGCCAAGTCCTTGAGAATCTCCGCTCGCGTTCCAAAGCCCTCAAGCGAGCTGAAAGCTGACTCTACCAGCACGCCCGCTTTCTTCAGCGACTCGTCGACACCGAACAACGCCGGATAGGTTACCTTCTCGGCGGTCATGTCCTTCCCCGCCGTCTTGCCCAGTTGCTCGGAGGTCTGGGTCACGTCCAGCACATCGTCCACAATCTGGAAACGCCAGACCGATGGACAGCCCAAACGACCGCAGCTTGCCAACTGCGTGGTCATCTGTGCCGGCGTAAAGCCCCCCGCTGACCACGCTGGCGCCAATCAGGGCTGCGGTCTTGGAGCGATGGATGTATTCCAGCATGGCCAGATCGGGCTTGGTGTGTTCGGCCTCAAGGTCCACAACCTGGCCGCCGATCATACCCTCTACTGTGCCCGTGCCGTGGGCGATTTCTTCGATGATGCGCACGCGAGATTCAGCGGGACACTGCAAGCGGGACAAGTACTTCATACGCCTGAGTCTGCAACCCGTCGCCCGCCAGGATGGCAATGGCCTCACCATAAACTTTGTGGCAGGTGGGCCGGCCGCGGCGCAGATCGTCGTTATCCAGCGCGGGCAGATCGTCGTGGATCAATGAGTATGTGTGCAGCATTTCCAGCGCCGCGCCGAGGTCTTCAATGCCGGAGGGAAGCGAACCTGCAATCATGCGTCCTGCTTCCATGCACAGAATGGGGCGGAGCCGTTTGCCGCCAGCGAAGACGCTGTGGCGCATCGCCATGTGGATCGACACCGGATGCTGCGTTTCCGGAGGGAGCAATCGCGCGAGCGCCACGTCGGTCAGCGCCTGGCCTTGCTCCAAAGTCTGCTTGAGCATGCGGGTGAGTATAACAAGGGAGATCGCGGCACTTATTGCTTCTTGTGTTTCGCCGGCTTTGGTGCAAAATAACCGTGGCGTGCCTGTAACTTCACGCCATCCTGATCCACTATCACTTTCAATCGATGGTAGCTGCCATTCTGTTTGACGCCCTTCAGGGAAAATTCGAGCAGGTACAGATACTCCGGCGCCGCAGCCAGCCGCTTGAATCCGCCTTCCAGATCATTGCTGTTGTGAAAATAAGTTCCGCCAGTTCCATCCGCGAGCTCCGCCATCACATTTTCATTCGATGACATCGAGCTGCGCCGATATTCAGACTTAAGTTGCATGGTTTGGGCCGAGCCTTTGCTCCTCTCGCTGGCGTCTATTTCGGTTGTGTACAGACCTCGTGCATCGAGCGCGCTGACGGTCACATTGGACTGCGCCGCCATATCCATGATCTGCGATTCCTCCGCCCTGGATTCCGGCGTGAGTATGAGAAAACCGGGCGACACCAGAACCAGCGTATGCTGGCCCGGGAGCGCGGACATCCGGCGCACAAATTCTCTTAACGAGGAGAGCGTGACATGAACATCCTGCTCTCCCATCGCCAAGATACGCGTGGCGGCCGATTCCACCATTCTCTCGGCCACGTCGCGCATCTGTAGACCAGGCGAGCAACTCAACATCTCGTCTATCGCGGCCTCTAGGGCGGCACTATTGTGCTTATTCTGGATCAGGTCGGCATGGTAGTAGTCAATATCCGGACATTCCTGTCCTGACGCCCGGTATAGACCCTGCGGTTGCAGTTTCATGACCGCTTCCTGCAACTGCGTTCGATCTCGCGTCAAACCGCTGTTGATACGCCCCGACATGGAAACTACCGCAGCCATGTCCGTTTCGGTCAGCGATTGCGCCAACATCTCCGTGGCCGCTTTTTGGGTTTGTGCCAGATCGCCGACGCTCATATGCATGTCGTCGAACAGGAAAACAACAAAGCGCTCCGGCACACTTGCCGCCTGCGGGGAAGGACCGGCAACGATTCCCCCTTGAGCCGTACTGGTATCACTCTGAACCGTCGCCGCACGCTGCTGGACGGTGAACCCGGTAATTGGTTTCGGCGTATCGTTGTCAAAAAGCTGGAAGTCTTCTTTTTTCAGGTTGCCGACGGCGTGGCCTTGGCCATCGCGGACGAGCACAGGAACCAGGACCACCTCTACGTTGCTCTTAATCGTGAGGGTGCCATTCTGATCAGGGGTTTCTTTCTGCCGTGCCGCCAAGTGCGAGCACAAGAGGAAAGCCAAGCAGATCACGACGACACCGGGGAAATATCTGGCCTTGGTGTTGATGGGATTATTCTACGCCCGGCTGGGCTTCGAATCCCGATTGGACTAAGGGATGGCGTTGAGCCTCAGCCCGCTTAGGAAGATAGTTTGCGCGGCGCTTTCTCTGAGGCCGGCTCGAAAGCTTCGGCTTGAAGTTTTCCGTTTTGCTTCAGCAGGATCTCTACCTTGCCTTCGGCTTCTTCCAGTTCCTTGCGGCACGCGGCGGAGAGCTGCATGCCTTCCTCAAACAGGGTTAGGGATTTCTCCAGAGGCACGTCGCCCTTTTCCAGTTCCTGCACGATTTTCTCCAGCCGCTGGAGGCACTCTTCAAATTTGGCCAACGCAGTTACTCCTGCACCTATTCTAATATCAGGTGGTGGCGCGTGGGGAGGTCCCCAGGGCTTCCAGAACATCCGCCGCGGAAGTATATCGTCCCGAGGGCGCGCTGATCTGCGCCCCCTGCACCATATCGCGAACTGCGATCAGCATTTCACGGGCGATGGCAATGCCTTCCTCGCGAGCGGCTTCCGGAGTCTTGGCCTTGGCCATACGCTCCAGGATAGCGTCCGGCACCGAGACCCGCAGTTCGTTCTTCATGAACTCGGCGTTACGAACGCTGACCAACGGCCAGATGCCCGCAACCACCGGTATCTTGCAGTGCTCGATCCGGCGCAGGAAGGTTTCCAGCAGTTTGAGATCGAAAACGGGCTGGGTGACTGCGCACTCCGCCCCCGCTTCAACTTTGTACTCGAAGCGCTTGATCTCCTCGTCGATATTGGGGACGCCCGGATTCGCGCCTACGGCGATCACGAACGATGTGCCCACGCCCAGCGGATTGCCGCCGATATCGAGGCCGCGGTTCAGGTTGTGCACGATGTTGACCAGGCCGATCGCGTCCACGTCAAACACGGCCGTGGCATCGGGATAATTCCCCATCTTCGGCGGGTCGCCGGTGATGCAGATCAGATTGTGCAGGCCCAGGGCCGAAGCGCCCAGAAGATCCGACTGGATGCACAGCACATTGCGGTCACGACAGGTGTAATGCAAAATTGCTTCAATACCGACTTCCTGCTGCACCAGCAGGGAAAGCGCCTGGTTGCTCATCCTCGCCGATGCCCGCGGACTATCCGGAATATTGATCGCATCCACACCCACCGATTTCAGGAAACGGGCTCCTTCGATTTCCTTGCGGATGTCGGTCCCTTTGGGGGGAACGATTTCGACCATGGTCAGGAATTCTCCGGAGGCGATCCTGGCGCCTACTTTGGACCGTTTTTCCAGCGGAACAGCGGGAGCTGCCGCAACCACGGCCTCACCCTTTGTCTTCGCGGGAGCGGCCTTGGCGCGGGCCTCACCCACGCGCAAAGCCGATTTCATGACCTTGATGTGCTCAGGCGTGGTTCCGCAGCATCCGCCCACCAGCCGCACCCCGGCAGCTACGAACTTGCGGGCATAACTCGCCATGTATTCCGGCGAGCACAAATAAATATTGCGCCCTTCGACTGAGCGCGGCATACCGGCGTTGGGCTGGGTGGCCAGCGGCAGGGAAGTGAGTGCACGCACGCGCTCGATGACGTCCAGCATCGCCACCGGGCCGACACTGCAGTTGCAGCCGATGACGTCGGCGCCCCAGCTTTCAATCCGTGGGGTAAAGCTCTCTGGAGTCGATCCGTCGAGACAGTTTCCATCCTCGTCAATGGTTACCTGGGCCACCACTGGAATCTTCGGATCCACGTCCCGGGCTGCCAGAATCGCCTGGTGAAGTTCCTCGACATAGCCGAACGTTTCCAGCATCAGCAGGTCAACCCCACCTTCGACCAAAGCCGCGATTTGCTCGCGGAAAGCGGCACGGGCTTCCTCGAATGAGGTCTTGCCCAGGGGCTCAATACGGACTCCCATCGGTCCGACCGAGCCGGCGACCCATACGTCGAAACTCTTGGCTGCTTCTCTGGCCAACCGGGCTCCTGCCAGGTTGATTTCGCGGACCCGGTTTTCCATGCTGTGCCGGGCCAGGCGAAAGGAATTTCCACCAAAAGTATTGGTTTCAATAATTTCCGCACCCGCCTGCATATATTCATGATGCAGGTCGCGGACAAGGTCGGGCTGAGACACATTCAGCTCGTCGTAACAGCGATTGATGAAGATTCCCTTGGCATATAGCAGCGTCCCCATAGCGCCGTCGCACAGCACCGGGGATTGCTTAAGGCGGGCCAGTAGATCAGTAGCCATACGATTGAGAATACAAGATGAAGGCTAGTTTTGCATTACCGGCATATGGATCAGGAGGAGGGAGTAACCGGCCGTCCTGCCCGCGTCGCTCTGCTATAATCCCGTTTCTTGCATCTAACTCTCCATTCCTTATGTTCCTGGGAGCTCCTGGGTTGAAGAGAGCTACGCTCGCCATTCTGGTTCTGACCGCAAGCACCGCCGTTCTGCTCTCTTGCGGAAGCAACTACAATCCCACCGGCACTGGCTCAAACACGGTAGCGAACCCCGCCACCATCCGGGTGCCGGTGTTCGTTTCCAACCCGCTCTCTCCCAATGGAACCAGTAATCTGCCGGTTTTGAACGTGGTGGATGGGGAAACCGATCTTATCTCCCCCAATGTAGTTTCCCTGGGGTCGAGCGCCCCGATGCCGGGGATGATGGTTCTTTTTCCCAACAAGGCATTTACCGCAGTTTTCAGTTCCTCGAACAACGCCGTCGTGGTGATCAACAATGCGACCCAGAGCCTGAGCCAGAATTCCGGGGGGACGACGATTTCCATCACGTTACCCGACTCCACCGAGAGTATTGTGGTCGCGCCGGACAATGCCTCCGGATTTGCGGCCCTGCCCAATTCGCCTATTCCGGGGCAGCTCCCCGGACAGCCCCCGGGGCTGGTGGAGGCGCTGGACTTGTCGAATGGCGCAATCTCGGCGGGAATTCCGGTGCCCGGAGCCCGTTTTGTGGCATTGAGCCATAACGGCAATCGCCTGCTGGCCCTGGGAAACCGTGCGGATACCATCACGGTGATCGCACCCAGCTCCCTCGGCACGACCACAGATCCCCGAACCGAAGTGCAAAGTCCACTTTTTGATCACCCAGTTTGGGCGACTTTCAGCAACGACGACTCCACGGCCTACATTCTGAACTGCGGCCCCGAATGCGGAGGCACCACTGCCAGCGTCACGCTAATGGACGTGAACAGCAACGTGCCAGGGCCCACGATTCCGTTGGATGCCGCTACCGTCGGATTGCTTTCCGGGAACACCCTTTACGTCGCGGGCACAAAGCCGGGTGCGAACACCTGCGCAGGTTCTTCGACGTCGACCCTGGCCACCACCTGCGGCGAAGTCTCAGTGGTTGATCTGGTCTCGATGACGGTCAAGGCGACAGCCATTATTACGGACGGCAACCATAACCACATGGAATTGGCGTCGAATAACCAACTGTTTATCGGGGCCCGCACCTGCACCAACATCAATGTTGCCGGCAATAGCGGCAGCGAGGTTCGCGGCTGTCTTTCCATCTTCGATACTGGAAAGTTGACGGTCGTGGTCCCGCCAGCCATAGGGGACGTTACTGGAATTCAGCCCATCAGCCGGCGGAACGCAGTGTACGTGGTCCAGAACGGCGTGCTGGATATCTACGACACCACCACCGACCAGCTGCAAAAAACCCAGGTGGATATTATCGGGCAGGCGGTGGATGTGAAGCAGGTAAACTGAGGGGAGCAGTCGTCGGTCTTCAGTCGCCAGCCCCCAAACAATACGGGTTTGTTTTTCTTGGCGTTCTTTGCGCCGTCTCTGCGTCCTTTGCGGTTAAGAGCTTTTGACCGCAAAGATCGCTGAGGAAACACAGAGTTCGCAAAGAAATTCCTTGCTCTGAAGACTGGCGACTACTTAGGTTCCATCACCAGCTCGTGCTGCCGCGCGGTCGCGACTGCCTTCGAAGAGAATGGCAGCTTGAAGGTGTAGCCCTCGTACCACGCCTTCCACTGATCCATGTAGTACGGGCTGAGAAAGTTTCCTGCCTCGCCGGTGACCAGGTTGAGCGTCGATTGATCCAGGTCGGAGAGGTCTACCGTCAGGCGTTCCGAGGGCCCATGGCTCCGCGAAACCGCCTTCACGGTATAGCCGCTGCCGGACTGCGGCTGAACTCCGGGGCCGGTCCAGCGTTCGAGCAAGGGAATCTTGCCCAGAATCGGGTGCCGGATTTCGACGGGATGAAACGGTCCCCAGTGCCACGAGGCTAAATCCGATGGCGCCTCCGGCGCGCTCACCGCGGCATCCACCGCTGCGGCCAGCAGGTCATCGAAGCTGGCAAAGGATTCCGGCAACCAGGGTTTGGGCTGATGCTCAAGTACGTTTTCCAACCACACCGACTGCATACCCCAGGCATAGGTTCGCCAGTTAAGCCCGGCGGAAACCGCATGCGGATCGCTCGGACCAGCACCCAGCCTGGGTTCCAGCAGCAGACGCGTCAACTCCACCCGTGAGCGATAAGCGATCGTGGGAGCGGCCGAATCTGCGGTCATTCGACCATCCCATCCCCGCATCAACTCGGCAGCCTGCCTGGCCCGCGGAGAGGAGTTCTTGGCGTGGTCAACCCCGTACACAAAGCGTTCCGCGAAGAAACGTTCCCCTTCGGAATAGATATCCGTTTGCAGGGCCAGCATGTCGGCCGCAGAAAATTTCTTGCCCGACTCCAGCACGCGATAGATTCGGGAGGTGCGCCAGGGCGCCTCCCATCCGCTGCTAATCGAGTACGGATAGTGATCTGGCGTGATACGGCCATTTGCCGTTGCAATGATGCCTGCCGGCGGATTGTAAACACTGGGTAACTTGTCGAATGGGATGTAGCCGGTCCACTCGTGAGCGTTGTCGCTGCCATTTTCAGGAAGGCTGCCATCGCCCGAGGCGCGGATGGGAACCCTGCCCGTGGCCTGGTACCCGATGTTGCCATCCACGTCGGCAAAGACCACATTCTGGCCGGGAGCGTCGAAGTTCGAAAACGCAGCCCGGAACTGTTCCCAGTTCTGTGCCGAATCCACGTCGAAAAAAGGAGCGTGGGTACCGTCGTACAGGGTCCAGCGCAGCGCCAGCTTGCGAGTTTCGCCTGGAACCACTTCGGAAATGATGGGCCCATGGCGAGTGAGCGCGACCTCCAGCACCACGTCAGGCTTACCCTTCACGTGAACTACTTCACGGCGGTGTTCCGCTGGTTTCCATCCGTCGGGCGTCAGATATTGACCGTCCGGGTTGAAGGTTTCGACGTAAACGTCTTCGACCGTTGGCCCGACATTGGTGAAGCCCCAGGCGATGCGCTGGTTGTGCCCGACGATCACATAGGGCACGCCGGGCAGCGTGACTCCGGCGACATCAAAACTGCCGCTGCGAAGATGGGCCTCGTACCACAAGTTGGGCATCTGGTGCCCCAGATGCATGTCGTTGGAGAGAAATGGCTTGCCAGTAACTGTGTGCGCTCCGGAGACTACCCAGTTATTCGACCCGACCACCATGCGCGCGTCCGAGTCTGACTCCGTACTGCGGGCCGGATTCTGAAGATGGCCCGCGTTTCGGGAGACCGAACTGTCGACCGGAGAGCGGCCATGGCGGTCTTCATCTCCCGTGTCGTGGTCCTCCATACTGGGGCGCGGCACGGTTGGCGGCCGATCACGCCAGGATGAGTTTACGTACAGATCGCCCGTCAGCTCCGGACCCAGTTTCGCCAGGATTTTTTCCCGCTCAAGCGCGTCACGGTAAGGATAGTGGTTGAGGTCTTTCACCATCTGGGCCGCGATCAGGGTGGAATCCTCCGGCACCCACGGACGCGGCGAATAGCGCAGGATGCGAAACTCGATCGGCAAGCGGTCACGGTGAGAGTCGATATAGGCATTCACGCCGCGCGCATACGCCTCAAATCGGGTACGGTCCGCCGCCGATGCAATCGCAAGCGTCTTCTCCGCGGCCACTCTGAGCCCCAGAATTCTCTGCTCGCGATCATGCGCGAGAAATTCGCTCCCAAGAATTTCAGAGATTTCGCCGGCAGCGAAGCGGCGCATGATGTCCATCTGCCAGAGGCGATCCTGCGCGGTGACGTATCCCTGTGCAAAGAAGAGGTCGTCGAAGCTGATGGCATCAATGGTGGGTACGCCGTGAGTGTCTCGAGTCACCGTCACTCGGGCGGAGAGGCCGGGAAGCTTCAGATTGCCGTCCAGTTGCGGCAGGGCCGAGCGCGCGATTGAGTAGAACCAGGCCAGCACTCCCAGAGCGCCGAAGAGAACGATGATCAGGAAAAACGTGAGTACCCGCCAAAACCTGAGCCGCCCGCGAGGAGTTGAGATCGGAGTGCTGACGGTCGCCATGGGGAAATTTGATTCTATGGCTTAGCCGCACGGGAAGACAAATCAAGGTGAATGCAGACCTGGGAAACCCACGCGCCCGTTGAACAGCTGATCGATCAGCTGATTGGCCGAAGCTTTGCACAGGAGTCGTGATCGGGAATCATGGCTCCATCGAAGTCGACACGCACCTCGCCATCTTCGGTCGAGCAGAACGTGCGAAGACCCGTTTGATGGGCCGTCACAGGGACTGCGGTTACCAGGTACTGGGAGCCATCAGCCGACCTGGACACGGCGAAAACGTACCCATTTTTTCCCGGAGGCTCGCTCGCGGCCGCCAGGCGTTCATCAATCAGGCAGGCCGTGGCAGGACTGCTGGTGCAAGGGGATCCGCCGCTCAAGGAGGCCAGGTCGGGAGCGTATCCGATCGTGGGGTAGGTGGACTGATAAGTCACTTGCGCTCGGTTGATGTTCCTGATCGAGGCAGCCGCTGACGCCTCGTTCGCCGCGGTCCGTGCTCGCAGCAGATTAGGAATCGCAATTGCAGCGATGATCAGCACGAACGGGATCAGGGAAATCCCGAGGTATCCCAGAACCAGGCCCGCGATCGCCAGGCCCCTGCCCCCGATCCTGCCGGCGCTTTGCTTGATTTGTGAAAGCGCGATGTGTCCGAGGACGATGGCGGGGATGGAGAGCGGGAAAAAGAGGAAGATTCCGAGGACGAGGCTGGCGATGGCCATACCGCTGGTCTTCTGGGGAGCGGCAGCAACGGGCACTCCCGTGAAAGTTTGGGGAGGAAGGACGGTCGCGCCCGCATTTATAAGCGTGGCTTGCTGGCCACACGCGGGGCAAAGTGTCGCGCCTGCTGAGAGCGTCTGACCGCATCGAGAGCAGAACAAACAGTCACTCCTTGCCGCAACGGACTATGAGGGTAAGCTTTCAACCCTCTTGGGCAGAGTTACAAAATCGCTGTCCCCATGCCGTTCATGCTACTTTTTTGTGGATCATACCCCACCGCACTGAGTCTGCGCTCACAAACTGCTTTAGGTTGCGCTGGAGAATCTTTTTTGATAACGTCCGCCGAACTCGGCCGGGTCGTTGGCAAATCACCGACTGGGGTTGCCGCGTTGTTCGCAGGAGACTGAATTTCCATGCATGCCATCCTGGCGTCGGGGCTAGCCTTCGGGGCTGTGCGGCTCGCGAGCATCATGTTCTTGCTCGATGACGATGCCAATCCGTTTATCGCCTGCGGATGTCTGGGCTTCTTTGGCATGTTCATGGTTGCCATCCTCGCGCTGAACATCGCCCTGCTGATCTGGGTGGCACGCGATGCGAAAAGCCGGGGTCTGCCCAATGACATCCTATGGATGATTCTGGTGATGCTTACCGGAATCATCGGTCTCATCATCTACCTTTTCACCCGGCCGCAGGGCAATCTGGTACCTTGCCCGCATTGCGGAAACAAGCGCCTCCAGGTGAGCGCACAATGTCCGCACTGCGGAAATCCCTGAAGCACCCGGGAACCTATCTCGCGCTCCTGACTTTGACGGTCGCCGCGGTGTATGCCGACAGCTTTCGGCCGCCAGATCATCAGGTCTCGGCATGTGCCTACATCACTCTGGTGCACAGCTATCAGAGAATGATCCGTCCAGAGTTAGCCGGGCTTGTGCAGTGTCGCTTTTCACCTACCTGCTCCCGCTATTCGACCGAGGCGGTGCAGAGGTATGGGCTACGACGAGGGCTTGCCCTGACTGCCGCTCGGCTTTGGCGCTGCCGGAGCAACGTTCCGATTGGCAGCCGCGACCCCGTTCCCTAGGCCGTTCTCTCTCCCCTGAATGCTGTGGATCATGTTGATAGGGAAGGCTCTGCCGAGTTAAGTCTTCAGGCTGCGGCGCGATAGCCAGGGGCAAGACCGATTTTTCGCCGAGCGGCGGCTGTGCGATTCTGTTTGCCTTGGAAGGCTGATTCTGCTAACTTTCGCGGTTCAGGAAGACCGGACAATTGGTGTCCGGGCGGCAAGTTGCACAAAGAAAAGACAAGTGCAAGGGAGAACTCAATGGCTTTTTGTAGCGGGTGTGGAACGCAGATAGCGGATGGCACGACCATGTGTGCGGCATGCAGCAGCCGTACCGCGCCGCCACCGGTCGCAGCTGCCCAGGGCACAACGGGTGGAATGACGGACAATGTGGTCGGCATGTTGTGCTACATCACCATCGTTCCGGCGATTATCTTTCTGGTCATGGAGCCTTACAACAAGAGCCGGTTTGTCCGGTTCCATGCCTTTCAGATGATTTTCTTTTGCGTGGCCATGATTGCGATCTGGATCGGCCTGACCATCATCGGCTTCGTTCCGGGCCTCATCTTTGTGACGTTCCCGCTGCACATGGTGATATGGCTGGGATCGTTCATCATCTGGATCATCCTGCTGATCAAGGCCAACCAGGGACTGATGTTCAAGCTGCCGATAATCGGCGACCTGGCGGAAAAGCAGGCCAATGCCATGTAGTTCTGGAGCCCGGCGATTGTGCTTTCGCCGGCCTTAGGTACGCTCCCGGTCTCTGCCGCCCGTATGGCGGAGACCGGTTTCACTTCTCCTCGCTTGACATATCTTCTTCGGAATGGCATTCCTATTAGCTTTTGGTTCGCATCCGTGCTCCGGCACTTCAGGCGCGGGACGCAGGGCCTTTAAGGGAAACGCTTGAAAGTCCGGGTCTTCTATCACGACAAATGCTTTGACGGGGCTTGTTCGGCAGCGCTGTTTTCGCGCTTTTACCGGGAACGGATCCGGAACGACGTCAGCTTCGTATTCTCCGGCCTGCTGCATCGCGCCGGGTCGTTATTCGACGAAAGACAGTTCGATGGCGACGAAAACGCCATCGTGGATTTCAAATATTCCAGCTCTCCCAAGATCACCTGGTGGTTCGACCATCATCAAAGCGCCTTTCTCACTCCTGAGGATGCGGCCCACTTCGAGCAGGACCAGAGCAACCGCAAGTTCTACGATCCGGATTTCAAGTCCTGCACCAGCTTTATCGCCACCATTGCGGAACAGCGCTTCGGCTTCGATCCCACTCCCGTAGCCGACTTGGTGCATTGGACGGATATCGTGGACGGGGCCATGTATCCGGATGCGAAGACCGCGGTGGAGATGAAAGCCCCCGCCATGAAGCTGACTATGGTAATCGAGTCGGCGCAGGACTACAGTTTTGTGCCGCGGCTCATTCCGCTGCTGGTCACCAGGCCCCTGGGAGAAATTCTGGAAGAGCCTTTCGTGGCCCCCCTGCTGACCCCCTTGCTGGAACGGCACCAGCGTTCGATCGCGGTTTTGCGTGAGCGCATCGAGTCCATCGATGGCACCCTGTTCTTCGATATCACCGATCACGATCTCGAGGGCTACAACAAGTTCGTACCTTACTACCTGCATCCGGAATCGATCTACAGCGTGGGCCTGAGCAAGAGCAGCTTTCGGGTAAAGGTTTCGGTGGGATCGAATCCCTGGGCGCCTTCGGAGCCGACGGTCAATCTGGCAAAGGTGTGCGAGCGCTACGGTGGCGGAGGACACGCCCGGGTGGGGGCGATCTCGTTCGGCGTGACCGAGGAAGAGGCGGCGCGCAAGGCCGCGCGCGAGATTGCAGTGGAACTGCGCGCGAGCGTGCGGGGAGCGGTACGTTGAAAAGTAGCGCCGGCGCCTCACCGGCTGGCTGGCGGGCGTCCCGCCCGCCTATCGGGCTGCCGGGACGGCAGCGCTACACGTGAAAGCTCCACCCAATCCCATCGTTCTGCGCACCGAACATCTGGGGCGAACCATCGGTGAAAAAATTCTGTTGCTGGACGCGAACTTTGAAGTCTACAGCGGCGAAGTGCTGGCCATCGCCGGCCCGAGCGGCTCGGGTAAGACTTCGCTGTTGCGGCTGCTGAACCGGTTGGATGAGCCCACCAGCGGAACCGTATTCGTCGAGGGCACCGATTATCGCAATATCGAGCCCAGAGAATTGCGCCGCAAGCTCGGAATGGTGACCCAGCGTCCCTATCTTTTCCCTGGCACAGTGGCGGACAATCTCCGGTTTGGACCAGCCCAGCGCGGGCAGACGCTGCCTCCGGAAGCCATCGAAGAGTTGCTGGCCCAGGTTGGTCTCAAGGGATACGCTAAACGCGACGTGGCAAATCTTTCCGGAGGCGAAGCGCAACGCGTTTCCGTGGCCCGCACCCTGGCCAACACGCCCCTGGTTCTCCTACTCGACGAGCCTACGTCGGCGCTGGACGAGGCGGCCAAACTGGAAGTTGAGACTACGATCAGGAGAGTTGTGCACGATCAGGGACTGACCTGCGTGATAGTTACCCACGACCTGGCCCAGGCGGCGCGAATGGCGGGGCGGGCGCTGCTGCTCGAGTCCGGACGCATCGTGCGGGAAGGACCGGTGGGGGAGGTGCTGCGTGCTTAAATTGTTTTTCCACACCCAACTACAATTGGGCTTCGCACAGGCTTTTGTGGCCGCCCTGGCAGCGCTTGCGGTGGTCGTGCTGGCTCGCCGCCGTGGCATTCATCTGGAAGGTGAAACCTCGATCGCGATGGCCCGGGGGCTGGTACAGATCATCGCCGTGGGGTCGATCCTGGTCGTGCTTCTGCGCGCTCCCCGCTGGACCAGCGGGCTGCTGCTGGCCGGAATGATTGTCGCTGCAGGCGCTACTTCAGCCCGCCGGGCCAAGGGTATGCCCGACGCGTTTCGGGTATCCGCTTGGGCCATCGCGTTCGGCGCCGGCTCGGTGATTGCGCTGATGGCCGCTCTGGGCGTGATTGATACCGCGATCACCTCGCTGGTCCCGGTGGGCAGTATGCTGATTGCCAATGCCATGAACACCAATGGACTCGCGCTGAACCGCTTCCGATCCGATGTTATCGCTCACGTCGGGGAAATTGAAACGGCGCTGGCGCTGGGGGCCGAGGCCCGCGACAGCGTTTCAACCTATGTGCAGGCGTCCTTCGAAGCCAGCCTGATCCCGGCCATCGACTCGCTGCGCTCTCTGGGCATCGTGTGGATTCCCGGCCTGATGGCCGGCATGCTGCTCTCCGGCGCGCGCCCGGTGTACGCAGCCATCTATCAGTTCGTGGTGTTGGCCATGATTTTCGCGGCTTCAGGCTTGACCTCGCTAAGCAGTACCATGCTCATCCGAAGCAGGGTATTTTCAACGGCAGAGCAATTGCTGCTACAACCGGGAAGGTAGTCGTGGTGCTTTAATGGGCGAAGTGGCGCGATTGAACGCGGAGCATATCAGAACGATAGCGGAGCGCCGGCGTGCGGCGGGACTGCGGACGGTGGCCTCGCTCGAACTGGGCAAGGGCCTGGTCGTGCTGCTGCTGGGGTTTGGCTTCGTCTCGCTGGTCCATAAGGATGCCTGGGATGTGGCGGAAACCTTGCTCCATTTCCTGCACGTCAATCCCGATCGTCGTTACGCCCAGGTTTTTCTGAACCTGGCAGACAACATTACCGACGCAAAGCTATGGGCCATGGCAGGAGGGGCGCTGGCCTACTCCATCGTTCGTTTTGTTGAAGCCTACGGGCTTTGGCTGGAACGGACGTGGGCGGAGTGGTTTGCCCTGATCTCGGGAGCGTTGTATGTGCCTTTTGAAGCCTATGAACTGGTACGGCGGCCGAACATGATTCATCTCGCCGTTCTGCTCATCAATCTGGGAATCGTGCTGTTCATGCTGTATCTGAGACTGTCGGCACAGATGGAAACTGCTTATCCGGCAGGACGCTCCGGTTAGTCCATTCCCGATTTGGATTCTGATATTGAGGCCCGACATGAGAAGGTCGGTTGGTGACGCGGTTTCATGTTTGGAGATGCTGTCAGCTATCAGCCGTCAGCCATCAGCCCCATCATCGAGCGCTGCGATGATCACCGCCGCTTTGATTGCAGTGTTCCTCTGCGCGCCCCTGCGAGCGGAACAGATTTCGCTTCAGGCCCTGGTTACTCCTTCCACGACAATTTCCAAGGAGGGTCGCGCTGTCACCTTTTCTCTGCACGGCTTCATCGAATTCAAGTCCGTGGCCGAGATGTTTCCCTACATCGAATCCCAGACCAGGCGCTGGCCCAACGGCCTCGACCCGGTGGGGAGGCAAAGACTCGCCCGCGAACTGTTGCGCCGTGGCATTGAGAGTCGCGTGGTCTCCATGACCGATGAACGTCCGCTGGAGACTCTCGTGACTCACACCAGCCAGGAACTTGAGCAAGCATTGGGACAGGTGAAGGAGCCACTGCCGCCCGGGTACGCCGAGGCTTTTCTGGAGGTACAGGAAAAGTGGAAACACTCCCTGAACTGCTGGAGCGCTGCGCCTTCGATACCGGCACGCGTGCTCTCCAACTGGTACCTGATCGAGGAAGGGATCCAGCTTTACGGCGCCACCTACGATTCGACCGAACACTTCTGGCAAGCGGTGAAATATCATCCCGACACCGCGATCGCTGAACTGACGGACCTGCTCGGCACCTTCGAGCAGAAAGACTGGGGCCCCTGGCTTGCCCGACTGGATGACGATCCCAGGCTGTACCTGCCCAATGCTTACGCGGTGGAGTTCCTCCGCCACAATCTGGCGCCGGAGCGATTGCGCTGGTTTCGTGTCGAGCTGGCTGGTCACGGCCTGCACCCGACCGATCGTGCCCGGCTGACCCAGCAGCGCGGCGTCAATGCCTTCCGCTTCAGTGCTTTTGAAGAAAAAGTTCTCTGGGGCGATCTGGCCGACTTGTTCCACCTGGTCTACACTTTCTCTCCCGCCGACGATCCGGTTCGGAACAGGCTGGCGGAACATCATTTTGACGCGATTTACCTGGGCGAACGCAGAATGGGCTTCATCAGTCAGGAGTTCCGCTCGCTGATGCTGGAAATCTGGAGAGTGAAATATCTGCAGATGCCGCGCTTTCGCGAGGTGATCAGCTCCATCCCGCTGGAGATTCGGTTATCGCACTTCCTGAATGACGGCGACTCACCCGACATTCCCATTCCCGTCTACGTTGAATATTTGAACCAGATTCGAGACCTGGCACGCGCAGCGCGCTGACGAGGTTTCCCGCGGACGACTGGGTTCCACTCTTGCAGTCGGAATTCCGGCTTCCAGCTTTGGCGTGGAACTTGCGGAAACAAAGTGGCCCCGCATCGTCCCAGTGAAACCGCGACGCGGAGCCTCTTTAGGGGGGGAAGACACAACATTGTGTCAGGACAGAGGAAGGGTCTGCTAAAAAAAGCCCTCTCCGTCGCTTTCCCGACGAAACGCATCACCCTACGGGTTTCCTGTCAGCCACAGTTCCCGCTGCGCCACCACCCATCCCCAACGAGCGGAGATTTGACCGGGTACCTGAGCGACCTGGAATTGATCGTGCATTGAATTGCGCCGGCGGGAACGCTTCGCACTTTAAGTTGTGGTTGGCAACTAGTGGATGGGGTCACGCCTCTGGCTAACGAACTGACTGATCACAACTTAGAAACGTGCTGGCGGCCCAGACGGTTGAGCGGCGAAATACGGTGACGGTTCATTAACGGAATCCAACCGCTCATTTTGAAACTCAGATGTCCCGGCCTGAGCATTCGATATTTTCTCCGCCACTCCGCATGTCATTAGGGCATTTCGACGTTGTCTGGTAGCCGTACCGGCCGTCGATTTGCGCCAGATGTTTAACCCAGCAGTCGAGCCGTGAAAATGAAAGGATACGCATCATGAGGAGTTTGGTTGTAAGAGCACTGACCGGGTTGGCACTTGCCCTGGTACTCGGGTCGTTGGCGCAGGCGCAGGCGACGCGCACCTGGGTTTCCGGGGTGGGCGACGATGCCAACCCGTGCAGCCGGACCGCACCCTGCAAAACTTTTGCCGGGGCTATTTCAAAGACTGCGGCTGGCGGCGAGATTTCCGCGCTCGATCCCGGCGGTTTTGGCGCCTTCACCATAACCAAATCCATCACCATCAATGGGGATGGCAACCTGACCAGCCTTGTGGTCACCGGGACTAACGCCATCACCATCAATGCCGGTGCCAGCGACGTGATCGTCCTGCGTTCACTCTCGTTGAACGGCATTGGGGGGTTGGGCCTGAATGGTGTCCGCTTTAATACCGGCGCCATGCTGGTAGTAGAAGATTGCGCCATCTACGGCTTTAGCCAGGCCGGGATCGATCTCGAGCCCGCGGCCAGCACAACCCTGGCGGTGAAGAATGTGAGCATTACCGGAGGCGCCACTGGAGTAAAGGTCAACGGTTCGTCGGGCAGCGTGAATGCTTCCTTGAGTAACGTCAGCATTAGAGGCAGCGGGGACGGCATTGACGCACTCTTTGGAAGCACTGACGTGCGCGATTCCACCATCTCGCAGAGCTCCGGTACCGGAGTCCTGGCGGAAGCCGGCTCGGTGACGGTAGTGAACAGCGCGCTCACCGGAAACAACGTAGCTGCGCAGGCGCAGACCGGGGCCACGGTCCGGCTGTCGAATGTCGACGTCTTCGACAACAGCACTGGCTTCGGCTGCGGCGGCGGTACGCTGGCGTCGGCGGGAAATAACCACAAAGCGGGGAATGTCGGAGGTGGTGCAGCCTGCGCACCAAACGCCGCGATTACCGTTCAATAAGTGGGGTTCGGTTGCGTGCGGGACGCGACTCTCGAACTGCGGAGCCGCGTCCGTCCGCCGGGATCCCTTATGGTTCATAGCCAAGTTCTTGCAGCATGTCTCCGGCAAACTGACTGAATTCGGCGCGCTCTGCCGGGCTCATTGCTCTGTTCCAACCGGAGACTCGTTCGAGCTGTGGGGGTTCCATGGTGAGTCGCTGCTGGAACAGTCTTTGCTCGCGGGTAAGCAGCGGACGGCCATCGATTCGGCTGCGTGATCCGTGTTCTTTCAGCCGTTCCGCCACTCGCTCCCAATAGCGCAGCATGACGGGATCAAAATCCAGCTGTAAAAAACTGCAAACCGGCGACCAGGACAGAGGCTGGATCGCGAACCAATTCTTCGTAACGTATTTCCATGTACGCCCGGCAACTGACGTCCGGACTGGCACCCATTCTGGATGAGCCGACGCCAGTAGAGGGCGAGTGTCTTCATGTCCTGCGCGGGAGCAAACGGCATCGGCCGCAATGACAGGGCGACGTCCCGCCCGTCGCGAATAATGTGGATAAAGTGCGCTTCTGGAAGCAGCTTCTCGATGGCTGCTACATGTTCGCAATACAGCGGTGTCTTGTCGCCGTATCGTGCTTTGTTCTGTTTTCTGGCGTAGAGGCGGTAAAACGTCCGAAAGCCTTCGCTCAAGGTGAACGGTTTGATCTTCCGCAACTCTTCACGAAATTCCCGCGCGTCCAGCCCGAAGTCCTGCCAGGCCCCGCTCCTGAAGGGTAACCGGGTCACAGTCCGGAACAGCGCTTCGCGCGCGTTAAGAACTCTTAACCAAGGCAAGGAACCGACCAGAAAACCGGTTTCCGGCGGGATGGCTAAAGCTGGATGCGCGTCCAACATGAATCGCAGCAGTGTGGTGCCGGATCGGGGTACGCCGATGATCACCGGCATCGGCGCAGCTTCAGTGGTTGGCACGAGCCTGCTCGGTTGTTGGGAAGAAGGCGACCCTCGAAACAAATGCATGCGCAACACCAGCTTTGCCGACTCCGTATCTTCCATCGTCGAGCCAGTGTTGGTCTTGCAATTCAGCAATATCAAGACGGAGACTTTCCCTTTTCAGGAATACTGTGATCGTGTCGGGTTACTGAGGTATCGGGCGACCTTGACGGCAAAGAACGCGAAACATAACCTCGCCACAGAACACGGTTAGCGGGGCGTATCCTGTGCAAATTTCATTTCTTTGTGGGCCCGAGCCCATCAGCGAATATGGCAATCCGGCCCTGGTGGTGGCTCATCCCGGGCACGAGTTGAAAGTGTTCGGATGGTTGTATGCGACCGCTCCGCGGGTTTACGTGCTCACCGACGGCTCGGGTGGCGGCACTCCGCGGCTGTCTTCGACCGCTAGACTGCTGAACCAGGCGGGAGCGGTTCCCGACGAATTCTTCGGCCCGATTTCCGACCGGGAAATTTACCGTGCAATCTTGGAGAAAAGAATCCCGGTATTTCTGGGGATCGTAGATGAACTCGCGGCCTCCTTCGCCGCCAACGCCATAGACTTCGTGGCGGGGGATGCTACCGAAGGTTTCAACCCTTCCCACGACATCTGCCGGGCGCTGGTAAACGCGGCGGTCGCGATCGCAGAGCGTGGAGCCGGTAGGATCATTGCGAATTACGAGTTTTGTTTGACCGAGTGGGAGCAGCATCGCCGCGAGATCCACGATCAGCGCTGTTTGCATCTGCGGCTGGACGATAGGTTGCTGGACAGAAAATTGCGCAGTGCGGCGGAATATACGGAACTGAAAAACGAGATCGAGCAGGCCATCGCGCTTCGAGGAGAAGAATATTTCCGGGTGGAGTGTTTGAAGAAGGTAACAGATCCTTTCCCCGACTTCGAAGCTCTGCCCAAGCCCTACTATGAGCTTTTCGGGGAAGCGCGCGTGACCCAGGGCAAGTACGAAGCCGTGATCCTGTACGAACAGCACATGCTGCCTATCCTCAGAGCAGTGCGGTCGCACGCGCTTGAGAGCTCAGCCGTCTCTAATACACTCCCGGCTTCGAGCGGGGCGGCCGGACAGCTCTTACTTTTGTAGGATTCTTATCTTCTCTCGCTCCATTACCTGCTTGAACCAGCGCCCCAGGATGGGCCAGCGTAGAAGCTTTTCGATCTTTTCCTTTTCCCAAACAATTCTCGCGTCATATCCCCACTTCTCCAGATATTCGGCGGCCGCCATCAACTCCGCCACGCGACGGTTCTCTTCGGATCGCTGGTCAACAGCGTGGCCATCAAGAGCGTCGTGATAGAGGTCAATCCACTCGGTAATCGCATCGGTCAGCGAAGCTGTCTGGCGCACCTGCTCAGAGACCAGCTGCGCGTCGTGCGCATCGTACTTCTGGATCTCGGCACCGATGAGTTCCGGGTCCAATGGACGTAACAGGGTTCCGGCACCGAAGTTAAGCCTTCGAAGTTCGCCGAACTTATCGGAACTGACCATGAGCCCGAGACCGGCAAAATCACAGAGCACCACCGCCGATCCGACTGCCATGGCTTCCAGCGCGCAGCGCGCTTTGGCAAAGACCAGGTCGTATCTGGGCAAGAGCTCTTCCGGATTGCTGGAGGCAGCATTCGACGCTTTGCCGATCACATCCAGCGTGATCCCCAGGCTCTTGCAGGCTTTGGTCACCGCGGCAACGTGGGTCCAACGGGAGGCGTAGTTACTGAAAATGACGGCGCGTGCCGGCTTTGCTGGCAACTGTGAACGCGGCCGGAACCGGGAAAGATCCACGGCGTTGAGGACGACCCTGATGTTTTCCGGCGGAATGCGCGCGTTTTGTTCGAGCCGCTTCCGGCAGCGATAGTCGACTGCAACGTGGCGATGCACGCGAGGAAAAATCAGCGGCTCGTCATGCCACGCCGTGGCATCGTGACAGACAAAAATGGCTGGAGTCTTGCTGAAGCGCAACAGGGCGGTCAAAGTTTGGGCATGATGGTGCCCGTGAATGATGTCGGGAACCGGCTCGATCTGCCCGATATCGCTGAACACCGGAACGCCCAGAGCGCGGACCTGTTCGGCGAGAGGCCCAAGCACCGGAGAGTAGATCACAGGTTCGTGACCCAGCTTCTTCAACTCCGAAGCCAGATCTCGGACGACAATTTCTGTCCCCGAGCCACGGACCAGTACCCGATTTGTGATGAGAACTTTCAACCGGCATTTCTTGCGCGTAGGGTAGGGGTTCGCGCAATCTCAGAGCATTCGGTCTCTCAATCTCCAGCGATTCTACGCCACGGTGAGATTGCCTGATGTTTCCGCTGGACGGAAAACGGGCACAGGCATCCAGGATGGGCCGGATCGGTGTACAATTCCGGCGGATAGAATTCCAAAAAGGGAAATGCCGAGTAAGTTATGAGGAAAAACACAATGGGCGAAGAGACTAAGAAAGACGAAGGAATAGTAGAAACGACCGGGCAAGAATCATCGGCGTCCGCGGTGCCGGACTCCAAACTGGACGGAGTGGCCGGTGGCAAAGTTGATCTTCAACCCTTCAACATCACGCGTAAGATAGACAAGAACAGTGCCAAGCTGTACGAGTAGATGCTGGCTGAGGGATTGGGCCGTCGGTTCCGCGGAGAGCCGGATTCGGAAACGGGATGAGCAGTTTAGACTGCTCTCCTCTCTCTCTGACCTGCCTCTTATGCTGCGCTGCTGCGATCGCGCAGGCAACCCTTCCTGTGCCTTGTTCATCTTACCCGGGTCTCTTACACGGAAAGCCCGACTACTCTCCCAGCAGTGAATCAAAGTGTCTACGGGGTGCAGCGTGCGATGTGGACCGAATCGAAGCGGCAGACGCGTCAGCATAACGATGCTGTGTATTGTGCTTTGCATTTTGGCCGTCTCCCTGTCCTATGTGTTCGTGAGGTCGGTTCACCAGAATGGGCCCAGCTCGCAACCCGATGCTCCGATGCACGACAACAGATAAGAGATAAGAAGTAATAAGAAATTAAGAGATGGCCATCGACGAACGCGCCCCGGAGTGGGTTCGTGCTCGGTGCGGAAGTTGCCTTACGGCTCTGCCTTGGTTGCCTCTATCAAATTAATGGTGCCGCGGCAGTTGGGCGACCCGCACCGGCACGGAGTTTCTGGGCCTTCGCTCCGAAAACGGTAGTCTGCCGTGAGCTCCTCGCCCGGTTCAATGATCCGTATGCTCTGGCAATAAACGTGATCCCCTACAAGCCGGTAACGCATGTTCGGGTTGCAACTGTGATTAATGATCTCAGCTCCGCTCCCGCCCACCGATCCGTCAATTATTCGAACGCCGTCGAGAACGATGGCATACGTTTCCTGAGAATTTCTGGCCCGTCGGCAGCATTCCCGGGGATCGACAATCTCCCCGACGTATTCGATCACGTCGCTCCACGCCGGGATTCGCTCCACGGCGAAAACCCCCCAGCGGTGGATGCGGGACCTACCAATGTTCAGCCGGAAGCGGGCAAAGCGGGGGTTGATGCGGGGTTTTCGCTCTTGGTGCCGGGCCCGATCAGACTTGGGACCGGCGGACTTCAGTCGCCAGAGTTTCTCACCGCCAGCCGAGAACAGCCAGCCAGAATTCGCCACCATCTGCTCGACAGACAGTTCGGCTACGTCTCCGCCCGAGGCCTGCCGGATTATGGAGCGTTGCTCAGGGGTCAACGCGATGACCACCGGAGTCTCCGCCATCGTGCGTTCTCCTGGATTGATGAAAAGCTTGCCGACACAAATGCGTTAGCGCCAGAGCTTGGCTGGCCTCCCGTGCTGGGCAGTCGGCGCCTCTCTCAGTGCCCTGGGCAGTAACGAGCCGGCGCGCTCAGAACCGGGAAGGGAGCACGGAGGCGCCGACGCCGCTCTACTGCCGCTACCACGTGAACCTTAACTTTAGTCGTGAGCCCACGATATCGTTTTGACGGCGACCAGTTTGAACGTGAATGTGAGTCCGCCGACGGCTCCATCCAGTTGCTGATCGGAAAGTTGGCCTGCCGCGACCGGTTCGAGGCTCAGCTCCGTTACCATCTGGCCTGTTGCCTCACGAATCTGCTTCTGTTGGTCGTCATTCAACTTGATCGTGACATTGCTTCCTGCCATACATTCTCCTCTTGTTCCATTGTGGGATGAACTCAGGTCCTACCTTCCGGGTCAGCTATTATCGGTTGTAGATAGGGCTGGATGATGACGTTTACACCCTGCCGGAAAACCTCCGACTCGTTTTCTCAATTGCATACTGGCCCCGGCGAACCTGCGTGTCAAGGAGGTGTTGATCCAGATCCGCGTTCCGCCAAATCAGACCAGCACCATCGAGGGGTTTAGGTGTCACATGCTTTCCAAGGTGCCCACATATCCTGCGCAAAACTTTGCACTCTGAGCGACTAAAAGAAAAGCCAAGTGGCTCCCCCGTCGACCTCCTCCAAGTCCTTGCCTGACAGTTCTGTGCTCTCTACCTCGGGAGTCTGTGGATCTTTCTTCAGTTCGTTGTTCATGGAGTCATCTCCTTGAAGTTGAATTTCCCGCCGTTTTATAGGCGCATTCCTGACAAATTGCAAACGGCGTGCCAACCATGAACGGATGTTCCCGCGGCCCGATGTACGGATCGGCGGTGCCTCGCAAGAGTCTGAAAACACAACCTCCAACGACACTCTCGCAAACGGTGTAGGGGTCCAACAACGTTAGGGCGAAGAGCCTCACGAACCTGGGTCCAAGCACGCGTGCTAGCCCACCAGTTAGCGCATTAACAGATGGGCTAACGATGGGCGGGGGTCTCTGCGTCTTCCTGCTGCACCGGTTAAAACAGCTACTCGATAATAACGTCGGGTATATGCGTTCCTTTACAGCACGCGCTGGATAAAGTTGTCGAGCCGCCGACTACCTGGTTTAACTCCGTTTCCGGCAGTTCGGGTAAAGACGATTCCACGGATTCCACCGGCTTCACGATTTCTTCGGGTTTTTTCGTTTCGTCCATTTCGTCTCCTTTTGATGCTTCAGTTGAATTTCCCGCCATTCCTACACAGTCCGAAAGTCACTCTCAATTGCAGTTCGCAGTGGGTTCGCGTCCTGTTAGCCGAGCAGCGGCTGCCAGGCGCACGCAAAGTGGATGGGCAGTGGCAAATCCCGTGCACTCGAAGCCGAATGCGCGCTGAGCGTGCGCCAGGAGCAGCGGTTTTCCCGCCACCCGTTGTAAACTAACCTCAACAGCAGCAGCTTTTTATGGCCCCGTAGCTCAGATGGATAGAGCAGCGGTTTCCTAAACCGAAGGTCGCGTGTTCGACTCACGCCGGGGCCACCACAGCTTTTAATCACATTGTTTGATAGAACCGAACTTGCTGTCCGAAACGTGTCCAACCCGGCTATTTGCCTAGGTCATGGTTAAACGAGAGGACCTCAATCCAGTCCTTATGCGTAGTGTCCTGTGCCTCCCCCTTGATTCCATCAATCTTAAGGAACGCATCTGTGCCTCCCGTGACCTGCTTCAGATCCTCCGCTGACAGCTCGTCGTTCGGCTTCTGGTTTTCGCTAATTTTGTCGTCGCTCATGGAGTCATCTCCTTGAAGTTGAATTCCGCGCCATCTTACAGGCGTATTCCTGACAATTGCAACCGCCGTGCCAGCCATGAATGGATGTTCCCACGAACTGATGTACGAATCGGGAATGCCTCGCAAAAGCCTGAAAACGCAGCCGCCCACGAGACTTTCGCGAAACGCGTAGAGGTCCAACAACGTCAGGGCGACGAGCCTCACCAACAGGGGTCGAAGCAATCATGGTAGCCCGCCGGTTAGCCAATTAACAGAAAGGCTAATGATGGGAAGGGTCGGAGTTTACGTTGACTCCGGCTTTTTTCGCGGGGGCTGCCCGCGCCACATGGTTCCTGGTTTTCCCCGGTGCTTGGTTTGTCGGCGACTGGGGGCGAGGGTATAGTTGTAGGCTCGCTTGGCAAGCTTGGGCTTGCGAATGAGATGACGCCGCGTAGAAGACAGCCAGAGGACCATCAATGAAACGTATTCTATCCGTGCTCTTGCTCGGGGCCGCAACGGCGTGGGCCCAGGCGCAGGCGCCTGCGGTTTTGTCCCCGGAAGTGCAATCCGACAGCGCCGTCACCTTCCGTTTTCGAGCTCCCAATGCCCGGCAATTATTGCTTTCGCTGGAGGGCGCGAAACCGGTGCCCATGCAGAAAGACGATCAGGGAGTCTGGAGTATCACTACCGGCCCGCTGACCCCCGACTTCTATGGCTATGCATTCATGGCCGACGGCGTGGGTCTGATCGATCCATCGAATCCTTTGTTGAAGCCGAACCTTCTCCACACCCAGAGCCAGGTGCACGTTCCCGGGCCAGCTTCGCTGCCGTGGGAGGTGAACGACGTGCCCCATGGCACAGTGCATCACCATTTCTACAAATCGGGAGTCGTGGGAGATCAGCGGGATTTCTATGTTTATACCCCGCCGGGCTACAATCCGCGGGCGAAGCAAACCTACCCGGTCCTTTATCTGCTGCACGGTTTCAGCGATGACGCCAGCGGGTGGACCGCAGTAGGACGCGCCAACGTGATCCTCGACAATCTGATCGCGCAAGGGAAGACCAAGCCAATGCTCATAGTCATGCCGCTCGGCTACGGCGCGCCGGAGATCGTAAAGCGCGGCTTCGGTGCATTTTCCGATACCGAACTCCGTCAGCGCAATTTTGACAAGTTCAGCCAGGCTCTGATCAGCGAAGTAATCCCGCAGGTGGAAGCGACGTATCTGGTGGTGAAAGACCGGAAGTCGCGGGCGATTGCCGGGTTGTCGATGGGCGGCTCCGAGTCTCTGCTGACCGGTCTGAATGCTCTGGACAAGTTTGCCTGGATTGGGGCTTTCAGTTCGGGAGGAATCCCCGAGGACTTCGGCGCAGATTTCCCGGCGCTCGACTCCAAAGCCAATCAGCAACTGCGTCTGCTCTGGATCGCCTGCGGTACCGATGACACTCTGATCGACATTAACCGGAAGTTGCGGACCTGGCTCGCCTCCAAGGGAGTGCAGCACACTGACATCGAGACCCCAGGCGCACACACCTGGATGGTCTGGCGACGCAATCTGACAGACTTCACCGGATTGCTCTTCCGTTGAACGATGCGACAGTTAGGAGTTCCGCGGGCAGGATGCCCTCGGAACAGCCGCGGGGCCTGTCCTGATCGTAAGTTAAGGGACCACCTGGCGCTATGCGCGCGCGAGTAGCCCGCGGACACACGAATAGGACGATATGGACACACTGGTTCTCCATCGGCTGCATTTCGCATTTACAGTTACCTACCACTATCTATTCCCACAGCTGACGATGGGACTTGCTCTGCTGATCGTGGTCCTGAAGACAATCGCGATCAAGAACCGAAATGAGCGCTACAACGAAGCGGCGCGATTCTGGGCCAAGATATTCGCCATTAATTTCCTGATTGGCGTGGTGACCGGCATTCCGATGGAGTTTCAGTTCGGAACCAATTGGGCCCAGTTCTCCCGCACCACCGGGGGCGTGATCGGCCAGCCTCTGGCTATGGAAGGCGTCTTTTCTTTTTTCCTCGAGTCGTCGTTCCTGGGGCTTTTCCTGTTTGCTGAAAATCGTCTCTCGCCGTGGGCCCATTGGGGGTCAGCCTTTCTGGTGTTTTTAGGCTCCTGGATATCCGGCTTCTTCATTATCGTTACCAACGCCTGGATGCAGCATCCGGTTGCCTACAGCGTCCTTCCCAACGGCATGTATGAAGTCACGAGTTTCTGGCAGCTCCTTCTTAATCCCTGGGCGCTGCTTCAGTACGCGCACAACATGTCAGGTGCGGTTATCACCGCGGCATTCGTGATGTGCTCGGTCGGGGCATTTTATGTGTTGGAAAACCGGTTTTCCGATCACGGCAAGATCTTCTTAAGAGTGGGCGTGATCGCGGGAGTCATCTCCTGTATAGCCCAGATCTTTCCCACTGGCGACTTGCACGGCCGCTACCTGGCGAAACATCAACCGGCGTCAATCGCCGCCATGGAAGGCTTGTTCAGCTCGCAGAGCGGGGCTCCCATTATTTTGATGGGGCAACCAGATGAAGAAACTCAGAGCATCGACAATCCGATCGTCGTCAACGACATGCTGAGCTTTCTGATTTACGGAACGAAGCGGGCGGAAGTGAAAGGTCTGGACCAGTTTCCCGCGTGACCAATGGCCCGCACCCCTGCCGCTCCTTTTCTACAGCTATCACATCATGGCGGGACTCGGCACCTATTTTGCTCTGCTCATGATCGTCGAAATGTTCCTCCTGTGGCGCGGGACGCTGTTTGAGCATCGCTGGGCATTGTGGCCGCTGCTCTTGAGTTTCCCGTTGCCCTACGTAGCCAACACGGCGGGATGGATGACGGCGGAGATCGGCCGCCAGCCCTGGGCGGTTTACGGACTGATCCGCACTTCCGACGCTTATTCCAAGACCGTTTCCGCCGGCAACACGCTGTTTACACTGCTCGGTTTTATGGGAATGTACACCGTGCTTTCGATTCTGTTCATCGTCCTCGTGTACCGCACCATTAACGAAGGACCGCCGATTGGCAGCCTGGGGCAAAGGGTCTGAGCAAAAGGGAGGACCGGCGCTAAAGTCAGCGTGAGGAGCGAAGGACAATGATGGGATTCATCTGGTTCTGGATCGTCGCCGTGATGCTGGTTGCCTACGTCGTTCTTGACGGCTTCGATCTCGGCGCCGGCATCCTGCACCTGCTGCTGGCTCGAACCGAACAGGAGCGGCAGATTGTGCTGAAGAGTATCGGCCCGGTGTGGGACGGCAACGAAGTGTGGCTGCTGGCAGGCGGCGGCACCCTCTATTTTGCCTTTCCCTGGCTCTATGCGTCTTCATTCAGTGGATTCTATCTCGCCCTGATGATTGTGTTGTGGCTGCTCATCCTGCGCGGCGTCAGCATCGAGCTGCGTATGCATATTGATATGGGGGTCTGGCGGTCTTTTTTCGACGCCCTCTTCTTCCTGTCAAGTTCGCTGCTGGCGGTGTTCTTCGGAGCCGCGCTGGCCAACGTAATCCGCGGCGTGCCCCTGCGGCCGGATGGCTATTTTTTCCTTCCGCTGTGGACCAACTGGCGGGTGGGGCCAGAACCTGGCATCCTGGATTGGTATACGGTGATCGGCGGCGTGGTGGCTCTGGTTGCTTTGGCCATCCACGGGGCGCTCTATCTTGCGGTAAAGACCGAAGGTGACTTGCAACGGCGTGCCCGAACTTTCGTCCGCCAGTTCTGGGGTGTGCTTGTTGCTCTCACAGCAATCAGCCTGCCTGCGACTGTTTCGGCGGTTCGCAGCGACGCCCTGGCGAACTACCTCAGTTATCCGGTTCTGTTCGTAATTCCACTGGTAGTGCTGGTTTCCCTTGCCGGAATGATCCTGTTCTGCCGCAAGCAAGCTGACCGTAAAGCGTTCGCCTGTTCCTGCGTCTATCTTTCCTTCATGCTGGTAGGCGCAGCGGTTGCCCTCTATCCCCGCCTGCTGCCCTCCAGCAGCGACCCCGCTCGCGACATCACCGTCCAGAACGCCCTTTCCGGGCAGCATACGCTCGGAGTAGGACTTGCCTGGTGGAGCCTTGGTATGGTCCTGGCCATAGTCTACTTCACAGTTGTCTATCGTATGTTTCGGGGCAAGGTATCGCTCGACGGCGGCTATGGGCATTGAGTTGTCGCAGTTCGAACCCCGGGAGCCGCGACTGTACAATGGTTTCAGCCTATGCGGACGGTGCTGGACATTTTCGTGCAAATCTTCCGCAATCTCTGGGCGCATAAGTTGCGCTCGTTTCTTACCATGTTCGGCATCGCGTGGGGCGTAGGATCTTTGCTGTTGCTGGTAGGTGTGGGCGAAGGCTTCCGTTCGGGTAACAAGCGCGAGTTGGCCGAGTTCGGCAAGGACATCATGTTCATCTTCCCCGGGCGCGCTCCCGCGGTGAAGGGCAGCATGAACTCCGCCCGTTCCTACTTACTGACCTACCAGGATTACCTGGATATTCGCAAAGCTCCGCACGTTCGAAATGCCTGCCCTTTGCTTTCCCGTACGGACTTGCACGAAGTAAGTGAGTTCGCCAATGCCGGGGGTGAAATCCTGGGTGTCGAACCCCAGCTTAACGAGATCAGTTATCTCCCTCTCAAGGAGGGACGCTGGTTGAATGAACTGGACGGAACACAGCGACGTAATGTAATCGTCCTCGGAAACGAGCTGCTGAAAACCCTGTTCCCCGGACGCCCGGCGGTGGGCTCGATCGTTCTGCTGAATGGCATCAGGTTTGAAGTCGTCGGCAGCATGCCGCACCTGGGCCGCGGCGACAACAACTGGCTCAATATGCGCGGCTACATCCCTTTTCAGGTGATGGCTACGTACTTCCCGCTCAAGGGAGAAAACCACGAGAACTCCATTTCCTTTGTCGAATACCAGCCCCGCGTAACCGCCGAGCACTTGCTGGCACAGGACGATGTCTACAAGATCATCGCCCGCAATCACGGCTTCGATGGCAGCGACGAGAATGCCTTCGACGGCTGGGACACGATCAAGGAATCACAGATGGTGGGGACGATTTTCGACGTCATGAACATGTTCCTGGGAGCGGTGGGAATGGTTACGCTGGCTCTGGGCGCCATTGGGGTCATCAATATCATGCTGGTGGCGGTCAGCGAACGAACTCATGAGATTGGATTGCGCAAGGCCCTGGGCGCTACCAACCGCAGTATTCTGTTTCAATTCTTTCTGGAAGGATTGCTTCTCACCCTGGGTAGTGGACTGATCGGCATGGGTCTGGCGGGTGGTTTAATGGCGATGTTGGGCACGGTGCACGGCCCGGGAGGATTTGATCCTCCCAAACTGGTGCCCATGTCGGCGCTGCTGGCAATTGGCAGCCTGACGCTGGCCGGAGTGGTGGCCGGCCTCTATCCCGCGCGCAAAGCGGCCATGCTGCAACCGGTGGAAGCGCTCCGGCAAGAGTGAAATGGATTTGGTAATTGGGTAATTGAGTAATCTTGTAATTGAAAGAGCTGGTTCGGATCTTGGGGTTTGAAATTACCAGATTACCCGATTACGCAATTACCCAATGATTTATGTTCCGTGATCTGCTTCGCGAAGCCTATGGCGCCATGCGGCACAATCGCCGCCGCACCGCGCTCACCATGCTCGGCATGGCCTGGGGTATCGCCACGGTGGTTATGCTGCTCGCTTATGGCGATGGTTTTGGGCAGGCCTGCGCCAACATCTTTGCCAATTTCGGGAGCAAGCTGGTGATCGTGGTTCCGGGCCGCACTTCCATGCAGGCAGGAGGTCAGAAGGCTGGGGTCCTCGTCCGATTTACTCTGGATGACGTGGATACGCTTACCACCAATCTTCCGCAGATCACCCACATCACCCCCGAAGCCAGCAAGCAGGCACACATCCAGTACGACACCAGGGTGTTCGACTTTCCCGTCTCCGCTAATTATCCCAACGTGCCTGACATCCGCGTCCTGAAATTGGCGCAGGGCCGCTTCTACAACGCCGAAGACCAGATGCAGCACGCACGGGTAGCGCTGATCGGCTCCGAAGCGAAAGAGAAACTGTTCTCTGGGCGCAACGCGCTGGGTGAGCGCATCCGCGTGGACGGGCTCAGCTTCGAAGTCATCGGTGTCCTGAGCGCCAAAATGCAGGAGGGCAATGACGATATAAACCGCGTCATATACATTCCCTTCACCACCATGAGCGATCTGAAAGATACGCACTACCTGGACTCGATCTGGTTCACCTACCAGACTCCCGAGTATGAGCGGCTGGAACAGTCGGTACTCTCCATCCTGGCGGTGCCGCATAAGTTCAATCAGAGCGATCACCAGGCCGTGAGAGTGTTCAACCTGATGATGCAGGTGCACCAGTTCGAAATCATTACTATGGGGCTGAAGGTCCTGATGGGTTTCATTGGCACGCTCACGCTCGGGATCGGGGGCGTAGGCCTGATGAACATCATGCTGGTTTCGGTCACTCAACGCACTCGCGAGATCGGTGTGCAGAAGGCACTGGGCGCGCCGCGTGTCTACATCCTGCTGCAGTTCCTCGCCGAAGCTCTAACCATTACTTTCATCGGTGGAGTGTTGGGAATCATCCTGGCCTACGCTGTGGCGCTGTCCGTGGGCAGGCTCACCTTGTATAGCGCCTTCGCCAAGAATGGGGAAGCGGGTGACATCCGCCTCATCATCGCTCCGGGAACGCTGATCGCGGCCACGCTCATTCTGGGTGCGGTGGGGCTCATCAGCGGGATGGTACCCGCTTTTCGTGCATCGCGCCTCGATCCGATCGAGGCCCTGCGTTACGAATAGCGACTGGGGCTGCCCGTCGGTCGTTGTTCTCTCGCAGGGCCGTATTTACGGATACACTGGTTCCCGCCCAGATTCTTTCTCCTCAGGAGGGCACGATCATGACGTGGCATCTCACCGGTTCGTTCCTGGTTTTCAGCGTGCTCGTCGGTTTGGTCTACGCACAAGCCGCCGGTGGCGGGACCGGCGGTACGGCAAACGGAAGTCTGCTGCTGGTGGTGAATCAGGGCGACCAGAGCATGAGCCTGGTTGATCCCGATGCCGGGGTCGCGATTGGCAAAGTGAAGACCAACGAAGTGCGGGCCCATGAAGTGACCGCCTCTCCGGACGGGCGCCTGGCGTACTTGCCCATCTATGGGGACTCGGGGGTGGGGAAGCCCGGGACGAACGGCGGTAACGTCGAAATAGTTGACCTGGACAGGCAGAGCGTCGTAGGCAGTATTGATCTGGGTCCCGTGCGGCCGCATTGGGTAAAGTTTGGCCCCGACGGCATGCTTTATGTTTCCGCCGAACTCGACAAAGCCATCGACGTGCTCGATCCCCAACTGCGAAAGCGGGTCGGCTCGATTCCGACCGGACAGCCTGAGTCTCACATGGTGGTCATTTCTCGCGATGGGCATCGGGCTTACACCGCCAACGTTGGCGCTGGGACAGTCTCCGTGGTGGATCTGGTTGACGGGAAATTGATCAAGGTCATCCCGGTTGCAGAAACCGTGCAGCGCATTTCGATGTCGCAGGACGGGCGTTTTGTCTTCACCTCTGACCAGAAGAGCCCTCGTCTGGCTGTGATCGATACCGCGACCAATGAAGTCTCTCGCTGGATTCCTCTGCCCGCAGTCGGATACGGAACCGCGCCCACCCGAGATGGCAAGTGGCTGCTGGTGACCATGGAGGGACCGAGCCAGGTAGCGGTGGTAGATCTGGCACAGATGAAAGTGGATCGCACCATTCCGGTCGCCAAAACTCCGGTGCAGATTCTTGTCCGTCCCGACCGCCCTGTAGCTTACGTTTCCTGCAGCGGCGACGGAAAAGTGGCCGTGCTAAACCTGGAAAGTTGGAAGGCCGAGAAGATGATCGAAACCGGTCCAGGGGCAGACGGATTGGCCTGGGTGGGGAAAAGACCTTAACCGCAAGGACCCAAAGAAATGCTTTTCGTGTCTTTCTTTGTGAACTTTGCGTCCTTTGCGGTCTACGACTTTCCCTCTTGAGCACTCGGCAAGAACTTCGGCGGTTTTCTTACTTTGGTCGCCTGCTCAAACCCATACGCAATTTTCAGAAGAACCGGCTCACTCCAGGCGCGGCCGAAGAATGACACACCCACTGGCAAGCCCGCGATGAACCCCGCCGGCACGGTGATGTCCGGGTATCCTGCGACCGCGGCCGCGTTCGAACTGCCTCCGGCTGCGTGATCTCCGTTGATCAGGTCGGTAAGCCACGCTGGACCGCCCGTCGGAGCCATGATTGCGTCCAGGTGAAACTTGTCCATGACCCCGTCGATGCCCTCGGCGCGCGAGAGACGGTGGTTGGCTTCGAGCGCGTCCAGGTATTCCTTGCTGGTAAGCGGGCCCTTGGCTTCAGCTTTGATGAAGGTGTCCTGCGCGAAGTAGGGCATCTCTTTGCCTTTGTTGCGCTCGTTGAACTCGATGATTTCTTTCAGGGAGTGGACGGGCGCATCCGGCCGGCTCGCCAGGTATGCGTTCAGATCGGCCTTCAGTTCGTAGAGCAGGACCGTAAACTCGGTATCGTCAAACTTGCCGTGGGATTCGAGGTCAGCGGGGTCCACCAGCACCGCGCCTTGACCCTTCATCTCCTCCATCACGCTGGTCATGAGGTCGTCCACGAGTTCGTTGAAGCCGAAATACTTTCGCGCAACGCCGATGCGCGCACCCTGCAATCCATTCGGATCGAGAAAACGTGTGTAATCGGCGGAGGTTTTGCCCGTGCTCTCAGCGGTGGCGCTGTCGCGCGGATCGGCGCCGGCAAGCGCATTGAGCAGGATGGCCACATCGCGAACGGTGCGGGCCATGGGCCCGGCCGTATCCTGGCTGTGCGCGATTGGAATAATGCCGGAGCGGCTGATCAGGCCTACTGTCGGCTTAAGTCCTACAATCCCGTTGGCGGACGATGGACAAACCACCGAGCCGTCGGTTTCCGTGCCCACCGCGAGCGCGCATAAATTGGCTGAGACGGCTGCGCCCGAGCCTGAACTTGAGCCGCAAGGATTGCGATCGAGCGCGTAGGGATTCCTGGTCAGGCCACCTCTTCCACTCCAACCGCTGGTGGAATGGCTGGAGCGAATGTTTGCCCATTCGCTGAGGTTGGTTTTGCCCAGGATTACCGCACCCGCCTCGCGCAGCTTCTGTGCCACGGAGGAGTCCCGCAGCGGACGCGAACCCTCCAGCGCCAGCGATCCTGCCGTGGTTTGCAGGCGGTCAGCCGTGTCGATGTTGTCCTTGATCAGAACCGGAATACCATGCAAAGGGCCGCGCGAGCGATTGCTTTTCCGCTCTTTATCGAGAGCATCGGCAATAGCCAGGGCATCGGGATTCATTTCGATCACGCTGCGCAGGGAAGGCCCATGGCGGTCGATATCTACGATCCGCGCCAGGTATTTCTCCGCGAGCGAACGAGACGTAAACTTTCCCGATTCCATGGCCGACTGAAGGTCTGCAACGGTGAGTTCATCGAGTTCAAAACTGCCAATCCCGGCCGTGGCCGGCGGATGGGCCGCAATTTCGCGAGCCCCGGCCAGCACGGGCAGCACCGCGGCGCCTGCTCCGCCGAGGAGGCTGGTCAGAAGAAACCGTCTTCGTGGTGGCATTGCATTTCCGGAAGCTGCGTTCGTGGGCTTGAGCAAGGAGATTTTCCTTTCGAGGCGACGGCCGGGCCGGGAAGCGGAATTATAGGTGATCCGTCAACCGCAATTGTCCCAGGAATTGCTTTCCTTCTGTTGTCCGGGCCGTCCAACAGCGGAACCGTGTCATGATTGCAGCCGCTGAAGCTGGTACAATCTTCGGTCTTCATGAAAGTCCGTCTCGGCTTCCCGCCTTCGAAAAAATGTCAGAAGGAGTCCTAATGTCTTATCTCAAGAGATTGCTAACGCTGGGGATTATCTTGCTCGCCGGTGTGGGATCAGGCCAGGAAATGGCGGAAGGCCGGCTGATGCGATTCCCTGACATTTACAAGGACAAAATCGTCTTCAGCTATGGGGGTGATCTGTGGCTGGCTTCGAGCGCGGGCGGGGACGCCCGTCGTATTACGTCGGACCCCGGGCGCGAGCTTTTTCCAAAATTCTCACCGGACGGCAAATGGATCGCCTTTACCGGGCAGTACGACGGCAATTTCAATGTCTACGTGATGCCCGCCCAAGGTGGCCAGCCCCGCCAACTGACGTTCTTTCAGGGCGGGGCAGCTCCGCTCAGCGATCGCATGGGCATTCACAACGAAGTGCTCACCTGGTTCCCGGACAGCAAGCGGGTTGTGTTTCTATCCCGTCGCGACGCTTCGAACGGCTGGACCAAGCGTCCTTTCAGTGTCAGCATCGACGGAGGTCTGCCCGAAGCGTTGCCGATCGACCAGGGGGGTCTCACATCCTTTGCTCCTGACGGAACGAAGATCGCCTACAACCAGATCTTCCGCAACTTTCGCACCTGGAAGCGCTACACCGGCGGCCTGGCACAGTCCATTTCTATTTATGATCTCAAGAATAATACCGTCGAAGACGTGCCTCACACGGCGTGGACGGACACCTTTCCCATGTCGCACGGCAATACGATCTACTTCAGTTCCGATCGCGGTTCCGAGCATCACCTGAATCTTTACAACTACGATCTGGACACTAAGCAGGTTGAGCAACTCACCCATTTCACCGACTTTGACGTCATGTGGCCGAGCCTGGGCCCGGATTCCATTGTGTTCGAAAACGGCGGCTATCTGTACACGTTTGACCTGCAATCGAAGCAGCCGAAGAAGTTGAGCATCTCTCTGCCCGGCGACCGGGACCAGAGCCTCAAGCACTGGACCAGCGTGAGCAAGAACATCACCGACTTCGACATTTCGCCGGAAGGGAAGCGGGCGGTCTTCAGCGCCCGGGGCGACGTTTTCACTGTGCCGGCGAAGGAGGGAAGCATTCGCAACCTGACCCGCACCCCGGGCATTCGCGAGAAGTCGGTGACCTGGTCGCCCGATGGCCGCTGGATCGCTTACATCTCCGACCGTAGCGGTGAAGACGAGCTATACATTTCTCCGCAGGACGGTCTGGGCAAGGAACAGCAAATCACGAGTGGCTACAAAGGCTTCAAGTACGCTCCCACCTGGTCGCCCGACAGCAAAAAGCTGGCCTGGTCCGATAAGGACACGCGTCTCTGGTATGTGGACGTCAACGAAAAGAAACAGGTCGAAGTAGATCGCGGGAAATATTTTGAAATCCTGAACTATTCCTGGTCCCCCGACAGCAAGTGGCTGGCTTACGACAAAAACGCCGAAAACGCCTACGCCGTCGTCTATCTCTATTCGTTGCCGGATGCCAAAATCACGCCGGTCACCACCAACATGACCAACAGCTACGCGCCGGTGTTCGATCCCGAGGGGAAATATCTCTACTTCCTTTCCGACCGTGACTTCAACGAGGTTCTGGGGAATGTCGATTTCGAGTTCTCCAACCCGAAGACGACGCGCATCTACGTTGTCACGTTGCGCACGGACGAGACCTCCCCCTTCCTGCCATTGAGTGACGAAACTCAGATCAAGAAAGAAGAGAGCAAGGATGAATTGACACCGGCGAATTTTCCCAAGGAGTCTGGAAAGACCAAGGGCAAGGCGGAAGGGAAAGGAAAAGCAAAGCCGCCGGAGAAAGAATCCAAAGAGAGCGACAAAGCCAAGGACAAAGACAAGAAAGACGAGAAGGAAAAGCCGAAGGAATTTCGTGTCGACCTCGAGGGCATTCAGAACCGGATCGTAGCCCTGCCCACCGACCCGGCGGTGATAAACACGTATCTGGCGGCCAAAGGCTTCATCTACTACTCGACCACTCCCATCCCGGGATTGTCTGGCCCCATACCGGGAGAATCGGCCGCGATCCACGTCTACGATCTCAAGGAGCGCAAGGACAAAGTTTTGCTGGAAGGGGCGCAGCGCTTTGCGCTTTCCTTCGACGGATCCAAACTGCTGTATGAAGCCGACGGCGGCCGCGATGGCCACACCTACGGCATCATCGATGCCAAGCCGGACGGCCCGAAAAAAGTCGGTGAAGGCGCGCTCAACCTGGGCGGAATGAAGGCGCAGATCAATCCTCCGGAAGAGTGGAAGCAGATCTTCAACGAAGTATGGCGCCAGGAACGCGACTATTTTTACGAAGCTTCGATGAACGGCGTGGACTGGGAAAAAGTGCGGGATAAATATTCGCAATTGCTGCCCTACGTAGCCGACCGTTACAGCCTTACCTACATCCTCGGAGAGATGATCGGCGAACTCTCCAACTCGCACACCTATGTGGGAGGCGGAGACTATCCGGATTTGCATCCGGTAAATGTGGGACTGCTGGGAGTTGACTTTGAGGCTGACCAGTTGAACGGCATGTATCGGCTCAAGAAAATCTATGCGGGAGAGAATTGGGATCCGCAGGTGCGGTCGCCCCTGACCGAACCGGGGGTAAACGTAAAAGAAGGGGACTACCTGGTCGCGGTCAATGGCCGGCAATTGCACGTGCCCCAGAATCCGTATGAGCTTTTCGTAAACACTGCGAACGAAACCATCAGCTTGACGATCAATTCCAAACCCTCGGAGGATGGCGCCCACACGGTGCAGGTAAAACCGCTGTCCGACGAATTCAACCTGCGCGAACAGGCCTGGATCGAGAGCAATCGCAGGAAGGTCAATGCCGCCACGAACGGACGAATCGGCTATGTGTACCTGCCGGACATGGGAGGTGCGGGATTAAGCGAATTCGTGAAGCAATACTTCCCACAAATTCGCAAAGAGGGCCTGATCATCGACGTGCGCTACAACGGCGGCGGTTTTGTCGATCAGCTTATCTTCGAACGGCTGCGGCGAGTGCTGGCCGGGATGGGGGCGAATCGCAACTGGGAGAGCGGCACGGTCCCACCGGTCGTTTTCCACGGCGCGATGGCCTGCGTTACCAATCACTACGCCGCTTCCGACGGCGACCTGTTCAGCTACTACTTTAAGTACTACAAGCTTGGTCCGCTCATCGGAGAACGTACCTGGGGAGGGGTCCGCGGCATTCGCGGCAACATCCCGCTCATCGACGGTGGCTACATTACCCGTCCCGAGTCGGCCCGCTACGACCTGAACAGCAAGTGGGTGATCGAAAACCACGGGGTACAGCCGGATATCGTCGTGGAAAACCGCCCCGACCTGGTGGTGAAGGGCCGAGATCCGCAGTTGGAAAAGGCCATTGAGCTGGTGATGAAAGAGATCGAGGCCAATCCCCAGAAGCTGCCGCCACGACCCCCGGATTTGCCGTCATACCCGGAGGGACCTGGAC
The DNA here is from genome assembly GCA_963801545.1 of Terriglobia bacterium. Lineage (GTDB taxonomy): Bacteria > Acidobacteriota > Terriglobia > Terriglobales > Acidobacteriaceae > JAIQFF01. The sequence continues at coordinate 29,646 of CAWDFF010000032.1, read as the reverse complement.
TCTAGCCTCCTACGTAGGGCGGGCGCCCGCGGCCCGCCCGGGCCGGGCAAGGCGCGGCAGTTTCGGCAGAAACCAAAAGCCGACGAGCTTTGCTCGCGTGCCCGGACGGGGGCGTCCGGGACTATCTGGTTTGCGGCAAAACGAGCGGGTTACTACTAGGGTTTCATAAATGCACGAAATCTGCTGCATCAATGGCTCAAAATAGTGCATCTAATCGTATAATTACCCCTTCATGCCCAAGTATTCCATCGTAGTACCGCTGCACAACGAGCAGGAGAATGTCACCGACCTCTACGACCGCCTCAAGGCAGTCATGGAGGCCAATGGCGAAACCTTCGAGATTGTGTTGGTGGACGATGGTTCTACCGACCGCAGCTTCCAGATGTTGCGCGAGATCGCCGCGGTGGATAGCCGGGTCACGGTGGTGAAACTGCGGCGCAACTTTGGCCAGACTTCAGCCTTGGCCGCGGGCTTCGATCACGCACGGGGCGAGTACATCATCGCCATGGATGGCGACCTGCAGCACGACCCTGCCGACATCCCGGTGTTTCTGGAGAAAATTTCAGAGGGCTACGACATCGTCAGCGGCTGGCGCAAACGGCGAATCGATAATTTCTGGCTCCGCCGTTTTCCTTCCCGCGTCGCCAACTGGCTGATGGCCAAACTGAGCGGCGTGGATATTCACGATTTTGGCACAACCTTTAAAGCCTATCGCCGGGAGATTCTGGACCAGGTTCCGCTCTACGGTGAGTTGCACCGCTTTATTCCGGCACTGGCCTCGTGGCACGGAGCTTCCATCTGCGAAGTGCCGATTCAAAACGTGAATCGCGAGCGCGGCGCTTCGCACTATGGCATCTCGCGGACGTTCCGGGTATTTTTCGATCTCATCACTATCCGGTTCCTGCTGCGTTACCTGTCGCGTCCGCTGCACTTCTTCGGCACGGTTGGGATGCTGAGCATCATGGCTGGATCGGGCGTAACTCTGTGGCTGATTGTGGAGAAGTTCTTGCACCACACGCCGATCATGGCCAACCACGGTCCGCTGATGATCTTTGCCGCAGTGCTGCTGCTGGCCGGCCTGAACATGCTGGCCGTGGGCCTGCTGGGCGAAATGCAGGTGCGCCACTACCACGAGCCTACTCGCCGCGCACCTTACTCTGTCGACCGTGTCCTCCGCGCCCAGAGCGAAGAACACACCATCTCCGAATAAAATCTACTTGATGTCATCCTGAGCGGAGGGACTGCTTCGCGCAGCGAAGGAGTCCCGGAGTCGAAGGACCCCTGCCACAGGATATTCGCCAATCGCTACGACCTGGCGCCCTACTTCCCAAACGCCTCCTTATTGACCACGTACGGCATCTTGGTAACATCGCCACCGTAGTTTCCCTCGAGCACATCGATCAATCCCTGCACCGTGCGTCCTGCCATGCCCTTCTCAGGATCAGTGGAGAGCCGCGTAATCCGCCCCGCGCTCGCGACATGCGGATACAGCCGGCATCGGTCTTCAATGGCCGGATCGCGCAAAGGTGAATCTTTCGGCAGCGGTTCCTTCTCGTAGACATCGAGCGCGGCTCCCGCAATCCAGTTCTCCCGCAGCGCCTTGGCCAGCGCGGCCTCATCTACCACCGGCCCGCGCGATGTGTTCACTATGAACGCAGTGGGCTTCATGCGGTGGAGCGTGCGCTCGTCAAAAAGATGGTAGGTGGGCGTCGCACTCTCACCCTGGCGCAGCAGCGGGACATGCACGCTGACGAAATCGGCCTGGGCCAAAGCATCGTCGAAAGCGGTGTATTTGATCCAGGTTTTTTCCTTGCAGATGCCGCGCGCATGGCGCAAATCCATCGTCTCCTGAATCGCCTTCACGTACTCGTGATTCTGATACGCCGGGTCGTAACACAGAATATTCATGTCGAACCCGGCGCATTTCTTGATCATGGCCAGGCCAATCCGGCCGGTGCCGATGATCGCAACGGTCTTGCCGGTAACCTCGTCGCCCAGAAAAGGCAAATACGGATGCCAGAAATCCCACTTGTTTTCCCGGGTCAGGTGCTCTGCGGTCCACATCTTTCGAGCCAGCGCGCCCAGCATGAAAAAGGCGAATTCCGCGGTGGCTTCTGTGAGCACATCCGCAGTGTTAGTAAACGGAATCTTGTACCGGTTGGCGTCGGCACGGTTGATGTTGTCAAAGCCCACGGCGATCTGGGCGACAACCTTCAATTTCCCCTTGCCCGCTTCAAACACTTCGGCATCGATGGAGTCGCGCAAAGTAGTAATGAGCCCATCGATGCCGGCCTTCACTTTTTCGATCACCAGGCTCTTCGGGGGCGCCTCAGGCTTCGGGTACACTTCGACCTCGTATCCCCGTTGGCGAAGCAGATCGATCGACTCACCGATATCGCAAGTGGCAAAGACGCGAAATTTGTCGGTCATGGGTCTCCCGGGTCAGATTTTGATTGTAGCTTTGCCGGCTGTGGGTTTCATCAAGCGGAAAACTTCCAGCGTGTCGCGCTGCTCATGAATTTCTTCTCGTAGAGCCCGAATACCACCCGGGGATGAACCGCGAATACGGGTTCCTTCAGCGAAAGAATATCCTTCTCCATGCCCGCCATATCAAAGTTGTACTTGGGTTGATACTTTTTGAGGAATTCGCGGCGGACGGGGACACTGGCGAGCTCGGCTGTACCTTCGATGATCACCGCTTCGTGTGCATGTTCGGTACACACCACGCACTTCGGATTTTCGGCCAGGTTCCGGGCTTTGCGTGATTGACGCCCGGTGCTGAACAGGAAAGCTCCATCGAGCCACAATCCCCACACCACCATGGTATGCGGAGATCCATCGGGCTTCACCGTCGTGATCCAGTAATTGTGACTCTTCTTCAATCGCTGCTCGGCCCACTTCCAGGGGAGTAGGCCTTTCGTGGTCTTAGGCAAGCCGTATCCCGGCATTTGAGGACGGCTTACCTTTGGCACCGACTGGCTGCGCTTTTTCGTCACGATTGTCTCCGGTTCGCAAATATCATGCGAGTCGATTGGAGTGAAGTCAACTGCAGTTGTCAGTTCTCGGTTCGCAGTTGTCAGCATGTTTCAAGCTGATGGCTGACGGCTGCCTTAGGGTTTCTGCGTAGGCCTTAGCAGCACCTCGCTGGCGAATGATTGCGGCTCCTGGGTTACCAGCATGGCCACCACGTGGGCCACATCATCCGGCTGCAGCATCTTTTTTGGATCTTTGCCTTCATGTGGGCTCAGGTCAGTATGAACCGATCCGGGACATACGACCGATACGCGAATGTTGTGCGTGCGCAGTTCTTCCGCCACCGAGTAGCTCAGCCCGTTCAGTCCCCACTTGGACGCGGCGTAGGCGGCGCCGTTGGGCAGGGCATTCTTTCCCGCCAGCGATGAGATGTTCACGATGTGGCCGTAACGCGCTCGAATCATATTGGGAGCGAAGGCGCGAATGCAGTAGAAGACGCCGCGCAGATTTGTGTTCATCACCTGCTCCCACGATTCCGGGGACATCTGGTGGAGTGGACCGGCGAAGGCACCGACTCCAGCGTTATTTATCAGGATGTCGGCCCGCCCGAAGTTTCGATCTACATGGGCCGCGACGGATTCGACTGAGTCCATGTCCATGACGTCGCATACAGCGATCTCTGCCCGTCCGCCCGACTCAGCGACGGCCGCCGCCGTGCTTTCCAGCGGGGCGCGTTTGCGTCCGCAAAGCACGGTGATGGCACCCATTTGCGCCAGCCTGCGGGCAATGGCTGCGCCGATGCCGCTTCCTGCGCCGGTGACGATTGCTACCTGTCCATACAACGGATTTACGGTTATTTTGGGCATAAGACGACGGCCTCGGCAGCGCCTGCCGGCTGTGTTTGAACCATCCAGCGGCGCTCGTTCCCGCATCTTACCAAGCTGAGGTGATAACGGGTTGTAAAAGCAAACTTGCCTTAGGCGAGGCACATACTTATAATCCGCCTCACCGGAAACGCTGCTTGGGATGTTCGACGATGCAGAAGTTGGGCCAAGCTCCTCCGGAACCCGTCGCATGGGCGTGCATGTCGCCTGTGTTCTGAAACAACCCGGGTGCGCGGGCGCGGGTAATACCTGGGTGCGATGTCGTCGCCGTTTTTCCCGACTGTTTAAGGAGCGATTCGAATGAAGACGAGTCTAGTGGCTTTTTTGCTGGTGGTGGGTAACTTGGCATCGGGTCAGGTACCGGCACCGCCGGCGGCCCAACCGCAGGCAGCCCCAGCGCCGGCAGCGCAAGCGCAGAAGAAGGAAATCAAAGACCCCGCCGAATACAACGCCTACGTCGGCGCGGTGCAACAGACAGATCCCGCCGCCAAGATCAGCGGACTGGAAGCATTTCTCACTCAGTATCCCAACAGCGTGATGAAGGAAGATGGGCTGGAGTTACTGATGGGAACATACCAGCAAGCCGGCAATCAGGCCAAGGTCATTGACACTGCGAACCGGCTTCTGGCGGTCAACCCGGACAATACGCGTGCCCTGGTGCTGCTGGCTTACAACGAGCGTGCCGGCCAGAAATGGGCCGATGCCAAGACGCATGCAGAGCGAGGTTTGCAGGCTCTGACCAAAATGACCAAGCCGGACGGCGTCTCGGACGCCGATTTCGCCAAACAGAAGGCCCAATTGGGCGGGTTGTTGAATAGCGTAGCTGGCTTTTCTGCCTTGCAGACGAAGGATTACGCGTCCGCACAAAAATACCTGCGGCCGGCGGTCGAAGCCGACCCCAACAACGTCGAAAACGTCTATCCGCTGGCGCTCTCTTACCTGACCGCGACTCCTCCGGACGACGTGAACGGACTCTTCTTCATTGCGCGCGCGGCGAATCTGGTGACGGATCCGAAAGGGAAGGACTCCATCGTCAAGTTCGGTCACAACCGGTACGTGAAGTATCACGGCTCGGAACAAGGATGGGACGACTTGCTGGCCCAGACCAAGACCACGCCGGTACCGCCCGCCGGGTTCACAATCGCCGCGTATGTTCCCCCGACGCCTGCGCAGCAGGCAGCCGACCTGGTAAAGACCAAGAAACCCGAAGAGATGAGTTTTGCCGAGTGGGAGCTGGTTCTCTCCAGTGGAGCACCCGAAGACCAGGAAAGAGTCTGGAGCACGCTGAAGGGCAAGAACCTGCAGATGGCGGAAGTCCAGGTCATCGGGGCTTCCCCGACCAAGCTGCAACTGGCGGCCAGCGTGGATGACATCGACCAGAAGCGCGCCGACATCGAACTGTCATTCCCCGGCCCGATTCCAGCCAGGATGGTCCCGAAAGAAGGAGACAAGATCAACTTTGAAGGCACCCCCGTCTCCTACACCCCCAGCCCATTTGTGATGGTGATGGAAAAGGGTGCGCTGTTAACCAAGGCTGCCCCGGCGCCGGCAAAGAAACCACCGGTGCATCGGAAGCCGCAGTAGACAGCTCTCAGCTTTCAGTTTGAAAACAACACCACAGAAAAAGGCAGCCTCGTCGAGGCTGCCTTTTTATTTGCAACACGCCGTCAGTCCTCAGTGTGAACCAGGCTGAAAGCGGACGGCTGATAGCTGAGAGCTTTTCCTATCGCACCGCTTTCTTCTCGTAACCGACCGGGCGGGCGCTGCGGGGCGGGCGCTTGACTCCGTCACGAAGTTGCCGGACGTCGATCTTGAGTTCTGTAACAGTGCGGCTGAGGGTATTGCGGTGCATGCCGAGTTCGCGCGCTGCGCGGCACTGGTTGCCTTTATTTTCCTGCAGGACCGTCAAGATGAACTTCTTCTTAAATTCGCGCACGGCTTCGGAATACAAAATGTTGCTGCGGTACATCTGTACGATGAGTGCTTCGAGCTGGTCTCTCACGGCATCTCTCTTTCTGCGCGAATAATCGCTTTGTGAAAAGCTGCATATTACAAATAAAAAACTTTTCGTAGCCCTACTTGCCGGATGCCTGGCGCGGCGGGGCGCCGTTCGGGACTTGCTGTGGCAAACGGTGCAGCAAGTCCAGTCCCTGATAAAACCGCGCGCGCAACTCCGCAGGGGCGACCCAGATGGCAGCCCGACCCACAGCCTGGAAGTATGGGGCCAATTGGGACCCCTCCAGCCACTTCGACGATGGAGTGAACGCGGTCATAGTCACCGTAATCACCGCTACGATGAGACAGCCGCGAAGCAACCCCAGAGCTCCGCCCAAAAACCGATCTACGAACCTGAGACCGGACGTCTTCATCACCCAGCGTGCGGTCCGGCCCGCAATACCGGCCAGGACTGCGACGGCAAAGAAAATGATCAGGAACCCGGCAGTTTCCGCCGCCCACTGCGACTTCAGAAACGTCTCAAACCAGGCTGCCAGCCGCTGATACTGCCACGCGGCGACCAGGTACCCGGCCACCAGCCCCGCAAGATGGAAGGCCTCCTGGAAGAACCCGGTTGCGGCTGCGTGAATCGTGGAAGCCACGATCACCACGAGTATGGCCCAGTCCGCGATATTCACGCGGCACCACTCTGTCCCGCGACCCGCTTACACATCCAACTCGCGCCCGGTGAGCAGATGGTACGCCTCCACGTATTTTTCACTGGTCCGGCGCGCCACTTCGGCGGGAAGAGCCGGAGCGGGAGGCAGCTTGTTCCAGCGAATTTCCTCCAGGTAATCCCGAACGTACTGCTTGTCAAACGACTCCTGCGAACTGCCGGACGCGTACTTGTCTGCCGGCCAGAAGCGAGAAGAATCCGGCGTGAGCACCTCGTCGGCCAGGGTTATACCCTGCGCGGTCCGTCCGAACTCGAACTTTGTGTCCGCGATGATAATCCCTTTTTGCCGCGCGTACTCTGCGGCCCTGACATAAATTGCCACACTGAGGTCGCGCAGCTGGCGGCTCACTTCCGGCCCCACCAGCCGGACCATCTCGGAAAATGAAACATTCTCGTCGTGTCCCGTCGTCGCCTTGGTAGCGGGCGTAAAAATAGGCTCGGGCAGGCGATCGGACTCCCGCAGCCCCTTGGGCAGCTCGATTCCGCAGACCTGGCCGGTGGTTTTGTATTCCTTCCAGGCCGACCCCGAAATATAGCCTCGCACCACACATTCCACAGGAAACATTTCCGCCCGGGTCACAATCATGGAGCGGCCGCGGAGCTGATCGGCATACTTCTGCAGCGATGCCGGGTATTGGTTGATATCGGCAGTAATCAGGTGGTTGGGTACAAGGTCGCGAAGCCGATCGAACCAGAAGAGCGAAATCTGTGTGAGCACCCGGCCTTTGTGAGGGATGCCGGTGGCGAGGACGTAATCGAAGGCGGAGATGCGGTCGGTGGCTACGAACAGCAAACGCTCGCGGTCCAGTACGTACACATCGCGCACCTTGCCGCTGGCGTGGAGTTCGAGTTCTGGGAAGTCTGTCTGCAGGAGCACGGCGTCGAGAAGTTGGGAGTTCATCATGAAATTCTACAGGCGGAAATCGTCGCGTATTCTAGTCCTTAGGAAATTTTTGTCAACGGCCTGTCTGGGGAGTCCGCAAGCTGGCCTGGCAACGCCGGCTGCAAAATCAGTTGACAGAACGGAGAAGCCGCGAATGCCGTTGCTGGACAGGGAGTTTGACGGAGGTCCGATTGTGGAAAAACTGAGGGTGCCTGTGCAAAGAAGTAGCTGAGACCTTTTTTACTTCGCGTTCTTTGCTTTGCGGCTGTTTTTTTGCGAACGCTGCGGTGGAGAGCCTTAACCGCAAAATGAGCCAAGGACACAGAGAATACCCGAAGGGCGGATTCAGACTGCTGCCGTGTGCTCCTTCTGGGCAAGCCCAGTGCGCGCCTGCGCTATACTTGGAGGGTAATGTCGGCTCAAGCCCCAAAGACGTTCTACCTGGAAATTTTCGGTTGCCAGATGAACGTGCACGACTCAGAGAAAGTCGTCGGGACGCTTCTGTCGCAGGGATACCGCCAGGTTTCCACCGTGGAAGAAGCCGGTCTCATCCTCTACAACACCTGTTCGATTCGCGACAAAGCTGAGCAGAAGGTATTTCACCGACTGGCCGACTACAAAAAACTGCAGGCCCAGGGCAAGCGCTTCGGTGTACTGGGCTGTGTGGCGCAACAGGAAGGCGAGAAGATTTTCGAGCGCGCTCCTCACGTTTCGCTGGTGTGCGGTTCCGCTTCGTACCGCAACCTGCCGCAAATGCTGGTGCAGCTCGAGGCAGGGAAGCAGCGCATCACCGGATTGGACGATCGCGAAACCGATGAGTGTTTCGAGACCGAATTCACCGCCCGCACCAACCCTCACCGGGGATATATAACGATCATCGAGGGTTGTGACAAGTTCTGCGCCTATTGCGTTGTCCCTTTCACACGCGGCAAGGAACGCAGCCGTACGTCTGATTCGGTCCTCGCGGAAGCCAGGCAGATGGCCGATCTTGGCTATACCGAGATCCAGCTTCTGGGGCAGATCGTAAATTCCTACAGAGACCCAAGTGGAAAGAAGACCTTCGCCGAACTTCTGGTGGCAGTGGGCGAGGTCCCCGGAATCAGGCGCGTCCGGTTCACGACTTCTCATCCGCGGCATTTTGGCATCGATATCGTCGCTGCCATCGATTCGGTTCTGACTCTATGCGACCACGTCCACCTGCCGATCCAAAGCGGCTCGACCAGGGTGCTCGACGCCATGCAGCGGCTCTATACCAGGGAAGAGTACCTGGAGCGAGTCGCATGGATCAGAGCGGCGAAGCGGGAGATCAGCGTTACGACCGACATCATCGTCGGCTTCCCTGGAGAGACTGAGGCAGAATTTGAGCAGACGCTGACGCTGCTGGAAGAGGTCGAGTTCGACGCAGTTTTTGGTTTCAAGTACTCACCGAGGCCGAACACGCCGTCCCTGAAGTTGGCTGACGCGATCCCGGACAGTGAAAAGGCACGCCGGCTCACGGTCGTGCAGGAGAGACAACGCGACATCCAAAGGCGGCGCTATCAGCGCCATGTAGGCCAGGTACTTGAAGTAATGGTTGAAGGCAGGAATGAAGCCCGTGGCCAGTGGGTGGGCAGGACTTCTCAGAATAAAACCCTGAATTTCACCACTCGTGCCACGATCTCTCCCGACTTGGGCAGTTATGTACCCGTGGTAACCACGGCGAGTTTTCCCAACAGCTTGTTAGGCGAAATGGTGGTATAAGGAGCAAGGAAACGGCGATTTCAGATCGTAGATTCTAGATTTCAGATTGGCAGTCTGGCGAAGATGTTTGGCTGAATACCAATCTGAAATCTTCAATCTGAAATCGGGGGACGCGATGGAAGTAGAGATGAAAATTCGGGGTCTCATGATGGACCCGGTTACCAACATGCCCATCGTGATCCTTAAGGACACCAGCGGCGACGCGGTTCTGCCCATCTGGGTGGGGATTTACGAAGCCAACGCCATCGCCCTGGAGATCGAGAAAGTTACCACGCCGCGCCCCATGACCCATGACCTGATCAAGAATGTGCTAGTGGGCCTCGACACCCAGGTGCACAAGGTAGTGGTGACCGAGCTGCGGGAAGACACATTCTATGCCGTCATCTGGATCGAGCGGCAGGGAAGCGTCATCAGCATCGATTCCCGTCCGTCCGACGCCCTCGCCCTCGCCCTGCGGGTGGATTGCCCCATCTTCGTCGAGGACGATGTCCTGAAAAACTCAAAGCTGGCAGCCAACGTTTCCGACCGAGTCACCAGCGAAGAGCTGCGCAAGTGGCTGGAAGGCCTGAATGACGAGGACCTGGGCCGATACAAGATGTAAGCCAGACCTTAGCTTCTAGCTCCTTAGCTATCAGCCATTAGCTCTTGGCTAGAAGCTAGGAGCCAGCGATAGCAGCTTTTTCATGCCTGATCCTGCCGAACAGCTTCAACGTATCTATCTTGCCGGATTTGATCTCCAGACGTTTGATCGGTTTCCCAAGTGCGTAGGCGTGGTCCGAGACAATTGCATCGCGCTGTTTGTGCCTTCTACCGACGGGCTGCAAATGCTGGGCACTCCCGGCTGGCGATTGGGAGAAGCCATCGGAGTGCTGGTGGAAATGGGAGGCCGCCAGGTCTTCCAGGCGAAGCAGGAGACGCTCGATGCCACCCCTGAACGTCTGGAAACCCTTCGTCGCTTTCGCACCGATCTGCGGCAATTGCTGGCTCCGATTCCGAGTAGATCAGGGACACGATAGAGAATATTAGACGGTGGCAGTGAGGGTTGACATATGTCTCCGGAACTCCTCAACGAGCCGTTTCTGGCTGGCCGTGGCCTCGAGAAACTCTACGCCGTAGTTGTAACCGCTTCGGTTGCGAACGGTTGCGTCTACCCTGATCGGGGGCGAGGCATAGGCGGGAGTGAATTCTACCGCCACCAAGTCGCCCATTCTCAATTCAGTGCCGGCAAACAATGCCATTCCGCCTTCGCCCAGCGAATTGCCTTTGGCGTCAAAAATGGTGGTCTTCATCTCCTTGCAAACAACCAGTCGCACGGGAATGTCGACTTCGAACCGCCGCCAGCGCCGAGTAGATACGTATTTCGGAACAGTCTTGATGGTCGCGCCCACAGACATGGAATGGCCTCAAATGGGAATATCGGCAACGGTCAGGCAAAGTTGAACCTTGGGCGTAAGGCACTTCCTGATCGAGGGCCCCGAAAAGGCCCGGATCGAGACCGTTACCTAGTGCTTTACATAATATCTGTTATCGGACATTACATATCTTTGAGCTCCGCCAAGACCTTTACCCCTTGCCCTCTGCCAGTTGCACGGCGGGTTCTGTCGCCAGGACGATCCTGGGATGGAACAGCGTTCCGGCGATGCGGGTGGCGATGGCGATCAGTTCCCTTTGCCCGGCAAAGACCTTCACTTGCCGGGACTGCGAAAGGTCCGGCAGGTTTACGGAGCGGCCGCTGCGAATGCGGGACGCGATCTCGTCGCTTACGGTTACGCACGGAATCTGCGGCAGGAGCCGGCGCGGGTGAATGAACATTTCGACGAACATTTCCTCCTGTTGCGCGGTCTGGGAAGCTGCCATGAATTCCTCCAGCGTGTGGGCCTGGCTCAGATCGAACTCGCCCAGGGCGGTCCGCCGCAAGGATTCAAGATGGGCGCCGCAGCCCATTTGCTGGCCCATGTCGTGGGCGACGGAGCGCATGTAGGTTCCCGACCCTACGCGGGCACGAAAACTGGCCCGGGTGCCATCCACACTCAGGATTTCGAATTCCTTAATTTCGACCTGCACCGGTTTGAGCTGCACTTCTTTGTGTTTGCGAGCCAATTTGTAGGCGGGCACTCCCCGAATCTTCTTGGCCGAAAATGGAGGCGGCATTTGCTCGACCAGGCCCACAAAACGCTCTCCCAGTCTGCGTATTTCTTCAAGTGATACTTTAACAATCTGTTCCGGCCCAGTGGCCTCGCCATCGGAATCATAGGTATCGGTCGCAAAGCCGAAGCGGATGACTCCGTCATAGGTCTTTTCCGACGAGGTATAAAACTGGGCTAGCCGGGTCAGATTGCCGGTGACCAGGGGCAGGACCCCGGTCGCCAACGGATCAAGCGTTCCCAGATGACCGACCGACGGCTGGTGCAGAATCCGGCGCACCCGGCCGACCACGTCGTGAGAGGTCAGACCGGCTGGCTTGTCGATGATGAGTACGCCGTTCATAAGATTGAGTAATTTGGTAATTTGGTAATTGAGTAATTCGAGAACGGCTAAGGATACGCCTCAACGGCGGACATACGCGCCGATGTCCTGGGGTTTTCAATTACCCAATTACCAAATTACCAGATTGCTTGATCCCCCATGCTTCCTGTACGCGACGATCAGCCCAGATTCGGCACGCCATACGTCACCTATTTCCTCATTGCGCTGAATACTCTGATCTACCTCTTCGAGGCTGCCCTCACTCCGGACAGCTTCAAGACACTGCTCTTCCAGTTGGGCATGGTGCCCGCCAATATCACGGCCTATCTGTCCGGAGGGAGCAGGATGGGGCTGGTAGCAGTTCTGCTTCCGGCATTCACGTCCATGTTCCTGCACGGCTCCTGGATGCACGTCATTGGCAACATGTGGTTTCTGTGGATCTTCGGGGACAACATCGAAGACTATCTGGGACACTTCAAGTATCTGGCCTTCTACCTGATCAGCGGATTGGGGGCGGCATTCGCGCAGGTGATACTCAATCCCCATTCGCGGGTACCGACGGTAGGCGCGAGCGGAGCCATCGCCGGCGTTTTGGGCGCTTACTTTGTGCTGTATCCAAAGGCAAGGGTGTTGATCTGGTTCCCTATCGCATTCTTCTTCTATCTGCCGGCATGGGTGACGCTGGGTTACTGGTTTCTGATGCAATTTGTGAGTGGAGCCGCAACCTCGATGTCAGCCTACAACGACAGCGTCGGCGGAGTGGCGTTCTGGGCCCACGTCGGCGGATTCGTCGTGGGCATCGTGCTGATCAAGATCCTGCCTGAGCGCCCCCGGCGATATCGCTACGGAACCTGGTGAAGTTCGGGCGTCGGACGTCGGACGTCAGACTTTGGCGACCCAGTGTCCACCACCGCCCACGTGGGGACGGCCGCCCCCGGCCGTCCGGTCGAGCAAAGCTCGACAGTTTTCCAAGTGTTACATTCGATGACCTCCAATGTCGGGCACCGATCCAAAGTCGGCTAGCGGCCACATCAAATCCGGGGTGAAGATTTCCGGCTGAGGTCCGAGGGCCGAAGTCCGACGTCTGCCTTCCGCACAGCTAGCGCAATCGGCAGCCCGACGCAAAACATGTGGGTAAGCAGGCTGATGACCAAGCCGGACATGGAGAACGGAGCTTTGCTCTTGGGAAACGCCGAGAGCGGCAACACGATCCAGCTCATGAACATGTATACGGCGATGCCGTACAGGAAGCCCCAAAGAACAGCCCGCTGGATCAGAAAGGTCAGCTTGCGGCTGGCCGCGTAGTAGACGCTCGCGGCCGAAAGCGCGATAAAAAAGTGCAAACCCGTCCCTAATGCGACGGTGGGCCATCCGCCCTGAAATGCGCGCGGCCCGATCAGCCCGCTGGCGATGCCTTGCGTAATCCCGACCGGATGTCCCCACCGCAGGAAAGCAGCCGAGAGATCCAAAACGCCGGCAGCGACACCGCCCCACAGGATCGCGGAGATCGCCTTCGGCCTTCCCTGCAAGGTCGCGGCGGATGTGCTCACGCTAGACTCCGTTGGTCCGGTTGCGAATCAAGGACAGGAATTCCGTTCGCGTTTCGTGGTTCTCGCGGAAGCAGCCCAGCATGGAAGACGTCACCGCGGCGGAGTGCTGTTTTTCAACCCCACGCATCATCATGCAGAGATGGCGTGCCTCGATCACCACCCCCACCCCCTGAGGCTCGATGGCCTTCTGGATGGTTTCCGCAATTTGTGTGGTCAGGCGTTCCTGAATTTGCAGGCGGCGGGAAAAGATCTCGATCAGCCGCGGAATCTTGCTCAGCCCGATTACTTTGCCATTGGGAATGTAGGCTACGTGTACCTTGCCGAAGAATGGCAGCATGTGGTGCTCGCACAGGCTGAACATTTCAATATCTTTGACAATGACCATTTCGTCATAGGTGACCGTGAACAGAGCTTTTCGCAGCATCGCGTCGGGGTCTTCACGGTAGCCCCGGGAGAGAAACTCCCAGGAGCGGCGCACCCGGTCGGGCGTGCGGACCAGACCCTCCCGGGTGGGGTCTTCGCCAATGCGGACAATCATCTCGCGCACCAGGTCTTCGAAGCTGGCGCTGGTAAGAGTGGGCGTTTCGGTGGCTGGGTTCATGGTTTAACCAATTGAGTAATTGTGTAATTTGGTAATTGAGTAATTGAAAATCCTTGCCAATCCGGACGTAAAAGTTTCGAAACAAATTACACAATTACTCAATTACCCGATCACTCAATGAATTCCTTCGTATTCGAAGGAATTCATCATCGTCTCTTCAATTCTGACCCTTTCCAGATGAGCCCGGGTGAAGCCTCGCTGCAAAATATCGTAGATGGTGGTGCAAAGGTTTTCAGTTGTAGGCACGAGTCGATCAAATTCCGGGCGCACATTGAGATTTTCGTGATCGAAGCGATCCAGAATTTCACTGTGCACAAAGCCATCCAGATCGACCAGATTGCAGACCATCCCAGTGGCTTGATCGACTTGTCCGCTAACCGTGACTTCCAGCGCATAGTTGTGCCCGTGCCCGTAAGGATTGTTGCATTTGCCGTAAGTGGCGGCATTCTCCGTCTCAGACATGGCCTCGCTATGCAGACGATGCGACGCGGAAAACATGTAGCGGCGGGTCAGGTGCGCTTTCATGCTTCACCATAGAAATCGACGAAGAGATCGGGCGTCTCATACACTCGCACGCGGTGCAGTTGCGCGGCCTTTAACTTGGTGGCCAGACGCTGCCAGATTGCGATCGCCAGATTTTCCGTAGTCGGAATTTTGGTGGAAAATTCGGGCACTTCCTTGTTCAGAAAGCGGTGGTCCATCGCGTCCAGGACTTCGCGGTGCAGGACCTCCTTGAGCTGCTTCAGATCTACGACGAAACCGGAGCGCGGATCGACTTCGCCTTTGACCGTGACTTCAAGGGTGTAGTTATGGCCGTGGCCGTTCGGGTTATTGCACTTGCCGAAGACGCGCCGGTTCTCCTCCGGAGTGAAATCCGGGTTGTGGTAGTAGTGCGAGGCGGCGAATTCGGCTTTACGAGTGAGATAGATCATTCCTGCCTCAGTTATGCAATGCTGCCGAGTTGTGCTCGGCTGGGTGGACGAGGGCGTCCGCCCCTACGTGTTTTGCGCCGCCGTAAGTTCTTCCCTTCCAGCGCACATCCCCTCGCTTATAGGAGAGTGTGGAACGCAACAAAAGATACGAAAAGAGCGGGAGACCGAACAGCGCCAAAGCGTTTGCCTCCCAGGAAAAATGTGCCTTCCTGATTCTCTGCAGAAGAAAAGCGAAGACCGTTGCGGCCAGGATCGCAGCGGCAAGAGCGGGTTTGATATGTCCACGCAGTCCAGTTGCGATCGCCGCCACCGCCCCGCCTGCGATCAGCAGGAACTCGCTGAGCCTGAGCAGCGCCAGCCGGCCTGGCGCTGGAAACAAGAGTGCGAGGTTCTTGGTCCATCCCTCGCGAAGTTGCGCGAAACTTCGATACATCCGGGTGCGAACCTCGGCTCCTCCGTAACGAAAGAAGATCCTGCGTCCCGAAGCTTTCACCGCGCGGGCCAAAGCAACGTCCTCCAGCAAACTGTCGCTCACCGCGGCGTGCCCGCCGACGGCGTCATAAGCTTCGCGTGCGATCAGAATGTACTGGCCATTGGCAGCTGCAGCCGGAGATCTCGGGTCGCTGACATGGGAGGGCTGATATGTCGTCGCCAGCTCAGCGAAAATTACGGGCATAACCGCCATTTCCCAGAAGCCGCGAACTTCCTGCCGGGGCGAATAGGAGAGCAGCGCGGCTCCGCGTCGTTCTGCCTCGGCAACCGCGCCGGCCAGAGAGCCGGGCTCGTGTACGGTGTCGGCATCGGTGAAAAGAAGCCACTCGCCGCGCGCTACCCTCACGCCCGCTGCCATAGCGTTGGTCTTACCGCTCCAGCCGGGAGGAGGCGGGCCGGCGTCCACCACCACCACCGATGGACGGGACTGGGCAATTTCGCGGGTCCGGTCGGTCGAGCCGTCGTCAACCACGATCACCTCGAAGCTCACGCCAGTTTGTGCGGTCAGCGACTCGAGGCAGGCATCGAGACAAGCTTCCTCATTGCGCGCCGGGACGATCACCGACACGGTTAGCCTGCCCGATACTGTATCTGGCGCCACCATAGGCCGAATCAGCTATTATAACTTTGTGCGACGTGCTTCGGTCTTGCTCGGCATCGTAACCCTAGTCCTGACGGGATGTTACCGTGGCACCCGTCCGCCCAACATCGGTGCTGCCGCTCCCGACTTTTCAGTCCAGGACAGCGATCGCAAGGTCAGCCTGGCCGAACTCCGCGGCAAAATTGTGGTGCTGAACTTCTGGGCCACCTGGTGCCCGCCGTGCGTGGATGAGATGCCGTCCCTGGTACAGATGCAACAGAAAATGAAGAGCAAGGGAGTGGAGGTGCTTGCCGTCAGCGTCGACGCCGACCAGGGCGCTTACCAGAAATTCCTCAAAGACCACAACGTAAACCTGCTCACCGTTCGCGATCCCGACCAGAAGAGCAACACCCTTTACGGGACTTTCAGATTTCCGGAGACCTACATCATCGATCGCCGGGGCATCCTGCGGCGCAAGTTCATCGGGCCCCTCGACTGGGGCCAGCCTGAAATAGTGGACTACCTGAGCAAGCTCTAAGGCGTTTCATAAACAAGCCCCCTGAGCGTGGCTGGTGATTTTCGCCGACTGTCAAGAGTCTGAAAAGAGGCTGCGAAACGCTGGGATTAGTTCCGGCTTGCCGACGATAGGGGAGCGAGTTGATACTCGAGCCAGGCCCACTGCGCTAAAAACGGATATCATTCTCACAGCAAGGTAAACATCCGTCCGGTGAGACTTCTCAAACCCAGCTGTCTTTTGGCGGTGCTCATGGCACCAGCGCTCGCTCTAGCCCAGCGGCAAACGTTGCCGACACAAGCCTCTCCCATAGCCCAAATCATGCAGGCCCACGCCGCAGCTGGAGACTTCAGCGGCGCGGCGCTCGTCGCGCGTAATGGCCGCATTCTGTACCAACACGCGTTCGGGTACGCCAATCTGGAGTGGAAAATCCCAAACGACCTGCAAACCAAATTTGAAATCGGATCGATGACCAAGCAGTTTACGGCTCTGCTGGTCCTGCAATTCGTGAATGAAGGCAAAATCAAGCTTGATGGACACCTCTCAGACTACCTACCGTATTACCGCAAAGACACCGGGAATCGCATTGCCATCAACCAATTGCTTTCTCACACTTCTGGCGTTCCCAATTTCATCCTCGCTCCCGGCTTCCTGACAGGTCCGGCAAGCCGAACGAAGTACAGCGTGAAAGACTTTGTCGAGAACTATTGCAGCGGCAATTTGGAGTTTGAGCCGGGGACGAAATTCAATTACAGCAACTCAGGCTACTTCCTGCTTGGTGCAGTTCTTGAGCAGGTTTCAGGCAGTTCGTATGAGCAGCTTTTGAAAGACCGGATCTTCACCCCGCTGGAAATGAACGATTCCGGCTACGCGCATAGCGAAACCGTCATTCCTCATCGTGCCGCTGGATACGAACGTTCTGGCGATGTCCTAGAGAATGCACGCTTCTATGACATGTCGATTCCATTTGCTGCTGGAGCGATGTACTCGACCGTGGGTGATCTCCTTTTGTGGGACCAGGCGTTATACGGCGAACGCTTGCTTCCGGCAAACCTGCGCGATCTGCTTTTCAAGCCGAATTTGGAAAACTACGGATTCGGCTGGGGAATCCTCGTACCCAAACCGGGTTCACCTTACGCAGGCGAGACGGTCCTCATGCACAGCGGAGCAATCTTCGGATTCCAATCAGTAATTCAACGCATCCCCAAACGCCAGGAACTGATCGTGTTGCTGGACAACACAGATAGCCAGAAGCTCTTGGAAATCGCGTTGGAGATCAGGCGCGCATTGTCTGAGAACCGCTGATCATGAGCCTGGCCTAACTTCCAAAATACCCGCACCCCTGCCGGGCCGCTCCCTGAGAATATAATGGCGATCGGAATGGCCCTTACGCCTGGCACCCAACTCGGGCCTTATGAAATTGTGGCTCCCCTGGGAGCCGGTGGGATGGGCGAGGTGTACCGGGCGCGGGACACGCGTCTGGATCGTAGTGTTGCGATCAAGATTCTGCCCGCCACATGCTCTGCAGACAGTGATCGGCTGCAGCGCTTCGAGCAGGAAGCGCGTTCGGCATCCGCTCTCAACCACCCCAACATCGTTACCATTTACGCTCTCGGGGTAGAAGATTCCACTCACTACATTGCAATGGAGCTGGTGGAGGGGAAGACCCTGCGCGAGCTGATTATCCTCGGCTTGCTGCCCATCCGAAAAGCAATTGAGATTGCAACCCAGATTGCGGACGGGTTGGCCAAAGCCCATGAAGCGGGCATCGCGCACAGGGACTTGAAACCCGAGAACATGATGGTCACTCACGATGGATTCGTCAAAATCCTCGATTTTGGCCTGGCGAAGCTCACACGACCCAGCGGACAGCTATCGGACCTGAGCCCTACGGTCGCCTGGCAGACCCAACCGGGCATGGTTCTGGGAACAGTGGAATACATGTCACCGGAGCAGGCCACCGGCGGTCAGCTGGATTTCCGCTCCGACCAGTTCTCGTTCGGCCTGGTGCTTTACGAGATGGTGACCGGAAAGCGGGCGTTTCAGAGAGCAACGGCACTGGAGACCATGGTGGCCATTCTCCGGGATCAGGCCGAACCGATCGCAATGCAAAACCCCGATGCCCCGGCTCCGCTGTGTTGGGCGATCGAAAGGTGCCTGGCGAAAGAGCCCGAAAAGCGCTACGTCTCCACCCGGGAACTCGCACGGGAACTGGCCGCCATCCGCGACCGCGTCGCGGAGAAGCCGGTTAGGCAAGCGGAGGCTCGCCCCGCCAATCTTCCCACGCAGCGAACCGGGTTTGTGGGGCGCGAGAACGAGGTTGCGGCCGCCAAAGAACTTCTGCTGCGTCAGGATGTGCGCGTGGTTACGGTCACGGGCCCGGGCGGGATCGGCAAGACGCGCCTCGCGGTCCAGGTGGCGAGTGGCCTGGTCGAGCATTTTCCGGGCGGCATTCATTTTATTCCGCTTTCCTCGATCAGCGATCCGGGCTTGATCTCTTCCGCAATCGTTCAGGCGATGGGGATTCGTGAGGCGAAAGGTCAGTCGCCGCTGCAACTACTCAACCAACACTTCCAGGATTCCTTAGGCGCACCAATTCTGCTCCTGCTGGACAATTTCGAGCACTTGATCGAGGCCGCGCCGATGGTGGCACGGCTTCTGGCTATCGGTCCCAACCTTAAAATCCTGGTAACCAGCCGCGCGGCGCTGCACGTGTACGGAGAACATGAGTTTCCGGTGCCGCCCCTGGCGCTGCCGGATGCGCTGGCCATGCCTCCGATTGAGGTTCTGGCGCAGTACCCTGCGGTGGCACTGTTCGTGGCGCGTGCGGTCGCGGTCAAGCCGGACTTTGAACTCAATCAGGAAAATGCAACCGCGGTCGCCGAGATTTGTGCCCGGTTGGATGGCCTGCCTCTGGCCATCGAGCTCGCAGCCGCACGGGTCAAAGTTCTTTCGCCCTCTTCGATGCGGACACGCCTGACCAGCCGGTTGCAGCTATTGACGGGCGGCGCCCGTGACATGCCGGAACGGCAGCAGACACTTCGCGCCGCCATCGATTGGAGCTACGACCTGCTGAGTGAGGCCGAGCAGAGGCTCTTCCGCAGATTATCGGTGTTTGTGGGCGGATGCACTCTGGAAGGCGCGGAAGCTGTGTGCGATACCAAAAGCGATCTCGATCTGGACCTGCTCGATGGTATGGCGTCTATGGTGGACAAGAGCCTGGTGCAGCGAGTCGAGCAGGCGAAGGGTGAATTGCGGTTCGTGATGCTGGAGACGATTCGCGAATACGCTCTGGAAAAACTGGAGGCAAGCGGTGAGGAGGCATCGACAAAGCGCGTCCATGCCGCCTATTGCCTGGTGTTGGCAGAAGAGCAGGCTACAGAGCAGAGCGGCGCGGAAGGGGCGGAATGGCTGGAACGTTTCACCTTGGAACATGACAACTTTCGCGCGAGCCTTGAGTGGCTGACGGCAACTGGAGATGCGGATTGGGGCCTGCGTCTGGGCACCGCACTGTTTCGTTTTTGGGAGATGCGCGAATATCTCGCCGAAGGCCGCGATCGCCTGGGCAAGCTGCTGAAACTCCCCGGAGCGGCGGCGCCCACGAAGGCACGGGCGCGGGCGCTTTTTGCCGCCGGCGTCCTCGCGATTGAGCAGGGAGACTACGCCTCGTCGGATGCGCTCGTCAGAGAGAGTCTGGAAATCGCACGTCAGTTGGGAGATAAGCAGGGCGCCGCGGTTTCCCTAAACGCGCTGGCGGTCAATGCCCGGGACCAGGGCGATGTCGCCGTGGCGCGATCCCTGTTTGAAGAAAGCCTGGCGCTTTGGAGAGAATCGGGTGACCAGAAGGCGGTGGCCCGTTCTCTGAGTAACCTGGCGAATGTTGTGAAGTTGCAGGGTGACTATGCTGGCGCGCGCGCGCTGTACGCGGAGTGTCTCTCAATCTTTCGAGGGCTGCAAGATCATGCCGGCGTTGCCTGGTCGCTGAACTATCAGGGGGATGTCGCCCGCGATCAGGGTGAGTCGGAAGCTGCGCGAGCTTTGTACGAACAGGGCCTGGCAATTTTCCGGGAACTCGGTGACCGCTGGGGCATTGCGGGCACGCTCGCCGATCTAGGCAGCCTGGCGAGAGAACAGGGAAATTATCCAGCAGCGCGCTCTCTGTATCAGGAAAGCATAAGAATTTTCCAGGAGCTGGATCATAAACGCGGAATCGCGCGCCTGCTGGAATGTTTCGCGGGCTCGGCGGCTGCTCAACTTGAGGCCGAGCGTTCGCTGCGGCTGGCGGGAGCAGCGGCTGCGCTGCGCCAAAACATTGGGGCTCCGCTCACCCCGACGGAGCAAGCCAAACTTGAAGCCAGTCTGCACCCGGCCCGGCGGGCATTGACCAACACGGCAGACGTGACCGCCTGGTTGGAGGGTTGGGCTCTACCGGTAGATAAAGCTATCGAAGAGGTGTTGATGCCGGAGGCCGCATCTCCCCCGGTTTAGCGCAGAAGGGGGGACGACAGCGCTTACTCCGCGGTTGCGGGATCGATCAGTCGGCGGACGGCGGAGACGCGATTGGCAGGGATTCCTACCCGCCTGGCGTGTTCCTGGATGGTCGCCTCATCCGGGGCGAGGTAGACGCAGTACACTTTGTCGCCGGTTACGTAGCTATGAAGCCACTGAATCTCAGGACCCATTCCCTTCAGAACGGCGACCGATTTTTGGGAGACTTCCCGCAACTGGGCGTCGGATAGCTTTCCGGCTCCCTGAATTTCACGTTCGATGACAAATTTGGGCATGAGTGTCCCTGATTGCGACAATATCCTAACAAGCACACGGAGCGGCTTCAAGACGGCTTGGCCAAAGCTGCCCCAGTCAACCCACATCGGCCGGGAAATACCAGAGCGGAGGTTGCCATGGATCTTCGATCGCTTCAGAAGCCGCTGAAAGAGCAATACCGCAGTGATCCCAATGCATCGCGCATCACGCTTCGGGCAAAGGGCGGGCAAACGGACGTTCCGGTGTCATGCTCCGTCGATATCGGACGCGCCATCTATCAAGCCGAGGCCCATAAGGGCGTCGGAGGAGCCGGCGCAGGCGCCTGCTCCGGCGATCTCTTGCTTGGAGCTCTGGCGGCCTGTGCGCAAATCACCTGCCAGATGGTGGCAGCGGCCATGGGCATACCAACCGAACGCATAGAGGTGACGGTGGAGGGAGACCTGGATCTACGAGGCACACTTGGCATATCCAAGGACGTGCCCGTCGGCTTTGAAAGCATTCGCCTGGATTTTGATGTAACTGCGCCCCAGGCAACTCCGGAACAATTGCGCGGATTGCGCGAGAAGACAGAACAGTATTGCGTGGTGATGCAGACCTTGATGCGGCCTCCGCGACTGCAGACCGAGTGGGCTAGTCACGATTGAACCATCGGTTGCGATAAGCTCTGACTCCCGTTTGTCTTCTACAATGCCAAGGTGAAAACCTGGGACGTCATCATCGTTGGTGGCGGGATTATCGGGCTCTCGCTCTCGATCGCGTTACGGAAGCGCGGCGCCAGTGTCCTGGTGGTGGAACGCGGAGAACCTGGGCGGGAATCCTCTCACGCCGCCGCCGGCATGCTGGTCGACTTCCCCGCGGAAACTCCGCCTGCGCTTCAGACGCTGGCCACAGCCAGCGCCTGTATGTATCCCGAGTTCGTTCACGAG
This sequence comes from Terriglobia bacterium, assembly GCA_963801545.1. Lineage (GTDB taxonomy): Bacteria > Acidobacteriota > Terriglobia > Terriglobales > Acidobacteriaceae > JAIQFF01. The sequence goes on along the minus strand of CAWDFF010000032.1, from coordinate 7,670 downwards.
TTGCAGGATGAGTCGGGCACGAATGTAGACCTGCGCGAACAAGGCACAGTATTTTTTCCTTCACCCGATCACCTCTCCGAGCTAATGACCGATCATCCGCTTCCCGCATCGCTGGCCGAACTCGAGCCTACGCTGGCGGACTCGAAACGCCCGGCAATTTACCTGAGGGAGAGGAGCGTGGACCCTCGCGCGCTGACCGCGGCGGCCCTGAAAGCAACCCGCCACCGTGGAACCGACATTTCTTCCGGGACGACGGTGACATCCGTGCTTGTGTCGGACGGACGCGCCGCCGGCGTGAACACCAGCCAGACCAATTACCGGGCTCCCATCGTCGTGAACTGCGCCGGGGCCTGGGCGGGAAGTTTTCCGCCCGATCACTTCCCTGCTCGACCCATGAAGGGCCAGATGCTTTCAGTCGCAGCCCCATCTCGCGATCTGGTGCGCCACGTGATTCGCGCTCCCGAAATTTACCTGGTTCCGCGCAGCGACGGCCGCATTCTGATTGGTGCGACAGTGGAGAACGTGGGATTCGACAAGCGTACGGTCGCAGACACGATCCAGCGCATGCATCAGGCGGCGATCCATCTGGTTCCTGCTCTCGGTCAGGCTCGCAGGCTGGAGGCGTGGGCAGGATTGCGTCCGGGCTCTCCTGACAACCTGCCCATGCTCGGAGAGAGCCAGACTCCGGGATACTTCGTCGCTAGCGGCCACTTCCGCGATGGAATCCTGCTCGCGCCCGTGACCGCGCACGTCATGGCACAGATGATCACCGGCGCTAATGCAGAATATGACATTGCACAATTTTCGCCGCTAAGGTTCCAGAACTGATGGCTAGTGCGCCTCCCATCACCGCCGCTCAAATCAGGGAGCACTATGATTCTCTGGCCTTCATCTATCGCACGTTCTGGGGCGATCACATTCATCACGGATTGTTCGTCGAAGACCACGAGTCGCCCGAGGAGGCCCAGGTCCGGATGCTCGACTACTGCGTAAGTCTTCTCGACCTGCGCCCCGAGGCAAACATTCTCGACGTAGGGTGTGGACACGGCGGCACTCTGCTGCACCTGGCGCGGTTGCTCTCCTGCACTGGAACGGGTCTCACGCTCAGTCCCAAGCAGGCGAAACTGGCTAGAGAGCACGCCGCCAAGAAGGGAGTTGAAAGTCGAGTCAACTTCGTGGTCGAGAACGCCGACACCTTCCAGTTCCCTGCCGCGGAGTTCGACCTGGTGTGGACCATGGAGTCTTCCGAACACTTCGCCGATAAATCGCGCTACTTCGCCAACGTCGCGCGAACTTTGCGGCCGGGTGGACGACTCCTGCTGGCCGCCTGGACTGGTTCCATGGATCACCTCCGCGTCCGCGAGGTAGCCAGAGCATTTCTATGTCCGGAGTTGTGGACAGCCGAACAGTACCGGCGAGCCGTGGAGTCTTCCGGAATGCGAGTAAGGTCGTGCGAAGATTTGAGCGGAAAAGTAGTGCGCACATGGGAAGTGTGTCAGCAGCAGGCACGATCCGCCGCGTCTGTCGTCAAATTACTTCCACGAGCAGCGCGGGAATTTGTAGAAGGTGTCGACATTATCCTCGACGCCTATCGATCGGGCGATCTCACGTACACAGTAGTCGTCGCGGAGCGCCTTTCGTAACGCCGGCCTCCGGCCGGCTGTCCTGAGGGCATCCTGCCCTCAGAGTTCCTGTGCGAGCTTGAAGCAGGTGAGAGGTGGTCCCTTCGAAATTCTAAAAAACGGTTCCGCACCGGTGCGGGCGGGACGCCCGCACGACAGCCGCCGGGACGGCGGCGCTACATTTGACCCGCAGTCGGTGCAGACGCGGCGGACCTCGAAAAGCAAATAACCCTTCACCAGTTTCTCCTGCGGACGTCAGTTATACTTAAGACGTTTCATTCCGCAGAAAGGCACCGTCTATGGCCTCCCCTGCAGTCGATTATGCGCGTGGCAATCAGCAGCGGTTTCTGAATGAACTGAAAGACCTGCTCCGCATTCCCAGCATCAGCACGTTGCAAGAGCACAAATCCGACGTGCAGAAGGCGGCCGACTTTGTGGCCAACGAGCTGCGGAGGATCGGTATGGAGCACGTCGAGACCATTCCCACCAAGGGCCATCCCCTGGTCTATGCCGACTGGCTCAACGCTCCCGGCAAGCCGACCGCGCTTTGCTATGCTCACTATGATGTGCAGCCGCCAGACCCGCTCGACGAGTGGGTTTCTCCGCCCTTCGAGCCGGTGGAACGCAATAACAACATCTATGCTCGCGGCGCCGTCGATGACAAGGGCCAGCTCTGGATGGAAATCAAAGCCATCGAAGCCCTGATGAAGGGACACGATGGCAAACTGCCGCTAAATGTAAAGTTCATCATCGAGGGAGAAGAAGAAGTCGGCGGCGAATCCATCGCGGAATACGTGCGCAAGGAAAAGTCCAGGCTGAAGGCTGATTTCGCGCTGGTCTGCGACACCGAGCTGTTTGCCCCCGATCTTCCGACCCTCTGTGTTGGCCTGCGGGGTCTGGTGTACACCGAAATTGAAGCGGTTGGAGCAAAAACCGACCTTCACTCCGGCATGTACGGCGGAGCCGCGCCCAACCCATTTTTCGGCCTGATTGAAATCATCAGCAAACTCAAAGATGCCAAGGGAAAGATTCTGATTCCGGGCTTCTACAAGAATGTAAAAGCCCCCAGCAAGGACGAACTGAAAGCCTGGAAGCGCCTGCCATTCAACCAGGACGAGTATCGCAAGACCGAAGTGGGTTCGACGGTGCTGACCGGCGAGCCGGGCTATTCCGTGATGTATCGCACGTGGGCGCGGCCCACGCTGGAAGTCCACGGCATGCCCGGCGGATTTGTCGCTCCGGGAGCGAAGACGGTGATTCCCGCCAAGGCGTCGGCCAAGGTTTCCATGCGCCTGGTCCCCAACCAGGATCCCGATGACATCCTCAAGCGCTACAGGAAGTTTGTGAAGAAGCTCACCCCCAAGGGCATTCAGACCAGCATCAAGGTATGGAGTAAGGGTCCAGCGTGCGTGGTGGGCACGAACAACAAATACATCAAGGCCGCCACGGAAGCGCTGCACGATGTCTTCAAAAAAGAGACAGTCTTCATCCGCTCCGGCGGCTCGATTCCCATCGTCACCGATTTCCAGGACGTGCTCAAGATTCCATCGGTGATGATGGGCTTCGGTCTTCCCGACGACAACCTGCACGCCCCCAACGAGAAGTTTCACATCCCAAATTTCTATCGCGGCATCGAGTCGATCTGCCTGTTCTTCGAAAAGCTGGGCCAGTAGCAGTAAGAACTGTGTGGGGACAGGAGCCCTTGCCCGTTCAGGCCGAGCAAAGCTCGGCAATTTGTCTGTGTCAGGATCGGGTCTCTGACCCGTCATCAGCGCTCGAGCGACACTCGGCAGCATTGTCGGGACAAGATGTCCTCGGGACATCCGGTTGGCCTCCCTGCCGTCCTCCGAGGGCAAGATGCCGTCGGGACACGTCGGCGGACGCCGGCGCTACAAAGAACATCTCGCCATTGTCATCGACCGTGACCTGCGCTAGACTTATCCGGCTCTCGCGATTCTCCCCTCCTTCGTCGTCCTCCCACTCAATTTCTAGGCGCGTGCTGCATTGTGTGTTCAATCTGACGGGGTTGAGCAAGAGGCCATACCAGATATAGTGTTTTCGTACTTGACCCCGGCGGGATTTGGCCGTTACAGTAGCTCTAATTTGTGCCTCGCCCTCTCCAGCCTGGGACGGCATTTTGCCGAGCGACTCGCGGAGGAATCCATTCTAATAACCCGGGCTGATAAAGCCGCATGGACAACACAAGCCGTCACGCGAGCGGGGCGCTCACGCCACACAAACGTAACTCGGCGCACAAGGAGTAGAAGTTGCTCAAACTGAAAAAGCTCCACATTCTCGGGTTTAAATCATTCTGCGATCGCACCGAACTCAAGTTCCACGGGGACGGGGTCGCAGCCATCATCGGCCCCAACGGTTGCGGCAAGTCGAACATCGCCGACGCGATCTCCTGGGTGCTGGGCGAACAGTCGGCCAAGACTCTGCGCGGCTCGCGCATGGAGGACGTCATCTTCGCCGGCACTCGCGACCGCAAGCCCACGGGCATGGCCGAGGTATCGCTCACGCTGATCGATCCCGAAGTGTATGACGGCGCCGACGCGCACGAACCCACCGAAGTGGAGATCCAGGACGAAATGCCCGCGCCCGCCCAGGACTGGGACGAAGCCGAGATTCGCACCGAAGCCGCCGAAGAGACCGAGCGCCTCACTGAGGAAGCAAGACCTGGAAAGCTGGAAGAAGCTGATGGAGAGACGGGCGTCCCGCCCGTCCAGCCGGGCGATGACGCCCGGCGCTCCACTGAAGTAGTAGCAATAACCGAACCCAAAGTCGTATTAAAGATTCGCCGTCGACAGTTCAAGCAACAGTTTAAGGCTGGCGAGATCGTGGTCAACCGTCGCCTGTTTCGCACCGGCGAGAGCGAATATCTGCTCAACGGCAAACTCTGCCGCCTGCGCGACATTCAGGAACTGTTCATGGGCACGGGACTGGGGCCGGAGTCTTACGCGCTGATCGAGCAGGGGCGGATCGGACAGATTCTGAGCAGCCGTCCCACCGACCGCCGGGCCATCATCGAAGAAGCCGCCGGCATCACCAAGTTCAAGACCAGGAAGCGGCTGGCGGAAGCGCGCCTGGAAGAGTCCAGGCAGAATCTGGCGCGAGTGAATGACATTTTCGAGGAAGTCACGCGGCAGATGAATTCGCTCAAACGGCAGGCTTCCAAGGCAGAGCGCTACGCCAAACTTCGTGAAGAGATGCGCGCCAAGCTGCGTCTCGTCCTGGCCAGCAAGTTCGCTCAACTGGAGCAGGAGAGCGCTGCCCTCGATACCCAGATCACTACTGTGTCGCAGGAGATTCGCGATCAGGCAGAAAAGGTTCAGCACCTCGAGTCCGAACACGATGAGCGCACGCAGCGCGGCTACGCCATCGAGACTGAAGTCCGCGAAAACCGGGAGCGTCTGAGCCACCTTAAGCTGGAGTCCGAAAGCGCCCACGCCCAACGCCGGCACAACGAAGAGCGCTGCGCGGAGTTAGTGGTGCGCCTTGCCTCTGCCGAGGCCGAATTAGCGCAAGCTCAGCATCGGCTGTCCGCACTCGAGGCTGAACGCGATTCCAACCGTCAGATATTGGACTCAGCGGCGGGGGACCTGGCTGCAGCTCAACAGGACTTGGCCCAGAGTCAGCAGGAGGCCGAAGCGGCAACCGCTGCTCTGGCCGAACTCGAACGTCAGCAGGAACAATCACGAGGCACGATCCTGGAGGCGGTGGCTGCCGCTTCGAATCTGCGCAACCAGTTCACACAAGTCGAAGAGCGCCTGGCCGGCGTCGATCGCGAAGCCCAGCGTCTGCAGGTCGAAATGACCACCGCAACCTCTCAGGTGGAAGCCTTCGGAGGGCAGCGCGGCCAGTTAGGTCTGGAATTTGAAAGCGTTTCGCAACGCGTGGCCGGCCTGGCCGAGGAACTCCTTCACGCACGGCAATCGCTCGATTCCAAGCGCCACGAGGAAACGGAGGCCAAGAATCATCTGGATAGCCTGCGCGCCGAGTATGCTACCGCCATCGGTAAGAAGGGTTCACTCGAAGCCGTGATTGCAGAGCATGGATATTCGACCGAGTCCGTGCGCCGCCTGTTCCAATCGGGAGTGATGCAGAGCGGGCTGGCTCCGGCGGGCGTCTTGGCCGACTTCCTGGAAGTGGAAACCCGCTATGAAGGCGTGGTCGAAGACTTCCTGCGCGATGAACTGAACTATATCGTAGTGAAGTCGTGGGATGCCGCCGACGAGGGCCTCCGCCTGTTGCGCACCGATGTGGACGGCCGGGCGACGTTTCTTGTGCATCCCGAAGACTCGCAGGCCAAATTCTCCTTCGCGGTGGACGAGAACGCGCACCAGGGCCCGCCAGGTCACTCGATCGTCCCGCTGAAGGACGCGATTCGTGTGCTCAACGGTTTTGGCCGGTCACTGGAAGTGATCCTGCCCAAGCTGCGCGACGGCTACATCGTTCCCGACCCCGGCTTCGCGCGCTCGCTGGCGCTGGAAAATCCCGATGCGTTCTTCCTGTCACAATCCGGCGAATGCTTTCACAACGTCACCGTGACCGGGGGCAAGCAGCGCACCGAAGGACCACTCTCCATGAAGCGCGAACTGCGCGACGTGCTGCGCCTGCTGGCCGAACTCGAGCTGGCGCTGCGCCATGAGGAAACCCGCGTGCTGACCCTGGGCCGCGAAATCAAAGACCTGACTTCGTTGCTGGATCGCCTCGAGGGCGAAAAGCGTGAGGCGGAGAAGCAGGCCATGACCTCCGGCCACCTGCTGCAGCAACTGGAGGCCGAGTTCACGCGAGTAAGCGAGCGCCTGCAAACCTCTCGCCAGGAGTTGCAACGCCTGGAGGCCGAGCGCAGCGAAAAGGGATCGCTGCTGGACCATCTGAGAACGCAAATCGCCGAGGCCGAACAAAGGCGCGCAGGACTCGAACTCGATGCGGCTACGGGTCAGGAGCAGCTGTCCGGGTTGCGCGAACGCCGCGATTCTGCCGCGCAGAACGCCTCGCAGCGCCTTGCCCGGGTTGCGACTCTGGAAGAACGCCACCGGGCTGCGACTGCGGTCCTGCAGCGGATCGAATCCCTGGTGACAGAAATGATGGAGCGGGTTGGATCTCTGCGGATGCAGATCGAGTCTTCAACCGCGGAGACGATGCAGCGCGAAACCCAGAATCTGGAGATCGCGGTCCGGCTGGTGGATTTCGACGCGGAGCGCAACGCCTGCGAAACTCGCGATGGTTTGCTGCAAGTCGAATCGGACCAGGTGCGCGCCCGGCTGGCCGAAATTGACGACACTCTGCATCAAGCCCGCCTGTTGCTCGACCAGTCCCGGGACCGCCGCGCCGAGCTATCCGCGGCCGCGGCGAAGTTGCAATCTGACGCCCAGTACATGGCGGAAAGCTGCCTGAATGAACTCGGTGTTCAGCGCCATGAATTGCTGGCCGACACGACCATTCCGATCGCCCGCGGCGAGCAGTTGACCATGGAAGACCAGATCTATCGCGAGATGCGCACCCGTCTCGACGCCATGGGTCCGGTCAACATGATGGCGCTCGAGGAATACAAGGAGACCGCCGAGCGTCACGCTTTTCTTGAGACGCAGCGAAAAGATCTCTACGACTCGATCGAGAATACTCAGGCCACGATCAAAGAGATTGACACGTTTTCACGCCAGAAATTCGAAGAGGCCTTCCACAAGATCAATGAAAACTTCCAGGCCACCTTCCGCAAGCTGTTTGGCGGCGGGCAAGGCTTCATGCGGCTTACCGACGAGGAAAACAGCGCGGAGAGCGGCATCGACGTGGTGGCTTCCCCTCCCGGCAAGAAGCTGCAGAATGTGCTGCTGCTCTCCGGCGGCGAAAAGGCACTAACCGCCCTGGCCCTGCTGGTCGGCATCTTCCAGTATCAACCCAGCCCGTTCTGCATCCTCGACGAAGTGGACGCGCCGCTGGACGAGGCCAACATCGGCCGCTTCACCGAGCTGGTAAAGGAAATGGCCGTACAAACCCAATTCGTGCTCATCACCCACAGCAAGAAGACGATGAGTATCGCGC
>CAWDFF010000031.1:0-21515 GCA_963801545.1 Terriglobia bacterium | reverse complement strand
CTTTTAAGGCATGGGTCGATGGTTCGAGTCCATCCGCGCTCACCATGCATTTCAGCAGCTTACAGAGCAGGGGATGCTCTGTATTCGGATTTCCCCACAAAAACCTCCACAAATCAGGCACCGTATACCTTTTCCTCTTGCTTGGCTCCGGTGTCGGACAGTGCAAGGATCGGATCCGAGTCGAGCAGTTCTACAGCCTTGCGCGCTATCGGGGCGGGGGCTCATGAAGGTGAACCCGGCGGCGGCGCCGGAGCCGGATCGGCGGTAGGTCATTTCAGACCCGCGAACCCTTGAGCATGGTTGGCTGATACAGCTGTTCACGCTCGATTCCCGTAATCGCTCCAAGTTTCTTTCGCCTGAGGGGTTAGGTTCGTTTCTCATCTGACCACCCCAGGGCTTGCGCCGTGGGCTGCATTCTTCCGCCGCCTCGCGGCTGGTCCCGCGACTTAGGTCTACTTATCGCTCCCTACACTACGAAATATTTCGCGCCGGGATGGTGTACGACAATCGCGGAGGTGGACTGCTCCGGCTCCAGCAGGAATCCGGTGGTCAAGCGCACGCCGATATTCTCCTCGGGATGGAGCAGGGCGAAGAGCTTGGTCTGGTCTTCCAGATTCGGGCACGCCGGGTAGCCGAATGAATATCGTGAGCCGCGATACTTCTGGTGGAAAAGATCGCGGATGTGGGGCGAGTCTTCGCCGGCGATGCCCAGTTCTTCCCGCATCTTCTTGTGCAGATATTCGGCCAGGGCTTCGGCTGTCTCTACGCTGAGACCATGCAAGTAGAGATATTTCGTGTACTCTCCGCCTTCGAACAACTTCTGCGTTTCTACCGAGGCCTTGGCGCCCATCGTGACCAGTGATAACCCGATCACATCCATTTTCCCCGAGGATTTTGGGGCGAAGAAGTCGGAGATGGAGAGCTTGCGGCCTTCGCGCTGTCGGGGGAAGGTAAAGCGGAGCAACTCCCGAGACTGTGTGGAGTCCGGGTCGTACACGATTACGTCGTTGCCTTCACCTTGGGCGGGGAAATATCCGTACACGACCTTCGGTTCGAAAACTCCGGTCGCTATGATTTCATCTTCCAGCTGCTTCTTGATGGGGCGGAACTTTTGCTCGACCAGGCGCAGATAGTCTTCCTGCGAGGCAGTCTTTAGCTGCCACTGGTTCTTGAACAGGGCGGTCTCGTTGATGTAGGGGAACAGCTCGCGTAGATCAAAGTCCTTGCGGACTTTCACGCCCCAGAACGGAGGCGTGGGAATATTCGGAGCGTCGCTGACCACCGGGCTTCGTTCCGCGAACACTGGCCCGGTTTCTTCATCCACCGCTGCCGCTTTCGCGTATTCCTTGACGGTGCGGCCCTCTTTGAGCCGCGCCTGCTTCTTGCCGTTCGCGGTGGCCAGGTCTTCCATGATGTGCAGGCCGGCGAAGGCATCGTCGGCATAGAACACCGCGTTTGAGTATTCGCGCCGGAGATCGTCTTCGACGTATTTACGGGTCAGGGCGGCGCCGCCGCAGATCACCGGGAACTCCAGTTTCTGGCGCTCCAGGTCCTGGATCACATACTTCATCTCCAGCGTAGACTTCACCAGCAGGCCGCTCAGTCCGATGGCGTCGGCCTTGTGCTCCAGAGCGGATTTGATGATCGTATCGCCCGGTTGCTTGATGCCCAGGTTGACGACCTTGTACCCGTTGTTCGACAGAATAATGTCGACCAGATTCTTGCCAATGTCGTGAACGTCGCCTTTTACCGTGGCCAGCACGATCGTGGCTTTCTGTGAGCCGGCCTTCTTCTCCATCTTGGGTTCGAGATAGGCGACCGCCTGCTTCATCACGCCGGCGGAGTCGAGCACGGACGGTAGCTGCATCTTGCGGGCGCCAAACAGATCGCCCACCGTGCGCATGCCATCGAGCAAGACATTGTTGATCAGGTCGAGCGGAGAATACTGGACTAACGCTTCTTCAAGTATTTCTTCCAGAGTTTTCTTGTGTGCGCCCTCGCCAACTGCCTTCTCGCCGTTGATGATGGCAAACTTGAGCTTGTCTTCGACGGAGAGGGTTTCAACGTGCGCCGTGGTTTCGGTTTCGCCTTTGCCCTTCTTGCCGGCAAAGTGGTTCATGTATTTCTGCAGGGGGTCGCCATCGGACGCCGCATCGCGGTAAATCAGCTTGAGCGCAAGATCAACTTCCTCTTGAGGGATCTTGTACAACGGATAGATTTTGGAGTAGTTGATGATGGCCATATCCAGGCCATTGTTGACCGCCTCGTGCAGGAAAACAGAATTCAGCACCCGCCGGGGATAAGCATCGAGGCCAAAAGAAATGTTGCTGACACCGAGGATCGTCTTTACCTCGGGCAGTTCGTGCTTGATGCGCTTCACCGCTTCTAAAGTTTCAATGCCTGCGGAACGGTAGTCTTCCTGCCCGGTTGTAATGGGCAGGGTCAGCGCATCGAAGATCAGGTCGATACCGCGAAGCCCGTACTTTTCCGTGGCCAGTTTGTGGATGCGTTTGGCAATGGCGACTTTCTTGTCGGCGGTCAAGGCCATGCCGTCTTCGTCAATGGTCAAGGCGATCACGGCGGCGCCGTACCGGCGGGCCATGGGCAGAACTTTTGAAGTTCGCTTCTCGCCGTCTTCGAGGTTGATGGAATTGATGATGGCCTTGCCCGGAATCCGCTTTAGTGCCTCCTCGACCACGTCGGCTTCGGTGGAATCGACCAGAATCGGAGCGGGCACGCGGGTCGCGACTTTTTCCAATATCGAGGTGATGTAGCCTTTTTCGTCTTCGCCCACGATGGCGCAGCAAAGATCAAGCATGTGCGAGCCTTCGGCCACCAGTTTCTTGGCCAGGGCCAGAATGTCGTCATACTTCTTGTTGCGCACCAGGTTGCGGAAGTGTTCCACCCGTGTGGTGGTGTTCATCTCTTCGGCGACGACCAGCGGCTTGGGATCAAGATCCAGCGGAACCGAAGTGTAGGCGCTGGACGCTGCCGCCGTGGGCTTGACGTCTCGCGCCGCCGGCTCTACCCCGGAAACTGCGTCCACCACAGCTTTCAGATGTTCTGGCGTAGTGCCGCAACATCCGCCGACGATGCGCACACCATACTCGGCAACGAAACGCTTGTGATACTGGGCCAGTTCGGCAGGGCTGAGCTTGTAGACCGCGCGTCCACCCTCGTTCTGCGGCAGGCCGGCATTCGGGAGAATAGAAATAACCTTGGTCGAATTGATGCCGAGAAACCGCACCGCATCGTTCATCTCCTGGGGCCCGGTGGCGCAGTTGAGACCGATCACGTCGACGTCGAAAGGTTCGAGCGCGGTAAGCGCTGCGCCGATTTCGGTGCCCAGCAACATGGTTCCGGTGGCTTCAAGCGTGACCTGAACCGTTACCGGCAGCCGCTTTCCTGCTTTCTGCATGGCGTCGAAGATTCCCACCAGCACCGCTTTTGCTTGCAGCAGGTCCTGACAGGTCTCGGCCAGCAGCACGTCGACGCCGCCCTCGATCAGCGCGAGGGCCTGTTCCGTGTAGCCCGCCACCATATTGTCGAATGTGATGTGCCCCAGTGATGGCAGCTTGGTAGTCGGGCCGATGGAGCCGGCCACAAAGCGTGGCTTGTCTTTGGTGGAGAATTGCTGCGCGACTTCTTTGGCGATTCTGGCGGCAGCGATGTTGATTTCGGCAACTTTATCCTGCAGATCGTACTCGGCGAGCACCACGCGGGCGCCGCCGAAGGTGTCAGTCTCGACCACGTCGCAGCCAACCTTGAAGAAGTCAGCGTGAATGTCTTTGATGATGTCCGGCCGGCTCAGAACCAACAGTTCGTTGCAACCTTCTTTACCCCAGAAATCGTCCACACTGGGATTGCGGAACTGGATATTGGTTCCCATCGCGCCGTCGTAGATAACGACGCGTTCCTTCACGGTTTGGAGAAAGTCAGACATTAGTCCCTGGTCGTCAGTCTTCAGTCGTCGGGAAGACAGTTGTCAGGTTGTCAGTTGTTGGGCTGACGACTGAAGACTGACGCCTGACGACTAGTCTAAATACACAAACGCCGGCCCGCTGAGGACCGGCGCTGCTTGCTTGTAATCTCAATCTATTGAAGTTTAGCTCCCTTGTACAGGTGACGAAGGTGCGCCGGCGGCGACTTCGTCTCGATTGAATATTGCGTTGGCTCCCATATGTGCTGGCAGGGGGGCCAGCATCTGCTCCTTGCGGTAGACCAGGTTGCTGGCATTAAAGGTGGCAATCTCGAAGCCGTGCCCGTGGGTAATGGCGTCGGTGGGGCAGGCTTCCACGCAATATCCGCAGAAAATACAACGGTTGTAATCGATGTTATAGACCTTGGCGTAACGCTCGGCACCGCTGACCCGGTTTTCGGCAGTGTTTTCCGCAGCCTCGATGTAGATGCAATTCGAGGGACAGGCAGCCGCGCACAAGAAGCAGGCGACACACTTTTCCAGGCCGTTCTCGTCGCGCTGCAGCACATGGACGCCGCGATAGCGCTCCTGAAACATGGCACCCTTCAGCGGGCCCGGACCGTCGGGGTAGTTTTCCACGATGGTGGGCTGAAACATCTCCCGGAAGGTGATGCTCATGCCTTTGGCAATGGCCGCGATGTTCTGGAGAACGGGCATACCTGGTTAGTATACCGAAAGGCTTGGATTGCCGCAGGCAGCGGTACCGCGATCCATGTAGAGGCGGGCGCCCCCGCCCGCCCGGCCGAGTGAGGTCCCCAGCGAAATCTGGGGCGCTGGCCTCGCCCACCCTACAGCACCACGAAGCGCAGCCTCCCGGAGGGCGCCTGATAGTAGCCCGGCGTTTCAAAGCCGGGGGTCGACCGGCAACAGTCCCCGTCCCGTAGGGACGGCTGAAATGTACACCCGGGCCGCGACCGATCATTTCAGGCGTGCCGACGGCACGCGTAGCCCTCTCGTCATCCCACCCGCCACTGGAAGGGGCGGGCTACTATCAGAGGCCCCTCCGGGACTCCCCATAGATCCGCATCCGAAGCCTCCGCCATCCGAGACCAGGCCGCGGCACATAAACTGCATCGTGGCAGTTGTATTGCACAGCGGCAGGCGTATATGCTTCGGTTCTGCAAAGGGGCCTCTGCAGAAAATCTCGCGCGATCCGTGTGCGCGTTGACTTCGTTACCAAATTCTTTGAAGGAGTACACATGCCTGATCAATTTGAACAACTCAAGCAAAAATACCAGCCGGTTCTGGCCAAAATTCAGGAGGAAGGCGCACAACTGCAGAACCTGAATCTGGATGGCAATCAGCTCTACCTCAAAGCCACTGCAGTTTCGGAGGCGAGCAAGAATCGTATCTGGGATGCGATCAAAGCAGTCGATCCAAACTTTGCCGACCTGAAGCACGACATCGAGGTCCAGCAAGGTGACCAGAGCTATACCGTGCAGCCGGGAGACAATCTGTCCAAAATCAGCCGACATTTCTACGGCGATGCCAACAAGTATCCTGCCATCGCCAAAGCCAACAATCTGGAGGATCCCGACAAAATCAAAGTCGGCCAGAAGCTTGTGATTCCGGCGGCCGCCTGACCGGAACCTGGACTTCAATCCGGGACGTTTCGCTGTAAATTTCAACGGCACCTGGACACCAATCCAGGTGCCGTTCTTTCCGACTTTCGAGTATCAGCGGCAAAATCACCACTGCGTTTTCGAGAGGAAGAGGCTATGGCGAAGAAATTGACTCTTAGCGCTGGGGCGCTGTTCTTGCTTCTTGGGACAATTGCTCCTGCCTATGCACAGCACGAACACGAGCAGGGAGAGCAAGGCAGGCCCCCGCAGCAACAACATCAGCAAGCGAGACCCGCGCAACAACCGCATCAGGAAAGGGCCGCACCGCCACCACATCAGGCCGCCAGACCCGCGCCACGACCGCAGCAAAGCTACGGCGGCGCCTATCACGGCGGTGTCCAGGCCAACGGCCCCACCCATGGCGGCGTCCACCATAGCGGGGTCCCACAGCATCAGGGGCAGGTCCGCGACGGTTTCGTTCAATCCCGGGCCCGGACGTGGCATGACGACCATCGCACCTGGCGTCAGCGCGGCGGCTATAACGGCTACCGGATTCCCGATGACCGCTTCAGGCTCTACTTCGGGCGTGAGCACTTTTTCCACGTCGGCCAACTTCCGCTGGTCTTCGTCGGCGGGTATCCGCGCTTCCAGTACGACGGCTATTGGGTCACGTTCGTTGACCCCTGGCCGGAAAACTGGGCTCCGACCTGGTATGACACTGACGATGTCTATATCGACTACACCGACGATGGGTACTACATGTATGACCGCTCGTACCCCGGCGAGGGGATCGCAGTCACGATCTCGTTCTGATTCGACGGATATTGCGAGCCGATTTTCTTTGCGGGCGTTTTTCTTTGCGTACTTTGCGGTTAAAAGCTTTCTTGACCGCAAAGTATGTAAAGGGAGCGCTATCTGAGGACGAGGGTTGGCCCGATATCCCCTGCACCATTCTTGAGGTATACTTCCCGGCGCGCTAAGGGCAGCCAACGGGAACCCGTCTATGCGTAATGACCGCACCTCCCGTTAGCAAGCAGCGCCGGAGGAAGCCAGATGACTATTATTTGGACGCTGTTGATCGGGCTCGTGATCGGGGTTGTGGCAAAGCTGATCATGCCCGGCAAGGACCCCGGTGGCATCATCGTCACCAGCTTGATTGGAGTCGCCGGGTCGTTTATTGCGACGTACGCCGGCCGCGCCCTGGGCTGGTATCACGAAGGACAATCGGCGGGCTTCATCATGTCAGTAATCGGGGCCATCGTGTTGCTGGGTGTCTACCACCTGGTCAAGCCCAAGACAGCGTAGAAGCCCGTATAGAAGACAGCATAGCCGTCCGGAAAAGTCCGCGACGCCCGCGAAGGAATCTCAGACATGCGCTGGACACCCGGTGGGAGCAGTGATGACGTTGAGGATCGCCGCGACGAAACTGGCGGTGGTGGTGGTGGTTTTCAGGTAGGAGGAATTCACCTGGGCCTGGGCGGCGTGGTGGTTCTGTTCATCCTGAGCCTGGTTTTCAAGCGCGACTTCCTGTCGCTGTTGAGCACCGGCTCGGTAGGCAACACGGGCACGACGACGAGCCAGCCCGATCCTGCGCGGGATCAGCAGGAGCAGCCCCTGGTCCAGTTCGTAACTTTCGTTTTGAACGACACCCAAAACACCTGGGCTCAGATTCTGCCGTCGCAGGGAGTTCCCTACCGCCACGCCAAGCTGGTGCTGTTTCGCGACTCGATCGACTCCGCCTGCGGCCAGGCCCAATCCGCTACCGGGCCGTTCTATTGCCCCGAGGATGAGAAGGTCTACATCGATCTGGGCTTCTATGACGAGCTGAAGCAGCGCTTCGGCGCGCCCGGCGAATTCGCCGAGGCCTACGTGCTGGCCCACGAAATCGGACACCATGTGCAGAAGTTGCTGGGCATTGAAGCCAAGGTGCGGCAGGCCCAGCAGCAAAACCCGCAGGCGGCCAACCAGCTTTCGGTCGGCCTCGAATTGCAGGCGGATTGCCTGGCCGGGGTCTGGGGACACTCCACGCAGCAGCGGAACCTTCTCGACCCCGGGGACGTGGATTCAGGCCTGAAGGCCGCGGCGGCGGTCGGAGACGACCGCTTGCAGCGCATGTCCCGCGGCACGGTGAATCCGGAAACCTTCACCCACGGAAGTTCTGCGCAGCGCACGCAATGGTTTCAGCGCGGCTTTCAGGACGGAACGATTGCGGCGTGCAACACGTTCCAGTGAGTTTGACGTAGCGCCGGCGTCCCCTCCTCGCACCGTGTTCGTTTCCTTTAATCCTCGTCCTCCGCGTCCGCTAACAGGACGGATGCCGGGTTAACCCTTGGCCTGACGATCTCCATCACAAACCGACCAGTTGTTTTCCGAGCCGAAATGCGGATTGGCTGGCGGCCCGGACAAACGGGAGTGCCCCGTCCAAGCTCCGCTTGGACGGGTTTTTTCCGCGAAGGCCAGGCGCAAATCCAGGCCCGTACTGACCGGTACCCCACTAACCCGCCCACTAACTCGCCAAAGATCGGGCCCACCCGGCGAAGGCATGCCAGGTCGCGGTTTGGCCGATAGGTACTCTGATCTGCTGCACCACTACAAGAAAGACGCCCGCCCATAACGTGGCGCGATGAACCTTGCGGATAGACCACAGATCATAGGCCACAAGCAACAGCAGAAAAACGTAGGAGAACAGGGTAGCGGCGATGGGTTTTCCCAGAAAAGCGGCGAAGGGCCAGCGCGCGATGGCGGCGATCAGCAGTGCAATCGTAGCGATTAGGATGAACCGCTTGTGAGCCGAGGGATCGGACCGGTTGCGGAAAGCGAAGAAGATGAGCGTCGCGAAGATCGCCATGTCCGTGATCGGTATGACATAGAAAGTCAAGGGATCCAGACCGGGCGGCGCAAAGCCTCGGGCCAGCGAATTGGTGGCGGCCAAAACACCGAGGATCACCATGGAGCAGGCCAGCAGAAACCCAAGTATGCCTAACCGACGATGCATATCCACTCGGCCGGCCGATACCAGCGCAGTCTGCGTCACCAGCAAGAGGATCCAGCAGGAAAAAGCAGCGCCGTGCACATGGACAATGAAACTGGGAAGCGGCGCGCGGAACACACCGGCAAGATAGTAAGTGTGCGCAAAGCCCAGAAAAACCGAGCCCAGTATAAGCAGCGCCATGGACGAAAAAAAGAGATTGTCGAAACGGCGCCCCGGCGGGGACGTCACCAGGTTTGTCCGCTTGCCGGGTTGTGCCGCAGCTGTTGCCATCAATGCCTCCGTGACCGGGACGGGTGGCTCACCCATCGCGGCTGAAGTATACAGCGGTTATAGGAAAACTTGAGGGGCCCCGACTTACCTTCGAGGGTGCCCCGTCCAAGCTCCGCTTGGGCGGGATTTTGTCGAGCACAAGACGCTATCCTAGACACATGCGTAATCTGTTCCCTCGCCGAAGGTTCTGTGCGGTTGCCGGCTTGGCGGTGGTGTTTTACTCCACGGTCTCCAGCACCGCCGAGAATGTCCGCTACAAACCGATTTCTCGCGACGTAGTCGAGGCCCGCCTTAGGAGATACACGGGTGACAACAAGCAGCGTGAAGCGACGCTGAAGCAAATGTTTGCCGAAGCCGGGTGCGACGACCGTCATATTTCCGAACAGCCCGTGAAGGGATCGAAGGTGCCTAACGTCATGTGCATTCTTCCGGGTAGCACCGATAAGGTAATCATCGTCGGGGCGCACTTCGATTACGTGCGCGCAGGCGATGGGGTTGTCGACAACTGGAGCGGTGCATCCCTGCTGCCATCTCTATACGAGGCGATAACCATTGAACCGCGCAAGCACACCTACGTTTTCATCGGGTTTACTGACGAGGAGTCGGGCGAAGTTGGGTCTCGTTTCTACGCGCGCCAAATGACCAAGGAACAGGTCGCTGCAACTGAGGCGATGGTGAACATGGATACCCTGGGTCTGGCCTCCACCGAGGTCTGGGCGAGGCGCTCGGACAAGCGGCTGCTTGCTGTACTCGTTTACGTCGCGAGGCAGTTGAATGTACCCGTTACCGCGGTTAATTTTGAGCAGGTCGGCAGCACCGACTCGGAGCAGTTTGCGGAGCGCAAAATCCCCAGCCTTACGATTCACTCTCTGACTCAGGAAAGCTGGAATGCCCACATCCTTCACACACCCAAGGACAACCTTTCCGCAATGCGGCTCGACGACTACTATCAGACCTACCGCCTGGTCGCCGCATTCGTGGCCTTCTTAGACCAGGCGGCCAGCGTCACGGCGACACCAACTAACCATTGACCGTGTGCAGAATGATCTAATCCTGAATTGAAGGTACAGGCGGGGATTCAATAAACATCTGCGTGTAAAGCCGCTCCATGTTCCGGGCGAAGCTCCGCGTGTCGCAAACTGCAGAGTCACAGAGCCGCGATCGCATGTTTCGTCGCAGGTCCAGGAGACGGTCCGGGGAATTCGCCAGGCGGACCGCCAGGGTTATGTAGTCTTCGAGTCCCCGGTCTACCAGCTCACCGAGACCAGCCGACTGCAGGCCAGCCGACTGCAGGATGGAGGCGCTGGTTCGTGAAACCCAACGGTCTCCCGAGAAACTGACCACCGGTACACCCTGCCAGATCGCCTCCGTCGTAGTTGTGCCGCCGTTGTAGGGGAAGGTGTCCAGCGCGATATCGATCTCGCCGTAGGTTTCGAGGAACTGATAGTGATCGGATGGGCCGTCTAAACGAACCCTCTTCGGAGAGACTCCGTGCCGCTCGAACAGGCCATGCACGAACTGCCGGGTGCCCGGCGAGACCAGCGCTCCGTTCTTCAGGATCAGAGAACTATTGGGAACCTGCTGGAGAATCCTGCTCCATGCGCCGATCACTTCGTTGGTGATTTTGTATTGCGATGCCAGAGCGCCGAAGGTGATCGCTCCACTGGTCAGGCACGGCGGGTCTACCACAGGTGGCACAGGATAGGTCACTTCGAAGGTCAGATAGCTGCCCGGCACGCGCACAATTTTTTCGCAATAGAACTTCTCTTCTTCCGGCGGAAGCACCACATCGTCGCCGATCAGGTAGTCGTAGCTCGGAATGCCGGTAGTGGCGTACATGTTGAACCAGCCCACGATGACCCGGGCCGGCCGCAGTGTGAATAGCGGCAGCCGCTGCATTGCGCTATAGCCATTCAGGTCGACGAGCAGGTCGATCTCCGCTTGCTCGATTCGTTCGGCCAGCGCCTCGTTGGAGAGTCGGGTGGTGTCATGGAATCGATCCTGCGGGTGAGCGCGATACCCATGCTGGATCCGGGATGCGGGTGCATCCGAGAAGAGGTGAACCTCAAAGCGCTCCCGGTCGTGGTGATTAATCAATCCCCAGACCGGCTTCATCCAGTTGTGATCCTGAAAAAAAGAAGAGACGTAGCCGACACGCAACGGCCGATCAGCTGTCTTCGCGCGGTGTGACCAGTGTTCGGTCGTCCGCCGTGGGGGCAGTTGGCGCTCCGCCCAACTGCGCCGCACATCGAGTATGGCTTGGTTGTCGCTTGCCGGGCTTCCAGGAATGATCACGGCAATTGCCGCCTGCGGCAATGCCGGATCACCTCCAGCGGCGGCCTGGCGAAACAGATCCAGCGCTTCCTCCACCTGCCCCAGCTGGAAAAGAGTCCGTCCGAGATTGTGTTGAGCCTGTGGCCAATGCGGATGAATCTCCAACGCTTTCCGGAAACACGCCATCGCGGCCACGTATTCCTTCCGCGAGCTTTGCGCGCAGCCGGCAGCGTACCAGGCACGAGACAGGTTCGGGTTGAGCTGGAGCGATCGCTCATACGCCGCGCTGGCATCCGTAAGCTGCCGGAGAGTCTGCAGCGCGTTGCCCAGGTCGCAGTGCAAGTCTGCGTCATCGGGCATCAGGACGATAGCCCTTTTCAAAAATGGAACGGCCTCTTCAGCTCGCGCCAATTTCTGCAGGATTTGACCCAGGGCGGCCAGGGCGCGTGCGTGCTCGGGGTCGACGTCTATTACACGGCGAAAGCACTTCTCGGCATCTCCCATTTCCCCCTTTGTCCGGTAAGCGTTGCCAAGATCGTAGAGCGGGGTGGCGGAGCCGGGATCTCGCGCCAAAGCTTGCTGGTGCACCGCAATCGCGTCATCGAGACTATTCTCTGTCGAATTAATGGACACAAGGGCTCCTGCACCCTGATCTACCTGAGCGCAACAGACTTCGAGCTGATCGTGGCGTGCACACTTTTTCAGGTGCCGATGGGATTTAGAGACGCGTGCCTCTTTTTGCTGCTCTGACTTCAATATCTGCTCGAAGGTCGTCCTCTAACTTTTGCACCTGCTGTTTCTTGGCGTCGAGCAAATCGACGACTTCATCGACAAACTCGTTCATCCTCTGCCAGTCGGTCTCTTTGTCGATCTGGACACAGAGACGTGCCAGGTTGGCATTATTTCCGTCGCTCACAGGCACCGTTATACCACACGCTCCTTGTCTGATTAAGGCGGGCGGTACGGACGAACAAATCCAGACTGCCCTAAGCGTCCGGGCCAATACGCTTCAGTGAGTTGTGACGTAGCGCCGGCTGTCGCGAGGGCGTCTCGCCGGGCGGGTGGCCCACTCAAGCCGGATTTTGGCTTGAGTGGGGAAATTCTACTGCCGGGTGCCCCATGTCTCGCCTATTTTGCGAGACGTGGGATTGCATGGACACATCCCGCTTGGCATCCTGTTTTGAAGCAACCGTGGAAGAGCGGCACTTCCGGAGCCGCGTTTTCTAGAACGGCTCAACTTTGGACCTCCTGAGTGAGGGAGACGCCTCGCGAGAGCCGGCGCTACTTGTCAATCCCCTGCTCGGCCCCATTTCGCGTCAAGCTGCTCATTCCACGAACACAATACTTTGGCTCGGCGTGTCCCATTCACCTTGCTGAAAATGCTATCCTATAACTAGATAGTAAATATCAGGCGCGGGCGACGAGCTCGCGCTTTTCTTATTTAGGCGTGCCGGCCATCGGCAATGCGGGGACGCGATCACGGGTTTCCCAGTCGCCTTAAAATTTGCACAGGAAAACTCGAAACGACTGCAGCTTGAAAAGGACACGGTTCAGGACCGCGTCCTGGTGAGCCGTCGAAGGATGCCGCCATACTTTCGGCGCATCTGAAATGCGTGCCCTTCCCACGCTGGGGTGCAGTGCGCCTGGCATGTGCGCCACCCCGGGAAAAGAAGCCCGAGCCTTGCGCTTGCGGTTTCTTGAGTTGGGGCCATGGAAAACAGCGCGGCAGTTCCCGACGGACAGCGCGCCGGCCGGGACAGAAAGGGTAAGTCGAACAAAGGGACTCGCAAGCAGCGGGGCGAGTTGGCGGAAATGGCTTTTACCTATAAGGCAGCGGGCCTGGGTTTTGCCGTGGCCAAGCCATATGGCGATAGCGAGAGTTACGACTTCATTCTGGATTCAGGAGTGCGACTGTGGCGGGTGCAGGTAAAGTCGACATATGGCGTGCGGTCGCACAGTTACTGTATCCAGGCTTGTGGCAACGCTTCTGGTAAGAAGGAATCTTACACCGCAGCGCAGATTGACATGCTCGTCGCCTACCTGGTTCCGGAAGACGCGTGGTACGTTGTACCGGTCAAGGCTTTTACACCAAGGAAACATTTGACGTTCTACCCTTCGGGAAGTAAGAGCGGCGGGCTCTACGAACAGTACCGCGAGGCCTGGGACCTGTTGAGGCCGAAGACTCGGCGCCGTGCAAAACTACAGCGGCCAGTTTCAGCGGAGCTGACGGCGAATCTTTCGCAACTGCCTTAACGCTTCTAGAATGCAGTTTGGTGAAACCGGGCTCAAACCTGAGATGACGATTCTGGACGTCTGTGCCTACCTGGGACTTGCCGCCGTCGGTATAGCAACGGTGAACATGCTTCTGGGGCTGCTCATCGCCCTGCGTTACAGTCCAGTGCGGTTGTGGCCGCATCACCGGATCAACATTTTCCGGCTTCATAACTGGACCGCCTACCTGGTGCTGCTGCTGATCGTTCTGCATCCGGCGGTGCTGCTGCTTCGAAGCTCGACTCACTTTGGCTGGAAAGACGTGCTGCTGCCGATTCATTCTCCGGTGCAGCCCACGCTCAACACCGTCGGCGCGGCCGGTCTGTACCTCCTGTTGGTAGTTATTTTTACGTCGTTGCTGCGGCTGCGCATGGCCCGTCCGTTATGGCGGAAATTGCACTATCTGGTGTTTCCGGCGTTCATTCTGATGTTCATCCACAGTGTGTTCACCGATCCTGAACTTTCGAACGGCAAAGTCGACCTGCTGGATGGCGGCAAAGTGTTCGTCGAGATCTGCTGCGCGATTTCAGTGGCCGCCTGGGGCTACCGCATCTGGCGGCGCGGCCGGGGCTTCCGGCAATTCTCGCGGGTGGTGTAGAAGCGAGCGGGCGCACGACGGCATCCCACGAGTTCTCTTTGCCCGTCAATGTCGGAGCATTTCTATCTCGTCAGCCTTGCCCAGGTATTCGTACCGTAGCAGGGCGATGGGGACATTCCCGTTTTTCCAGACGAAGTCGTGGAAGTCGCGCAAGCTGAACTTGTCGCCCTGCGCTACTCGGGCCTCGGCCAGCAGCTTCATGATCTGCAGCTTGCCGGTTTGATAGGAAATTCCGACGCCGGGGACGGAAGCGTAGAACGTGGCATCTTCCATGGCGGTGTTGCGGTCGAGCGGGACGGTTTTCATGAGGTAGTCGGCGGCCTGTTCGATAGTGAACTCTCCGGTTGCCAGCTTCACGTCAACTTCCACACGCAGGGCGCGAAAGCGCATGAAGTTGTAAATGATCTCGCGGGTGCGCGGGCTGTCGTCAAAGAGGCCAGCCTGGAGCATCATTTCTTCCGCGTAGAAGCCAATGCCCTCGTTGGCGCTGGAATCGTAGTAGTGGCGGCGAATGGGATCGTCGTTGCTCCATGACAATACTTTTTGCAGATAGTGTCCGGGTATGCCCTCGTGCACGATGATTCCACGGGGATCGCGGGCGGTGGATTGATCGAAATATCCCCGGTCAGGAGAAGGCGTCTTGATGTAACTGGTGGCGCCGTCCTTCAGCCGTGCCGGGCTGGTGAGGTCGTCGGCAACTCCGAAAGCGGCGATGGGCGCCAGGTAAGCTGGGTATGGAAGATTGCGATAGTGTTGTACCCACGGCGGGATGGTGAGGATGTTTTTCTGCTCAAGAAAATTGCGGATCTCCTGTTCCTGCCGTTCTTCGCGCGCCATCTGCGCGGCCTGGTCTTTGGATGGGACCAGTTGCGGCAAACCCGAGTTGCGATTGCTCTCGTGAGCTTCGAAGGCAACCGCTCGCTCCCATTCCTGGCGTCCCATGGTGGTCAACTGCTCGGGGGTGTAGGGGACGAGGGCGACATGCTTGAGGAAGAAGACGAATCCGTCACGTCCCACGGCAACTGTGTCCGACATGGCGGGCAGGCGAGCCTCGAGCCAGGCGCGGTATCCCTCTAACGCCGTGATGGCAGCCTGCATTGCCGGATCGAGCTGGGCAGCGCTTGCGGGCGCAAGAAATGGCTTCAGCTGGCGCGCCATTTCCTCCAGGCGGGGCCGAATGTCTTTGAGTTGATTGACGGACAATTCGGCGAGCGGGCGGTAGGGATCTTTGAGATTGGTTTCCGCATCCGCAATGATCTGCGGGATCGCCTGGATGCGCCGCACGATCTCAGCGCTACGGGCCTGCGTCAAAGGGCGGCGGCTGGGTGAGGCTGACAAAAACCGAAGCCAGAGTTTGATCAAGATAAAACCACGGATTGCGCTGCCATCCTTTGACGTAATCCAGCTCCCAGCGCGCGCGTGCGATGGCGGAACCGACCAGAAGATAGTCAACGGTTTCGGCGCGCGATTTGTCCTGGACAGTTGGGCCTAATTTTTTCCAGCGATCTTCGAATGCGGTCAATTCGTCGCGGCGCCGGGCTATGGTGGAAGCGGACCAGTCTGCGGTCCATCCCGCTGGGCGATCGAGGCGGGGAATATCGTCGAACGAGAACGGTTGTTCGCTAGCCCGCCATGTCCAGAAATCGGCAGAAAGATTTTGCAAGTCGGAGAGCGGCTGCTGCGCCGTTGCGGCGGCGGCCAGCAGCATTCCGATGAACAAGAGAATGGCATTGAGCGAGGATCGTGGATTCATCAACACTCCTGATTCAACACTCCTGATTCAACACTCCTAGAGTGTTCAGTCTGGAACGTCAACGTTTGTAGCACAGCCGCGGAACAATTGCAGGTTCTTGAACGAGTACAATGGCCGCTGTTTGGCGATCAAATTCAGCGGGAGGCAACAGGTAATGAAGAAACGGTTTGCAAGTGCTGTGGTCATTGTCGCTTTGTTGACGGTCACTTTGCTCACGTCCGCGGGGTGGGCGCAGGATGCTGCGAAGAAGGCGGCGCTCAGTCCGTCGCAGGCGGTGCTGGAGGCGTGGAATGACATTGGGCGCAAACTGATTGCCATGGCCGAGGATTTCCCGGAAGACAAGTACGACTTCAAGCCGGTGCCGGCGCAACGGAGCTTCGCCGAGCAGTTGCTGCACGCAGCAGGCTCGAACGATCTCTTCACCGCGGTAGCGAAGGGCGAGAAGCCAGTCGACGATGAGTCCCGCGCCAATTACAAGACCAAAGCAGCGGTGGTCGCCTACGTGAAGAAGTCATTTGCTGATGGCGCGGCGGTGATCAAGTCAAAAGGCGACGCGGGGATGGCAAAGACAGTAGTAAGCGCGGAGTCGCACGACACGCTGCAGCTGTCGGATCTGGCATACGGACTGATTGAGCACTCGGGCGAACACTACGGGCAACTGGTGGTTTATTACCGCGTGGCCGGGCTGGTGCCGCCGGAGTCGCGGCCGCAGAAGTGAGGAGCAGGCTGGCGGTGTGGCGCGGACCTGTCCTGAGCGAAGTCGAAGGAGCCCTCGCCCGCGAGAGGCTTGCAAGGCTCGTGACCTGAGTGTGCGAACAACAGCCGAGCTGCGCTCGGCTGAACGGCCGAGGACGGCCGTCCCTACGTAGGCCGTGGCGCTACGCTCGGGCGCTCGCGGCATTCGCTCGGTTACCTGGAAGAGACTCATAACATTCGCTTGCCGTGAATCACGGCAGCAATCGTGACTTGGTCCCGTTCGACGAGATACACAATCCGGTAGCTATATGCGAACAGTTCCCGGATGGTTTCATCGTCAAGCTCGGGTACCTTCCGACCGACCAATGGAAAGTCGACGAGTGATTTGGCGAGAGCGACAATTCTCCTGACTACCGCGTTGGCGTAAAACTTTGAGTCGGAGGCAATATAGGAGGCAATCGCTTCCACGTCAGCGAGGGCACGGGCCGACCAGACTATTCGGTGAGCCATTGGCTCAGGCGCTTCTCCACGTCTTCCTGCGAGAGCGTTCCGTGCTGACGCGCGTCTTCCAGTCCATGGTGCACTTTATCGAGCACGTACAAGTGGTATTGGATATCCTCAAGCGAACAATTCTTGGGCAATTTTTGCAGAAGCGATTCCACTTGTTCTTTGGCGGTAGACATACTCGCAAAGGATAACACGAACTTACAACGAGCTGAATTGGTATACCAAGGAACACTGCCGAGCTTCGCTCGGCTAGGGCGGACGGGGACGTCCGCCCCTACATGGTCGGTGGTGCTACTCCAGGCCTAAGTCTTTCCACTTCTTATCCACCAGGGCTTTGGTTTTTTCGTCCATGAGGATTTCGTCGGGCCAGGGGCGGGTGAAGCCTTCGCTGGGCCATTTGCGGGTGGCGTCGATGCCCATCTTGGAGCCGTAATTTGGCAGGCGCGAGGAATGGTCCAAGGAATCCACCGGGCCCAGGGTGAACTGAATGTCGCGTTCGGGGTCGATGTGATTCAGGACTTTGAGAGTGACGTCGCCGATGTCCTGTACGTTCACGTCTTCGTCGACCACGATGATGCATTTCGTGAACATGGCTTGGCCGAGCGACCAGATGGCATTCATCACTTTGCGGGCCTGGCCGGGATACGACTTCTTGATCGAAACCAGCATCAGGTTGTGGAAGATGCCTTCTACCGGGAGATTGATGTCGATCAATTCCGGAATGGTGAGGCGCATGAGCGGAAGAAAAATGCGCTCGACGGCTTTGCCCATCCAGCCGTCTTCCATGGGCGGTTTGCCGACGATGGTGGTGGAGTAAATCGGGTTCTTGCGATGAGTGATGCAGGATACGTGGAACACCGGGTAGAGATCTTCCAGCGAATAGAAGCCGGTGTGATCGCCGAAGGGGCCCTCGCTGCGGAGTTCGTCGAGATGGACGTGGCCTTCGAGGACAATTTCTGAAGTCGCCGGGACTTCCAGGTCCACCGTTTCACACTTCACCAGTTCGACCGGTTTCTGGCGCAGGAAGCCGGCGATCAGGTATTCCTCGACGTCGGGCGGCGCCGGGACGATAGCGGAGAACGTGATGGCGGGATCGGCGCCGATGGCGACGGCGACTTCCATCTTGCCTTTGGGGCGATCGCCTTCGATGAGCACGGAGCCGCCGGAGGTGCGCGCCATGACGTCAACCGAGGCGCGCGCGGAACCTGCCGGGCTCTGCGCTGGACGGGCCAGGACGCCCGTCGCTCCATCGAGATAGTTGAGCGTCGCATGTTTGGGCGGCGGTGCGGAGGGCTTCGCGGTAGTGCTCGGCGCCGATTTTCTGGCGTTGCCAGTGCATGCCGGCGGTACGGGCGTCGTAGATCTGCATCCGGTACATGCCGACGTTGCGCTTGCCAGTCCTGGGATCGCGCGTGACTACGCAGGGTAGAGTGATGAAGCGGCCCGCGTCTTTGGGCCAGCATTGCAGGATGGGAAAGTCGAGCAGGGAGAAATTGTCGCGCTTGATGACTTCCTTGCAGGGGCCGGTGGAGACGGTCTTGGGGAAGAATTTGCCCATTTCTGCGAGCATGGGGAGCATCTTCACTTTGTCGAGAAAGCCCTGCGGGGATTTGACGTCCATGAAAGCCCGGATGCGGTTGGCGACCTCGTCCAGAGCGTCGACTTCGAGGGCGAGGTTCATGCGGCGGGCGGAGCCGAACTGGTTGATCAGGACTTGAGAACCGGGGTAGCCTTTGATGTTTTGGAAAAGCAGAGCGGGGCCACCGGGAGAAGCCTGCCGGGGGTTGCCCGGCCCGGCCGGGTCCGAGATCCGGCCCCACACAGGCTTTTTGCTCACACGGTCAGTAATTTCGGTGATTTCGAGAATGGGATCTACTTCGGTGTGGATGGTTTTCAGTTCACCGGCGCGCTCCAGCGCCGCAATCCAGTCGCGCAGGTCATCGTAAGCCAAATCTTTCCCCCGTTTTCAAGACTCTGGATTATACGGCAGGCATCTAAGAACGCAGGCGGTTTCGTATATAGTGCTGGAGCGAAGCATCGGGAGGTCTGATTGAAGCGACGGGTGGTGATCACGGGAATGGGGACAGTGAGTCCCAATGGCGTGGGGAATGCCGTGTTTTCTGATGCGGTCTTGAAGGGACAGAGCGGAATTCGCCGGATCACGCGTTTTGACCCGTCCGAAATTCCGGTGCAGATCGCCGGCGAAGTGAAAGACTTTGACGAGTTGGCATGGGTGGAGAAACGCGAGCGCAAACACGTATCGCGGGTGCTGCCTTTGGCACTTGCGGCGGCTACCGAAGCCTTGCAGACCGCGGGGATCGACGCGGCTTCCCTGCCCCTGGAACAAAAACGTCGCTTCGGTGTGATTCTGGGGTCGGGCGGCGGATCGCAAGAGTTTACCGAGGAACAGTACCGGCTGTTTTTTCATCAGCAGTATAAGCAGATGAGTTTGTTCTGCGTGCCGACTGGAGTAATGGGATCGTTATCGAGCGAACTCAGCGTGCGTTTTGGATTACGCGGGCCCAGTCACATTGTCACGACGGGATGTACCTCGTCCACCGACGGATTCGGTTACTCGGTGCGGCAAATACAGGCGGGACGGCTGGACATGACGTTGAGCGGAGGGGCGGATGCACCCATCTCGCTGGGCATCGTAAAAGGTTTTATTTTGATGAAGATTCTTACTGACTCCTGGAACGATGCGCCGGAGCGCGGGTCGCGGCCTTTTTCGGTGGATCGGGACGGGTTTGTGGTGGCAGAGGGAGCCTGGATGTTTGTGCTCGAAGAGTACGAGCATGCACGAGCGCGTGGAGCCAAAATTCTGGCGGAAATTTGTGGTTACGGGTCGACTTGTGAGGCGTTTCATCGCGTCCGGTTGCAGGAATGCGGAGAGGAACCGGCCCGGGCGATCGGCCTGGCGATGAAAGAGGCGGGGCTCGGAGCGAAGGATGTCGACTACGTAAATCTGCACGGAACCTCAACCCAGCTCAATGATCGTATCGAAACCCGGGCGCTAAAGCTGGTGCTGGGGGAACATGCGCGACAGGTTCCAATGTCAGCGCTGAAGTCGCAGATCGGGCATCCGCAAGGGGCGTGTGGAGCGGCGGGGGTGGCAGCAACGATTGTGGCCATGCAGAGCGGACAGATTCCGCCGACTATCAACCTGGAGGAGCGGGATCCGGAGTGCGACCTGGATTATGTTCCGGATGTCGGACGGAAGAAGGCGATCGAGCACGCGGTGTGCAATTGCATCGCGTTCGGGTCGAAGAATTCGGCGCTGGTGTTGAGAAATTGTGGGTGAAGCGGGTCGGTCCTTGGTCGTTCGCCGTTGCCTCAATCCGGAACGAGCCGAGTTTGACAGGCCAAGGCGCCGCTACTTTGTAAATGAGCGATCTAGTTCGCGCTAGCTTTCGGGTTTGTCCAACGACCAAGGACCAATACCTAGGCCTGCAGCAGATGCAAAACCGTACTCTCCACTCTTGGCCAGGCGGTGGAACGCGGGTCGATCAGGTCGGTGTGTCCGGCGGTGGAAATTTCCAGATAATGCACGTTCTCACCGCGTTTCTTTTTCTGCTCGGTGTAGTTGCGGCTGAAGAACGGGGGCACGGTGTCGTCGGAGGCGCCGTGAATCAGCCATTGGGTGCCCTGGGGGATCTTGAGCTGCATGGGGTCGGCTTCACGGTAATGTTCGGGGACGTGGGCGGGCTCTCCGCCGAGGAAATCCACGACCGCGTTGTTGCTCAGGTGAAGTTCCCAAGCCTGCTGCAAATCGACCACGCCAGCGAGTGAGACGACGCTCTTGACCAAAGCCTCATGAGCGGCCAGACACAACGCCAACTGGCCTCCGGCGGAGTGGCCGACCACGACCAGCTTCGAAGAGTCCAGCTTGTAGCGCTGAGCGATCTGGGAGACGAAGCGGTAACCGTTGCGGACATCCTCGAACGTGCCCGGCCAGCCGCCACCCGGGTTGCCCACCCGGCGATACTCCAGATTCCAGGTCGCCAGGCCTTTGGCGGTGAGCGCGGCGCAGAGATGTCCGGCATGATTCAGGTCGTATTTCGCGCGCCAGAAGCCGCCGTGAATGTTCACGACCACGGGGAACGGGCCTCCGGTTTTCGGAACACGCAGTTCCCCGAATTGATTGGGATCGGAGCCGTAGGGCAGACGAGCGTCCGCGGGGGGCGCGGGAAGAGTCAGGATATCGTCGCTGGGCATGGACTGGAGTTTGGATTCTGCTTGCCGGTGCTAAAGGCGTTATGAACAGCAGTTGTCAGTTCTCTGTTGCTAGTTCTCGGTTTTATTGGCCTTTTAGCTTTAGTTTGGACTTGTTTTCTTCGAGAAATTCACGAAGTTTTTCGACGGCATCCAGTAGGCGAGTCCACTGTTCGTAGTAGAGGGTTACGGGAAAGCGGCCCAGTCCATAGACGCTGACCCCTCCCTTTTCGCTGACCCGGAATTCCAGGTTGCCGGTACGGCGTGCGCCTTGTTTTTCGAGTTCGGAAAGACGGGCTTTCAGCTCTTCATAAGTCGGTTCTGGCATGAAATTACCTCGAATATGACGTGATGAGTGGAGCGGGAGACGGGGATCGAACCCGTGACATCCAGCTTGGGAA
>CAWDFF010000030.1:0-14088 GCA_963801545.1 Terriglobia bacterium | reverse complement strand
GGCGCAGTCGGCCCTCGGGCGTCTCTAGGTACGCGGCGTACTTCGCTGCGCCGGTCCGGAACCGTTCGAAGTCGTCATTGGCGGTCATTTCCTTCATGCGCTCAGGCGAAGTCGCCCCGTTCCACGCCATTCAAACTTGTCTGCCACCAAACACTAGTTACGATTCATCACGGTTTCCACCAGATCACTCAATTGTTGCGCTGTGAACTGGTTGCCCTCCAGGTTCGCGGCCAGATTTCCGCGTCGGTCGATGATGACGGTATGCAGTGAATGGATCATCAAGCCTTCGTCTGCTCCAGGCCTCCACTCCAAACCTGCCGCACAACTGCTTGACGTCGGGCAGCGGCCCGGTGAGAAAGTGCCAGCTTCGAGCATCGGCCTTCCATGTTTTGGCAGCCTCCGCCAGAATTTCAGGCTGATCGTGTACTGGATCGAAGCTAACTGACAGCAGTACCAAATCGCGTCCCATACGATCAGCAAAATGCTTTTGCAGGTTGGCGAAGTTATTGGAGAGGCGAAAACAAAATTGCGGCAAAGCGCAGCGAGTGTAAATAAAGTTGACGGCCACAACCTTGCCGGCAAACTGGCGCAGAGTGATCGACTGCCGGTTCTGGTCGACCAACTTGAAAATCCGGTACACCGAGCTCCCGATTCGACATGGCCTCTGCTGCCGCGGATGCGCCCTGGGCGCAACCAGCCCTTGCAGGTTTTTCAACTGATGGGCCGTAAACGGGTCCTGCTCCGCACTTTCGAAGTTCCGAATGCGAATATTTTCGGCATACGCAGAATCCGGCACCTGCCACCAGCGTAAAGTCGACCATCAGACCGGGTCGCAGGCCCATCAAGACTTTGGCATCATGCACAGAAAACGGCATCACCATGGCGTCCATGTAACCGGGAATTGTCTGGCAGGAAATAGCCAGAGTCTGGTGAGTCAAGTCGACGTCGACAACCAGACCGGTTGCGGAATACCGCTGCTCGGCCTGCCTATCACTCGCCACGAGCAGAGTTGGCGTGACTACCAGCCACACAATCAGCAATGCCGCAAAGCTTCTCATTGTTGTTTTTGTCCCAATTGTTGTCCCACGCCAGTCTCAGCGTCCCGCTTCGCTCCTCCCAGCCGGAAGGACTTCCGATCGAGCCTAGTGTAGTCTTTGGCCAACTCCTTGATCTCGATGAACTGGTTTTTGCCCACGTTCAGGAAAGTCTGGCGCGTGTTGCTGGCTGGCCACCAGACTTCCAGGTTGGCGATTCGTGCGGATTTGCCCAACCCGATATGCTGTTCGAGCGGCGATGCACCAAAAGAACCGCCACTGCTTACAGTGCGGTAAATTGAGCGCGTCCCACGGCCTTCACTTTCCACCGTCACCGTAATTCGCGCACCGATAGCCGCCCGGTTTGTCTTCACGCCGACCAGGTGGACATTGATCCAGTCATTACCGTTCCCGCTGCCGGGATTTTCGAAGAAGCGGAATGCGTGACTGTCGCCTGGCGTGGCACCTCCGACAACAGTCAGAATGTCCTCGTCACCATCGCGATCCATATCTGCGAAGGCGACGCCGTGTCCTTTATGCAGTTCACCGGTGCCGGCGGACTCGGTAACATCAACGAAAGATTTCCCTTCCCGGTTTCGAAGCAGAACGCTGGGGACCACAGCGGTGTATGGGGAGGCCCCGGAACCCAGGTAAATATCGAGGAAACCGTCATTGTCTATATCCCCGAAATTAGACCCCATGGGCATGAAGATGCGATCGAGGCCGACTTCCTTCGACACATCCTTGAAAGTTCCGTTGCGCTGGTCGTAGCTCCAGGTTTTCAGCGTTCGTCGGAAGCCCGAGATAGCTACGCATGACTTCGTCGCTCGAACCCGCGTAGCTGCTTACAAACAGGTCGGGCCAGCCGTCATTGTCGTAGTCGAAAAACCAAGCCGGGAAGCTGGCCCACGGATCCTGCACACCAGCGAGGCCGCCGACCTCGGTGAATGTTCGGTCGTGATTATTGTGGTACAGAAAGTTATTGCCGTTGTAGTTGGAAAGATAAAAGTCCACGTACCCGTCGTTGTCATAGTCGCCGGCAACTACGGCCTTGGTGAAGGCTGTCCGGTCCACTCCCGCGGAATGAGCGATGTCCTCAAAAGTCCCGTCACCCTTGTTCCGGAAAAGCTGGGCCGGACCACTCTCGCTGCCTATGAACAGATCGACGAAGCCATCGTTGTCGAAATCCGCCCAGGCTCCGGCCTGGGTCGCGTTGGCCGTGGCGGCGAGACCGCTCTCGCGGGTGACGTCGGTGAACGTTCCGTCGCAATGACCTTGTAACAGCGACATACGCTGGGGAAATTCCCATCCGCCGCGCAGCACCAGAATGTCCAGGCAGCCGTCATTGTTGTAATCGGCCTGGATCAGGTTTAGTCCGCCGAGCTGATCGGCGAGTCCGGATTTCACGGATTGGTCCGTAAATGTTCCGTCTCCGTTATTGCGGAAATAGTGCATGGGCTCGCAGACTCCCACGCTCGACGTGACCACGTCCAGCAGACCGTTGTTTTCGAAATCATCCACGATGATTCCGCCCGCCATGGAAAACGTATTCAATCGGAGCAGGGGCGCGACATCCACAAACCGGCCTACGTCTTCTTTGGATTCAAAAGCCACAGTCGGAATCAGATATTTCGCCGGAACCCCAGCGGGATAGCTTCCCAAAGTCAGATAGGCCATATTCAAGAGCCATTTCACTTCCAGATCGTCCGGCTTCTGCTCAAGATACTTCAGGAAATATTCGATCGCTTTTTGGGAATCCGCAGTGTCTTGATATTTCGAACTGGCGCGTGGCGGGAAGATGCATCGGTCGCCGGGATTGCGGTAGGCGTCATTCTCCATTTCAGACTTGTGCAAGTAAGCGATTCCCAGCGCCTCCAGAAACTTGGGGATTGCCGTTGGTACGGCATCGGTTGCAGTCTGACAGGCGGCCTGCCATTGCTCGATCGCCTTATCCATGTGCCCTTGATACGCCTCGAGTTGTGCCAGCGAATGATGCTCTCCCAGCACATCGTAAGGATGCAGTTCCGCATCGGCAGCAGCGAGTCGTTTTCCCAACTGCTCCGTGGCTACCGAGAGCGACTGCTTCCTCGCCTCGCAGATGGCATGCAAATCCTGTTGCCAGCCGTCGGGCTTGGGCAGAGCGCTGAAGACGGCATCCGCATCGTTGAGGCCGCCCACATTGAGGGCGAAGCGCACACTACCCCGGGCGGCTGTGGAAAGGCTCGGACGCGAGCTTTGGCCGTTCGCCGCGTCCGATGGGGACAGCACCTTGAGGATGGCATAGCCTTCGGAACTCTTGACTACGCTGGTGATTTGCCCGGGGCCAATTTTTCTTAATGCGTCCCGCAACTCCGCCCGCAGGGTTGCCGGATCCAATCTTCCCATGTAACCGCCGGTGGCCGCGCTTGGGTCAATGGATTGCTGCTTTGCCAACGTCGCGAAATCCGCTCCGTTCCTGAGCTCTTGCAGAATCCGGTTCGCTTCGGTTGAAGATTCCACCACGATAATTTGTATATTGATTTCGCCGGATTTGTCTCCCTGCCAGGCCGCGGCGATCTGTGAGAGCAACAGCGCACAAAGAAAGGCTGCCACCGGTCGCGACCGGAATTTCCGCAAACACAGCATTGCAATGTCAGATATCTTGTTTACTTCCACTTGCCTTGACCCTCGACAATCGTGATGTAACGATCGATGGGCAAATCAGTGAAGTGTTCTCTCGCGCCGCTGGGCTGCGGCCAAGTCACTTCCAGCCAGTCGATTTTGGGTCTTTTTCCAATACCCAGCACCATGCGGGGATCGTGTGAGGAAAGATAGCTTCCGCCGCCAACCTTCACACGAGTCCGTTTCAGATCTGCGGCCTGATAGGTAACGTGGGCGCCGATTCCATCGGGATTCGATTTCTTTCCTACGAGATTCACGCCGAGCCAGTGATTCTGAGATCCGACCTGGTTGCGCAACAGCAGAGGGGCTGCATCATTCACGGAAACCAGGACGTCCAGCGCGCCATCGTTATCAAAGTCGCCGATAGCCATGCCCCGCGCGGAAACATTCCTGGCAAATACGGGGCCGCTTTGCGCACTTACGTTCTGGAATTCTTTGCCGTTGTTGTGAAAAAGCATCAGAGGCTCACGATAGGTCACGCCGGGGTGCAGGATTTCGATCAGATCATCCGGATTTCCGTTCGCCAGGAACAGATCGAGGTTGCCATCGTTGTCATAGTCAAAGAACTTCAATCCCCAGCCGCTCATCAGTTTTGTGGCTTTTGCGATTCCAGTGGGCAGGGCCATATCGTCGAAGGTTTCGTCGCGATTGTTCTGATAGATCGAATACATTTCGCCGTCGATATTGGCGACGAACAGGTCCATCCATCCGTCTTCGTTGAAATCGGCAGCGTCCACTCCCATGCCCGAGCGAGCCCGGCCTTCGGCGCTGTAGGCGACGCCGGCCTGGTCCGCAATCTGATCAAAACGTCCATCGCCTCGATTGACGAAAAGAAAGTTGGCTACGGTATCGTTGGCGACAAACAGATCCATACGCCCGTCGTTGTTGACGTCGGCAGCGACCACTCCCCATGCTTTGCCGGGATATTTCGCGATGCCGGACGACGTGCTGACATCGCTGAACGTGCCATCGCCGTTGTTGTGAAAGAGCCAACTGGCCATCGGCCCATAGAGCCGCGGGATGCAGTACTCGGGTTTGCCTCCCGCGCCGCAGGGGCGATTCTTGGCTTTGTCAAAATCTACAAAGCGGCAGACAAAAAGATCGAGGCGGCCGTCGCTGTCATAGTCAAACCAGACCGCGCTCGAAGCCCATCCCGGTGCGGCGACACCGGCTTTATCGGTAACATCTGTGAAGGTGCCGTCGCGGTTGTTGTGGTACAGAATGCTCCGGCCGTATTGGGTGATGTAGAGATCAGGGAAGCCATCGCCGTCGTAGTCGCCGACGGCTACACCCTGGCCATAGCCACCACCGGCGACGCCTGCTTTTTCGGTGACATCGGAGAACGTACCATCGCGATTGTTGCGGTAGAGAGCATTGCGCAGGGGCGGGTCAGGACTCAGGAAGTCGCACTTGCCGCTGTTAACCAGGTAAATGTCCATCCAGCCGTCATTGTCGTAGTCGAGGAACGCGCATCCGGCGCCGGTGGTTTCGGGCAGATATTTCTCGGCGGATTTTCCGGCTGTGTGCGTCCAGAGGATCCCGCTGGACGAAGGTAAAACCTCTGCAAAAGGATAGACCGCATCGGGCACGGCGCCGGCAAATCGTGACAATCCGGTACAAGCCAGACTGCCGGCCATGCCCCAGAGAAACTGGCGGCGGGAAAAGCCGAGTGGGGCGCGGGTTTGATGCGAGACCAGCTTGTTCAAATCCGTGAACCGTGTCCCCATGACCGAAGAGAATGACGATCGTCGAAAAAAACGATCGAAGAACTTCCGTGCCCCTGGCGAGCTTTGCTCGCCCGCTCGGACGAGGGCGTCCGGGCCTACGTGAGCACGCCCGCCATCGGCCCCGCCTAGTTCGGATTCTCCTGCGGGGACGCCGGCTGCGGCTCACCGCCCGGACCGTTTTGCTCGGTCATCTTCCGGTGAATGGCGAATTCCCTGTCGGCATCCGATTGTCGCCCGCCCCGCCGGTACGCTACCGCGAGACTGTAGTGCGCCGTAGGGTTCTGCGGCTCCAGCTTGACCGCAGTCTCGAGCGGTGGAATCGCTTCAGAATATTTCTTGACCGACACCAGCGAGGTGCCTAGATCGAGAAAGGCATCGCCAAAACCGGCATCGAGCTTTGCTGCCCGTGAAAAATGCTGGATAGCGTCATCCCATTGCTGGTTCTGCCGCGCCAGGGCCCCCAGCACGTATTCTGCGCCGGCGTTGGAAGGATCGATCTCCAATTCCTGCTGGAACTCACCTTTGGCCTGTTCCGCGACCGCCGGGCTGAAATCGGGTTTGGAAAGCAAAATCCGACCAATCTTGTAGTGGATACCGGGCATGCGCGGGTTTTCGTTCAGGATCTGCCTGTATTCCTTTTCGGCTTCATCCCACTTTCCCTGCACTTCGAGAGCTTCGGCGTTCAGTTGGTGTGCCTGTGGAGAAGCCGGGGCCGTCGTCGCCAAATCCAGCGAGGCCCGGGTCGAAAGGTCAGAGTACGTGTGGACTGCAAGATAAAGCACGTCAGGGTCGCGGGGGAATTCACGGTTCAGAAAACGCAGGAAATCGACCGCCGCTTCGCTCTCACCCGTAGCCATGGCACAGCGGACGCCTGCGAAGCCGGCATCACGCTTCAAAGCCGGGTCGGCGCCGTGCTGGGCAGCTTTCTTTAGCCCAGGAAGGGCCTCCTTGCAGTGGCCTGTCTTCGCCAGATTCACCGCTTGTTTTGCAGAGGACGAGGAGTCAGCCGCGGGCGCCTTCTTGACGACCGTTTTTTCTGCAACCGCTTTTTCTGGAACCTGCGCAGACGCGAGACAGAGAAGTCCACAGAGAAAAAGGAGCGGAGGGAAAAGCGCCGGGAAGAAGTATCTAGGCATAAAAAACGGGCAGGCGCCGAAGCGACGCCTGCCCAATCATACAACGGTCAAAAGTGGAATTTCAGAGCGAACTGAATGTTTCGTTCTCCTTGTCCGGTCGTGATCTGGCCGAAAGTGGAGCCCAACAGCATGTTCGGCGCATTCAGAATCGGATGGTTGAACAGGTTGATGAACTCCGAGCGGAACTCGAATCCCTTAGTTTCACTGATGGCGAATTCCTTGTGAACACCCAGATCGACCTGGGCCAGCGTAGGTCCGCGAACCGAACCGTTGTGGCAATCGCCGAAGGTGTTCAGCGCAGGCACCGTGAACGCGCCCGGATCAACCCATTGAATGCCGGTCTGTGATCCGGTCAGATGGGTCTTGGGATAGCTGGGCGCGCCGCCGCAGTCCGGTCGAGCGAACCCAAACGGACCGTTGCCGCCGGTTCCAGAGTTGTCGAAGAACGCCAGACCTGCCGTCATGGCGTTGCCGCTGTGCAAAGTAATGATCGGGCTGACTTCCCAACCACCCACGACTGCATTGGCGACGCGATTCATGTTCGCGCCCATCCTCTTGCCGTGGCCGAAGGGCAGCTGGTAGTTGGCGTA
This sequence comes from Terriglobia bacterium, assembly GCA_963801545.1. Taxonomy (GTDB): domain Bacteria; phylum Acidobacteriota; class Terriglobia; order Terriglobales; family Acidobacteriaceae; genus JAIQFF01. Next base: position 6,940 of record CAWDFF010000030.1, on the reverse strand, counting down.
GGCGGAAAGAATGTGGGTCTGATCGAAGTAGCAGGGTCCCCATTCCGCCTTGCGATCGTAGATGTTCTGCCAGAACGATGCCGGCAGACTGGTTTGCGTGCCGCCCCAACCGCCGCCGAAGTATCCCGTTGCGTCAGTCATGCACTTCGAGTAGGTGTACGCCACCTGACCCTGCAAACCGTTGGAGAAACGTTTTTGCAGAACCGCCTGCAGTGCGTTGTAGGCCTGGTTGGCCCCGGAGAAGGTCGCCAGGGCTGCCGGCAAACCGGTAAAGTTCGCGCCGCCGCTGATCTCGTCCCTGAGGGCAGGATTTCCCGCGAAAAATGGTCCGGGGGTTCCGACGCAGGGAGAGGGCGGAGTGGTGGGAGGGCAGGAACCTGGGGCGGCCAAAATACGTTGCGTAACAATCTCTGGCACCACCAGGTGAGCGCCGCGCTGGCCGACGTATCCGACCTGAAGGGTCGTATCGTGGGTCAGCTGTTGCTGGACTGAAAGATTCCATTGCTGCACGCTGGCCGGCCTGAGGTTCGGATCCCAGGGGAAGATTCTCACGCCGTTGTAACACGCAAGGTCAGCCCCGTCGCAAAGTGGAGCAGGCGGCCCAAAGCCTGTCGTGGCATTGGTGTCAGTGACTGAAGAGACGGCCGGAACGAATGGTCGGTTCTGGCTCATGCGAAGGTTGGAGCCCATCCCTTCCATGTAGGAAGACACCGAGTAGGCGGCACGAACCACCGCTTTTCCACCCAGAAAACCTGGGGTCCAGGCAAATCCAATTCGCGGCTGGTAGTTGCCAATTCCGTTGTAGGAGTTGACCAGCGCGCGGCTGTTGCCGCCCTGCCCGGCAACTTCGATTGCTCCAGTGAACAATCCGAAATTCACCATGCGATTGTGAATTTCCGTCCAGGGAGTGTGATCTTCATAGCGCAGGCCGATATTGACCGTCAGGTTGCTGGTAACGCGCCAGTCGTCCTGGACGTAGGCGGCGTAGGTATCGCCGCGCATTCCCCATTCCTGACCAGCGCCCTGGCGTGCTCCGGTGGACACCAGGCCCAGCCAGAAGTTGGCGGCATCGGACAAGGTTTGATCGTTGGCGAAGTTCAAATGTCCTAGCACTCCGTCGTTTCCGGAGTAGGCCGAGTTTTCACGCATTCGCCAGTACTGGAAGCCCAGGTGAATGATGTGACGGCCGCGGGTCCAGATCAGGCCCTCTGAAAGTTGCAAGGTGCCGTCGCCGAAATGCTGTTCGACGTCTGGCGTACCCAGGTTCAGGCCAGCATTAGCGAAGTTCAAACCCAAAATCCCGGGCGCCTGAGCGTTGCCTCCGGCGATACCGAGGCTCTCGGAGAACTTCCCCAGCCCCAGGTCGGTGTAACCAGAACTGAAGCGCACGTGGTTAATGCCAACCCGAAGGTCATTCAGCAGGCTCGGGTTGAAGCTGTGCGTCCAGGCGATAGAGACGTTTTCGCCGGGCTGCTCGGAGACATCCGGATTGGCTCGCGCCCCCAGCAAAAACGTCTGAGTGAATGGATTGGACACGTGGAACTGGGAGTAGCGGCCGAATACGTGATCAGTCTGTGAAAGGTTGTAATCGATCTTGACGTCGCCCTGATTGTTGTTGAGCTGGTTGCCGACACCGCCACTGAGGTTTGCACCCACAGCGGTATCTACCTGGGCGTGCGGGTATTGAGGTGAGGCGAATAGAGCAGCAGCCACCGGATTGATGGTGAATCCCGCGTTGGCCAGATTGTTGAAGGGAATAATCGCGTTGGTGGTCGGGTTATGCAGCTGGGTGGTTCCCGTTCCGCCCGTGCAAGTTCCGGTGCCATCGAAGGCTCCGCCCGCCTCGGTGCACAGTTGACCAAAATCTCCGGCACGTTCGCTATCGGTAAACACCTGATACCGGGTGGTGGTTTGGGGATGATCGAAGCGCTGCCCCTGATAGTCGGCGAAGAAGAACAGCTTGTCCTTTACGATGGGGCCGCCGATAGTGGCGCCAAACATGTTCCAGCGCAGCTGTGGCTTTTTGCCGACGCCGTTGGCCTCTTGCACCAGCGGATTCGGGTTTGCGGCTCCGATGGTCAAGCCGTTTTGCCAGGTATTCGCATTCAGGATGTCATTGCGGAAGAATTCAAAGGCCGAGCCGTGAATCCTGTTTGATCCGGACTTGATAGTGGTGTTAACGATGCCACCCTGATACTGACCGAATTCCGCCGAAGCGTTCTGGGTAATGAGATTGAATTCCTGAATCGCGTCCACGCTGGGCTGGTAGGCAACCTCATTATTGATGTTCTCCTGGTTGTCCACGCCGTCCAGGAGAAACGAGTTGGCCTGCTCGCGGTTGCCGTTGATGTAGGGGCGGCCGGAACTCGTCATGGACTGGGCCTGCGTTAGCCCCTGAGGGTTGACCGTCGTGACCCCGGGCGCCAGCAGCGTCAATTGAATATAGTTGCGCGAGGCCAGCGGCAAGCTTTCGTTGGTTTTGGCATCGATGATGGTGCTGATCTCAGTGCTTTGCGTCTGCAGAAGGGGCGCGGCGCTCGTGACCTCGACCGTCTCTGAGACCTGGCCGACCTTCATCTGGACGTCAATGCGCGCCGTCTGGTTGAGCACCAGGGTAAAGGCGGAAACTGCGGCTGTCTGGAAGCCATTGGCTGAGACCTTGACTTCGTAATTTCCGACCGGAACACGGGGCAAGCTGTAGGCGCCGGTTTCGTTGGTGGTGGCAATCCACGGCGTTCCACGGTCAACATCGTTAGCGGTCACGGTGGCTCCAGGAATAGGAGCGCCGCTCGGATCCGTGACCGTTCCCACGATGGCGGCCGTCACTTCCTGACTCCAGGTGGGTTCCGCCACGATACCCACAACTACGGCCAGCAGCAAAAGTCCCAGTCCAACTCTGACTGAATGTCGCATCACAAAACCTCCTGGAAGGCGCTTCGATCGATCCATCCCCACAGCGAACCGAAATCATGAAAAAGGCAATGCAGATGCTATATAGCAGGCAAAATAGCGAAGTCAAGAAAAAAATGCGACAACCTCCATTTATTTGCGGATCGGGCGCGAAACACTCTATAGCAAACAGATGGATGTCTGGACTCGAGCGGTTATGAAAAATGGAAGCAGCAGAACAGAACCTCCATGATTTGGTATATCACTTTAATCGATGACAGGCCGATTCCGCGTGGCATAACCGAGGGTGCGCGAGCTTTTTCAAGAAAATACTGCGCAATCAACTGGACTCCCCACGCGACCGATGGCATACTGACGCTATATAGCGGTACGGCCGTAGAAAATCGGTGCGGAACAGTGGGTTGGTAAGAATATTGTTTTCTGTAATGTTCGCGACGCTCTATAGCAGTGATTGACAGTCTGTTCGCTCGTGAACGGGATACCGTGATGCCAACGACTCACAGCAACGGAACGCCGGCCTACAAGAGGATCCGGGCTGCAATCCTGAAACGCATCGATGCAGGACAGTTGAAAGCCGGGGACCCGGTCGATTCCGAACGCGAGCTGGCCAGAATTCACAAAGTAAGCCTGATGACCGCCCGGCACGCGCTGGCGACGCTGGAAAAAGAAGGCACTGTGGAACGCCGGCGCGGTGCCGGAACCTTCGTCGCGCCCCCCAAAATCCATTTCAACAAGCTGATGAGTTACACCGAGCAAATGGCCAGCCGCGGCCTGGCAGCATGCTCACGTCTTCTCTGCAACAAGGTTGTGGATGATGCGCCCGATATCGCGGCGCGGTTAGCTCTGCCACTCAACAGCCGCATGATCAAGGTGGAACGCCTGCGGCATGCAGCCAATGAACCGTTCGCCCTGGAGGCCTGCTATCTTTCCGCCGACGATTTCGCCGGCCTGATCCGGGCCCCTCTGGAGCGCGGTTCCCTGTTTTCCATCCTGGCGCGCGACTACGGTTTGGAAGTGGCTCACGCGGATGAAGAAGTGGACGCGACCGCTGCCGATTCCAGAACAGGAGAATTGCTGGCACTACAGCGCGGTGCTCCGCTGCTCAGGATCCGGCAGGTCATCTACGCAACTAACGGCAGACCGACGGTCTACATGTTGGGTTTGTATCGCTCCGATCGTCACACCCTGTTGATCCGCAGATTCCGTAACGGAATATGATGAGTTCAGACCTCGGGCGTCGGACTTCGGACGTCAACAAGTTCCTCGAGGTCCGACGTCCGACGCCCGCCGTTACATGTTTGTCATAGAAACCATCCTCGCCGTCGCATTGACCATGGTAGCGCCATCTCCTGCTCGCGCTGGCTACGTGGGCGACGCTGCATGCGCCGCATGCCATCAGGAAAAGGTAGATACATTCCTGCGCACCGCTCATCACCGCACCTCGCAGGCGGCGGACATGAATTCCATAGCCGGCAAATTTGACGATGGCGAAAATATTCTGAAGACGTCGAATCCTGAACTGTTTTTCAAAATGGAAGCGAATAGCGGGGGCTCTTTCCAGACGGCCGTGACCGGAATTCCGCCGGACACGACTTCACGAACCGAGCGTTTCGATCTGGTAATCGGTTCCGGAGGCAAGGGTCAGACCTATCTGTACTGGAAGGGCGATCAGCTATACCAGCTTCCGGTCACTTACTGGACTGAACTGGGGCAATGGGTGAACAGCCCTGGATACAGAGATGGTGTCGCAGATTTCAGCCGGCGCGTTCCTCCACGATGCCTCGATTGCCATGCCAGCTACTTCGAGTCACTTCCGCCTCCGCTGAATCGCTACCACAATACAGAATTTGTGTTGGGTATTTCGTGCGAGAAGTGCCATGGCCCGGGCCAAGAGCACATCGCGCGTCAAAACCCTCAGGAGGCCGCTTCGTCCGGACAGCTCATCGTCAATCCGGCAAGATTGTCCCGTGACCGGCAGATCGATCTATGTGCGCTGTGTCACGCGGGCATTGGAGAACTGAAGGCTCCGCCATTCTCCTATGTCCCGGGAAAAGCCTTGGACACGTATCTTGAGCTGCCACATCTCGACCCGAACGCCAACATCGACGTTCACGGCAGCCAGGTGGAGCTCTTGAAGAAGAGCCGCTGCTACCAATCCGCCGTCAGCATGACTTGTTCGACCTGCCACAATGTTCACGTCCCACAGCATGACCTGAGTGCATTCTCGGATCGCTGCCTCTCGTGTCACAAGATTGAAAGTTGTGGTGTCTATTCGAAGCGGGGTCGCGAAATTGCGCGCAACTGTATCGATTGCCATATGCCCAACCAGCAAACCAATCTCATTGTGTCTGACTCAAACGGCAGGAAAGTGAAACCGCAAGTACGCAATCACTGGATCAAAGTTTATTCGGGAAACTAGATAGCAAGCGGTTGCTCCTGTGTCATTCCGAGTGCTGCTCCGAGCCGCGCTGGCGCGGTGAGGACAAGCCGAGCGAGCTCGGCTCTTTTGCACCCATGCCCCCGTGAAGACGCCGGCAAAACCCCAGATCCCTCGACAATCTTTCTTCGCGCGCAGTGCGAGAAAGATTGCTCGGGATGACAGCTGTTTGTTGCGGGGGCTCGCTGAGAGCTGAATGCTCGACAACAACTTTGGGAGAAAGCGCGGTCCAATCCCTAGCGGAATCTGCGGATCAACAACGTGTGCCGGTCGGAGCGGTAAAAGCCCAACACATAGATTGTGGCTTTCCCTTTGGTGGAATAAATAACCTGGCGAATCCGCAACAAGGGAGCGCCTCGCGGTACGGCGAGTAATTCCGCAGTTCTCGGATCCGCAGCGGTCGCGTCCACCTCTTCATCCGCGTGAGCCAGTTCGACGCCGAAGTCGTGCTCCAGGATTGAAAACAGCGAACTTCGTCCCAGCGGCGCGGAAACCAGGCCGCCAAACTCGTCGGCCGACAAGTAGCAGGCCTCCAGCGCGAACGGCTCATTGGCGGCATGGCGGAGGCGTTCCAGCTTAACCAGGCGGCTGTTGGGTGGCACCGCAAGTCGAGCCGCAATCTCCGGCTCATAGTCGATGATCTTGCAGCATAGAAGCTGGGACGCGGCGACCAGGCCCCGGCTGGCCATCTGCTCGGAGTAGCTCATCAGCTTGTTGAAATGGATTTTAGGAGGCGCTACGAACGTGCCCGCGCCGCGCCGCCGCTCCACCACGCCTTCGCGCTCCAGCGAGGTCAGGGCGTGGCGTGCGGTCATCAGGCTGACCCGGTGGATGCGGGCCAACTCTCTTTCAGAATCGACGACGTCTCCAGGCTTCAGCTGTCCGGCCTCGATGCGCTTCCAGATGACACTCCTGATCCGCTTGTAGGCCGGAGTGCCATTTCGACCGTTCTGTGCCATGGATTCTCCGGCGTCAGTATATAACGCAAAAACCAGGCGACGGCGGGGCTAACGACGGTGTGCACGACTTGGCAACGAGATCGTCACCACCGCAGACCGAAGGCTGGGAGCACCGCTAGCCCGGCCTTGCGTCGCGAAGGCGAAGAACGCAAGCGCGCCGCGGCCAGCGCCTGATACGGCGGCTCCCCACACCGGTGCGTCCTCGTTCAGGACGACGTAGATCGGAATACGCGCTAGCGCTGAGAAAACTTAGCCTTGTCGCAGAACGCACGGAAGAAAGAGCCATCTTTCATCTTGGAGAGAATCTTTGGCGCGATGCCACCCGCGATGTAGATGCCGCCGAAAGCCAGGGCGCGCAACGCGAGATTTCCCGCCTCGGAGCCATAGGCCTCAGTCCAAAGATCCAGCGTGGTCACACAAACCGGACAAGTGTGTGTGCATGCCTGCTCGCTGATCTCACGGGCGGGATCGGCGCCGGAGCCCTCGAACGAGGGGTGACGTACGCTCGGATCCAGAAAGTCGTGAATGGCGCGAATGCCTCTGCCCGAGAGAACGTCTTCGCAACAAACATGAGAAAGACGCTTCTTCAGGTAAAGAAGCAGCTGGATTTCACGATCGGTTCGCGGAGCAAAAT
>CAWDFF010000029.1:0-63988 GCA_963801545.1 Terriglobia bacterium | reverse complement strand
GAGCATCAGACTTCGCGCTGACTGGAGCCGGAGTTGTTTTTGATACTGAAGCGGACTCATCGCGGTCAGCGTATGGAAGTGATGGTGCAGCGTCGACACGCCCATGCTTGCAAGCTGTGCGAGTTCTTCCACGAGCAAAGGCTTGGCATAGTTCGCGGCGATCCACGCAATGGCTTTTGCCGTCCGGTGGCTTTGATCTCCGAGCGTTGCTACTGCGCGCAAGCGCGCTCCCTCCTGTCCCCGCAGAATGCGATAGATGATCTCGCGCTGAATCAGGCCGCTCAGAAAAGGAATGTCCTGCGGGCTGTCCAACAGATCCAGCAGGCGACAGCATGCGTTCAGAAATTCCGGCGTGGTCTCGCCGATTGACATAGCGGGACTGTTAGACGGAGCCTGCGCGACATGAATTTCCTCACGACTGAGCAACTCCCGGACCATGGACATGTCCAACTTGAGCGATAGTACGAGACAGGGAACCTCCTCCGTTGCCTCGGCCACCCAGCTCACGATCGGCAGATCGACCGCAGTCAGGAGGAAATGCGACTCGTCGTAGATGAAGCTGGTCCGGCCGATGTTCACCTGCTTGCTGCCCTGCGCGACCACGATGACGCCCGGATGGTAGGTTGTCCGGCACGGAGGGGTGGGGGAAGTCCGGCGGCGAAGGCTCACGCCGGGAATCTCGGTTATCCGATTCTCTTCCTTACCCACGACCGAGGCAATCTTGCGGGCGAGCGCTGCGCGCAACTCGAGGACCGAACTCGGCTTGTGGAGAGCATTTTCCTTGGCCTTTTTCATGTTGGTTGAACCGGTTACTGTCCGTTGCTAAAGATAGCTGTTTGGCTGCGGGTGTGCCACTGATTTTTCGCCTGACAAGAGGAATAGGCAATACTTAGGCAGAATCGGGCTACCGCTTCCCGGCCATTTGCTTCTAGTGTCGGGATGGGTGGAACACCTGGGCAGGGAGAACCACATGAAGAGGCGCACACTGGGTAAAAGGGGACTGGAAGTCTCGGCGCTGGGATTCGGTCCCGTGAACAGGAACCATTGGAAGTCGTCTATTGCGCTCTGCCTGCTGGCAGCCTCTCTTTTTGTTTCAGCAAGCGCGCAAGAAAACAACAACCGCAGCAAGCCAGAGCAGGTGACAACGCCCGCAGTGACGAAAAAAGTCATCAATCTTTGGCCCGGCGTCGCGCCGGGCTCCGAACAATGGAAACAGCAGGAGGCCATGCTCGGTTCCGGCCCTATGCAGCGGATTGTCAACGTGACTACGCCAACGCTGACGGCGTTCCGGCCTGACCCGGTCAAGGCGACAGGCACTGCGATCATTATCGCCCCCGGCGGGGGCTTCATTTTCCTTGGCACAGATACCCATGAAGTCGCGGAGTGGCTGGCGGCCCGAGGACTTGCAGCATTCGTCTTGAAGTACCGGACGGTTCAGCTCGAAGGTCAGAACGAAGCGCAGTTAAACCAGTCCGGCGGAGCGCGCTTCGGAGCTCAGCTTAACAATCACGCCTTGATCGCCGAGGACGGAAGGTACGGTATTGCCGACGGCATTCAGGCCATCAAAGTGGTGCGTGCGCATGCCACTGATTGGGGAATCTCTCCGAATCGCATCGTCTTCATGGGATTCTCGGCCGGCGGATCGATCGCGGAGTTTGCATCCGTTCAACCGGATGTGAGCGCGCGTCCGAACTACGCGGCTCCAATTTACGGCGCGCCGTTTCCTGTGCCCCCGATACCAAAAGAAGTGCCACCCTTTTTCATGGAGATGGCGCAAGACGACACACTCGCCGGCCCTCAAATCCTCGCCTTCTACGATGCACTCAAGGCGGCCGGATACAAACCGGAATTTCACATCTATACCTCCGGCGGTCACGGCTGGGGTATGCGCAAACAAGGGAAAACGAGCGATCACTGGATCGACGACTTTTACTACTGGCTCGAAGCACAAGGTCTGACGCGTCCGCTCAAGTAACCGGATCGGAAACTTGCAGAATGGTATCAGTGATGTTGAATCGGCTCACGTATCGAACAAAAAGCAGAAAAGGAAGGTAAAAAATGAGAACAACATTTCAGATTATCGCTTTTGCGGTGAGCCTTATATTCAGCTTCCAGTCCCAAGCACAAACAGGGGACGCAATTTTCCCAAAAGGTGAACTATCCACCGTCAAAAATCACACGGGAAATATTTGGCTTAAAGAGTTAAATGTAGGTGACAGCACGTTCGATCCCAGTATTGCTGTAGCAACCTATGATGCCGGTGCAAAGCTAGATTGGCATATTCATCCCGGTGGTCAAGTTCTACTCATTACCGAAGGCACCGGCTATTATCAGGAAAGGGGAAAGCCAATACAGGTCGTCCACAAGGGGGATGTAATCAAATGTCTTCCGGGCGTAGAGCATTGGCACGGTGCATCACCGAAAAGTGGCTTTGCCTATATAGCGGTTACGCCGACTCAAAAGGGAAAAACAATTTGGTTAGAGCCTGTTAGCGATAAAGACTACAACAGCGTGAAGTAGCGCCCATAGCGCAAGGAGATTTGCATGCAAAAGCGCAAACTTGGAAAAAGCAATCTGGAAGTCTCGGCGCTCGGCCTCGGCTGCATGGGAATGAGCTTCGGCTATGGTCCGGCCGGGGACAAGCAGGAGATGATCTCGCTCATCCGGGCAGCCGTCGAACGCGGCGTCACGTTCTTCGATACCGCCGAAGTCTACGGCCCGTTCACCAACGAAGAACTCGTGGGCGAAGCCCTCGCTCCCTTTCGCGAGCAAGTGGTGATCGCCACCAAGTTCGGGTTCAAACTTGATCCGAACACGGGCAAACAGGCCGGCCTGGACAGCCGGCCCGAGCACATCAAAGAGGTCGCCGAGGCCTCGCTCAAACGCCTCAAGACCGATGTCATCGACCTGTTCTATCAGCACCGCGTCGATCCCAACGTGCCGATCGAAGACGTCGCCGGAGCGGTGAAGGATCTGATTCAGCAAGGCAAGGTGAAGCACTTCGGACTTTCTGAAGCAGGCGTGCAAACCATCCGTCGCGCACACGCAGTTCAGCCCGTCACCGCACTCCAGAGCGAATATTCGCTTTGGTGGAGAGAGCCTGAAGCGGAAGTGATACCGACACTCGAGGAACTCGGAATCGGATTCGTTCCGTTCAGCCCGCTTGGGCAAGGGCTTCCTCACCGGCAAGATCAGCGAAGACACGCAGTTCGACAAGACCGATTTCCGCAACATCGTTCCTCGCTTTACGCCGGAGAACCGCAAAGCGAATCAGGCGTTGGTTGATCTGATTGGCAAGTTCGCGCAACAGAAAAAGGCGACGCCTGCTCAGATCGCGCTCGCCTGGCTGCTGGCGCAGAAGCCGTGGATCGTTCCGATCCCGGGTACGACCAAGCTGCATCGGCTCGAAGAGAACATCGGAGCCGCTGACGTCGAACTTTCGCCCGACGATCTCCGCGAACTGGAAACCGCAGCCTCAAAGATCGCGGTGCAAGGCGCCCGGTACCCCGAAGAACTGCAGAAATTGGTGGGCCGCTGACTAATCCAGATAACGAACAAAGCAAATGCATCTGAAAAGCGAAGGCGCTAAGAATGATGCAATATGTTTGAAGCATGAATCGCCTGAATCGGGAGGACAGAGATGAAGCTGCTCGCCACAATGGTCACGGCACTCTCTTTATCCGGTTCGGGAGCCGCCTTTGGTCAAGCAGCGGGCCGGTTAGCTTTTGATGCTGACAGACTGCGTCACCGCAAGGAGGGCAGACAATCAAAATAACGCGAAGCGGCGCGCAGCCTTCCATAGGAGCGGTTATTCGAGCCCATGGCCGATTGCAAACTGAGCGTGGGAACTCCACATCCGACAGCATCATGACCTGAGCGGGGATGGGCGCACCGATTCCCAGCCGGGTATATCATTTCAGAAAACGGTCTCATTCCCAGGACAGCCCAGAAGGCCGAAATGGCTACGATCAACCTCGCTATTAACAAACACCCCTACACGGTCGACGTGGATCCTCAGACCAGCCTTCTCACTGTATTGCGCGAGAACCTTGATCTGATTGGGACCAAGTACGGATGCGGAGAGGGCCAATGCGGTGCTTGCACTGTCTTGATCGATGGAAGAGCTCAACGGTCGTGCGTCACGCGAGTCGAGACCGTTGTCCAAAAACAGATCACTACTATTGAAGGTCTTGCGAACCATGAGCACCTCCATCCTGTGCAGAAGGTATTTCTTGAAGAAGGCGCGCTGCAATGCGGCTACTGCACCCCGGGAATGATCATGTCGGTGGTTTCGCTACTCAATCGAAATCATCATCCCACGCAAGACGAGATCATCAACTTCCTGGACGGCAACATCTGCCGCTGTGGCGCCTACTCGCGTATCGTCAGTGCGGTCCAGAAGGCTGCAACAATCATGGCTGAATCCGAAGTTGGGAAAGGAGCCAGGGAATGAGCGAGAGAACACGCGTCCTGGCTCCGCGGGAGCCCGAGCGTTACGAACTTACGTCTGCCCCCCTGTACCACTTTGATCTCGACCGGCGCGAGTTTTTCAAGTTCTTTGGTGCTGGCGTTCTGGTGATTTCTATCCTGAAGCAAACTGCAGGGTCGCAGGAATCTGGCAGAGCGGGGGTGTGGAGAGGAGACTCCCAGCCCAGGGAGATTGACGCCTGGTTGCACATTGGAGAGAACGGCAAAGTCACGGTCTACACCGGGAAGGTGGAGGTGGGCCAGAACATCCGCACCTCTCTTAGCCAGGGTGTTGCCGAGGAACTTCGCCTTCCGGTCGAACAGATCGAACTGGTAATGGGAGATACTCAGCTCACCCCTTTCGATATGGGTACGTTCGGAAGCAGGACGACACCCACGATGAACCTGCAACTGCGCAAGGTGGCGGCTGCAGCCCGTGATCTGCTGGTGGATCTCGCGGCTGCCCAGTGGCAGACGGATCGCAAGCATTTGGTCGCGACCGATGGCAAGGTTATGGATCCGGGGAGCCAGCGATCCGCAGAATACGCCACACTGGTTAAGGGACAGCAACTTACGCAAAGCGTACCGGCCGAGGATCCGCTCATCCCGGCGGCGAGTTGGACCGTGATGGGTCAATCCCAGCCCAAGGCGTCGGGCGTTGATTTTGTAACCGGGAAACACCGCTACCCGTCGGATCAGAAGTTGCCGGACATGTGGTACGGCAAAATACTTCGCCCGCCTTCCTTTGCAGCCAAGCTGCTCTCAGTGGACTCACAAAAAGCAGAACAGATGGGCGCCACAGTTGTCCACGACGGCAATTTTATTGGTGTCACCGCGCCAAGTTCTGGACTGGCTGCGGCGGCAATGGCGGCCATCCATGCTGACTGGAAGTCCGAGCCGCAGCCTTCGAACAAAGACCTTTTCGACTATCTGAAGAAGAACACAGATGCGGACATGGCAGGAGACGGCGAGCGCTATGACACCGGGAATGTCGATGAAGCCTTGGCTTCCTCTGCACTGCATCTGCGAGAGACGTACAGCGTGTCTTACATCGCGCACGTGCCGCTCGAACCTCGTGCGGCGCTGGCGAAGTGGGACGGCGATACCCTAACCGTCTGGACCGGAACCCAGCGCCCGTTCGGAGTGCGTGACGAACTGGCTAAAGCCTTTCGGGTTCCCGAAGATCGGGTGCGGGTGCTAATGCCGGACACCGGCTCTGCGTATGGCGGCAAGCATACAGGAGAGACAGCAATCGAAGCAGCACGGCTCGCGCGTGCCGCGAAGCGCCCGGTCAAAGTGGTATGGACCCGCGAAGAGGAATTCTCGTGGGCATATTTTCGGCCGGCTGGCGTGATTGATGTTGCGGGAGGCGTTCGGGCCGACGGTACGATCACGGCATGGGTATTCCACAACTACAATTCCGGTTCCGCGGGAATTCGCACGTACTACGAAATTCCGAACCAGCGTATCGTCTTTCACCCGTCACATTCTCCCTTGCGGCAAGGATCCTACCGCGCCCTCGCCGCCACAGCGAACCATTTTGCCCGCGAATCACACATGGACGAATTGGCCAATGCTTTGAAGATGGATCCGCTCGAGTTCCGCATGAAGAACCTGAAAAACGAAAGGCTGCGCGCAGTGTTCGAGTCCGCGGCGGAGAAGTTCGGCTGGGGAAAGCGGAAAGCTGGGGCTGGCGAGGGATTTGGAATGGGCGGCGGGTACGAGAAGCTAGGGAATATTGCGACCTTCGTTGAAGTCAAGGTTGATCCCAAGTCGGGAGCGGTGAAAGTGGTTCGCGTGGTTTCGGCCTTCGAGTGCGGTGCGATCGTAAACCCGGACAATCTCCGCAATCAGGTCGAAGGATCGAACGTCCAGGGATTGGGTGGAGCGCTTTTCGAAGCCATCGAGTTTGAGAATGGCAAAATCCTCAACGGCAGGATGTCGCAATATCGGGTCCCGCGATTCAGCGACCTTCCTGTTGTCGAGACCGTCCTGCTCGACCGCAAGGACATTCCATCGGCCGGGGCAGGCGAATGCCCGATGATCGGTCTTGCCCCAGCGATCGCCAATGCCATCTTTCACGCGACCGGGGTCCGGCTGCGCTCACTGCCGTTGGTCCCATCTGGTCTGAAGACAATAAGTGGGTAAGGTAACCGATCACACCCCTCCCGCCGGAGACCGGCCTTCTTATCCCATCTGTTTACAACAGTTACGGTGCCAAGTGGAGTGACTTGAAGTTGGGTTGCTCGTCCTTCATCATGAAAGTAAAGATGAACATTATGTCTCGAACGATCCCCCGGCCCAGCGAAGGGTTGCACGAAAACAAGGCTATCGCCGGACCCCTTATGGCCGCCTAAAATTGTCCAATTTTGGCCAGTTTTCTCCTTTGGCGATCTTTTATAATGCCGTGACGACAACCTCTGGCCAACTGTGGAGGAAGTCATGGAGACCCTAGCCGAGTTTATCCAAAGGCTGCTTGAGATCCAGAGTGGCGAAAAGCAGAGAAGCCCAGCGCTGATCGCCGAAAAGCGATTGAACGATGGTCTGCAGGGATGTGGCGGAAGCTTGCCGCGAACGGTGAAGCTCGGCCGAAAGAGTCGAGTGCGGGAGCGACCAAAAGCTTATCTTGTTTCTCCTTAATTTGTGCCTGCTTGTGTTTAGCTCCTGGCTGGATTGCGCCAGCATGCAACCCGGCGAGTTGCCCCTTCTTCAAACGTTTCAGAAATAAGCAAACCACCTGAGAGCAGTAAAGAGGAGCGGTCCAGTGCCAATAGCGCCTAGTTCCCCCCTAAGCACCGTTGCTAAATTCGCCTTCGAAAGATTACGCCAGGTGACTTTGCCCATCCTGCTGCTGCTGGCTTCGACGGTCTGTCCGGCGGCGATCTCCTTTGTGCAGCAGAACAATGCAGTGCCGGCGACACCACAATCCTCCGTGTCGGTGACCTACACAGCGGCCCAAGCGGCGGGCGACGCAAACGTTGTTGCTGTTGGATGGAACGACAGCACGTCATCCACAACATCCGTCACTGATAGCAAAGGGAACGTTTACACCTTGGCCATCGGGCCGACGCGTCAATCAGGCGTGCACAGCCAAGCTATTTACGTCGCCAAGAACGTGGTTGCGGCGGCGGCCAACGCAAATACAGTGACTGTCTGGTTCAACACGGCCGCGCCCTACCCTGATGTAAGGATTCTGTCGTACCGGGGTTTGGACACCGTCTCCCCGGTCGAGGCCGCCGTTGGTGCGGTGGGCACGGGCACGACAACCAACTCCGGACTTCTGACCAGGACGAATGCAATTGGTTTGCTGTTCGGCGCTGCTTACGTAAGCACACACGTCAACGCTGCTGGATCAGGTTTTACCAGCCGCGTGATTACCGCTCCAGACGGCGACATCGCGGAAGACCAGATGGTTACAGCGGCAGGGACGTACAGTGCGACTGCGGCTATGGCTTCAGGAAACTGGGTAATGCAGCTAGTGGCATTGAAGGCCTCAGGTTCGTTGCTGGCCGCGGCTGCTCCTACCTTCACCCCGGCGCCGGGAACGTACGCATCGGTACAAACGGTGCATCTGGCGGATACCAGCTCCGGCGCTTCGATCTACTACACCCTCGACGGAAGCACTCCGACGACGTCCTCGGCCGTGTATAGCGATTCGACTCCCATTCAGGTGACCGCGTCCGCAACGATTAAAGCGATGGCGTCAGGCAGCGGATTCACCAACAGCGCTGTGGCCACCGGGACCTACACGATCGGAACTCCGGCGCCGATTGCATTTGTCCAGGGGACCTACGCGGTACCATCGACACCCCAGTCGTCCGTCCCGGTCACCTATGCTGGAACTCAGACGGCGGGGAACAGCAACATTGTGGCGGTTGGATGGAGCGATGGGACGTCAACGGTCAATTCGGTGACCGACGCCAAAGGCAATACTTACAGCTTGGCCATCGGCCCGACACGGCAAGGCGGGATTCAGAGTCAGGCCATCTACGTGGCCAGTAACATTGCAGCGGCCGCAGCGGGAACGAACACCGTGACGGTGGCGTTCAACGCGGCCGTCCCGTACGCGGACGTTCGGGTCTTCGAGTACAGTGGGCTTGCCCCGTCCAATTCTCTGGACGGTTCGGTGGGAGCCGTGGGAACCGGGACGACAAGCAACTCCGGCTCGTTCACCACAATCAATGCCAACGACCTGCTGTTCGCGGCGAACTACGTGAGTTCACACTCCAGCTCAGCAGGAACCGGATTCACCAGCCGAGTGATCACCAGCCCAGACGGAGACATTGCAGAGGACCGCGTGGTGGGCGCAGCGGGAACGTTTAGCGCGACCGCAGGGATGACTTCAGGCAACTGGGTGATGCAATTGATCGCGCTGAAAGGCAACACTGGCGGACTCGCAGCCGCAGCCTCGCCGACCCTCAGCCCGGCACAGGGCACCTATTCAACCACCCAAAACGTGAGCCTGCTGGATGCGACTCCCGGAGCGACCATTTATTACACGTTAAATGGGACCGCGCCGACGACCGCATCGGCGGTTTACAAGTCCCCAATCCAGGTAACGGCGACCACCACGATTAAGGCAATGGCTGCGGCCAGCGGGCTTGTCAACAGCTCCGTAGCGACCAGCCTTTACACCATTTCGCAGGGGCTGGCCACACCCACACTCAACCCATCGCCGGGAATTTATTCGACCGCCCAGAGCGTCACCCTGCAGGACGCGACACCCGGGGTGACCATCTACTACACCCTGAACGGCACCACGCCCACGACTTCTTCGGCGGTGTACTCATCACCAATCCCGGTGACCGCTACCACCACGATCAGCGCAATGGCTGCCGCCCCCGGCTTCGCTAACAGTGCCGTGGCCACGGGAAGCTACAGCATCGGGACTTCAGTACCCATTGCCTTTGTCCAGGTCAACTCCGCGGTGCCATCCACGCCACAATCGACGGTCGCGGCGACCTATACCAAAGCGCAGGTGGCAGGTAACACGAACATCGTCGCCATTGGCTGGAGTAACAGCACCTCGACTTTGACCTCAGTGACGGACTCCAGGGGCAACGCATACAGCCTGGTGGCGGGACCGACTATAACGAGCGGAATTCAAAGCCAAGTCATTTACATCGCGAAGAATATCGCGGCAGGAACGAACACCGTGACCGTGAAGTTCAGCACCGCGGTGCCTTTCCCGGACGTCCGTATTCTCGAGTACAGCGGCATCGATACCGTGTCCCCTGTGGACGTCGTCGCGGGTGCATCTGGCAGCAGTATTACCAGCAGTTCGGGACCTGTGACCACCACGAATGCCTACGACCTGATCTTTGCTGCCAATTACGTGAGCACCACCACCAATGCTGCCGGAAGTGGTTTCGTAAACCGTATCATCACCAATCCGGATGGGGATATTGCGGAAGATCAGATCGTCACTAAGACGGGCACCTACACCGGTACGGCGCAACTCAATAGGAGCGGCGCCTGGGTCATGCAGGCAGTCGCGCTGCGGGGGGCTGGCGCGCCCCCCTCGTCGGATCCGTCGGTGATAGGACAATGGAGCGGGATCATCAGTTGGCCGATTCTGCCCGTCCATGCCACCCTGATGCCGACCGGCAAAGTATTGGCATGGGGTCACGACGCTACCAACAGTACCACCGCGGCCACCATTTGGACTCCGAGCACCGGCACCTTCCAGTCGACGTCGTATAGCAGCGATCTGTTCTGCGCGGGACACGGTCTTCTGCCGGACGGCAGAGTCTTCGTGGCTGGCGGACACAACATGGCCGACTATCACGGCCTCACCAGCGGCGCGATATTTAATCCGACGACGTTAGCGTGGTCGTCTGCGCCTGCGATGACATATGGGCGCTGGTATCCGACCGTGACCGCACTGCCGGATGGCCGGATGCTGGTCAGTTCCGGATCGATTAACTGCGACGGGTGTAATGCAACCGTTCCGGAGATTTACGATCCCAAGGCGAACACCTGGAGCAAGCTGACCACCGCTTCTTTGAACATTCCGATCTATCCGCACATGTTCGTGCTACCGGATGGACGCGTGATCAACACCGGATCGTACGAGTTGCCCATACCTACCCGGGCACTGAATATCAGCACCCAGGCTTGGACGACGATCGATGCTACGGTGCTGGATGCGGGCAGCGCAGTGATGTACTTGCCCGGCAAGATTCTGAAAACTGGCACATCCGCGAACTCGAGCGCGCCGTACAAGAACTCGGCGTCTACCGCGTACGTCCTCGATATGACCCAGGGGGCTCCGGCGTGGCGCGCAGTCCACGCCATGGCGCTGGCGCGCACCTATCACAACTCCACCGTCCTGCCGGACGGCAACGTTTTGATCACGGGGGGAGAAGGGACGACCAACCCGGCCGATCAGTCCACCGCCGCCCGCGCGGCGGAAATGTGGTCCCCGGTTACGGAGAACTTCACCACCATGGCCTCGATGCAGACCCCGCGGGTATACCACTCGATCGCGCTGTTGTTGCCGGATGGCCGACTGCTGGTAGCCGGCAGCGGAGAATACGGGTCCGGCAGCATCGATCAACTGAACGCCGAAATCTATTCGCCTCCCTACTTGTTCAGGGGGGCACGCCCAACCGTGACTTCGGCCCCGAGTTCGCTCACGTACGGATCACAATTCACGGTGCAGACGCCGGATGCGGCGAATATTTCTTCAGTTGCGCTCCTGCGGTTGGGCTCGGTGACACATGCTTTCAATGAAAACCAGCGGTATGTACCGCTTACGTTTAGTCCGTCAGTTGGGTCTTTGAATGTGCAAGCACCCGCAAACGGGAATACTGCTCCGCCGGGTTATTACATGTTGTTCCTGGTAAACAGCAGTGGAGTACCGTCGGTGGGTGCGATGGTGCAGTTCCCGGCGCCCTAAATGCGGGGCCGTGAATGCGGGAACTCCGCTGCATCAGATTGAAAGACAGGAGGAGCAGATGGTGGGCATTGCAAGACTCGCACCTGCGACCTCCTGCCTGTAAGGATTGGTCGCATGGGAAATCAACGACTTGCACGGAGCGCGATGAATTACTACCAAGTGCTACAGATGCCATGTCCAGCAAGGCTTTCCATCGGTTTCGTAAGAGACCGTCGCACTTGATAGGGTTTGGTGGTAGCCACAAAACTCACGCTGAGCACAGTTGTTTGTCGGCGGGAGGACTGGATACTGGATAAGGGATAGAAGGGGTTTGCCGGACTAACCTCCTCATCTCGGCCAAGCCCGACCCAATTGTGTAGTGCCCTGCCAGATTGAGCTTTTTTCACAGGAATGGCAGGTTCTCCAGGCTAACCGACTTGCCAGCGCGGTCCCACCTTTGCTTCGGAGAGCGCATCCAAGACACAAGGTATGGGGAATTTCACTCGCCGAGAACTACTGAAACTCGGAGCTGCAACGGCTGTTGCACAGTTGTCGTGTTTGGGTTTGGCCGGTTGCGGCGGCGGCGGCCCCATCACTTCTCCGTCGATTCCTTCCTTTCCGTCGGTTTGCTCTAAATTAACTGACATCGAGCATGTGATCATCCTGATTCAGGAAAACCGGTCTTTCGACCACTACTTTGGAAGTTACCGCGGCGTCCGTGGATTTTCCGATGGAAGCGCGGCATTCCAGCAACCCGATCCAGCGAACACAACGGGCTCGCCCGTGGGGACGCTCTTGCCATTCCACCTGGACACCGCCGCAACGAACGCAGCCTGCACCCACGACATCACTCACGACTGGGTATCGCAGCATCAAAGCTGGAACAACGGCGCAATGGACGGGTTTGTGAGCTCGCGTCTTCTGAGTAATCCCAACGACGCTGTGTTAAGCATGGGCTACTACACTCGCACAGACCTTCCCTACTATTACGCCCTAGCCGATGGGTTCACGATCTGCGACAACTATTTTTGCTCGGTGATGGGCCCGACGGACCCAAATCGCCTCTACACAATGGCGGCTTCCCTCGACCCAGATGGAAAAAACGGCGGACCGATTGTGCAGACCATCATCACAAACCGCGGCGCGGTTTACGGCCGTCTGACATATACGACAATGCCCGAGCAGCTTCAGGTTCGGGGAATTTCCTGGAAGGTTTACTCGTCGCCTGACGAGACTGTTCTCGGGGGGATTCTCTCGGACAATGTTCTCTCCTACTTCAAAACTTTTCAGGATCCTGCATCGGTGCTGCATCAGAGTGCATTCGGACCACAGTTCCCTCTGGACTTTCTGTCCGATGTGGCGTCTGGGAACTTGCCGCAAGTCTCCTGGCTGGTGGGGTCGGTCCTAACCTCGGATCACCCACCTTCGCCTTCGATCTTTGGGGAGAATGTTCTTTCTCTCGTCGTCAGTGCTCTAACCGCGAACCCAAGCCTGTGGGCAAAAACGGCTTTGTTTGTCACCTATGACGAAAATGGCGGTTTTTTTGATCATGTTGCGCCGGTGACGGCACCTCTTGGCACCCCGGGCGAATATGTGACCGCGCCCGCGGTACCGGACCCAACCGTAACCGGCAGTCCAGCCATTGCCGGCCCGATTGGATTGGGATTTCGGGTCCCCATGCTGATCATCTCACCATTCAGTCGAGGCGGGTTCGTGTCATCGGACCTCTTCGATCACACTTCAGTGTTGCGTTTCCTCGAAACTCGGTTCGGTGCTGAAGTGCCTAACTTGAGCACCTGGCGCCGCGCCACGGTCGGGGATCTAACCAGCGCGTTTGATTTCAAGAAAACTGACCAGTCGGTTCCGAATCTACCGTCCACAGTTCCCGCCGTTCAGCAGGCGATCCAGCAATGTGCCGCGAACCTGGCTGGAACGACACCCTACACCGTGCCAAGCACGCAGACCCTTCCGACTCAGGAATCCGGAACCGCTACTCGTCCCAATGGAGTGTGTTAGTCGTGTGAGGTTTGCCACACATTCAATCCCAGCCACCATTCGATAGGTCCGGGATTGTCGGCACACCGGAAACTATGCCGGTTGTTGGTGTAGCATCGCCACTACACTCGCCCCAAAAACCGCCTTCGGGCACGTCAATGCATTATGAAAGAGCGCCCTGCTTCAGAAGGTTGAAGCAGATGGTGTGGCGCGGCCTTCACTCCGCTGCGCCGTGCAGGGGCTGCGCTGCGCTACGGCCGCGCTGAGAAGTAATTGCATAGAAAAACCCGCTGAAGAATGGCACTTTACCTTGGGGGAAAGATAAGCGTTGGCACGAATGACCTTCCCCCCAAGGAGGCAACTAAATGAGTCGCGACACCAAGTATATCGGCATGGACGTGCACAAGGAAGCCATCGTGATCGCCGTCCTCAATGACAGTGGGAAGCTGGTGATGGAATCCATTGTCGAAACCCAAGCCAGCAGCATCTTGCAGTTCATCCACGGTCTGCGAGGCGAGCTACACGTCACATGGGAAGAAGGCACCTGGGCAGCCTGGCTGTACGATCTGCTCAAGCCCCACGTGCACGAAGTACTGGTCTGCAATCCGCGGCGTAACGCCTTATTAAAGGAGGGCAGCAAGAGTGACAAGGTGGATGCGCGCAAGTTGGCCGACTTGCTGCGTACCGGCATGCTACGACCGGTCTACCACGGAGAAAACGGACTACGGACGCTGCGCGAGTTGGCGCGCAGCTATCAGACCATCAGTAAAGATTTAAATCGGGTGATGAATCGGCTGAAGGCGTTGTATCGCGGCTGGGGGATTGCCTGTTCCGGGACCCAGGTCTATGCTGCGCGCTATCGTGAGGAATGGTTGCACAAGATCCCGCATGCCGGCGTCCATCGCCGAGCCGAGCTGCTCTATCAGCAAATGGATGGATTGCAGGCGTTGCGGCGAACCCTACGCCCCGAGTTATTGGCGGAGAGCCGGAAACATAAGGCGGCGAAACTGCTGCGCCAGATCCCCTGCATCGGTCCGATTCGCGCCGCCCGTTTGCTGGCGCTGATGCAAACTCCGCATCGATTCCGCAGCAAGCGACAACTGTGGACCTACAGTGGCCTGGGCATTGAGACGCACGAAAGTGCGCAATACCGCTATGTCCGTGGACAACTGCAACGCTCGAAAAAACCACAACAGATTCGTGGTCTGAATCAGAATCACAACCATGAGATGAAAGAGATCTTCAAGGGAGCCGCTACCCGGGCCAGCTGTGGGGTGGGCCCGCTGCGCGACTTCTATGTGGCCTTGCTGGATAAAGGGATGAGGCCCGAGATGGCGCGTCTCACCCTGGCACGTAAGATCGCGGCCATTGCCTTGACACTTTGGAAGAAGGAGGAACGTTTCGACGCCGAACAACTGAATCCGCAAGCAGCTTGAGCATCTCAGAGAACCCAGGTGATCCTCCAGGTTTACGTGCCGCGGTGGTAGCCAATCGGTTCGTGCGATGCTCGGGTTCGAGGGAGAGTATCCATTCACTCATTAGGCGTTCGTGTACTGTCATGCAGTACCGAGTCTCCGGGTCAATCCTATGCCCCCTCGGATAACCCAACAAAGCCATAGGCCTCAAGTCTCAAATAGGATCGTGGTTGGCACTTAAGCCAACCCTTGGCTTGCGTAGCTTCGGTACCGAACGGCGTCAAGCGCCACTGCTCCATGAAACCGTTAGGTCAGGGAGATCAACTGGGGTTGGCATCGCCGCTGAAATACGCGGCGATCCAAAGCGGTAAAACCAAAAGCCCCTCTAGTAAGGAGGCAGGGCTGGATGCAAGCTACCAGCCTCGTGTCCCCTCCAGGGGGACGGAGAAGAATGTTTTCTTGACATCCTCTTTAATAGGATGAGTGAAATCGCCTGCTTACAACAACAATCACTTCAATTGGCCGTGATCCTCGCGCAATCAGGGGCGCTTCCAGAGCAGAAGCAGGGCGTCCATTTGGCTTGAAGAATAGGCTGCTGAGGCGTTAACGGTGGCAGATCTCCGGATGGGGCGTACGATGGCCATATGCCAGATCATACCGCAGAGTGGATTTATCGGTTGGTCTTCGACACCCCTCACTGAAATTGGTAATCAAGGAGCCGCCACAACACACTCCTTACCTTCCTTCCTAGGATATGTGTGGTTCGTCCCGGATTTCCGTCTCTTGGTGGCGCAATTCCTCGAATCTATCCCAGCGGATTGCCGAGCGTCGCGCCATGGAGGAAAATGTCTTGGTTCGTCGCGCCAACTTTGTCCGGCTCCTTAATCTTCTGCTGGGAACCAGCCGCGCGGAGTCGGGGGAGAGGGTACTAGGGGTACTGATAGAAAAAGCATGCATCTTGAAATGAAAACCCAGTGTGAAGAGTGTGGGGCTACTCTGTGTGCGGATGGAGCAGCTTACATTTGCTCTTATGAAAGCACGTTCTGCCCGACCTGCGCAACAGGTCTGAACAGAACTTGTTCGCACTGTCGCGGCGAACTCATTCGACGGCCGCGGCGGAAAACGCCTATGGCCGATGCGGGAAACACCAACCTCACATCTCTGGACCAGAAACGCCCGTGGTTGATATGGGTTGCGAGCTTTGGGGTGTGGATCTTGATCGCACTAGTCAACGGAGCTTCGATGTACCAATTTGATCATCCAATGAACCCGTCGGTAACATTGGTCGGAGAGATCAAGCTTCCGCTGATCAACTTCCTTATTTTTGCGGCTCTCACGCCTTTGATTTTTTACATTGGTTCCCGTTACCCGGTCCAACGCAACAATTGGATACGGAGAACACCGCTGTATCTCTTGGGGGCGCTTGTGTTTACAGTTCTGCACGGAGTGGCGAGGATGTTGGTCTACCCGATCAATAATCCTGCAACGGGCAAACCGTGTCCGATTGGTTTCGCTTTGCTCAGGAGTGTATTTCTCTACAACGTGGCAGACGATGTTTTCTACATATATCTCCCCATCTTGATGATCGTGCACACACTCTGGTATTACCAGCGCTTCCAGGATCGAGAAGTTCGCACCGCACACCTTCAGACAGAACTGGCGAATGCCCATCTGCAAGCTCTGAAGAGTCAATTGCAGCCACATTTCCTGTTCAATACCATGCATTCGATTTCATCACTCATGCTGACGGACGTGGGCGCGGCAGATCGGATGATGACCCGGCTGAGCGACCTCCTTCGCATGAGTTTGGAAAACAAGAGCATTCAGGAAACCACGCTCAGCCAGGAACTGGAGTTTGTAAACCGCTACCTGGAGATCGAGAAGATAAGATTTGTGGACCGGCTCAATACGGTTGTGGATGTGCCCCCGGACACCCTGGATGCGCTAGTCCCTCATTTGCTGCTGCAGCCCCTGGTGGAAAACGCAGTACGGCACGGGGTTTCCAGACGCACCGCTCGAGGTGAAATCCGAATTGCAGCACATCATGATTCCACTACTCTCTACCTCGATATAACGGACAATGGGCCGGGACTTGAACCGGGTAATCCGATGAGGACTGGCATGGGTTTGAGAACGACCCGGGAAAGACTTAGAACACTCTATGGTAAGGAGCAGAGCCTCGAGATACGGAGTGTGCCCGAGGGTGGTGTTGAGGTCTGTGTGCAGATACCTTTTTGCATCACCGCACCTGAAGTATTGTATGAAATTGTCTCTGAAAGCCCTGAGCCACTGACGAGGTCCGATGTTGGGTTCTGAAATCCGAATTGTTGTTGCCGACGACGAACCTCTGGCTCGAAAGAAGTTGCGTATTCTTCTCGCCACGGAAGTCGGCGTCCGCATCGTTGCCGAATGCTGCGATGGCTTGCAGACTATTGCCGCCCTGCGAGACTACCAGCCCGAACTGCTTTTGCTCGACATACAGATGCCGGGCGCCGACGGGTTTCAGGTGTTGAACGCCATCCCTGCCGACAAGATGCCAATTGTCATTTTCACGACCGCATACAGCCAATATGCGATTCGCGCATTTGAGGCCCACGCCCTCGATTACTTGCTGAAACCGTTTGATCAGGAAAAAATTCATCGCGCCCTGGAGAGAACTCGCACCGAGCTTCTGAAGATGGATGAGCGCGAAGTCACACGCCGGGTTCTCGCCTTTCTGGCGGATGTGAAAGCAGAAGCTGACCGGCGCTTGATAATTAAGGCTGGTGGCCGAGTGGTGTTTCTGCAACTAGATGAAATCGACTGGGTTGAGGCCGCCGCGAATTACGTAAAGGTGAACGTCGGAAAAGAGTCTTACCTCCTGCGGGAAGGCATTGGGCAGATTGCTGAAAAGCTCGACCCACGTCATTTTGTACGTATTCACCGATCCACGATCGTGAATGTTTGCAGAATCCGCGAGCTGCAACCCTGCAACAGCGGCGAATACATCGTCGTCCTGAAAGATGGCAAGGAACTCTCATGCAGCCGCGGGTATCGTCCCAAACTGCAACAACTGATTGCGGGAGTCTCTGAACTCGGGCTCCTGAAAGCTCACAAGTTATTGTAGCGTTCGCTTTCCCATCCTACAGTTTCACGTAACAAGCCCACGCGGGGTCGCATCGTCATTCGCGTTCAGATTCACTTCCAGGTGAGTTGGTGTCTGTACACAGTCCTTTCATATCGGTTCCCACGTGTATTCGTCCCAGATAGTCCGCCTCGAGAGATTGTGGTTGCCAGAGTGCCCCTCCTGCACGAACGGTGCAAAGGGGGATCTCCCTTGCTTTCCGAGCGCCGGAGCGGAAGCGGTTTTTCGCCCGTTGCCGGCTGGAGTCTTGCGAGCGTTGCGGTTAGCCAAGTGAGAGCGTCCTAGAGGACGGCGGGGTGAAAGTTGCTCGCAGAAGGCCTGGGAGTTGGCCTCGCGCGATCTTCTGGGGAGTCTCTCCAACACCCAGGGGCGACGCCGAGTGCTCCAGCTCGGACACGCCGACTGCACTTGCGAAAGAGCTCTTTGACGGGACGAATGTAGCTCTGAAGGCATGCTCTATGAGCTTCCGTATTCGCCACTGCGTGGAATGTCCGAAGTGCTGCACTCGATATCTGATTGGCTTCAGTCCCTACCGAAACGGCTCCTTTCTGGTGTCCTTTGTTGCCGGATCTTTGGAAGAATACGCACTGTTCTGCTCCTGCGGCAGGCCCGCCATTCATAGTCGATGGAGCTGGAGTGAGTTGAAGAAATATGCGGTCTCGAATCGAGCTTATGATCGAGGTTACGGTCAGCCCGACGAGATCGTGCATGTGGACAATGAACGGCGGAGTACGAGTTAGGGTGTTGTCGAGACGCAGGATCGGGTGATCGTCGGTGGCGATCGTGGCGATCTGAGTGTACGCCACCGCGATCTTCGGGTAGAACGCGGCGAGTTCCAAATGCTGCTGGTGCTCCTTTGGGCAATAGTGGCCGCGCGCGAGCGTGAGGGTCAGCGGATCCTCGCCCTGCAGCTCGCTGAGCTTGCGCACTTGCCCGTGTGATCGGGCAGTTCGTAGTCGGGGGAAAATGCCGCCGGACACGATATCAGAACGCATGATTGGACTCCATCCCGTTTCTCTTAAAGATCCTCTCTTATAAAGATCTTCTCTTAGAGATCCAGAGTGACACCCGCGTTTGGCTGGGAGCAGCATACGAGCATGTTCCCGGAACCGGGCCTCTCCAGCGGCTCAGGATTATAGATAATCGATCCGCTAATCAGACCCGTCATGCAGGTATGACAGACTCCTGTCCGGCACGACCATCTGACCGGAACGTCGCACGCTTCCGCCAGTTCAAGCAAACTGGCAAACTTAGGATCCCAAGCGGCGGTAATCCCGCTACGCGCGAATGAGACTAAGGGGCCGGATCCGGGCGGCCCTTGTGGCAGGTGAGGAGTGTGATCAACCTGCGCCATGCCAGGGGTAATGCTCTCAAGCGCACCGAAGATTTCCGTGTGCACATTCCCGGCGAGCACACCCCAGTTTCGCAGCCCGTCGCGCATGTTCTGCAAGAATGAAGGTGGGCCACACAGATAGAAGTCACTATTCCGTGACACTCCGATTCTCTCCAGCAAAGGTGCGTCAACGTGTCCGGGAGCATCGAAGTCTGCCCCGACTCGGTCGATTGCAGCGGGCCTGCTGTACACAATGTATTCTCGTCCGCGCGAGAGCTGCTTCAGTAGTGAACGCGATTCTTCTGCAAATGGATGGTCGACGCGATTGCGCGCTCCATAAATCCACCAGATCTCTCGTTGCGATCTTTCAGCGGCGAGTGAGTGCAGCATCGACATCACGGGTGTTGCGCCCACTCCAGCGCTCAGGAGAACCACAGGACTCCGGCTGGGATGCAGAGTGAAGCTTCCACGCGGCGCACTAACATCCAATAGATCGCCTTCTCGTGCACGGTTGCACAGAAATGAACTTCCAATCCCGTTCAATTCGCTCTTGACGCTGATGCGGAGATGATCGGCTGCCGGCAGATCAGACAGCGAATAGCTGCGAAGAACGGGCGGTTTGCCCGGATTGACAAGCAACCGCAAAACCACAAATTGACCTGCCTGGAAGAGAGGAAGAGGTTGCCCATCGATCGGCGCCAGAATGAAGGAGGTTACGCTATCGCTCTCCTTGATGATATTCGCGATTCGCATCTGTCGAAAGCCGGGCCATGCTGGCGCTTGTTCCTCAGAGGCAAGTCCCCGATTTCCTGCCGTAGTTTTGGCGCTCAAGTCTTGTTGGAGCATTGCCTCGAACGAACTCTGCCAACCCTTGCTCAGTGCAGGAATCTTCAGCGCGCGTTGCAGTTGCTCGCTGGAATGTCCTGGCAGATACAGGAGGGCGTCAACCTCGGCCACACTGATTCGCTCTGGACCGTCAGTAATTTTTACAATGTCATCGCCCGCCCCAACTTCTCCTTCCTGCAACACTCGAAAATAGAATCCTGGTCTGTGATGTGCCACAAGCAGGGCTGGCATGCGAGGTTCATTCATACGAATGCCGACGCGGTAGCACGTCACGCGTGGCTGCGTTACTTCAAATTCGGCACCACCGATGCGGTATCGATCGCCGATGCACACCTCGTTATCAGGAAGTCCCTCGACGGTGAAGTTTTCTCCGAACTGGCCGAAAGTAAAATCACTGCGGCCCAAAAAGCGCTCCCAGTAATGGTACGAGTCCATCTGGTAGACAAATACGGCGCGGTGCTCCCCACCGTGACCGGCGAGATCGGCTTGCGCATCACCATCGATATCGAGTTTGCGCACCATTCGCCGTCCCGTAACCGGAGATTTCCAGACAGCAGTTCGGACAGTTTTGCCGTTCCATGTCACGTCGCGTGGAAGGCCGACATTTACTGAAAGCAATCGGGGCATGCGTACCTCGTCGAAGTCCAGCGTCCGGCTAGAATCATTTTATTTTCGTGCATCGGGCCAGCTTCTGCCTAGCCAATGTCCAACAGACCGGCATCGATTTGCTTCAGTGAGCCAGACAATGTAGGTCCTTGCTAACCACGAGATGAATCCAGCGTGGTGAGCCGATGATCCCCGCGACCCACCACTTTTCGCAAGGTTCGGAAACATCCCAAGGGCTCGGCAGGCGTGGAATCCCACCCTAACGTCGCAAAGAGCGCGACGTTAGGATGGGGCACCCGGCGAGACTCTGGGTTGCTGAATTCAACCCACCCTTCGTAATGTATTCCTGCCGTGAGTATTCCGATTGAATCGGGCTACGGGAAGAGATCAGACCAGAAGCTTGGGAAGCGCACAATTGGACGATGGTATCGCCAATACTTTGGTATGCATCTGCGGCTGATCAGAACGTGGAGTTCCTGCACATTCAAGAACCTGCCGTCTAACAACGGTATGGGTTGGATACAGTGTTGACGGGATCTGACAGGGGAGCCTCACGTCTGACTTCAATGGCTCTTCCGCACATCGCGCAAGAATCACGGACCGCGATCTCTCTTGATTTCCATCGGACTGTCGTTTTAGAATTCTTTGAAGGGTGGGGCGTCACTAATCAAATTGTGCGCGGGAAGTATGAGTTTAGCGCACTCACTTGGCCATGAATGGGGTGACCGCCCATGTTGCATGTCACACCGATCGTTTTCGTTGTCGACGACGACGTCTCCGTGCGCGAGTCGCTGGAACTGTTGATCCGCTGTGAAGGCTGGCAGCCGGCGACGCTCGCTTCCGCGCAAGAATTCCTCGCTTGCCCACGAGCCCTTGTTCCGAGCTGCCTAGTACTTGACGTTTCTCTTCCAGGCCTCAATGGTCTCGATCTGCAGAAGCGCGTCGCTGTCGAACGGACGGAGATGCCGATCATCTTCATCACGGGCCACGGCGATGTCCCCATGACAGTCCAAGCCATGAAGGCCGGGGCTGTCGAATTCTTGACGAAGCCATTTAGTGATGACGTGCTGTTGAGCGCCATCCGGGCAGCCCTCGAACGCAGCCGAGTTGCTCTTAGCCTGGAGGCGGAGATGCGGATACTCCGAGACCGTTACGCGTCACTATCGCGGCGCGAACGGCAGGTTATGGTGTTGGTGATCTCCGGCCTGTTGAACAAACAAGTCGGTGGGGAACTCGGCATCAGCGAGATTACGGTGAAAGCCCACCGAGGCAAGGTGATGCAGAAGATGAAGGCCGATTCTCTTGCGGAGTTGGTGAAAATGGCCGCCAGGCTCCGCCTCGCGCCCGCGCCCGCGGCGATTGCGGAGACGTGGCGGCGATAATTGACCGTCGTAATTAGAGGAGAACAGCACGAAGAAGACTGCAGCGCCGATTTCCCTGGCCGGCTCCCAGCTCGGCGAAGTACGTCACGTCTGCGCATTTTTCAATAGCGACGACGAAGAGTATCGCGTGCTGCTTCCGTTCATTAAGGACGGGTTCGAGTGTGGCGACAAGGCGGTTCACGTCGTGAATCCGGATCGACGTCATGACCATCTGCAACGGTTGGCCGCGGCAGGCATCGATCCAACAGCCGCCGAGCAGAGTGGGCAATTGGAGGTTCGGATCAACACCGAAGCTTACCTTCGGGATGGCCGTTTTGATCAAGACCGGATGCTAACAGCGTTCGAGCAGATGGCTAGCGGCAATGCCAAGGGAGGATTTCCGCTCAGCCGCATTTGCTGCCGGATGGACTGGGCAGTGGAAGATGGATCGTATGTCGACGACCTCATCGAGTTCGAATCTCGGGTGAATGATGTGTGGACCCGCCACGACGACGCGGTCATTTGCACCTACCATCTTGGCAAATTTGGAGGAGACACGGTGATCGACATCATGCGGACACATCCACTGATTATCATCGGCGGCATTCTTCAGCAGAATCCGTTTTTTGTACCGCCGGAAGAGTTTTTACACGAAGTTCGCGGGCGGCGGGCGAAGCGGGCTACATCGCCTCCGGCTGCAGCCTGACATGGCCCGAACATCCTGGTCTAAAGATGGAAGTGCAAGTTGAACATCCCGCCGAGGAAATCAAGCGCCTCCAGCGTTGCATGAATGATCTACTCAGCGTTCTCGCGCTCCCTGCCATGTGGAGCGGTGCCGAGCCGTCCCAGATTGTTCATACCCTGCTCGACGCGCTCCTGGGTATGCTCCACCTCGATTTCGTCTATGTGCGGTTGCAGGACCCAGTCGGCGAGGTACCTATCGAGATGGCCCGCGTCGGTCAATTGCGAGAACTGAAGACTCGGCCGCAAGAGATCGGCGAGGAGCTCAGGCACGTTTTGGGAGATGACCCACAGCAATGGCCTCCGCTGGTGCGGATCTGCTTTGGAGACGAGGACACTTCGATCGTGCCCCTGCGGCTGGGCCTCGACGGTGAAATTGGTGTAATCGTAGCTGGGTCTCAACGTGCGGATTTTCCGGACCAGACCGAGAAACTTCTTCTGAGCGTAGCGGCGAATCAGGCATCGATCGGGCTACAAGAGGCACGGCTCCTGAGCCAACAAAAGCGGGTTGCCAGCGAACTCGATCAACGGGTCGCGCAACGAACTATAGAGCTTGGCGAAGCCCACGAAGAGCTGGGAAAGAAAAGAGTCGAACGCAGTCTGGTGGAAGAGAAGCTGCATCAAGAGGAGAGGGAACTCAAGCGCAGTGAGGCGCGCAAGGCAGCCATTCTGGAATCGGCTCTCGACTGCATTGTGACGATCGATCACGAAGGTTGCATCACCGAGTTCAATCCGGCTGCGGAGCGGACCTTCGGGCACCGTCGGGATGAGGTCGTGGGCAAGCAACTGGCCGACGTCATCATCCCGCGGTCATTCCGGGAGAAGCATCGGGAGGGCTTTGCCCGCTACCTGGCCACAGGCGAGGTGCGAGTGCTCGGGAAACGCATCGAGATGACGGCAGTGCGTGCTGACGGAAGCGAATTCCCCGTCGAGCTCGCAGTCACACGCATTCCGATGGAAGGGCCGCCGTCCTTCACCGGCTATCTGCGGGACATTACGGAACGCAAACGGGCAGAGCAGGAAGTGCGGCGCAGCGAGGCGTTTCTCGCGGAAGCCCAGCATCTTAGTCGAATCGGCAGTTTTTCCTGGCGTGTAGCGACAGACGAAATCACCTGGTCAGAGCAGCTTTATCGCATCTTCCAGATTGACCGGGATGCACAGGTGACCTTTGAACTGATCGGTACTCGAATCCACCCTGAAGACTTATCAGTATTCCAGGAACATATCGAGCGATCTCGGCGGGACGGCAGCGATGTGCAACTCGAGTTCCGCCTGCAGATGCCGGACGGCACTGTCAAGTACGTACACCTCGTCGCTCACACCCGCGGCGACCACGGCGAACTGGAGTACATCGGCGCAGTTCAGGACGTGACAGAACGCCGATCCTCGGAAGAGGCACTCAGCAAGGCCCGATCGGAGCTCTCACGCGTGGCCAGGGTTACGAGCCTTGGAGTATTGACGGCGTCGATCGCACACGAGGTCAACCAGCCGCTTTCGGGCATTGTCACCAACGCCAGCACGTGTCTGCGGATGCTGGCCGCCGATCCTCCCAACGTGGACGGCGCTCGCGAGACAGCCCGGCGCACGATTCGCGATGGCAACCGAGCCTCTGAGGTGATCACTCGATTGCGCGCACTGTATGGCAAAAAGGAGCCCACCATCGAATCGTTGGACCTGAACGAAGCTACCAGAGAGGTGATTGCGCTGTCATTGAGCGAACTTCAGAGAAACCGGGTGATCCTGCGGCCGGAACTTGCCGACGACCTCCCTCCGGTTACAGGAGATCGCGTCCAGCTGCAGCAAGTCATCCTGAACCTGATCCGGAATGGATCAGATGCGATGAGCAGCGTCGACGATCGTCCGAGGCAATTGCTGATCAAAACCGAACGAGACGAAGGCGATCGCGTGAGCCTCACCGTACAGGATGCAGGAACCGGTTTCGACCCTCAAGCTGTGGACAGACTTTTCGAAGGCTTCTACACCACCAAGAATGATGGTATGGGAATCGGATTATCCGTCAGCCGCTCTATTATCGAGAGTCACCATGGTCGTCTGTGGGCAACACTGAATAATGGTCCGGGAGCTGCGTTTTCATTCTCTATTCCTCGCGGGCCCGAGGGTGCTACGGGCGCTGAAAGTAATCGTGCCATTCGGACGCCTGACGTAACGGATGCGGCGTGAGGAATCCTTGTCCTCTAGGGGCCGGTACCGGACTGACTAAGGGATTTCCGCCTTACAGCGTGGCGTTCTGATCTGCGGACCGTTCCTCACCTCTATTGGCAAACCAATACTAAGGTGCAATAGACAGTAC
This sequence comes from Terriglobia bacterium, assembly GCA_963801545.1. Classification (GTDB taxonomy): domain Bacteria; phylum Acidobacteriota; class Terriglobia; order Terriglobales; family Acidobacteriaceae; genus JAIQFF01. Next base: position 38,909 of record CAWDFF010000029.1, on the reverse strand, counting down.
CTCCTGGAGTGGCGCACTCTCTTGTTGTGGAGTACCGTCAGGAGAGGATCCTTCCGAAAACGAGTTCAGCCTCGTCGTGAATGGGCCGCCCAGATTGGTAAACGGCACTCCCTGACGAGTACATCGACTTTCCCAACCAACGCCAGTGCGAATACACCAGTCATAGCGTTGCCAAGCCTGTGGCTGTGGGCGCAGGCGCATGAAGAATCTATGACGGTCACGCATTCGCTTGTGTCAGTGGTCGATGACGACGAATCCGTGCGTGAGTCGCTACCCGATCTGCTGATAGAGTTCGGTTTTGCAGCCCGCGCGTTCTCGTCGCCGGAAGAGTTCCTCGTGTCGGACTGCGTCGGCCAAACCAAATGCCTGATCCTCGACATCGCCATGCCGGGGATGAGCGGACCCGACCTTCAGCGGGAATTGAAGCTTCGCGGGCAGGAGATTCCGATCATCTTCATCACCGCCAGCACAGATAAGACTGTTCGCCCGCGACTACTCGAACAGGGTGCGGTGGAGTGCCTGTTCAAGCCATTCAGCGACACGGCTCTGCTTGAGGCACTCAATGCCGCTCTCCGAGTGAACTGAGCGATCGGCACTCTGATACCCGCCTGGGCGACTTTGTCTGTCCGAGTCGCGTTTTAGTTTGATCCGCCGTTTTGAGTCGCAACGTTAGTCAACCCCTCATGCTCGCTGATACCAAGGTATCGCCAATACCATCGTCCAATTGATTCGCCGGAGCACCTCGAGTGTAATCGCTCCATCGCAGCCGATTCGGTCGGACGAGCGACATTGCAAAAACCTGTCAGGGGGAAAACGATGAGTATTATTGATAAGGCGCTAGAAGCGAACCGCAACTATGCAAAAAATTACAATCCAACACTGGGGAAGCGTCCGGCCCCCAAAATCGCAGTTGTAACCTGCATGGATCCACGGCTCTCAGACCTCCCTGGGATCCTGGGTCTGCCGCAAGCCGACATCGACGTTATCCGAACCGGCGGACCCGCGGTAACAGAAGATGTTCTCGGGGAACTTATTGTTTCCAACCGTGTACTCGGAACCACAGAGATACTGCTTCTCAACCACACCGGCTGCGGGTTCACGACATTCACAGATGACGAAATGAACGCGAAGCTGAGCGCGTCTACGGGTGATGCGTCGCCGGCTCCAATGCGATTCTTCTCCTATAAGGACCCCGAGGAAAATACCCGGGAGCAGATCAAGAAAGTCAGGTCGCATCCCTGGATTGCCAAAGACATCCCCGTGCGCGGTGTCATTTTCGACGTGGACACGGGCAGATTGCGCGAAGTCAAGGTACTTGAAGACGAGCGCGCCGCCTGACCTGCGACCACTTTTCGTTGTTCGCCGGCCGCACAATTCTTGCTCCGGTGAGAGAACAACAAATCGGAGCAGGCGTTCAAATGAGGACATGGGGAACGATCGCCGCAAGCCGCCTGTGGCTTAATCGCCTTCGTCCACGGGCAGACACCGCGCTCGCCCTCTAGCCAAGTATTTAAAGAAAGGAAGGCAAAGACATGCCGGAAGCGACCTGGAAACCTCACGAGAAACACGGACGGCTGACGATGCAGAGCGACTTACCCGACAGCGTCTACGCGTTTCCGAAGCAGCGTAAAGAACCACTGACCGACGCACAACATGTGCGTAACGCGGTCGCGCGGTTTGATCAAGTCATCGACGTCTCCGATGCCGACCGTGCTTTGGCGTTCGCGAACATCGAGAAAGCTGCAAACTACTACGACGTCAACCTCGCGGAAACGTCATGGCAGGACCTGGGCATTCACCCTCAGAAGAATCGAAGAGAGGCTGCCGCCAAAGGCGCTGTGACGCGCGAACACAAGGTGCAGAGCTAAGAATCCACCGGTCAGAGAGTCGGCCGACAGAAGGAGATGAATCATGAAAGCAGTTGTTGTCCACCAATATGGCGGTCCTGAAGTACTCAAGTTCGAGGAATACCCTGATCCGGTGGCGGGCCCCGGCGAAGTACTTGTGCGGGTCGCCGCCACGAGCGTGAATCCGATCGACTACAAGCGGCGTGCCGGACTAACGAAAGACTTTTATCCTATGACTTTTCCGGGTCTCATAGGAGTCGATATTGCGGGGACTGTAGTCAAGATTGGGCCGGGAGTGGAAGGCTTTTCCGTCGGCGACCAGGTGTTCGCTATGGCGGACAATACCTACGCCGAACTTTGCGTTGTGAAAGCCGCGATTCTGGCAAAAGTTCCCAAGGGGCTCGATTTGATCCAGGCGGCGGCGCTACCGCTGGTGACGACGACCGGCAACCAGCTCCTTTCAGCTACGGGAATCAAAGCGGAACAGACGGTTCTCGTCGTAGGTGCTGCTGGAAATGTCGGGCGCTCAGCGGTCTTCACTGCGAAGGAACGCGGGGCGACTGTGATCGCGGGGGTTTTGAAGAGGCAGATGGATGAGGCGAAGACTGTCGGCGCCGATCAGGTCGTCGCAACCGACGACGACACCGCGATTGCGAATCTTCCACCGCTCGATGCGGTGGCGGATACGGTCGGCGGAAGAACCGCACAGAAGCTGATCGCCAAGGTCAAGCCGCGAGGAGTGTATGCATCGGTTGTCGGGGCACCGCAAAACGCCGCGAAGTACCCATCTGTAAAGGTGGTGCCAGTATTCTCGAAATTCGACAGGAAGACGCTCGAATTCATGGCCGAAGCGGTGCGAGATGGCAAGCTAGTAATCCCGATTAGCCAAAAACTGCCACTCAGTGAAGCGTCCGAGGCTCAAGCAGCGGCAGAGAAGGGTGGTGTCGGGAAGATCTTGCTGGTGGCTTGAACTCTTTGCTGGACATGCGATGTACAAAGGAAAATCGGAAATGAAAAAGGGTCTGCGCGGGATCAACCCCGCTTCGAAACCGAGTGGTGACGGGTGTGTGGAATGCCTGGCGTCACCGAAAGGTTGGTGGTTTCATCTCCGTCGGTGTGCGGAGTGCGGGCACATCGGTTGCTGTGACAGTTCTCCGAGTCAGCATGCATCCAAGCATGCGGCGACGACAGGGCATCCGATCATTGCCAGCTTCGAGCCGGGTGAGGATTGGTTCTACGATTACGAGAAGCGGGAGATGATCAAGGGTGCAGAGTTGCTTCCGCCGCATTCGCATCCAAAAACTCAGCCCGCTCCCGGACCCGCGGGGAGAGTTCCAGCCAGTTGGGAATCGCTGCTGCACTAGCCAGCGTCGATCGATTGTTTGTGAATGGGAGCGGGGCCCGGGTCACCATATTTGCAATGAGCAGCGTATCGAAAGGAGCCATCCATGAGCGCAGTACAAATTGAACAGAAGAGCTACGAGATGCCCCCGCGGGAGGGGATCAGCATCGCGCATTTTCTCACGGTGGCCGACGTCGAGCGATCGGCGCGCTACTACGAAAAGGTCTTCGGCGCTCGCATTCTGAGCATGGGGGACGGCAACGCGCCTCCGTATCTTCAGCTGGCGAATATCTGGATGATTCTGAACGTTGGGGGCGGGCCGACCCCGGATAAGCCGACGGTGACGCTCAGCGTCCCTGACCCGAATCACATCAACAGCTTTATGAATTTCCGGGTTGCGGATATTCAAGCGTGCTATGAATTATGGAAAAGTCGAGGAGCCGAGTTCATCACGCCGCCGATCCCCAAGTACGGCGAGATCCGCTGCTACATTCGCGACCCTGACGGTTACATTATCGAGGTCGGACAGAGCACTACCCTCACCTACGGTTAACACTCGGGCGGGATGGGATAAGTCAATGAAGGCTACGCGAGTAGCGAAAAGGGCGTTTCGGTCATTCTGCATCGAGGAAACTCGGAAAATCTTCGGATGTTAATCCAATTATCCAAGGAGAGTGTATGCCAACTATTACCACCAGGGACGGCGTTGAGATCTTTTACAAGGATTGGGGTTCGGGGCAGCCGATCGTATTCAGCCATGGTTGGCCGCTTTCGGCGGATGACTGGGATAACCAGATGATGTTCTTTCTGAGCAAGGGGTATCGCGTGATCGCGCATGACCGGCGTGGGCATGGGCGCTCGACGCAGGTGGCCGATGGGCACGATATGGACCATTATGCCGACGACCTGGCGGCACTTACGGCGCATCTGGGTTTGAAAAATGCGATCCATGTTGGGCATTCGACCGGCGGCGGTGAGGTGGTTCACTATCTCGCCCGGCGTGGGCAACAGGAAGTGTACAAGGCCGCCATTATCAGCGCGGTGCCGCCGCTGATGTTGAAGACGGATGCCAATCCGGAGGGTCTGCCGAAGTCAGTGTTTGACGATCTGCAGGCGCAGCTTGCGGCGAATCGCTCGAAGTTCTATCGCGACCTTCCAGAGGGGCCTTTCTATGGGTTTAACCGGCCGGGGGTGAAATCGGTTGAGGCCACCATTGCAAATTGGTGGCGGCAGGGGATGATGGGCGGCGCCAAGGCGCACTATGACGGGATTGTGGCCTTCTCGCAGACGGACTTTACGGAGGACTTGAAGAAGATCACGATTCCGGTGCTGGTGATACATAGCGAGGACGACCAGATCGTTCCGTACGTGGCGGCCGGGCCGAAGTCGGCCAAGCTGCTGAAGAATGGGACGCTGATCACGTATAAGGATTTCCCTCATGGCATGCCCACTACGCAGGCGGAAAGGATCAACGCCGACCTGCTGGCATTCCTCAAGCGCTGATATTTCGGGAGAACAGATTCGATTTCAAAAAGGAGAACAACAATGACAACTAAAGGAAAAGTCCTGGTACTAGTCTCGAGCGGTCATGGCTTGCCCTTGAAAGATGGCAAGGTTTATACCGGCGCTGGCTATTATCTTAACGAACTGACGGTTCCGGTTCGCGCCCTGATGAACGAGGGCTACGAAATCACTTTCGCCAACCCCAAGGGCAACACGCCGCAACTGGATGTCCATTCCGCTGTAGCCGACTTCTTCGGTGGAGACGAGGCTAAGCTTCAGGACTATCTAAAATTCCGCGACACGCTGACTGGGCTCAAAAATCCAACTCGCATCTCCGATGTCATCGCATCGGGCCTGGATCAATATGACGCTGTTTTCGTCCCCGGCGGCCATGGCCCGATGATGGATCTTCTCGATGATCCCGACGCTGGCACCGTGATGAGACACTTTCATAAAACATCCAAGCCTACGGCAGTGCTCTGCCATGGCCCGATTTCACTTCTCTCGGCGCTTCCGAATTCGACGGAGGTGGTCGCCGCGCTGAGTGCGGGCGATGCCGCCGGAGCGCGGGCGAAGGCGCAGGGTTGGATCTATTCTGGATATAAGATGACTATCTTTTCGACAGCGGAAGAGCAGCAGCGGGAACCGCTTGAGATTGGTGGTAAGGTTCTGTTCTATCCGGACTTCGCCTTGAGTACGGCGGGCGGCGAGGTAAGTGTGCTCGCTCCATGGACGAGCTATGTCCTTCAGGATCGCGAGCTGATCTCAGGTCAGAACCCGTTTTCTGATGAAGCGCTTCTGAAACTTCTTCTACCGGCACTCAACCGGAGGAAGGAGTCGGTTTCAGCGGCATAAGAATCGGAGGGAAACCATTTCTGTCCGGAAATCGGGATGCCGCAGAGAACAGGCCTGCGGGATCGCAGATTATCTTAGGGTGCCCCGTCCAAGCTCCGCTTGGGCGGGTCCTTTGTTCATCCATCACAGACAAATCGGCCTTGCTGTGAGTAGCATGCACTCATGCCGTTGGGACTGAAGCGCTTCCAGCAGACTCGACAGATTCACTTCCTGACTTTCAGTTGTTATCACCGGCAGCCGAAGTTCACTAATGCGAGCACATGTGGCACGTTTGTCGACGCGCTGGAGCGAGTTCGCCGAAACTACGATCTTTGTGTTTACGGGTACGTCGTCATGCCCGAGCATATCCACTTACTCGTAAACGAGCCGGAGCGCAGCACGCTGGCGCAAGCGATCAAGTCTCTGAAGCAGGGCGTAGCGCGGAGGCTGGCGCTGCGGACTGAGGATTCTTTCTGGCAGGCGCGGTATTACGATTTCAATGTGTGGAGCGAGAGGAAGTTGGTGGAGAAGCTGCGCTACATTCATCGCAATCCGGTGAAGCGCGGGTTGGCGGCGCGCCCTGAGGACTGGCGGTGGAGCAGCTTTCGACACTACGCGCTGGGTGAGGTGGGCATGGTAGAGATCGAATCGCAGTGGACGGCTCGGAAGCGGGAGTGGGCTGGGGTTTTCCCGACAGTGAAGATGCGCTCGCCGCAGAAAAGCCCCGCTCAAGCGGAGGTTGAACGGGCCACCCTCGGGATTGGAGATGCGAGTTAGATTTAGACTGGGCCACCCGCCCAGTATGCGCAGGTGATGCGCGGACAAACGGTAATGGTCGTCGGAGCCGCGGGGAACGTCGGGGCCTACGCCGTACAAATGGCGGTAGACGCCGGAATCGAAGTCGTTGCTATCGCCCACCTGGACGACGAGGACCTGCTCCGATCATTGGGCGTGAAATCCATCATCGACTCGGGCAAGCCGGCGTTCGAGCACGACCTCCCACAGGTGGATGCTATCCTCGACACGGTCGGGGGTAGTACGTTTCAACGCTGCGTCGCTGCGTTGAAACCCGGAGGCAAACTCGTCACCTCGGTCTCGATGGAGCCGCTCCCAGCAGAGGCCATTTTCTTCTACGCTGAGGTAACCACCGCGCGCCTGCAGACACTCATAACATTATTTGACGCGGGCAGAATCACAGCGCGTGTGGGCTCAATCCTGCCGCTTTCGGAGGCGCGCCAGGCGCAACGCATGCTTGCCGGCGCACCACACAAGTCCGGCAAGATCGTACTGAAGATTGGGTACCCGTAGCAGTACCGATCTGCGCGGGCTTAGTGTGAATCGCGGCAAAGCTTGAGCGGACCGATTTCTCCATTCGAATCGAAGCTTATGTATAATCCGCCGATGCAAGCAATACCGTGGAGCACAATTGCGCTCGGGTCGCTGTTGCTCATCTCGGCCCGCTCAACAGGAGGACAGGAAGTGCAATCTCCGCAGCCTGAAAAGTCGAAGCCGCCTGTCAAAACGGAGCAGCGCGGGCGGATCATTGGGAATCGGCGGTGTCTTCTTCAAATCCGCTAATCGTGATCAGATGCGCGAATGGTATTCGAAGCATCTTGGGCTCGCTGACAAAGGCCAAGGCGCGATGCTTCGGTGGCGCGAACACGACGACCCGCAAAAGGAACACGTTACAGTTTGGACTGTTTTTCCAGCCTCCACTGACTATTTCGCTTCCGGCCAACCGTTCATGATCAACTACATCGTGGACGATACGGATGCTTTGCTCGACCGCTTAAAACAAGAGGGAGTAAAGATTGACGCCAAACGAATGGATGAATCCTACGGTCGCTTTGCCTGGATATATGACTCGGATGGGAACAAGATTGAGCTCTGGCAGCTGCCCGCAAAGCCCTAACTCTAGCAACAAGCTGTTTCGTCGATCGATCACTTCGTCGATCAATCACTTTGTCGATCGATCACCTCAGAAACTGGCCGACGAGCCAGTAATCGACACTGAACTTTCCCGGACCAGAGCAGATCAGCCAGATAAAGAAGAGCACGTACAGAACTTCCGGAAGGTAGAGGAAATCGTCGAGCCAGTTAAGAGGCGAAAGTCCTTTAGGCATGGCGGAAAGCTTGGTGGTCAGGATGGCGACAAGCATATCGACCAATAAAGCCACGCAGGTCGGGATCGAAAGCAACCCCACGGTCAGCAAGGATCCGCCAACGAACTCGACACCCGACACGAAATAAGTCATCAGGCGGGGAAACGGGACTCTTGCCTTAACGAGCGTTTCGTACATAGTTTGCGTGCTGCCCGCGACAAACAATTTGTTTGCCCCGGAGATGGCGAAGAACAGCCCGAGCGAAACGCGTACCAGCAGGATGGCGTATTGTTCCAAATCACTGCTACCCAGCAGCGCAGACTGGACCAACCGTTTCCAATCCATCTCTTGTCCCTCCATCGTATGTTGCAAACCGCAAATGTGGTGTCGTTAGCGATTTCTCGCGCCTCGAGATTATGTGTCCATCCGTTCGACCCATTGAGCGCGCCATGCGGGAGCCACGAATGGATCCGCAAAGTACTGTGTTTCCCGCGCAACCTTGTCGTCCCTGAACTCCATGATGCTCACGGTGTAGGACGGCTTGCCGTCATATGTCAGGATGAATTCGGTGATCCAAAGATCGCCGCCGCCAATGATTCGTCGGACAGCAAACCGCTTTTTGCTCGGCTGACTAGCGCGCTGGTTCTGTATGTTGCGTCGACCGCGGGTTCGCTCGCCTGACTGCGGGTATTCCAGCACCGCGTCCTCGTGATAGATGTGGTGCTCCGTTTCAAAATCGTTGGCATCGGACGCCGCCCAATGCTGATCCAGTGCCGCACGGATCTCTTGATCTCGCACTCCAGAATACTGCTCCTTCTTTTGTTGATCGTTCATCGTGAGCCTTCAATCCTACGACTTGTTGTTTCGCGGATCGTCTTTCGCGATGAGGTATTCCAGTCCAAGTGGCCCCATCGCGGTTACTTGCGTGACGTACTCGCCGGATTTCGCCCAGTGGAAATGGGGCGTGTTGCCAGGGAGAATGATCACGGCGCCGGGCGGATAGGCTTCCAACTTACTCGCGTCGAATTCATCACCCAGTCCGATATAAAAGACGCCGGAAATCACGGTATAGACTCGATCCTCTGGGTGCTTGTGAGGCATCAGCTTCGCGCCATGGGGCGCTTTGACCCTGATTGTGTAAGGGCCGGGCTCCGAGGGCTGACCCACGACGACGGCCAGCCGGACGGAAGGTGGGAACGCCGGGAACGGTTTCCAATCGACATCTTCGGACAAGATGGTTTTGAAAACCTCCTGCCCGAGTTGGTGAGGCTGGACTTCGCTTTGCTGAGCACGCTTTACGGCGCTGGCTTTCTGAGACATAAGACCTCCTTCGAGCAGAAAATGTAAAACATCACCACGGACTCTCGACAAATGTCCACCAAGATTGGCTTGGAACGTCTCCCCTCAACGTCCCGGAATTGAGAATCGTGTCGGGCGCCGGCCTAGCGCGCGATTTGGCCCAGGTAGTATCCGAGCCGATTTTCGACATCCCCCGGTTTGTGGAAGCCGCGCGCCATCAGCGCCTTGATCCCCTCCTGCGCGGCAGGTCGCCCGAGCGAAGCGATGCACGCATCCCACCCGGCGCCGAGTTCGACGTCCGGCGGCAGGCTGGTGTTGACGAGGCGCTTGGTGTTGCGCGATCGCCCATTTGTCGAACTTGGCGATCCGGGTCGCGAGCGCCTCTACGAACGCATCTAGCTCGGCGTCGGGCAGGGCGCGATTGATGTAGCCGTAGGCCTCGGCCTGGTCTGCTCTGATGTCTTCCGAGCTCAAGAGCACCTCGAGGGCGCGGTTTCGGCCGATGAGTTGGGGCAGCCGAGCCATGGGGCCGCCGCCGGCGACCATCCCCACGCCCACCTCCCACTGCGAAATGATGGCCTTCTCGCGGCTGGCAAAACTCATGTCGCAGGCCAGCGTGATCTCGCTGCCGTTGCCGGTCGCACGGCCGCGGATGAGGGCGATGGAGGCGACTGGCAGGCGGGTCAGACGCACGAGAAAGTCCGGCCAAGGCGGCAAGCCTGTGGGACCCGCCGGCATCGAGGTCAGGTCCTCAAGCTTGGCCATGAAATCGGAGTGATTCAGGAAGTAGTCGTCGACCGCGCTGTCGAAGACCACGACCCTGACCTGCTCGTCGGCCTCCAGAGCGTTGATGACTTCCTGGAACTGCCGGACCATTTCCGGGCCCATGACGTTGATCGGCGGGTTGTCGATCGTGACACGCCAATAGGCAGGCGACCGCCGGGCCACGCGAATCTGTGCTGGTTTTGTCGGTGCGTTCATCTGTGTGAGTCTGGCAGGTGCGTTCATAGTTGCCATGGGATTTTCCTCGTATTTGTTAGTCTTGGAAACCGGTTGATTAAAGCCGACAATGGCCGTCGGCGTTTCTAGTTCATTCGTCGCAGCAAATGCACACATAGCCGACGACAATCTCAAGAACTTAGAACTTCAATCCGAAATCGTCGCGCGAATGACACAAACCACCCGGTAACATAAAGCTCTCACCATTCAGCCAGAACAAAATGGGCCGCGCAATTGGACGATGGTATCGCCCATACTTTCGTATCGACTGCAGTTTCTTCATGCCTGAGGCATGCGGCTTTTCTGCATCCAGCTTGTCCTGAAAATCGATCAAAGCGAAGGAACCCTCTTCCCGCACACTTGATACGAAGGTATCGTCGATACCTTTGTCCAATTGCCTTACTCCCTGGCGTCTGGCTTAATCGCGGTCGTTCGAGATGCACGTTAATCGGACTTAGAAGACTTTTTTGTGAAGGAGAACACACCATGTCTGAACTTGTGACGAAATCTGTGGTACAAGAACAACAAGAGCAGAAGATAGAGACACGCGGCGCCGTGGAAAATAGCGCCAGCTTTACCGTCGTTGCGACAGCCGTCGCAGTGCTCGCAGTCCTCGGCGCCGTGGCCCTTTTCGCGCAAGGCCAAGATAAGGACAAGTACTCGCTGAAATCGCCGAGCGGAATCGCGTTCTCCGACTTCCGGGGATACGAGGACTGGTCGGTGGTCTCTTCCGCCCGGACCGACGAGGTGCTCAAGGTGATCGTCGCCAATCCGACCATGATCACGGCGTACAAGGCCGGCGTTCCCGGCAACGGTCAGCCTTTTCCGGAGGGCTCCATGATCGTGAAGCTTCAGTGGAAGCCGAAGAGAAGCACCGAAGCCCAATTCGCCGTGGATGTGCCAGACATCTTTAGCCAGGCTTTCGTCATGGAAAAGGACAGCAAGAGATTCCCGAAAACCGGCGGGTGGGGATACGCGGTGTTCAACTACGATGCCGCATCGGACAAGTTCACGGCGGATCCCAAAAGCCTCTCAGACTGCGGAAACGCGTGCCATACGGTCGTGAAGGCCAAGGACTACATTTTCCATCCGTACCAGAAGCGTTGAACCGCGCCTGCCGCCCCCGACATCAAGTACCCAGCGCGGTGCCGCCGTGTGATCTCCGCAGCAAAGTTTCAGGAATTCTTGGCAATTCCTGAGCTCGTGCCGAGCGTTGGGCCCGAGGTCTTGGGCTTATTCCGGTATCCGACCGTGACTGCTTTCGCGCATCTTCACAGCGTCGTTCATCAGAAAGCCTGATTTGTTTGGACACTCTGTTGGGCGGGCTTGGATTTCTTATTTTGTTGGTGTAATCCGGCGACCAAAAAAACAAATACTGGAGCCGCTAGAAAACGCACAATCACTCCATGAAGGAACCCAAATACAAGGAAGGGACAGAAGCGCGAGAGAACTTTGAAATGGGGGATGAAGGCTCTATTTCGGGTGCCAAAACCTTCTCCTAAAAAGCGCAAGGCGAAGGACAAACCTGCTCTCACTTCTTCACAAACCAAAATCTTCCGACATTACACTTCATTGACTCTGTAGCCATGTCTACCGAATACGGGCAGCTCTTACCCTTAAGGCACTTCTCAGTAAAAATGATAGTACAGGCGGAACCATGGACTCTTGCGATGTTCCCAATCATGCTTCCGGTTTGTCTCTAGCAGGATTTCCCGCTCCGTCCTTCCCACCTTGCACTAGCCTCTTCGGGTGGGATCGGGGCAAAATCTACGCCGGACAGACGTTCTACTACGTCCTTGTGCGCCCTCTTGAATGCTCGAATTAAGGCCGACGGTTTTTGCGCCTCCATGGTATTGAATACCATAACAAATGAGCCATCCTGACGCCCACTGAGGTGGGTCTGATTCCGGCCTTGCGGAAGGTTTACTTGCCCCAAGCGGCCAGGAGCCGATCTCGGTGGGGCCCGGTACGCGGCTGCCCGGTGCTCAGCTCGCACAGCTCTCCGGGCTTAAGCGCCACAGGTGGGGCACCGACCGTCCAAATGCTTGTTTCCCAATGACTCTCACGGATACATAATGGGTGTTCGTTCCGCAGCAAGACGGCCAATTTTGACCAGTGCATTCCACAAACAACCAGGTTGTTAAGTGTAATCGCCGTTAATGTTTCCCAGCCACTTAGTCACTCGACCGGGATTTCCTCGCTGGACCGGTCGCACGAGTCGACCTCGATTGGCCGCGGAAACGCGCGGGAGGAACAGTGAACTCGCGCTTGAACGCCCGGTTAAAAGCGGCTTCGGACTCATAGCCGACTTCGGATGCGATCTGTGCCACCGAATAGCTGGTCGAGGCAAGCATCTGGGCTCCCAACTGAAGTCGCCAGCGCGTGAGGTAGGCCATTGGAGGCTCGTTGAGGTAATGACGGAAGCGCTCCGCCAGCACCGAGCGCGACAGCCCCGCTTCTTTTGCCAGGGAAGCAATGGTCCACGGATGCGCAGGATTCCGATGCATTAGCGCAAGCGTCCTTCCCACCTCCGAATCGCGTGCGCCAGCCAACCAACCGGTTTGCTCGGCTGGGAGGTGCGCAATGTAGGCGCGCAGTGTTTCAACAAATAAAACCTCCGACAGTTTGGCTAAGACTGCTTCTCCGCCGGCGCGGGAAGCGTCGGCCTCGTTCACCGAAAAGCGGATTGAGTTCTCCAGCCATCTGCCCGAGGCATCGTCACGAATGCTGACTTTGAACACCGGCGGCAGGCCGCTAAGAAAGATTTGGCTTAGTCGTGGCTCGCAAGCCATGAAGCCACAGACGAATCTCGTAATTTCCCCTCCACCACCCAGGCGCGAGAGTTTTAACCCCTGGGCAAAAATCCGGGCTAGTTCCTTCGCCATGTCCACAGCCTTCGTCGGCGGGCCGTTTTCGAGGATGTGTGCGTCGCCATGGGGAAAGATCACGATGTCGCCGGGGTCAAGAATGATGCGCTGGCCATCCATCAACCGGGCAGAGGCGCGCCCCTCAGTCAGCAGGTGATAAATGATCACGTGTGTCGCGGCCGGTGCTACATAGGGCGCTACCAAATGCGAGGGCGGCGAGCAAAAGCTCCACGGGGACGAGAATTCTCCGTTGTAGAACATGGCTCCCTGGAGCTTCACGACCTTCAGCACTTCGGAAAGCACATCCATATATCCTCTCGCGGGACTCCCGGCAAACCTCTCCGGACTCCTGAGCAAATCATCATACGGCAACTCTGCCGTGAGCAAGAATGCCGGACGCACGGGTAAGTATGAGCCGCGATGACGACGCATAGTAAGCCTTGTCGAAGGGCCACCAAAGTTTACTGAGCGCTGTTGCAGGCGAGAAGGAACCAAACATGCCTTTGATTCATGCGAAATTGATCGAGGGAACATTCACGCCGACCCAGAAGAAGATCGAGGAAGAGAACATGCCACCTGCGACCCTCGCAGACGTCGAAGATATTCTTGGCGATGAATGGGACTTTGGGTTGTCGGCCATGACGGTCGACGCGATCCGTACCCTTATTGCAGGTGAATAAAAAAACACTGGAGGAAGCATGAGCACCACTACAACGGCACCGGAAATCGACGGTCTGAAGGCACGGCTGAAAGCAACGTGGATGGCCGGGGACTACGACCGCTTCTCGCGCTACATGGAGCAGGGCGCGCGCATTTTCTACGAACAACTCGATGTTCCCGCAGGATGCCTGCTGCTCGATGTGGCCTGCGGCTCGGGCCAGGTCGCGCTCTGGGCGGCCCGAGATGGCGTGAATGTCACTGGAGTGGATCTCGCGCCGAACCTGGTGCAGCGTGCGCAGGCCCGTGCCAACGCGGAAGGTCTCAAGGCTCGTTTCATTGAAGGTGACGCCGAGGCTCTTCCGTTCGAAGATGCCAGCTTCGACGTCGTAACCAGCCTGGTGGGAGCGATGTTTGCCCCGCGTCCGGAACTCGTGGCCCGCGAGCTGCTGCGAGTGTGCAGCCCCGGAGGCACGATCGCGATGGGAAATTGGACGCCTGAAGGGTTCATTGGACAAATGTTCAAGACCTTCGCCAAGTTCATCGCTCCCTCTGGCATGCCGGCTCCGGTGTTGTGGGGCGATGAGACTGTGGTGCGCAAGAGGCTGGGCCACGGGGTTTCGGACCTTAAGATGACGCGGCGCCACTACACCTTCACCTACCCCTTCCCGCCGGCAGAGGTCGTAGAGTTCTTTCGTCAGTACTATGGGCCCACTAATCGCGCGTTCGCAGCGTTGGATGAAACCGCCGCGCGAACGCTCCGCGAAGAACTTGAAAAGCTGTGGTCCGCGTACAATCGCGGGGGGGATGAACTCACCGTGGTTTCATCGGAGTATCTGGAAGTGATCGCGGTGAAAGCCTGAGGCTTTAGGTTTTTTTCGCGAACTTTGCACAACAAGGAGATAAAAGAATGGCTTTAATGCGTCCGGATCCAACTTTTTACCCTTCACCGGGCATGGCGATGCACGCCCCGGCAGAACGCCTCGCATATGTTGCTCTGCTCAACGCCGGCAAGAATGGAAAGTGCGACGCCATGGGCGTCATTGACCTCGATCCGAGTTCCTCCGGGTATGGGCGGCTCGTCGGACAAACAGATTTTCCACGCGGCGATAATGAACTGCACCACTTCGGCTGGAATGCGTGCAGCGCGTGTCTTTGTCCGCAGGCACCACATCCGCACATGGAGCGTCGCTACCTGATCGTACCGGGCATCGGGTCTTCACGGATTTACATCCTCGATACCAAGCCGGACCCCAGGCAGCCGAAAATCGTGAAGGTGATCGAGCCCGAAGAGTTCATCAAGAAGACCGGCTACACCTCGCCCCATACGATTCATTGCGGTCCAGACTGCGTCTATGGAAGTGCACTCGGATCGGCCAGCGGAGACGGCCCTGGCGGCATTTTCTTGATGGACGCGAACACCTTCGAGCTGAAGGGACAGTGGGAACAGGATCGTGGCCCGCAGCAACTTTCGTACGACTTCTGGTGGCACCTGGGACACGACACGATGATTACCTCCGAATGGGGCACGCCGAACATGGTGAAAGACGGCGTCAACCCGGAGTTGCTGCTGGCCGGCAAGTACGGGCACAAGATTCATATCTGGGATCTGGACAAGCGACGCCATCTGCAGGAAGTGGACCTAGGTGCCGAGCAACAGTGGGTGCTCGAACTGCGCCCCTCTCATGATCCCCAGAAGACCTACGGTTTCGTTGGGGTCGGCGTTTCGCTCAAAGACCTGTCGTCGTCGATCTGGATGTGGTACAGGGAGGATGGCGGTAAGAACGGCAAGTGGGCCGTCCGCAAGGTGATCGAAATCCCCGCGGAGCCCGCCGACCCGGAAAAACTACCGCCGTTGCTAAAGGGCTTCAAGGCGGTGCCACCGCTGGTAACTGACATCAACCTGTCGCTCGACGACCGCTTCCTTTACGTCTCGTGCTGGGGCACTGGAGAATTCATCCAGTACGATGTCTTGGACCCGGCCAACCCGAAGAAGACGGGCTCGGTCCATCTCGGTGGCATCGTGCGCCGCGCGGCCCACCCAAACAAGCCAAAGCAGGCGCTCAACGGGGGCCCTCAGATGGTTGAGATCAGCCGCGACGGCAAGCGTGTCTATTTCACCAACTCGCTCTACTCCCCGTGGGACGACCAGATCTATCCCGACGGGTTAAAGAGTTGGATGGTAAAGCTCGACGCGGACCCGAACGGCGGAATGAAACTCGATGAAAACTTCTTTGTCGAGTTCGACGAGCTGCGCGCGCATCAGGTCCGACTGGAGGGCGGGGACGCCTCATCTGATTCCTACTGCTACTCTGAGGCGCAGACAAAATGACACATGCAGCGATGGGCTCAACGGCATTGTGGCTGATGCTGCTCCTCGGCGCCTACCACGGAATCAACCCCGGAATGGGTTGGCTCTTCGCGGTGGCGCTAGGGATGCAGGAGCAAAAGGGGAGCGCGGTGGCGAGGGCACTCGTTCCGATCGCGCTTGGCCACGCTTTGTCCATTGGCATTGTGGTGCTGGCTGCGGCATTTCTCGGCATGGCGCTGCCGACGGAGACGATCCGCTATCCCGTCGCAGCGCTTCTGTTCGGTCTTGGAATCTTCTCCCTCGTGCGGCATCACCACCCGCGCTGGGTCCGCATGCAGGTGGGCTTCCGAGACCTGACGCTCTGGTCGTTTCTGATGGCGTCGGCGCACGGTGCTGGTTTGATGTTGCTGCCGGTACTGCTGGGCAGCCGCACAGTTGAAGCGGCTGACCACCTGGCAGGCCACCATCACACATCCGCGGCCGCCAGCCCTGTCGCCGCGATTCTCGCCACCGCGATCCATACGATCGGCTATCTTGCGGTTACAGGGCTCATCGCGTGGGTGGTCTATAGCAAGCTCGGCCTCGCGGTTCTCCGCAAGGCATGGCTCAATCTCGACCTGGTATGGGCTGCAGCGCTCGTGGCCACCAGCGCGGTCACTCTGCTGATTTAGCCTCTCAGATCTTGACGACCGAGTAGGGGCGGATCGCAAGGACTACGAACCCAAACAGGATGAATGAAAGGACACTACGAGAATGAGGTTCTGTTCTTGTACCTGTATCCGACCCCTTGCACCGGCAAGGGGTAAAGCTTGTCTCCGTCCAATACGAACCAGGGGAAGACAGGTCCAGTATTGACCCTCGTTTCCCGGCAGACAGGGGAGCATAAAGAGTAATCTTACGGTGTAGCCGTCGGTGTTTGTTCCCACCTCGTGAAAGTGTGGAGGATGGAGTGGCTCATCGATCGGAGCATGTCTTAAGCGCAAACCAGTTGGGGAAACTGATTGAGGCGTTGGTGCGCAAGGGCTACGAAGTCATCGGGCCCACCGTGCGTGACGGGGCAATCGTCTACGACAATGTTGAGTCAGTCGAAGATCTGCCTGCTGGATGGACCGACGAACAGGAGCCAGGGCGCTATCGGCTGAAGCGGCGCGAAGACGAGGCCCTGTTCGGATATGCGGTGGGGCCCCAGAGCTGGAAGAAATACATGCATCCGGCGGATGTGCAGCTCTGGTCCGCTCAGCGCCAGGGCGGGACGTTCCGAATCCTGAATAACGAGGCCAAGCCCAAACGCCCGCAGGCCCTCCTGGGAGCTCGGGCATGCGAACTGGCAGCGATCGCGGTGCAGGATCGGGTTCTGCTCGAAGACAAATACCGTGATCCAATCTACGGCGGGTGTCGTGGGGGTGCGTTCATTATTGCGGTGCAGTGCACGCAGGCGGCGGCAACATGTTTCTGTGCGTCGATGGGAACGGGACCGCAGGTGTCAGGTGGTTTTGACCTTATGCTCACGGAGCTGCTTGGCCACGAAGGGCATCGCTTCCTGGTAGCCGGGGGCAGCGATCGTGGCGCTGAGATGCTGACCGAGTTGGAAGTGGTTCCAGCTACCGAAGAGGATCGTCGGGAGGCAGCGGCGAGGGTGGAAACGGCTGCGCGCCAGCAGGTGCGCAGCATCGACACCACTGGAATCAAAGAGCTACTCTACGAAAATTTTGAGCATCCGCGCTGGGACAACGTGGCCAGCCGTTGCCTGACATGCGCCAACTGCACCATGGTCTGCCCCACATGCTTCTGCACCTCTGTGGAAGATGTGACTGACATTACCGGAGATCACGCCGAACGTTGGCGCCGCTGGGATTCCTGCTTCACGCAAGGCTTTTCTTATATCCACGGAGGAAGCGTCCGAACCTCCGCCAAAGCACGCTATCGGCAGTGGATGACCCACAAGCTAGCCTCATGGATCGATCAGTTCGGCAGTTCGGGATGTGTTGGCTGCGGCCGTTGCATTACCTGGTGCCCGGTGGGCATCGACATCACCGAAGAGGTCCGCGCCATTCGGGAAGGAGGGAAGAATGGAAACCCTTGAACGCGTCATATCGGAGCACCCGTTCTTCGTCGGCCTCGACCAAGGCTTCACGAATCTGATGGTAAGCTGCGCCTCTAACGTGCGGTTCGCAGCAGGCACCTATATCCTCAAAGAAGGAGACCCGGCAAACACCTTCTACCTGATTCGGGAAGGAAAGGTAGCCGTGGAGGTTCTGGCGCCTCAGCACAAGCCGATTATCATTTCGACCTTGAGCGTGGGAGAAATCCTGGGGTGGTCGTGGCTGGTGCCACCCTTTCAATGGAAATTCCACGCGCGCGCGGTCGATGACGTCCGCGCCATCGCCCTCGACGGAAAGTGCCTGCGGACGAAGTGCGAGGAGAACCACGATCTCGGCTACGAGGTTTTGAAGCGATTTGCCCAGATCGTGGAGCAGCGCCTGGAGGCGACACGCTTCCAGTTGCTCGATGTGTATGCAGTCAAGCGATGATCATGGCGACCGCAATCACAACCGACCCGATGCTTCCGCAGCCGTACTTGGTACGGGAGGTGGCCAAGGAGACGCCGGACACATTCACCCTGAGGCTGGAGCCCGAGGATGCAGCCAACGGAGCTGCTTTCCAGCCCGGGCAGTTCAGCATGCTGTGGGCGTTCGGAGTTGGTGAGTTGCCAATTTCCATCAGTGGCGACCCAGGGTTGCACGACCGCCTGGTCTACACGGTGCGTTCCGTCGGTCAGGCTACACATTCGCTGGTGAACCAGCGAGTGGGCGACAGTGTGGGTGTACGGGGTCCGTTCGGGGCCGGCTGGCCGGCCGAGGCCGCGCGGGGCCGGGACGTCATTATCGTGGCGGGCGGAATTGGGCTGGCGCCGTTGCGACCACTGATCTATCACGTTCTGCGCAATCGCAACGAATATGGGCGCATGGTAGTGCTCTACGGCACGCGCAGCCCTCGCGAGCTTCTCTATCGCAAGGAACTGGCAGCCTGGGCTCGGAACCGCGAGACACAGGTGCTGGTCACAGTCGACTATGGCGGACTGGGTTGGCGTGGACATGTCGGCGTGGTTACGACCCTCTTCAAATATGCGCGCCTGCAGCCCGCAACTTCGATCGCCATGGTTTGCGGGCCAGAGATTATGATGCGCTTCGTCACACGGGAGTTGGAGACCCAGGGGCTAAGCCGCGACAACATCTATCTCTCGATGGAACGGAACATGAAGTGTGCGGTCGGCTTCTGCGGGCACTGCCAGTATGGGCCACACTTCATCTGTAAGGACGGGCCAGTTTTCCGCTATGAGCAGATCCGGAAGTTACTGGAGAAGTATGAGCTCTAAATCCAAACACAAGCCCAGAATTGGGGTTTTCAAGTTCGCTTCGTGCGACGGCTGTCAGCTAAGCCTGCTCGACGCAGAAGATGAGCTGCTCGGAGTCGCCGGGGCAGTGGAGATCGCCTATTTTCCTGAAGCCTCACGCGCGATGTCGAAAGGTCCCTACGATATCGGGCTGGTGGAGGGGTCGATCACCACCTATCAGGATGCCCAGCGTATCCAGGAAGTGCGGAGGCAGTGCAAGACCCTGATCACGATCGGGGCCTGCGCCACCGCAGGCGGCATTCAGGCATTGCGTAACTGGAAGGATGTCGATGAGTTCATCCGGGTGGTGTACGCCACGCCGCAGTTCATCAGCACGCTGAAGCTCTCCACCCCGGTCGCCGAGCACGTTCCCGTCGATTTCGAACTGCGCGGTTGCCCGATCAACAAATACCAGCTCATCGAATTGATCACCGCGACGCTGGCGGGGCGCAAGCCGAATGTTCCCTCCTATAGTGTGTGCATCGAGTGCAAACGCAAAGCGAATGTTTGTATCGCTGTGGCCAAAGGGGTTCCTTGCCTTGGCCCGGTAACTCAGGCGGGGTGCGGAGCGCTGTGCCCAAGCTACGATCGCGGCTGCTACGGCTGTTACGGACCCATGGAGACTCCCAATACAGCCTCCATGACCAGCCAGTTCCGGATTCTGGGACAGGCGGACAGTCAGGTGGCACGTGCATTCCGTGGGTTCAATGCCTGGTCGTGGCAGTTCCGCAAAGCCAGCGAGGAGTGCGAGCGCACGTGACCGGACACGGAACGAGAACAATTCGTGTCGACACCCTGGCCCGCGTGGAAGGCGAGGGTTCTCTTTACATCAAGCTCGTGGGTGAGCGCGTAGCCGATGTGAAGCTCAAGATCTACGAGCCTCCGCGGTTTTTTGAGGCCTTCCTCCGCGGCCGTCATGTCTCCGAAGTTGCGGACATCACGGCGCGGATCTGTGGTATCTGCCCAGTCGCTTACCAGATGAGCGCAGTGCACGCTATCGAGCGGGCCCTGGGAGTCCGCATCGACCCTGCGGTTCGCCTGCTTCGTCGCCTCTTTTACTGCGGTGAGTGGATCGAGAGTCATACCCTGCATGTCTACATGTTGCACGCGCCCGATTTTCTCGGGTACCAGGACGTAATCGCTATGGCGGGAGATCACCGCGCCGTGGTCGAAAAAGCGCTCCGCCTGAAAAAGATCGGCAATCGGATTGTGCAATTGCTTGGCGGACGCGAGATTCATCCTATTTCCGCCGCGGTCGGGGGTTTCTACAAGACACCCACTAAACAACAGGTGCGCGCGCTGGTGGCCGATCTGGAATGGGCTCTGGAAGCGTCACTGGAGACCGTGCGCTGGACAGCTGGTTTGAAGTTCCCAGACTTCGAACAGGACTACGAGTTCGTAGCGCTTCGTCATCCGGACGAGTATCCGTTCAACGAAGGGCGACTGGTATCGAACCGCGGTCTCGATATAGACGCTGCGGAATACGAAGATCACTTTGTCGAGTTACATGTCAAACACTCGAACGCCTTGCACTCGGTAGTCCGGGGGAGGGGTTCGTATCTGGTAGGGCCGCTGGCGCGATTCAATTTGAATTTCGACAAACTGCCTGAGGTGGCGCGCAAGGCGGCGGTCGATGCTGGGCTGTGCCCCCCCGTGAAGAACATTTTCCGGAGCATCGTGGTCCGCGCAGTCGAACTCGTCTTCGCCTGTGCGGAGGCGTTGCGAGCCATTCACGAATACGAGCCTCCGACCGTGCCCCGAATCGAGGTCCCCGACCGGATCGGTGTAGGTCAGGCGATCACTGAGGCACCTCGCGGCATTCTCTACCACCGCTACGCCCTGGATGAAAAAGGACTGATCGTCACTGCCAAGATTGTGCCGCCAACCTCCCAGAACCAGAAACGGATCGAGGATGATCTTCGCGAGTATGCAGCGCAGTTGGTAGCTTGGCCGCTGGAAGAAGCGACCTGGAAATGCGAGCAGGCGGTGCGAAGTTATGACCCGTGCATTTCCTGCGCCACCCACTTTCTGAAGCTTGTGGTGGAGCGTGAAGAAGCCGGGAACTGAAGCATGCTCATCATTGGCTGCGGGAATCGGCAGCGAAGCGACGATGGGGCTGGAATCCTGGTCGCGGAGCGGCTACGCGATCTTGGCATACAAGCAGAAACGCGCAGTGGCGAAGCTGCGGATCTCATCGAGGCCTGGAGGGGCGCCGACGATGTGATCGTGGTCGATGCGTTGGTGACGGGTGCGCCGGTGGGTACGGTGCAGGCGTGGGACGCCCGGCAGCCTCTGGCTTCCGTAAGAACAACTGCTTCCACTCATGGCCTTGGCGTGGCAGAGGCGATCAAATTGGCTCACGTTCTGAAATGTCTTCCGGCGCGGCTCCAGGTCTACGGGATCGAGGGACGACGATTCGAGCTCGGAGCCGAGATCTCTCCCGAAGTACAGCATGCTATCGAGGACGTGGCGCGCAGAATCATTGCCCGCTTGAGAGCCTGACAAGGCAGAGGCGATTCGCCCACTTGACCTGAGGTGACTTGATGTACGCGTGGTGGTAAGGCGTCCAACTTCGCGCGCACGCTTCGCGAGGCGGCATGGGGCGCCCGATGCGCCCCCCGCAAGCCAGGAAAAGCGACGACTTCGATTTAGCCAATCCAAACAACAGGAACAGCACGAAGTTGAAAGCTTTCTCTTTCGCCGAACTCAGGCGAGGTCGTAGCGATCAAGGTTCATTACCTTGTTCCACGCAGCCGCGAAGTCCTTCACAAACGCCTGCTTCGAGTCGTCACACGCATAGACTTCTGCGAGTGACCGGAGCTGGGAGTTCGAACCGAAGAGGAGATCGACGCGCGTGCCGGTCCACTTGATCTTGTCCGTCGCCCGATCGCGCCCCTCAAACACGCCTTCGGATGTAGAGGAGGCCTGCCATTTCGTATTCATGTCGAGCAGGTTGACGAAGAAATCATTCGTCAGCGACTCGGGCCGGTTGGTGAAGACGCCGTGTTTGGCCTGCCCGAAGTTCGCATTCAGGGCGCGCATGCCGCCGACGAGAACCGTCATCTCGGGGGCAGTCAGTGTCAGCAACTGCGCCCGATCCACCAGCAACTCCTCAGCCGACAGGGGTTGTCCGTTGCGGAGATAGTTGCGGAACCCGTCCGCGACCGGCTCCATTACGGTGAATGAGTGCACGTCGGTCTGCTCCTGCGACGCATCCGTGCGTCCCGGCGAAAAGGGAATCTTCACCTCGTGCCCAGCGGTCTTGGCGGCTTTCTCGATCGCCGCATCGCCGCCGAGAACGATCAGGTCGGCAAGCGAAACCTTCTTCCCTTTGTTCCCGTTGGACTGCGAGCTGTTGAACTCCTTTTGGATCGCTTCGAGTTTCTGCAGAACCTTCGCCAGTTCGGCGGGCTGGTTCACTTCCCAATCCTTTTGTGGCGCGAGGCGAATGCGCGCCCCGTTCGCCCCACCGCGCTTGTCGGAGCCGCGGAACGACGCCGCCGATGCCCAGGCAGTCGTAACCAGTTGGGAGATCGACAGTCCGGATCCGAGGATCTTCGCCTTCAGAGCGGCAATGTCCTGCTCCCCGATCAATTTATGATCCACGGCGGGAACCGGGTCTTGCCACAGCAGGGTCTCCTTCGGGACCAGCGGGCCCAGGTACCGCGAGATCGGCCCCATGTCGCGATGCGTCAGCTTGAACCACGCCCGTGCAAACGCGTCTGCGAACTGGTCCGGATGCTCGTAGAAGCGCCGTGAAATCTTCTCGTAAGCAGGGTCGAGCCGCAAGGCGAGGTCCGTGGTCAGCATGGATGGCGAGTGGCGCTTTGAAGGATCGTGCGCATCCGGCACCGTGCCGTTGCCTGCGCCATTTTTCGGCGTCCACTGATGCGCACCGGCCGGGCTCTTGGTCAGTTCCCATTCGTAGCTGAACAGGTTTGTGAAGAAGTTGTTGCTCCACTTGGTAGGCGTCGTGGTCCAGATGACTTCCAGGCCGCTGCCGATCGCGTCACCGCCTTTGCCCGTGCCAAAACTGCTCTTCCAGCCCAGGCCCTGCTGCTCGATGCTGGCAGCTTCCGGCTCGGCGCCTACCAGTTTCGCATCGCCAGCACCGTGGGTCTTGCCGAAGGAGTGACCGCCGGCAATGAGTGCAACGGTCTCCTCGTCATTCATCGCCATGCGGGCGAAGGTCTCTCGGATATCCCGCGCCGCGGCAAGCGGATCCGGCTTTCCATTTGGCCCTTCCGGATTCACATATATCAGACCCATTTGCACGGCAGCGAGCGGATTCTGAAGATCACGGTCGCCGCTGTAGCGTTCGTCCGCCAACCACTTGCCCTCAGGCCCCCAAAAAATGTCCTCTTCGGGTTCCCAGACGTCCGCGCGCCCGCCGCCAAAACCGAATGTCTTAAAGCCCATCGACTCGAGGGCGACGTTGCCTGCGAGAATCATGAGGTCGGCCCAGGAGATTTTCCGCCCATACTTCTGCTTGATCGGCCACAGCAGTCGGCGCGCCTTGTCCAGGTTCACGTTGTCTGGCCAGCTATTCAGCGGCGCGAAGCGCTGCTGACCGGCTCCGGCCCCGCCGCGGCCGTCGCCGATGCGGTACGTACCCGCGCTGTGCCACGCCATACGAATGAACAGTGGCCCATAGTGGCCAAAGTCGGCCGGCCACCAATCCTGCGAATCCGTCATCAAGGCATTCAGGTCCTTGATCACGGCGTTCAGGTCGAGGCTCTTGAACTCTTCCGCGTAATTGAACTCTTTGTCCATCGGATCGGACAGGGGGGAGTGCTGGTGCAGTACCTTCAGATTCAGCTGATTCGGCCACCAGTCGGCATTCGCGTGGGCCGCAGCAGCGCTGGGTTTGAACGGGCACTTTGCTTCAGTTGACATGATTGCTCCTTCCTTTAATAAAACTTTGACGAACTACCAACCCATCGTGACTCTTTCATTCGCGCAATCGCCGATCCTTATCAAGACTCCAGCTATCGGTAGTGTCCTAATTTGTTATGCGGCGCTCGGTTAGTCATGATGGAAATAGAAGAGGTTCCCGTCCAGATCCTTTACGGTGAATTGCCGTAATCCCCAAGGCTTTTTTTCCAGAGGATCCACGATGTTCGCACCTAACGACTTCAGTTCCTGGTACGACGCATCGATATCTTCGGCGAACACCCAGTGAACGGCAGGTTCGAATGGCGGCTTCCTCTTCCGAAAGAATATCGCCACATCACCGCGCGACACGGCCCCAATTTCTTTACCTGGGTAAAGCCATCCGATCTCAAAGCCGAGTGCATCTCTGTAATGCTGTTGTGCGCATTCGACATCAGCGACCGGCAACTCCGGCACTGGCCGGCCAATTGAGCTCATTTTCTCTTTTGCGCCCACAGAGCTCTCCTTTATGCAACAAAACCGCTCACGCGTCAGGTTTTTGCACGGCAGCGTCGGCAGAGGCCAAAGACCTCGATCAACGGCTGCGTCAGATCAAAGCCGTCCGGCACTTGCTGAGATAGCCGTTTGAAATCGATAAACTCTCCTTCGATGTCCTGCACCGATTTGCAACGCGAGCAAACCAGGTGGTGATGAGGTTTGAGATTGCCGTCCACGCGCAACGTGGTCGCATGAGGACTGACCTCTCGCAGCAACCCACACTCGATGAAAAGCCGCAGATTGTTGTAGACCGTGGCCAAAGAAATAGACGGAATGCGGCGCCGGACCGCGGCGTAAATGTCTTCAGGGGAATAGTGTCCGTGGGAAGCGATGACCGCCTCATAGACCACCTGACGCTGGTGCGTGACCGCCAAACCGTGCTTCGCGGCCAGCTCACGGAACTGTTCATGGGTGAGACGCATGATTATCGGATAAGAATCATTATAAAACGACCGGAAACGGTGTCAAATGAAATCTCGCCGCGGCCAATGACGATTGCGTCGCAGTCTGTCATTGCGGCAGCTCTTCGCCGGTCTGCTCACGCACCATGTACCCGGCATACCAGTCGGGCCAGTTCGGATCTGCCTCGCCGATGCGCTTCTCGTGCTTGCCGTGGGCGGCCGCCGCACGCCGAAGCGCGCTCGCCAGGTCGCTTGCGGAGGTGTATGAAGTCACACCAGGGTCGATCCGCCCGGGAAGCCGGGTCGTAATCTCTTGCAGCAGCCAGACGTTGCCGTCGGGGTCGCTGAACGAGGCGCGCGAGTAATAGCTGCGACGGTCGGGATCAAGACCGCTGACCCGGCCTTCCGGGCCGATGTGGAAGAACTCGCTCACCTCGACGCCGGCGGCGACCAGCTGGTTCCGCGCGGCCTCGATGTCGGAAACGATCAGGTATCCCTTGGCTGAACCGGGTGCGGCTGACGTGAGGTTCTTACCGAATTGGACCGAGCACCAGGAGCCTGGCGGTGTGAACTGGACCACGATGGGCGGCGTGACGTCCAGCCTCCACCCGAGCTTCTTGTAGAACTCCTTCGCGCGTTCGACATCCGAGACGGGAATGACAACAACTTCCAGTTTCACATCCATGATCACTGCTCCTTATTCTTTTATATATATTTCGTTCCCCTGACTCAGATTGGTTGAATCGGGTAGACCGGTCAACTCGCGGTGGGCACTGCATTGTGAACTCGCCGGTCGGGGTATCCGGCTCATGCTGCGCCTTCCTCTCTCGCCGCGCTGTTCCGGGCTTCAATGGCCTTGACGGAGTTTACAAATGCCTTTTCCAAAACGCCCCGGCCGATAGTTCCGAGCACGAAGCCGAGCACTCGTCCCTTGAGGTTCTTGCCTTCGCGTACGACGACCACGTCAATGTCGGTCATGCCGTCGGGCCGGCGCGTGAAGGTGTAGGTGTGGCCCGACGCGCCTCCCCAGGTGTTGGAGTCGGTGGTCGTGAGGACGACGCGGTTGGGATCGGACCAGTCGTAGTGCAGGCGCTCCCAGATGCCGCCCGAGCCTTCCGTGACGTCCGCCTGCGAGCGGCTCCGATCGTGCACCTTTAGGTACTCGTCGGCGCTATTGCCAAACAGCTTCGAGCGGCCTGGCCCGAAGTCGGTGAGCCCGGCGACGTACTGCTCGGGCGTTAAGGTGGTTGTATGGTGGAGGTGGATCGTGGACATACGTGCTCCTTACTTCCCGAAATTCCCGGGATTCTGAGTCGAGTTTTGATTACTCCGGTCGATACTGCTCAGGCTGCCCCTTGTCTAGCGGGCGACGAGCTGCTGCCCGCCGTCGACGTCGTAGGTCGCACCCGTGAGGGCCGTGTTGGTCATGACGTGTACCGCGAGCGCGGCCACGTCGGCCGGTCCGACGACACGCCCGATCGGAAGCGTGGCGCGAAGCTGATTGCGCCGGTTTTCGAGTTCATCGCCGAGCAGCGATGCCGACAACGGGGTGTCGACGAAGCCGGCGGCGATGAGGTTGACTCGGACGGGCGCGAGCTCGAGCGCCAGGCTGGCGGTGAGGGCGGGGAGTGCAGCGGTGACGGTTGGCACGATCCCCAGTCCGATGGCGGGGCGGCGGCCGCCGGTGCCACCCATGAACAGCAGCGTGCCTCCCGGTTTCACCTTGTGGGCTGCGTTGCGGGCGACCTGGAGCATCAGCAAGAGGTGCGTGTCGAGGGCGCGGCGCGCCTGCTCGAAGTCCATGTCGAGAAGGCGCCCGTAGGACGGACGGCCCGCTGTCACCATCACGTGGTCGATCGTGCCCGGCAGGTCACGGAAGAACCATTCGAGAGAAGCAGGGTCCGTGGCGTCGAAGGCCGCGGTGCTCAGCGCGTCGAGTTCGGTTGCGGCGCGCTGGAGGGGCTCGGGATTCCGGCCGGTGAGGATTAGCCTGGCCCCCTCAGCGCGTGCTCGTCGGGCCGTTTCAAGCCCGATGCCGGCGCTACCGCCGATCACGACGACGGTTTGTCCGAGAAGTTCCGGTTCCCGCTGGATGGGAGAGGCGGCGGTTGGGGTGCTCATGATTCCTCCCTCGGCAGTCTAAGATTACTTTTTATGGCGTGACGCTCGATACTTTTTGCAAAGAGTGAGGCCAGGCACCTCGCCTCCGCCGCTTGACCCATTGGCATGTGTGCCAAGGCTACCGACATCACCTCGGCCGAGCTGATGAAGACGACCTGATCGACCCAGGGATACCGCTGGAGAAGCGAAGCGGCGAGAATTGAAGCGCCCAAATTCAATCAGCACAAGGGCGTTTGTCGTTACTGATCCGGTAATTCAATCGTGCCGATTATTTTGCCATGGCGAACCCGGCGCTTCGAACTCGCGTCGCGGCTTCACTTCGAAGATTTTACTTCCTCAAAACTGAACTGCTTGTCGAGCTTATCGTACGGCTTACCGTCGACCTCGACATACGGGTAGACGAAGTAATTGAGCGCTGGACCATCCTGCTTAGGAGAAAGTGCGATGTCGCGGCCGGTGGAAAACTGCACGCGATTGGCGTCAACGCTGCCGAAGAAATAATCTTCTTTCTGCTTCGCCTTCCACGCCTCTGAGATGTCAACGGGAATCCAGCCGGTTTTGTGCGCATAGAACTCAGCCCAGCAGTGATAACCGGCGATATCTCCTTTGTCCTTGTTTTCGGGCAGTGGAAAGCCGATGTCGAAGCGGGCGGGAATCCCGTCAACCCGCAGCATGCCGATGAACGGAGAATGGAAGTCTGTACAGTTTCCGCGCTTGGCATCACAGGCCCACACCGCGTCCCCGCGTCCCCAGCCTGAGCCCGTCTTGTCGTAGCGCATATTCGTGAAGAGGTAATCATAGGCAGCCTTGGCCTTTGCGACCGCGCCGCTCTGGGATCCGGTTACCTCGACCGCCAGCTCCTTAATCTTCCCGTCCGTAGGAATCAGACTGTCAGGCGCAATCAAACGGGTCATCGACGCGGACACGACGCTAGGCTTCCGATCGGTTCGCTCGAGTTGCGCGTAATCGCCCCGCGAGTATTCGCGGCGCGTGATCTTGTACTCGAGAGTGAACTCTGCTTTGCCCGGAGCAGAATTCTGGATCTCGGCATACATGATCCGATTGCCGTACTCGGGCTCCTGCGTCATCCGCGTCTTAACCGGAGCCTTGACCGCCAGAACGCGCACCGTCTGATGCTGGTCAGTCTGCGGCACCGGAATCCAGACGCGCACTCGCTTCGCTCCGGAGGGAATATCCTTCACGGTGAAGTTGTAGGTGAAGCGAAAGGTGCGGGTTGGTGGGCTGAATTTCTGGGCATTCGAATTGGCTTCGGCGGCCAACTGGCATGCCGGAAAAAAGAGCAGCAGCAACGACGAGAGAACTCGCAGCTTCACGGAGACACTCCTTAATCGGCGGACATGGATCGAGATTTTACCAGCAGCCAACGCGAGCTGTCACGGCTGCGGAGGAAGGGGTCGTGGGTTAGTTTGATTGTTCTTCCATTATCCGCGGCACCTCAAGACTGTCATCCTGAGTGCAGCAAGCGAAGGACCTGTGCATTCTCCGCCACCCTCACATGCAGTGTCGGGGCGAGTCCAGCGTGAAAGCGTATCACCAGATCTGGCAAGGTTTGGCGCTGCTATCCTTCCGCAATACACAGGTCCTTCGTCGGTAGTCCTTCGCCTTGCGAAGGACTTTGCTTCCTCAAGATGACAGGTGTGAGAGCTGAAACTGACCCACTACCGGGGAAGGCAGTTTAGCGATAATTCGTACCCATACTAGATTTGAGACTGCCGAATGTTTCATATAGCATCCATTGGACGAGGTTCACCATGACAACGATCGCAACCTCACAGCGAAGCGACGGAACCACAGTGGCGCACCAACCGCAAGCAGCAAACGGTCTGGCAATCGTACGCGTGACGATTGGGGCAATGTTCGTGTGGGTCTTCTTCGAAAATCTGGGCAAAGGCCTCTACACCGCGGCGGGTTACGCGGGTCTGATCAATTACTACATCAAGGCGAGCCACTGCCCGGCTGCCTGGAAGTCGGTGATGGGCCTGGCGGCAAGCCACGCTGCGTTGGCGGCTCCCATGCAGGGCCTGACCGAGATCTCTCTCGGTGTCCTGCTCGTCATCGGTCTGCTGACCCGGCCGGCCGCATTTGTGGCTTTTCTGTATCTGGGCAGCCTTTGGGTTTCGGAGTGGGGCACCTCGTGGATCTGGGAACTGCTGGTTCCGGTGCTGGCATCGCTCGGGCTCGCTATCGGACGCGCCGGCCGGAGATGGGGCGTTGACGCGTGGCTGGCGCAACGGCGGCCATCTTCTCCGTGGTGGTGATCGGGCCTAGTCCACTTGAATGAAGATCACTTGAATCACGATCATGTGCGAGTGTCCGTCATCATCCCTACCCACAATGAAGCGCAGTCGATTGCGCTCGTTCTAGCGGATCTCCCGTCCGATCTCACAACGGAGGTGATCGTTGTCGACAGCAACTCGAATGACGGGACGCCCGAAATCGCCGCAAGAATGGGAGCCCGCGTCGTTCAGGAAGCGCGCCGTGGCTATGGGCGGGCGTGCCTCACGGGACTGGCCGCGTCAAATTCTCCTGACGTGGTTGTGTTTCTTGATGGCGACTATAGCGATCGACCTTCCGAACTGCCGATTCTCCTGGCGCCAATTACGGAGGGGCGCGCGGACATCACACTCGGTTCCCGGCTGCAGGGACCGCGTTCTGCTGGGGCGTTGCTTTGGCATCAGGCGTTTGGCAATCGTCTCGCCGCCAGACTGATTAAGGTGCTTTATGGTCTAAACATTAGTGACCTCGGCCCCTTTCGCGCTGGCCGCGCAGATGTGCTGCGCGCGCTCGCTCTGAAAGAGACCACTTATGGCTGGGCGGTTGAGATGATCCTCAAGGGCGCCCTGGCTGGATTCCGCGTAGTTGAAGTTCCGGTGAGCTACTACCCGCGTATCGGAAAATCGAAGATCAGCGGTACGCTGAAGGGTACGGTCGGCGCCGCCTGGTTCATCCTCAGCTTGATTGTGCGCTACTATTTTCGGCGTCGAAGAGCTGGGACGCAACGGCCAGCGTAGAACCGTAATAGCTGTAGCTCTCCGAGGTGCCCCCTTCCCCCATTACTTGCGGTACGAAAGGATTGCTGACCTGAGCATCTTCACGACTTTTCGAAGAACGGGTGCGATGTAGTATTTAGCGAGTTGCTACGAGGCATCGCTGCCAATGGACAACAAAGACCCCTTTTTCGGTCGCCGCATTGCGCGTCTCGTCGCGTTTGGCGGAGCAATTTGCGGTTTGCTTCTGCTGTCTCTATCAGTTTGGAATTTAGCGGCGGCATACTGGCAGCACAAACGCAATCCTGTCCCCGGAAGTTTCTACGCCGTCGACGGACAGCAAATGCACATGGAGTGCTCGGGGACAGGTTCACCGACAGTGATCCTGGAAGCTGCCGCCAGCGCTCCCTGGTCCGAGTGGCGAAAAGTGCAGCCGCAACTGTCTCAGCAAACGCGAGTTTGCTCATATGATCGCGCGGGACACGGTTGGAGCGAGCCGCGCAAAGGTCCGCGAGACGCAGAAACGATTGTCCAAGAGTTACATTCGTTGCTCGACCAAGCTGGAGTCAGGCCGCCTCTCGTATTGGTGGGGCATTCCGCCGGAGGCCTTTATGTTCGTGAATACGCGCGCGAGTTTCCAAGCGAAGTCGTTGGCGTCGCCTTGATCGAATCCAGTTCGCCGCGACAAATCGACGAACTCCCCGGATTTCGTGACGCGTATGACGAGGACAAGCGGGAAGCAAAATGGGGACTCTGGAAGGATAGACTACGCGTTTGGTCTGGGTGGGAGCGTTTGCTCGGCCATTGTCGCGTGCCCGCCAAAGACTTTCCGGGTTGGGCGGCTCAGTACGATGCAATGGCGTGCCGACCGGGCTACGTGGATACCGACGAATGCGAATTAGACTATTTCGAGCAGTCTTCGAAGCAAGCTGAGCGGCTAACGGGTTTTGGTAGCAAGCCTCTCCTTATAGTCACGCGCGACCCCAACAAACGAAACGGGATGTCACCTCGGGGGATCGCCCAAATTCCGATATGGGAGAGAGAACAAGAAGAGTCCAAATCCCTTTCTCCTCTAAGCTGGCGCGTAATTGCACGGAATTCAGGGCACATGGTTCCGCTGGACAGGCCCGACTCAATCTTCACAGAAAT
Source organism: Terriglobia bacterium (assembly GCA_963801545.1). GTDB lineage: Bacteria > Acidobacteriota > Terriglobia > Terriglobales > Acidobacteriaceae > JAIQFF01. Next base: position 7,645 of record CAWDFF010000029.1, on the reverse strand, counting down.
GAGCCATCTGATCGTCTATTTACGTGGCGGCTCGCCACCACCTTTTGGCACGACAGCGATAAAGTAGTGGACACGGGCAGTACGAATTGGTCTGCCCGGCGGGTGGCCCACTCAAGCCCGCTTTTGGACTTGAGTGGGGCAAGTCGACGGCCGGACAGAGTATTCCTGCCGCGCTTTCGTGCCGTCCGTCCTGACTCGATCTCAGCCCGTTCGATGCAGACGTTCAACACAAGGTCCCTCCACTCCGCAGATCATCGTCTTCGCGATGATCTGCTCCGGTCGGGATGACAGAGTTGGGAAGACCTGAACATCCCCACTCAAGCCAAAACCGGGCTTGAGTGGGCCACCCGTCAGCCGTCGTATATTATTGGCCCAATCATCCATGAAATCTTCAACGGAGATGGCGGTGGGTTCGTCAGGCAGCGACCGTGTGCTGGTAATCATGGCGAAAGCACCACGGCACGGCATGGTCAAAACCCGTCTAACCCCCGGCCTTTCTCCTGAGGCTGTTACTGCTTTCTATTGCTGCCTTCTGAAGGACACGTTGGCGCTGGCGCGGTCATTGGGCGATGTCGAGGTTGCCATCATGTGCCCGGATTCGGACGTAAACGAGTTGGTGCAATTGGCAGGCAACCAAGCGAGAGTAATTGCGCAGAAAGGTAAAGGTCTTGCTGCAGGTCTCGACTCGGTGTTTGCGCACTTCGCAGAACGCCCTCAACGACGCACCATTGCCTTCAACAGCGACAGCCCACACCTGCCCCGTTCTGTTCTCGAAGACGCGTTCGAAACGCTGGCCGCACAGGACCTAGTTGTTGGACCAACGCACGACGGAGGCTACTATCTCGTCGGGGCAAAGGCTTCTCATCCGACGCTTTTCGCAGGCGACGGAATGGGCACCAGTAGCGCGCTGGAGAGACTTTTATCGCGCGCGCGAGCTCTCGATCTTTCCGTAGGTTTCGCGCCTCCTTTTTACGATATCGATGTAGTGGACGACCTGACTCGCTTGGCAGCGGAGTTGCGGCTCGCTCCGGCAAGGGCGCCACGTACGGCGGCGTGGCTTAAAGAGTGGGAACTCGTGGCGGGGCATTCTAGGACAGGCGCTCAGACAAGCCCTCGGACGGGTAAGGGAGAATTGTAATAGTAAAAGTGAAGACCACCCCCGCGTGGAGAGTGTACGGACTCGGCGCCACGTTGTGCGTGGCGCTGACGATCTGCTCCCGCAACTTCGGCGATCGAGGTGGACCGTACTTCATGGCCTCTTTGACGCTTGCGGGCATCGTTTACCTCCTGGCGATCCGTGAGTTTTTCGCTACGCCAAAGTTTTCCCGGCGAGTTGTCGTCATTGGGCTCGTCCTGGCTGCAGTGTGGCACATTGAATTTCTTCGGGTGCCCGCGGGCGCCGATGATGATATTCATCGATACGTTTGGGATGGCCGCCTGCAGAGGCTCGGCTACAACCCTTATATTGTCGTTCCCAGCGATCCTGCCGTTAAGGGGCTGCACACCGCGGAAACCCGCAATTTGAACAACCCGGATCTACCGAGCCCATATCCAGCAGGAGCGCAGCTTTTCTTCCGTGCTGTAACCGCGATTCACGAATCTACATTTGCGATGAAAGTAGCATTCGTGATTTGCGAGTTTGCTATTGTTCTTGTTTTGCTTGATGTCTTGCGTTGTACAGGGCGGCAACCGCACATGGTTCTGGCGTTCGCCTGGAACCCATTGTTGGCCATTGAGGTGGCGGGAAGCGGTCACATTGACATTGTTGGCGCGCTATTGTTGGTGGTGTCCGGCGCTGCGCTAATACGCCGATGGCGGGCGACCGCGGCCGTCGGACTGGGGCTGGCTATAGCAGTGAAATTCCTGCCGGTCGTACTCTTGCCCCTCTACTGGAAGCGGGTTCGCATTCGCGACGCTGCACTGGCGGCAGCCGTCGACGGACTCCTGTACGTGCCATTTCTTGATCGTTCATTTTTCAACCATGGCCGCATTCCGATCGGCTCGCTGGGCACGTATGTGCAGAATTTCCGCTTTAATGGTCCCGTGTTCGCGGCACTCGCTCGCGTGGTGCCTCCGCAATTGCTGGTCGGGCTGGCTGTGCTCGTCGGATTAGTGACTGCAACCTGGCTGAGACGAAGAAGCGCAGCGCCTGAGTTGTCTCCGGACCTATTTACCTGGCCCCAATTTGGTTGGCCCATGGCAGCATGTCTTTTGTGTGCACCCGTCGTATTCCCATGGTATCTTCTGTGGCTGCTGCCATTTCTGACGTCGGCCTCGACGCTGCTGATCATTATCTGGACTGTGAGCATTATCCCCGTATACGTCCAGTGGCACTTGCGCGCACTTGGGCGTCCGTGGGGGGCGCTTCCTGGCTGGGTCATGCTGCTGGAATACGGATGCGTGGCAATCGCTGCCGCAATTATCGCTTTGCGCCGGATCCCACAGTCGTCCGCGCCCCAATGCTCAACGGAGTAGGTAGCGTGAAGGACAGTGCGCCGAACAGCATTACTGTATCCGGGAGTCTTACACCGTCATCCTACACAACATCCGTTCAATTCACCGGAGGAGCGAACTCTATGACAAATATCCGCCGTTTAACCGTGATCGGTCTTCTGCTTTGCGGAGTGCTGGTCTTTGCTCCAAACTCCTGGGCGCAGCAACGCGCGCCAATTCTCGATCAAGTCGCCAAGACCTACGGAATCGATTCGTGGGACAAAGTTGAGGCCATCCGCTACACCTGGAACGGGGAAATTACCGGACTCTTCAAAGCCGCCCACAAGTGGGAGTGGGAGCCGAAGACCAACAAGGTGACCTTTGAAGGCGTGGGCAAAGACGGCAAGCCGGTCAAGGTTTCATACGTACGGACGGACCCCAGCACCCAAACCGACGCAGTGAAGAACGAAGTCGACCCGAGCTTCATCAATGATAACTATTGGACTCTGTTCCCTTTCCACGCTTATTGGGACAAGGCCGCAAGCGCGATCGATCAGGGCAAGTTCAATCTGCCAGTGGGCCCCGGCACGGCCGAACTGCTCCCCATAAAGTATCCCGCGGATGGCGGTTACACGCCCGGCGACACCTGGGATCTCTACGTCGGTAAAGACAACCGCGTCGTGTACTTTGTGTACATCCGCGGCGGGGCCAAGCCGCCGAGCCGCGTCCTCGCGACCTGGGCAGGCTACAAAAAGGCAGGTCCAATTCTGTTCTCAACCGAGCATCGCGGCTTCGCCGATGGCAAGCCCCTGCACATTTTTATCTCTGATGTTTCAGTCAAGCTGACGGGCTCGGATAAGTGGATGGACGCACAATAAAGTCGCGCGCGGTGATTTTATGGAGCGACGGGCGTCCCTCCTCAGGCTGCAAGACTCCGTGATTACAGCCGCAAAATTGTAGCCGTAACTTATTGAATAATATAATCATTAATGGCGGGCTCTTGACATGTGTGGCAAACTGCCATACACTGTAAAGGTGAGGTGGAGCATGCCGACTGCAACAGCCACGCGGGGTGAGCGTTTGGACGCTCGTGTCACGCGGGAAGAAAAAGAAATGATTGAGACTGCAGCCGGCATAAGCGGCACCTCCGCTTCAGATTTTATTCGGATGGCAACCAGGCAGGCTGCCCTGAACACGATCCGTGAGCACGAAGTCCTGACCCTGAACGAAGAGGCCAAACGAGTGTTTGTGGAAGCACTCCTGAATCCGCCCAAGCCAAACGAGAAGGCGATTGCTGCGGCGCGGAGATTGAAAGAGGAGATCGCGTAGTTGGCAGATCGTCCCGTCTTAGGTCGTCCAGTCCCGGAAAAACCCAGACTTCGGTTCGAGCCGCTCGACAAGAAGAAACATGATCGAGCGGCTTTTTCGTGCGAGCAGGAGTCGCTTGACAGATATCTGAAGGAGCACGCGACTCAGGAAATCAAGAAGCGAGTCGCAGCCGTGTATGTCTTGACTCCCGACGGCAAGACGATCGCGGGTTACTACACGCTTTCGCAGTACGCGATCGAGGCCGGTGAGTTGCCTCCTGAATTGGTCCAACAGTTACACCTTCCCAGGTACGACAAACTGCCGGCGACGTTGCTCGGACGATTGGCGAGAAGCAAGCAGTTCAAGGGACGTGGCCTCGGGGAACTCCTGCTCATGGGGGCCCTGAAGAGAGCACTGGAGCACAGCAGGAACATCGCCTCCGTCGCTGTGGTGGTGGACGCCATCGACGAAAACGCACGCGCCTTCTACAGACGCTATGGCTTCATCGATATTCCGAATCGGCCGAATCGGCTGTTCCTACCTATGAAGTCGGTGGCGCAGCTTTTTCCTGAGATTCAGACAAGTGGATGAGCGCGCAATAAACAGCGGGAGGGTGCGTGCGAGCGTCTGGCGCTTGCTCGCACGTCTGCCTTCTGCTTACGATGTTCGGATGAACGGACAGTGGCTCGGTAGATTTGCCGGTTCAACTTCAGGCTCTATCATCGTCAATATCGACGAGCGAACGGAGTCCTACGAAGGTACAGCGAACTTAATTGAGGATGACGAAAACCTCCCTGATTCGCTTGTGTCTTTCCGAACTGCGAACAAAGAGCCTACTTTCCAATTCCGTACTGGCGTGATATTGGCGTTGGATAAGAAGACCGGTGCGGGTCTTTCTTTGGAACAGCTACAACAGCGTCTCGGTGCGGATCAGGCATTCTCCAAGTATGCAGATGTACGTGGAACGGTTGATCAGGACTCGCTCACCCTATCATGGACCACCGATACTGGAGTACAGGGCAATTGTGTCTTACCGCGCTCCAAAGCTGGTAAGCCTTCTGAGTTGGTGCCATTAGAAAAGAATTGGGCGGAATTTAGAGAGTACGTCGCGGGACTGAAAGAATCGAGGTTTTTATTCAGAGGTCAAAATGCTCCATGGCGACTGCGTACTTCCTATCATCGCAGTGGACGAGCTGACCTGAGTCGGTTCCTGAGAGAGGACCTGCAGGCCCTTTATAAACACCTGAGCGCGCGGACCAAACACGTATTTAATCTCTCAATTGCTGATGAGAACGGCGCGTTCTTCAACTTAATTCAGCATCATGGATACCCAACTCCCTTATTGGACTGGACATACTCGCCTTATGTTGCTGCGTTCTTCGCCTACCGAGGTATTTCTAACAAGAACGCTGCGGCAGCAGGTGCAAATGAAAAAGTTCGGATTTACGTTTTCGACCAGGAGCAATGGCGTATCGACCTAAACCAAATTCTTTTTCTCGTAGCTCCGAGACTACATGTCTCAATAGGCGAGTTTCTTGCGATCGAAAACGAGAGAATGATTCCGCAGCAAGCGGCTTCGACGGTTACGAACGTCGATGATATCGAATCTTACATTCGGTCCGTCCAGCAGAACGGTAAGGAGTATTTGTGGGCGATAGACTTGCCAGTCAATAATCGTCGTCAGGTCGTCCGCGATCTGAGCTACATGGGAATCACCGCAGGCTCCTTGTTCCCCGGCTTGGATGGAGCTTGTGAAGAATTGAAGGAGCGAAATTTTGACCTTTAGCCACCATTATCTAGCCATCACAACGGTAGTGCAGGAACTGCTCAGTTTGGGCAGATCGCGGTTAGCAGCCATGCGAATCCGCAGCCTCGGGCGTTGCCCGCGAATTATCGGACAATAAGAGTCAGGCTCTAGTAGTGCGCCTTGCAGGCGCCGCCGTCCGGCACATCCACCATGGCACGACTCCCGAAACTCGCAAGGCTGGCACGCGTGGGGAAGTGTGCGGGCTTGCTCGAAGGGGGTTGAGCTCAGAATTTCGCCTCCCGTGGAGATCAAATCTGAAAGTGGCTCCCCTGATCCCGGCCAATAGACGCAGGGTTGGGTCGTGGCTCTTGGTGTCACTCGTACGGTGCTCACGCCGCAGCCGCCTCGCAAGGGTGGAAGCCCCGCCATTGCGCGAACCAGCGGCTCGCCAATTGCGATTACGTCGGTCTGCTCAAAGAGGCGCCGGAACCCCTCCCAGTACTCTTCGTAGCTCAGGGCATAGACGTCCGATCGCACGGCTTGATAGACATTTACTCGCAAAGGAGCGTCAAACTGTTTGGCTACTAGCGCCACATCCGCTAAGCGCAAGTAGTTCGACTTCATCATGACGGCGATGATGGTTAGAGGAATATGCAGCCTGAGACACCGTGCTGCCTGCTGGTGGATCAGTGCCCAATTGCCAGGCCCGCGCTGTGCATCCTGTTCGGCTTGCGTGGCGTAATCGAGAGAGAACTCGATGTCATGGAAGGCACAGAGTTCATCGTCTTCCAGAACGGCAACACTGTGACCGTTGGAAGTGATGGTGAGCTTGACCGGTTTGGTTCGCAGGTAGGCCAGTATTGCCTTGAAGTCGGGATGCATGCCGTTCTCGCCGGTGCCGAGATTCACCGACCGCACAGGCAAGCGTTCCATGACTGCCTTCACTTGATCCAGGGAGAGACGATCCGCGCGAGTCGGATCGCGGTAGCAGAAGGCGCAGGCGAGATTACACTCATTGGTGAGCCCGAGCCCGAGGGCAATACCGTCGTCCGGTGTCATTCTCCTGGTCATGTGGGATCCGGACGACGAAGATTGGGCTATGACGTTGTTCATGCCCCGTCCTTCGGGACTGGGCTTACTGTGATTGGATCTGCGCGATGTGCAATGCAGTGCGTGTACCGGGCGACTGCGGCAAACTCCGGTCGCCTGCCCAGCTTGCGCTCCAGCTCAAAAATCCGCTCGTACCCGTCATCTCTTAAAACGCTTGGCGGCAGGTAGTCCGACACAACCCGGACCCCCCGCTCTGCAGTTACGGCGAGTGACGATTCGAGCAGCATGGCTTGCAGGCTCTCCGCCGTAAATAGCCGCACGCTTCCTCCGTACAGGGATTCATGTCCCCACTCAGCGGTGAGATTATGCTCGGCCGCGGCCAGGTCGCCGTCTTGTATTGCGACCTTTAACACCTCACCTGCCTGGTTACGCACCAATACCGAGATGATGCTGGATGGATCGCGCAAGGCGCGAGCCGCACTGCGCAACACGGCACCTGGGTCGTCGACATATTCCAGGATATTGTGGCAAAGAATTACATCAAACGATCCGGCGGGGAACAAGTTTGCGAATTGCGCGGCATCGCCGTGTTTCAGCGCAATTCTCTCCGTAACTCCTGCTTCCTGCGCGGCACGCATCGCGAAATCCAGCATTGGCACAGACGCATCCAGCAACGTGACGTGAAGACCAAGGCGCGCCAGCCGCACCGCCATGGCGCCGGTGCCGCACCCAATATCCAGAGCGTGCAAAGAGCTCGTAGCCTGAGGCAGAAAGTCCTGTAAGTTGGCAAAAGCGAGATCGAGGCGCAGTCGGCCCTCGGGCGTCTCTAGGTACGCGGCGTACTTCGCTGCGCCGGTCCGGAACCGTTCGAAGTCGTCATTGGCGGTCATTTCCTTCATGCGCTCAGGCGAAGTCGCCCCGTTCCACGCATTCAAACTTGTCTGCCACCAAACACTAGTTATGATTCATCACGGTTTCCACCAGATCTCAATTGTTACGCCGTGAACTGGTTACCCTCGAGATTCGCGGCCAGATTTCCGCGTCGATCGATGATGACTGTATGCAGTGAATGGATCATCAAGCCTTCGTCTGTCCAGGCCTCCACTT
>CAWDFF010000028.1:0-11264 GCA_963801545.1 Terriglobia bacterium | reverse complement strand
TTAATCGATGACAGGCGCCTATTCCGCGTGGCATAACCGAGAAGAGTGCGCGAGCTTTTTCAAGAAAATACTGCGCAATCAACTGGACTCCCCACGCGACCGATGGCATACTGACGCTATATAGCGGTACGGCCGTAGAAAATCGGTGCGGAACAGTGGGTTGGTAAGAATATTGTTTTCTGTAATGTTCGCGACGCTCTATAGCAGTGATTGACAGTCTGTTCGCTCGTGAACGGGATACCGTGATGCCAACGACTCACAGCAACGGAACGCCGGCCTACAAGAGGATCCGGGCTGCAATCCTGAAACGCATCGATGCAGGACAGTTGAAAGCCGGGGACCCGGTCGATTCCGAACGCGAGCTGGCCAGAATTCACAAAGTAAGCCTGATGACCGCCCGGCACGCGCTGGCGACGCTGGAAAAAGAAGGCACTGTGGAACGCCGGCGCGGTGCCGGAACCTTCGTCGCGCCCCCCAAAATCCATTTCAACAAGCTGATGAGTTACACCGAGCAAATGGCCAGCCGCGGCCTGGCAGCATGCTCACGTCTTCTCTGCAACAAGGTTGTGGATGATGCGCCCGATATCGCGGCGCGGTTAGCTCTGCCACTCAACAGCCGCATGATCAAGGTGGAACGCCTGCGGCATGCAGCCAATGAACCGTTCGCCCTGGAGGCCTGCTATCTTTCCGCCGACGATTTCGCCGGCCTGATCCGGGCCCCTCTGGAGCGCGGTTCCCTGTTTTCCATCCTGGCGCGCGATTACGGTTTGGAAGTGGCTCATGCGGATGAAGAAGTGGACGCGACCGCTGCCGATTCCAGAACAGGAGAATTGCTGGCACTACAGCGCGGTGCTCCGCTGCTCAGGATCCGGCAGGTCATCTACGCAACTAACGGCAGACCGACGGTCTACATGTTGGGTTTGTATCGCTCCGATCGTCACACCCTGTTGATCCGCAGATTCCGTAACGGAATATGATGAGTTCAGACCTCGGGCGTCGGACTTCGGACGTCAGCAAGTTCCTCGAGGTCCGACGTCCGACGCCCGCCGTTACATGTTTGTCATAGAAACCATCCTCGCCGTCGCATTGACCATGGTAGCGCCATCTCCTGCTCGCGCTGGCTACGTGGGCGACGCTGCATGCGCCGCATGCCATCAGGAAAAGGTAGATACATTCCTGCGCACCGCTCATCACCGCACCTCGCAGGCGGCGGACATGAATTCCATAGCCGGCAAATTTGACGATGGCGAAAATATTCTGAAGACGTCGAATCCTGAACTGTTTTTCAAAATGGAAGCGAATAGCGGGGGCTCTTTCCAGACGGCCGTGACCGGAATTCCGCCGGACACGACTTCACGAACCGAGCGTTTCGATCTGGTAATCGGTTCCGGAGGCAAGGGTCAGACTTATCTGTACTGGAAGGGCGATCAGCTATACCAGCTTCCGGTCACTTACTGGACTGAACTGGGGCAATGGGTGAACAGCCCTGGATACAGAGATGGTGTCGCAGATTTCAGCCGGCGTGTTCCCCCACGATGCCTCGATTGCCATGCCAGCTACTTCGAGTCACTTCCGCCTCCGCTGAATCGCTACCACAATACAGAATTTGTGTTGGGTATTTCGTGCGAGAAGTGCCATGGCCCGGGCCAAGAGCACATCGCGCGTCAAAACCCTCAGGAGGCCGCTTCGTCCGGACAGCTCATCGTCAATCCGGCAAGATTGTCCCGTGACCGGCAGATCGATCTATGTGCGCTGTGTCACGCGGGCATTGGAGAACTGAAGGCTCCGCCATTCTCCTATGTCCCGGGAAAAGCCTTGGACACGTATCTTGAGCTGCCACATCTCGACCCGAACGCCAACATCGACGTTCACGGCAGTCAGGTGGAGCTGTTGAAGAAGAGCCGCTGCTACCAATCCGCCGCCAGCATGACTTGTTCGACCTGCCACAATGTTCACGTCCCACAGCATGACCTGAGTGCATTCTCGGATCGCTGCCTCTCGTGTCACAAGATTGAAAGTTGTGGTGTCTATTCGAAGCGGGGTCGCGAAATTGCGCGCAACTGTATCGATTGCCATATGCCCGACCAGCAAACCAATCTCATTGTGTCTGACTCAAACGGCAGGAAAGTGAAACCGCAAGTACGCAATCACTGGATCAAAGTTTATTCGGGAAACTAGATAGCAAGCGGTTCCTCCTGTGTCATTCCGAGTGCTGCTCCGAGCCGCGCTGGCGCGGTGAGGACAAGCCGAGCGCCGGTCGGTCGTTTTGCACCCATGGCCCCGTGCCTAGCGGAATCTGCGGATCAACAACGTGTGCCGGTCGGAGCGGTAAAAGCCCAACACATAGATTGTGGCTTTCCCTTTGGTGGAATAAATAACCTGGCGAATCCGCAACAAGGGAGCGCCGCGCGGTACGGCGAGTAATTCCGCGGTTCTCGGATCCGCGGCGGTCGCGTCCACCTCTTCATCCGCGTGGGCGAGTTCGACGCCGAAGTCGTGCTCCAGGGTTGAAAACAGCGAGCTTCGTCCCAGCGGCGCGGAAACCAGGCCGCCAAACTCGTCGGCCGACAAGTAGCAGGCCTCCAGCGCGAACGGCTCATTGGCGGCATGGCGGAGGCGTTCCAGCTTAACCAGGCGGCTATTGGGTGGCACCGCAAGTCGAGCCGCAATCTCCGGCTCGTAGTCGATGATCTTGCAGCATAGCAGCTGGGACGCGGCGACCAGGCCCCGGCTGGCCATCTGCTCGGAGTAGCTCATCAGCTTGTTGAAATGGATTTTAGGAGGCGCTACGAACGTGCCCGCGCCGCGCCGCCGCTCCACCACGCCTTCGCGCTCCAGCGAGGTCAGGGCGTGCCGTGCGGTCATCAGGCTGACCCGATGAATGCGGGCCAGCTCTCTTTCAGAATCGACGACGTCTCCAGGCTTCAGCTGTCCGGCCTCGATGCGCTTCCAGATGACACTCCTGATCCGCTTGTAGGCCGGAGTGCCATTTCGACCGTTCTGTGCCATGGGTTCTCCGGCGTCAGTATATAACGCAAAAACCAGGCGACGGCGGGGCTAACGACGGTGTGCACGACTTGGCAACGGAATCTCACCACCGCAGACCAAGGCTGGGAGCACCGCTAGCCCGCCTTGCGTCGCGAAGGCGAAGAACGCAAGCGCGCCGCGGCCAGCGCCTGATACGCGGCTCCCCACACCGGTGCATCCTCGTTCAGGACGACGTAGATCGGAATACGCGCTAGCACTGGAGAAAACTTAGCCTTGTCGCAGAACGCACGGAAGAAAGAGCCATCTTTCATCTTGGAGAGAATCTTTGGCGCGATGCCACCCGCGATGTAGATGCCGCCGAAAGCCAGGGCGCGCAACGCGAGATTTCCCGCCTCGGAGCCATAGGCCTCAGTCCAAAGATCCAGCGTGGTCACACAAACCGGACAAGTGTGTGTGCATGCCTGCTCGCTGATCTCACGGGCGGGATCGGCGCCGGAGCCCTCGAACGAGGGGTGACGTACGCTCGGATCCAGAAAGTCGTGAATGGCGCGAATGCCTCTGCCCGAGAGAACGTCTTCGCAACAAACATGAGAAAGACGCTTCTTCAGGTAAAGAAGCAGCTGGATTTCACGATCGGTTCGCGGAGCAAAATCGGCGAAGCCCCCCTCGGAAGGAAACACGCGGTACTGCCCGCTATCCCAGAGCAGAAGCGTCTCCCCCAAACCGGTTCCAACCGCCATCAGCGCCCGGGTCGCATTCGGTTGCAAAACTCCCTGGTTCAGCACGGACAAGTCCTTGGCGGGCAACTTGTCCAGGCTCCACGCAGTCGCGGCTACATCATTGAGCAGGACGATGTGTTCCAGATTCACATTAAGCCGCCGTGCCAGTTCCGGCGGATTCAGCGTCCAGGGCAAATTGTTGGCGTGCAGCTGACCTTCGACGACGGCTCCCGCCACACCGAATCCCGCCCCGCTGATTTGGTCGTTGGCGAAGTTGGCGACATGCTCGGCGGCATGCTTACGGAATTGTTCGATCAGATCTTCAAATCGTGAGAAGTCCCGGGTGGCGTAGCGGCGTTGGAAAATCGGCTGCAATGCGGTTCCGCCTGTTTCCTGGAAGATCGCCAGGTTGCACTTGGTGCCGCCAATGTCGCCTGCCAGAATCATGGTCGCGAACTCATCCGGGTGCGCCGGAGATTGTGCCTGCTGCGGATTCCCGGCCAACCGCGGCCTTCTCCGCAGAGCGCCGCCTTCAGAGAAGCGCCCTGCGCAGGAGATTATAGCAACCGGAGCCAAGCCGACTTGTCCTTACCAAACCAATCCGCTGCCGGCTTAATTGCCGACGCCCCGCCGGCATTTTTGCTCAACCGCAGTCAGGTCCATTCGGAGTAGAATCCTGCTGCCTTAGCGGCGTTAAAGCCGACTCCGAAACGAGGTATCCATGAAGGGAACAATGATGCAGTTTCCCCTTACGCTAAGGCCGCTCCTGGAGCGGGTGGCGAAACTTTTTCCCAGGGTCGAAATTGTCTCCAGCCGCCCCGACAACTCGATTCACCGATATACGTACGGGGAAATGTCCCAGCGTGCACAATCCTTTATGGCAGTTCTGCAGGCGGCGGGTCTTGAGCCTGGAGACCGAGTCGCAAGCCTGATGTGGAACCATTATGCCCACCTGGAAGCATACTTCGGCGTTCCCTGCGCAGGCGGCGTACTGCACACCCTAAACCTTCGGCTCCATCCCGACGAACTGGCGTACATCATCAACCACGCCCAGGACCGCTTCCTGAAGCCTGCAAATATTCTAATCACTACAGATGGTCACGCTAAAATTGCGGATTTCGGAATTGCGAAACCGGCCCGCCGCAAAGCGTGCTGGAATTAACAAGCATGTGGGCTGGCACTCCTTCAGGCGAACGCTGGCAACGTTGCTACAAGCCTCTGGCGCCTCAGTAAAGGCTACGCAAGGCATGCTACGACACGCGAGCAGCAGGCTCACGATGGATTTGTACGCACAATCCATTCCGACTGACATGAGAACAGCACAATCAAGTGTCATCGGGGCGGTGCTAGCAGCTTCCGTTCCCAAACGTTCCCTGATAAAATCGCAAGTTGTTGTAGGCGCGTAGCTCAGTTGGTTAGAGCGCTACCTTGACACGGTAGAGGTCTGGGGTTCGAGTCCCCACGTGCCTACCATCATCTCACAGGGATAGAGAGAATCCCCAAAATTCTCTAGCCCGTGATGAGCCCTTGATTCCGCGACCTTCAGTTCAGTAACCCCGGCTTCATCATCTCTCGTGAGGGCAATTGCTGTGCCCGCTTGCCGCGCTCGGCATCACAGTGCCGCAGTTCTGTAAGGCATTGATTCGAGAGCGTCAGCATCTCCGTCCTCTCCGAAGGCATCTAAACAGCTCAGAGGCGTTTATATGAAGCGATTTTCTCTCATGGCATCCATCTTGATTCTGGTGGCGGCTATTTCCGCCCTGGCTGCGTCAAGTCCCACGACCGCGAAAGCGGCCGCGTTTCCGGGCACCCTGGCGAACGCACGCTATGTCTACGTTGCCTCTTATGACGGAGATCAGTTCGATCCGAATCTGCTCCCCGAAGATCGGGAGGCGATCAGCGCCGTGCAGGAGGCCATTCAGAACTGGGGCAAACTGATGATCGTGTACCGGCCCTCCGAGGCCGACATCATCATCCTGGTGACGAGCCGGCCTTCCGAAGATCTGATGGCCGTCTACGATGCGCACGACGGGAGTGGCAATTTTCTCTGGCGCGTGATGGGCCGCGACGGTCTCCAGTCCGGCGAAACTCCGCTGGTCACGCAATTTGAAAAAGGATTCGAGAGCGTGCAAAAGCACAAGTAAGTGCTGCGCGGGTCGTCCCGAGGAACCTAAGGCAGGCCAATATGTGAAGGCGAGTCTATAAATAATTGTCCATCCTTCCGTGCACCCGCGACGGACCAGGTTAGGCTTGCGGGGGGCAACGTCAGATGCCACAGTAAGGAAATACCCCGTTTTCTACTCGCACCGCAGGGCTGTCATCGGATCGACTGCCAGAGCACGCAGCGAGGGAACCAGGCAGGCCAGCGCGGCAACCACGACCATCAACAGCGAGACTCCAAACACGGTTAAGGGATCGTGAACCCCGTTTTCCACCCAGCGAGTGATCAGTCTGCCCAGTCCGAGGCTGAGCACCGCTCCAGAGACAAGGCCGAGACCCACACTGATCCCGGCAGAAGACAACACAATACGCAGCACGTCGGAGCGCTGCGCGCCGAGGGCCATGCGGATGCCAAACTCACCGGTCCGCTGTACCACGCTATAGGACACGACGCTGTATAAGCCCACACCGGCCAATACCAGAGCCAGCCCCGAGAACGCAGCAAACAGGATAGAGACCAGGCGTGAATTGGCCCATTCGGGCTCGCGCCTGATCCACTCGTCGAGATCTTGCACGTTCGAGTCGATCTGCTGATCGGGATTGACGGCGGCGATCTCCTTGCGGACGCTTTGCAGCATAGCCAGCGGATCGCCCTGGGTCCGAACCAGAACCTGTGTGCCCATAAACATGTTGACGGTGTACGGAAGATACACTGCGGGCAAGATGGGCTTATCCATTCCGTCATCGAGCGCGTCAGCGACCACGCCAATGATTTGGAGCCAGCCATCGCTTGCCGTCGCAGTCACCCGGTAGGGCGGCTGGGCGGTCAATCGAGGCATACGCACGGAGTGACTCAGGACATCCTCGCCGGGAAAATAGCGGCGAACAAGGGCCTGGTTGACGACCGCGAGAGTAGCGCCACGCGAGATTTCACTCGATTCCCACAAGCGTCCTTCAAGCAATGGAATATGAAGAATGGTGAAATACTCCGGGCTCACAAAGTTTGCCCGCGCCTCCTGCTGTTCAGCCGCGGTCTTACCCAGGATCTCGAAAGGCTGAGGCCACCCGTTGCTCGGTGGCGTGGCGTTGGTGGAAATGCCCGCTGAAACTACTCCGGGAATAGTCGCGACCCGCTCGCGAAGGTGCGTAAAATAGGCGGCCCGTTCCGCCCAGCCGTTGAGAGTATTTTCGTGTACGGGGATGCCGACCGACATCACATGGTGAGGATCGTAGCCGAGCGGCCTACGCATCATGCGGGAAAATCCCCGGATGGCCGCGCCGGCGCCGGTGAGCAGAATCAGGGTGAGGGCGATCTGCCCGGCGATCAGTCCGGTATGCATACGCTTGCCGCGCACGCTTCCCGCCATTTTGTGCGTGCCCGCCTGGATAATGTGGTTGATCTCCCGCCGCGCCGATTCGAGCGCCGGAATCACACCGAAGAGCACGCCCGAAAATAGTGCCAGGCTCACGCTGAAAAGTAGAACTGGCAGATTGACGTGGAAATCGGCTTCGTGGGGAAAGGAATATTCAGGCAGCCGGGCCACAATAAATCCCAGTGCCCGGTACGCAAGCACTACACCCAGGCCCGCGCCTATCAAGGAGAGCAGCAGCGACTCAGTCAGCAGCTGCCGGACAATTCGGAAACGGCTTGCTCCCACCGCGGAGCGCACCGCCAGTTCGTGCTGGCGGGCAGTACCCCGCGCGAGCAGCAGGATCGAAACATTGCCGCAGCCTATCGCCAGCAGTAAAGCCACGGCCCCGAACAGCAAAAAAAGTGTGCCTCGAAGGTCGTGCACATAGTACTCACCCATTTTTCGAACGCTGATTCGAAACTGTGCAGGATAGTAGTTGGGCTTTTCCTTATCGAACTGTTGGATCAGGGGGCGGATCTCCGCTTCGGCGGCTTCCATGCTGACGCCGCTCCTTAGCTTCAGGTTCGCGTCGTAGGTCACGTCCTGGGCCTGCGACATCTTGAGCGGGAGATACACATCGCCGTCCAACCATGTGAAGCGGGGTGGCAGGACGCCCAGGACGGTGTAGTCCTTGTGAACCAGTTGGATATTCTTGCCGACGATGCTGCGATCGCTGTTGTAGTGCCGCCGCCAGAAGTTGTAGCTCAGGACTGCCACCGGTTGAGGATCCTGCCCGTCGGGTGCGTCCGAGGGCAGGAAGTAGCGGCCGAGAATTGCCGGCATGCCAAAGTATTGGAATGCATTTCCGGTGAAGTAAACGGCATACAGGTCTTCCGGAACGTCGTTCCCGGTGATGACGAGGTTCCACCGTTGCATGGCAATCACGTCTTCGACCGCGTGCAGCTGGCGCAGTTGGCGAACCTGCGGTCCGGTAAAGCCTGGTGAGCCTTCGTGGCCGGCCTTATCGATGGTGTTGATCTGGCAGACTCTGTCGAACCCGGCGTAGGGCCAGGCGTTGAGGACCGCGCTGTAGATCACGCTGAAGACGGAAACCGTCGCGCCAATCCCAAGCGCCAGTGACAGGATTGCAGTCAGGGAGAAACCCGGAGTTCTCGCCATCTGCCGAAGGGCGAAGCGCACGTCCTGCAAGAGCTTCTGCATAAGACCCTCGCTCAGAGAAAAAGCATGCCGGCCGGTTGTCTGTAGCAAGCAATTCACAAACCGCCGTCTAATTCGGTTAAGTTGCTCATTCTATTCAGAAGTTCGTGATCAAAGCATCGCCAGACTGTCCGGTTCCCTGATCTCCTGTTCGGAAATGGACAAAATCAAATGCAGCTTTCAGCGATCACCACTACGGCGTCTACGACGTCAGCTGTCGTACCTCCGCGGCCTGTGTTTACCGGCAATATTGAGCTCGATTGCCCTCAATTTGACATTGTCGCGAGGGCGATTCTTATCTTCTCTTGCCTGACATAACTTGCCTGACATCTCTTTTCAGGACATGGATGAAGACACCTCAACAATCTCTAAAGTGGATGCTCGTCGAGGCTTAACACGGGAGGGGTTTGCGCATGATTTGCAAGAGGCCTGGGTTGTGGGCGGTTGCTGTCGCTCTGGTCCTGACTACCGGCGCGATTCACGCTGCCGAAACCTATGAAGTGACGCTTGAGCGCGGCGTGACCGCCAAGATGCGCGACGGAGTAATCCTGCGTGCGGATATTTACCGGCCGAAAGCGGACGGCCAGTTCCCGGTACTTCTCCAGCGCACACCGTACGACAAGCGCAAAGAAATCGCCGGAGTTCGCTTTCAAGGCGGCGTCACATGGCTTCGTCGCCATCATTCAGGATGTGCGGGGACGCTACACCCTCCCGACGGTGACGTACACGTTCAAGCACGAATCTGATGACGGGTACGACACGGTGGAGTGGGCAGCGGCCCTGCCTTATTCAAACGGGAAGGTGGGCATGCGGGGTGGTTCCGGACGTGGGCGCGACGCAGACGCTGACGGCCATCGCGCATCCTCCACACCTTGCCGGCATCTGCCCGGTGGTGACCGCGAGCAACTCCCACGATGGATGGACTTATCAGGGAGGAGCATTGGAACAATGGTTTGACCAGTCGTGGACGTCAGGGTTGGCCAAGACACGCTGAATCGGCTGATAATGAAAAACACCAACGCGGTGCTGGGAGCAGAGAAGCTTCCTCTCACCGACTATCCGTTAATTCAATTTTACGGACCCGGCGGCGGCGCCGATCTCAACGGCTGCCCTGGCGCCATATTTCCTGGACTGGCTGGCTCATCCCAACTATGACGAGTATTGGAAACGGCTATCGATTGAAAACACTACGCTGACATCACCGTTCCTGTGCTCCACATCGCCGCCTGGTATGACATTTTCCAGGGGGACGCTGCGCATTACCTCGGGATCAAGGCGCACGGAGCCGCAAAGTGAAGCGGCGCGTCGTGGCGCAAATCTCCTTCGTCACCATCCCGGAGGTCACGCTGGTGGCGTGCCGAAAAATCGGCGATGTCCCCGACTCTGGCCCGGCGGCTGAATTCGACGAAAATGAGCATCACTTTGAAGTGGTACCAATATCTCTTCCAGGGGGCTTATAACGAACTTTCCGGCAAGCCCGGTAAGATTTTCGCTGACGGCGCCAATCAGCGGCGGGAAGAGGATGACTGGCCGTTAGCCCGGGGCGCATATCCCGTATACTTCCTGCACTCCGCAAGAACCGCGAACTCGCTCCGCGGAGACGGCAGTCTTTCGACCGCGGTGCCACGATCGGAACCCTCCGACCACGATGTTCACCACCTTTGAATCCGCGCCAACCATCGGTGGCCCGCTGTGTCGCGACGGGTCAACATCCGGCCTGCCCGGTCCTAAGGATCAGCGTCCCGCTGGAAGCTCGCGACGACGTTCTGATCTACACCGCGCCGCTCTTACCAGGACACAGAAGTGACCGGACCGGTCAGCCTCGAACTTTTTGCCCAGTCATCCGTGGTGGACACCGACTTCCTGGCCGAACTGGTGGATGTGGCGCCCGATGGATTTGCGCAGAATCTGACGGAGGGATGCACCGTGCCCGGTACCGAAACTCGCAGGAAAAGGCGGAGTTGTTGAATCCCGGTCAAATCTACAAGGTGGTGATTGATCTGTGGTCGACCAGCAATGTGTTCGGCGAAGGGGCATGCGCTGCGACTGGAAATCTCGAGCAGCAATTTCCCCCGCTTCGATCGCAATCTAAACACCGGCGAAGATCAAGCCTCGGCAAAAAAATATGTATCAGCTACAAACACTGTTTATCAACGCATGCTGAACACCCTTCGGCGCTTACTCTGCCCATCGTGAAATCTCGCTGACGGGGCTGGAATCAGGAATTTGGATTGCTCAGGTGCTGAACGCCCCATTTCGAGACCGCGATAAGCCCGCGGTTGTCCTGTTTGCGAGATGCCACGCGGCCTCGTCCCCTCCGATCGGGTCTATACGGGTCGCGCAAGCCAAGTTGTTGTGAAGGAGCAATCCGATGAAAAGTCATGGAAGCTCTCGACTCTCCTTGATGCTCATTCTTGCGTCTCCCTCCTGGTGTGGGCGCAGGATACGTCAACACAGGCACCACCGTCCACGGCTGCGCCCGGTAGCGGCGACCAGATGCGCAACGAGCACCGTCAAAAGATGATGGAGATGCACAAGCACGAGATCGAGGCTATGAAGGCTGACATGGGTACAGATGTAAGTCTTCTCTTCAAGCAATATGAAGACCAATGTGGCCAAGATTAGTGATCTGTTGAGAAGGGAAGAAGATGCTGCAAAGCAACGTTGATATGTGGGAGGTCTTGATCGGGCACATGGAGCAGATGTCAAAGCACATGGAACACATGGGCCCAAGGACGGGGATGAGTCCCGGCATGATGCACTACCACGGTATGGGTGGCCCTCCTCCTCCACCCCACCAAAATAAACCGCAGTAAAGCGCGTTTCG
>CAWDFF010000027.1:0-28987 GCA_963801545.1 Terriglobia bacterium | reverse complement strand
ATAGCTGCAGTCATGGGACTGGCCCCACAAGCGCTAAATTAAGCGGCTTGGGCGTGAAAGGACGCGCCAGCTTCACAGAAGCCCGTTTCTGGACAATCTTCTAGATCCTCGATAACTGTTTGCGAATGATAGCGTCCTTTATCATGCGCTATTCGGTTTGGCAAGCGAGCGAGAGATCCTAAGGTCATTTGTCCGAGAAGGCCGTTTCCCGTCAACTTGTGGTTCCCAGGAATCATGGAGCCTTGGCGCTGTGAGTACGGACTTGCGTCGGTGAGTGACTCGGCGATTAAGCACTCATTGAGTTCCTCCGAGCCCAAACTTCTGATCCGCCGACCATCCGGGAACGAGGGGTGACCAAATTGTGTGGCAGGACTGAGCTGGTTGGCCACACTCATTCGTGTTCTGATTGAGGGACAATGTTCGGATTAAGGTGAAAGAGATTTCTGGGATCGTAGTTCTTTTTGATTGCAACGAGACGCTCGTAGTTCGGCCCGAAAACGCTCGTTGCAGCCTGCGGCCCACTTGAAGCCATGTAATTGGCATAGATGCGCCCGCCCGCGTAGGGCTGCAGGAGCCTGAATGTCTCGTTTACCCAAGGCATGCACCTTGAAGCATCAGTGGGAATATTCCACTGGGTCCAGAAGCCGAGCTGTACGGCGCCTGGCTTGCGCAACGAGAATGCCGTTGCATTTTCCGAGACCCGGCACACTTGTCCATGCATGTAGTGATCGAAATTAAAGGCCGTCTCGCAGCCATGCGGCCGCTGAGCGAATCGATCGACGATGACTTCGATTACTTCATCGGAAACTCGCTCAACGTACGTTGCTTTCAAGAATTGGAATTTCCAGGATTCTTCCCAGTCACCCATCCTATACAAGTCTGCATACGCCCGCCGCTTCAATGAGTCGTGATCGGGTGGGTGGATCTTTCGGAATTGGTTGAGCAGGTTCTCCCCTCGATCTAGATCGCCGGAGTAGACAAACTCCACACAGAACTGCCCACCGCGATCAGTCCTCAGCTGGCACTCGGCCTGCAGCTCATCGGGCGCACTGGACATCAAGTCACGAAACTCCCGGAACATGTCACGGGCCAATTTGACGGGATAGATAAAGCTACCTGCAAGCACTTCGCCGACCGGGTGTAGCCGGTATTGAAACTGGGTGGCCACTCCGAAGTTTCCACCACCGCCACGGATCGCCCAGAAGAGATCGGGATTACGACGGTCGTCGACATCCACAAGCTTTGCATCCGCGGTGATCAACCGGGCTGCGAGAAGATTGTCGCAGGTTGCTCCCTGCATACCGGAAAGCCAGCCCAGCCCACCACCCAAAGCAAGTCCCGCCCCGACGGTCGGGCACTCACCGAGCACGGGTGCGAGCCCAAAGCGGGCAGTCGATGCAAGGATCTCCCCGGCGTTGCTCCCCGTGCTCACCAGCGCGGTTTTGCTGGCGGGATCGACTGTGACACTCTTCATGGGCGAGAGGTCAATCACAATTCCGCCATTACAGGTTCCCCAGCCAAGAAAGCTATGGCTTCCGGAACGAACAGCAACCTCCAGTTCATTCTCGTTCGCGAAATCGATCGATCGCAAAACATCCTGCTCGGACTTGCATCGAGCGATTATCGCCGGCCGCTTGTCGGTTTCAGGATTTCGTAAGGCAACTGCGCGCGCCGCATCGTAATCGGCATCGTTCGGCAGGATTAGCCGACCGCTCAACCTGCTCCGGAAGCGTTCAATCGATACAGCATCGACTCCGAAGCCCAACGCAGGAGACCACCGCCCACGCGCTACCGCAAGAAAAGATGCCCCCGCGAGCATCGTCGATTGCCTGATAAAACTCCGTCTGCTCTTCATCGTCCTTCCAGCGCACCGGATGAATCAAAATCAAGCCTTCTGCAGACCCATTGATTTTATATACCGTCACAGTATGCATGAGTTGAACTGGCGTACTGTCACTGAATTTCGCGGAATCATTCAGACTCGTTGTTTCTCCGGGGAGAGGGAATGGTTAGTGAGCCTCGGGCATGGTGCGGCCAAGCACGTGGCCGAAGAGTCGCCATTTCGGACAAGTGCTCCCAAAGCGCTCTTGCACCTTGCCAACCGATGTAGTGAATGATAAAGGACGTTATCATTCGCTGGGGTCAGGATTCAGGCCGCACATCCCCGCGGGCCAGAAGTCGGCTTCGAGGAGATCGCGATTGATCTCCCCCAAGCCCGTTTCTGGATCGCTGGCTGTGTTGGCGACGACAGAACATCATCGAAACCGATCGTTGAATACTCGCCGATTTCCCGCAGCCGAAATCGTGCAGGGCATAACGCAGAATCTTTTGACCTCTTGGATGAGAAATACTCGCCCAGGGATCAAAGCTGATTGCTAAGCGACTGGATAACCTCAAAGAGGTTACCCCAAGGATCTGCAAAGAAGGCGACGCGAAGACCTATCGCCGCTACATCATGTGGCTCGCTGATAATCGTCACGCTGCGGCGCTTCAATTCGTCGATCGTATCGTCGACGCTATCGACACGAAAACCCGGGTGGTGCCAGCCAGACATCTTGTAGCTGTCATGCAGATCCTTGTAAGGGGACCGTTCTGCTGCACCGGGACCCGCCAGTAGCTCGAAATGGAAACTATCGTCCGCAGCCGGGTAAAGGAAACTGAATGTAAGCCCAGCAAGGGACACGGACTGCCTCAATCGAAAGTCAAGCTTGTCCGCATACCAGGCAACCGCAGTGTCAAAGTCCGGCACGCGAATGGCTGCGTGATTGATCTTCAAGGAAGCGAACGGACTAGAGGCGTGTGCTGTGTTCATTTGTTTTCCTCATTTATTTCTGCCGGTATCACTAATTTACAGCGCCTTAGTTTTGAGCCATGAACGGATGGCTTCGACAAGTTCAGCCTTGCGTTCAAGAGGCAACCAATGGCCGGACGGCAGGCTCGTCACGGAAAGATCCTGGCACGTGCTGCGCATAGGATCTCCGAGGCGATTGTGGGTAATGTCGCAGAGTCCGTCGAAGTCGCCGTTGACAAAGAGCACGGGCTGGCGCAGCCGTCCGCCATCGTGAGCGGTGTTGGCGTAGGCGATGTTGGCGCTATCATTCAGGTACCAGGAGTTGCCCGGTCGGAAACCGGTAACGCGGAACGCTTCGACCAAGGAGTCGAAGTCGGCGGCGGGCCAGAGCGCTGGATCGGGCGGCATCGTCGGTGCTTGATGCGCCGAACCGAACCAACCCCCATTGCGCCTGACCAAGGCGGACCGATAGACCTTCCCTACGGACGCGGGGTTCCCACTCCGATAGATCGCCGCGAGGGTCGCTGGAATGTCAGCATTGAAGTCAGTGACCGTCTGGTCGAAGTGCGTCAGGTAGAAGCGGTAGTAATCCCATTGTCCATCCGGATACTGGTCGGCGGGATAGAGCCTGCGGTCGATCAGGGGCAGGAGGCTGGGCAACGCGAATGCCTCCGGTGAATATGGAACAGAGATAAATACGACTCCACGACTTCGCTTCGCATGATGTGCGGCCACCGCTCCGGCCACGGGGCTTCCCAAGTCATGGCCGATCCAGATTGCTGGGCGCGCTCCTAAATGGTCATGCAGTTCCACCATGTCATCAACGATCTCTTTTAGGGCATAGGCCTCAGAAGCGTTCGGCGCCGAAGAGCCGCCGTAGCCGCGCATGTCGGGCGCCACGCAGTGCCAGCCTTCGGACGCAAAGGCCTCGATCTGCGCGCGCCACACCAGGCCGATCTCGGGCCAGCCGTGGAGGAAGACCATCAATGGCCCGTCCGCCGGACCAGTCTCCCAATAGTGCGTCGCGTGGCGTGGCGAGCGGAAAGTGGCGTCGGTTAGTGTGAACCCTGCTGCCATCGTCAACTCCTTTAGGCAGGGCTTGCCAGTGCGCAGGAACTTTACGAGCTGTTCGCTGACCTGGGCAGACGCCTCGTGTTGTACCCAGTGCCCCACGTTATCGAGTTCGAGATTCCCTACGATGCCGGGAAGACCGGCGCGGAGCTTTTCGAAAGGAGGATAGAGGGCCCCCAAGCCATCCGCCTTTCCTGCAATGTAAAACGAAGGTTGAGTGATTTTCGCGCCTTTCCAGGCGGCGGACAGATAGAAATACGGTTCGGCGGCGCGGTAGTAGTTCAGGGCGCCGTGGAAGCCGGTACGCTGAAATTCAGCTACGTTATGAGCAACATAATCCGGTTCCGCCCATGACGGCAACGGCCCCGGAGCCGGTCGATGAAGACTTCGTGCAGGATCCATAGGACTCCACCGCTTGTCGGCGGGAGCGGAACCCGATGCCCAATACAGAACGCCTGGAATAGTGACTGCGGCGTCGGCCCAAACTTGATCGGCTTCGGGTTTGATCTGTTCGAACATGTAGAAATCGTTTTCGTGGCCGGATTTGCGCATGCGCTCGAAGACGCTCACATCACCACGTGGAACGTAAGGCACGCTCAGGCAAAAGACCGCTTTAAATCGATCGGGACGCATCAGCGCAGCATTCCACGCATGGGTTGCGCCCCAGTCATGACCCACGATGACAGCGCTCGGGATATTCAGCGCATCGAGTAACCCGATCAGATCGCCAGCCGTATACAGCGGCGTGTACAAGGTTGGGTCCGCCGGAGCCGAGCTGCGCCCGTAGCCACGCATATCTGGAGCTATTGCGCGATACCCGGCTGAAGCAACAGCTTTCATTTGTCGACGCCAGGTGTAGGAAGTGTCCGGAAAGCCATGGCAAAACAGAACCGCAGGTCCGTCCCCTTGCTCAGAGACGTGCAAGGTGATGCCATTCGTATTGATGTCGGATTCCTTTAGAGCGGGGTCGTCTACGCCTGCGATATTTACCACTCCAGCCATTCTCCCCAGAAACGTGCTCGCACCTACAGCAGTCCCGGCAGCGAGGAAAGAGCGGCGCGAAACCGAGCGAAGCATTCCTTCTATCTGGCGCTGCCCTTCAACAATGCGTGGCACGCTGGTGATCACTTTGTTCCTTGAAGCTCCTGCCGGGAGCATCCCCAACCAATCGAGGTTCCCCGTGTTGGCGATACCTTTGGTTTCAAACAAGTTTTCCTCCTGACCGAGGGACATTGATCGGTGGCCTCAAACCAAGGATAACCTTGCGTTTCATCGATATGCCCTGTGGCTTCGTCCTATCCGCGAAGCAGACCGGCGCCATTACGGTTCGCGATGCTTCGTCCTCCACGAGTCAACAATCTAGATGTGTTTGAGACCGGGGGGCGACTCAGGGATTCAAAAAGGTTTGTCTTGGGAGCCGCCGCAAAACAAATTACTGGGCACGGAACTGCCTCATCGGATCGCCATCTCCGGTGCCGAATCCAAAGAGCACTGTTCAGAAGTCGGCTTCTGGGAAGCTGGGAATTCCAGTCGGAGCCTGGCGATTTCCACGCTACAAGACCACGAATGCCCTCATCAATTCTATTTTTCTACCCAAAGACCGCGGATTGCCTCCGCAAGTGGTATTTTTATGTGCGCCAGCACCCCCTGGAGGCGGAATGTTGTCTTCAAGCAAGCTCATAGGTTTTGTTCCTACCAAAGATTCCCAGAAGGCGCGGGCTTTTTACGAAGGCAAGCTGGGATTCCAGTTTGTCAGCGACGACCAGTTCGCCCTGGTGATGAGAGCGGGCGAAACCATGATCCGGATCGCAAAGGCGCAGGATTTCACCCCCGCTCCGTACACAGTGATGGGGTGGGAAGTGCGCGACATTGAGGCCATTGTCCCCTGGCTCACGCAGCGGGGAGTAGTCTTCGAAAAATATCCGTTCGTGCAGGATCGCGAACTAGGAATCTGGACCACCCCGGGCGGCGACAAGGTCGCCTGGTTCAAGGATGCAGACGGAAACGTACTCTCGGTCAGTCAGCACCAGTAACGCAAGTCCCGCCTGACGAGTTAGCGTAGGAGAGCCGATGGAGTTTCTTACAAAAGCGGAAGTGAGTCGATGGTTGTCGGGGAACGGATGGGAGTACTTGAATGCGGAAGGTTGGAGACGGCAGTTCCTACGGCGGCTTTGTTATCGTCTGCCACAAGATACAGGTTCGAAGACGATCTTGGGACGGCAACTGCTAGATATACATCACGGGGATGGACTGTTCTGGATCACAGACTGGGGAGCGTATCCGAACCTTGGGAACATGGAACTCTTTTATGGATACAGGAAGTATCTCGGAGAGAATCGCCTACTCATTGAGGTCCCAGGACACACTTTCAACGCAGAAGAGAGGGCCAGGCTAGAAAGCCTGCTTCATATGAGTCTGTACTTCTTCTGGGACTCGATTCTGGTTTGGAAGGACTGGGATACGGTCATTGTTACCAGCAACGATGAATTTATCGATGTGTACGCTCGCACCCAACAAACCCTAGAGATAACCAAGGAACGACTCTCGAACCTTGAAGCGGTCACAAACTAAAGCCTTTCACGAGGGGGCATGTCGCATGAAGACTTTCTGGAAGCAGGCAGTTTTGATGGTGGTCCCGCTGATGTTCCTGGCCGGGCGTGCCACCGCGCAGGGCAGTTACACGCTGGTCTCGCCCAATAAGCAGATCGAAGTGCGAATCCGGACCGGCGACCGCATTCAATACGATGTCTTCTTCAAAGGAACAGCCCTGCTGCAGAATTCCACCTTCTCCATCGACATCGACCACAATACCTTGGGCGTTCAACCCAGGGTCAGGGACACGAAGCAGCGGAGCTACGACGGCACGCTCGAACCTCCCGTCCGGCAGAAGTTTGCCAAGGTGCGCGAGAACTACAATGAGCTGCGGCTGGAGATGGAAGGCAACTACGCCGTGGTCTTCAGGGCCTACAACGAAGGCACGGCTTACCGCTTCGAGACCTCCCTGCCGCAGACTGAAGTGAAAGTCTACGGCGAAGAGATGAGCCTTCATTTCGCCGGCGATTACACGGCTTACTATCCGATGGAAGAAAGCTTCTTCTCGCACAATGAAAGAAAATATCTTCCTTTCAAGTTGAAGGAGATCCCGCCGTCCTCCATCGCCAGCCTGCCCGCCGTGGTGGACACCGTGAACGGAGTGAAAGTGGCGGTGGCTGAAGCGGATATTGAGAACTATCCCGGACTCTGGCTGAAGGGCACTAGCAGCAACGGCTTGGCGGCAACTTTTCCTCCCTATCCGCTCAAGGAGGTTCTGGAAGGCGACCGCAACTTCAGGGTCACGGAGACCGCGGACTACATTGCCGTAACCCGGGGAACGCGCACGTATCCATGGCGGTTGTTGGGAATTGCCGAAAAAGACGGGGACCTGATCACCAATCAACTGGTCTGGCTGCTAGCGAAGCCTTCTCAGGTGGATGACACTTCCTGGATCAAGCCCGGCAAGGTGGCCTGGGACTGGTGGAACGCGCTCAACCTCAGCAACGTGGATTTCAAAACTGGCGTCAACACCCAGACCTACAAGTACTACATCGATTTTGCCGCGAAGAATGGCTTGCAGTACATCATCCTGGATGAAGGCTGGTACAAGCTTGGCAACGTGATGGAAGTTGTTCCCGAAATCAACATGGAAGAGCTGACCGCGTATGCCAAACAGAAGAACGTCGGCGTCATTTTATGGGTGGTGTGGAAGTCGCTCGACGACAAATTTGACCAGGCCCTCGATCAGTTCCAGAAATGGGGGATCAAGGGCATCAAGATCGATTTCATGCAGCGCGACGATCAGAAGCTGATCGATTTCTACTACAAGACCTGCCGTGAAACCGCCAAGCGGCGCATGCTGGTGGATTTTCACGGAGGACAGAGCCAGATCACCATGACCCGGACCTGGCCCAATATGATCAGCGGCGAAGGGGTCCGAGGAATGGAATGGAGCAAGTGGAGCGCCGACTCCGAGCCGCAGCATAACGTCACCCTTCCCTTCACCCGCATGTTTCTCGGACCGATGGACTACACGCCAGGCGCAATGCTGAATACCACAAAGAAGACCTTTGCGCCGATCTTCGAACACCCCATGGCGCTAGGCACGCGCTGTCACCAGCTGGCGATGTATGTAGTTTTCGAAAGCCCGCTGCAGATGCTGTCCGATAGTCCCACGAACTACATGCGTGAGCCGGAGGCGATGGAATTCCTGTCTCCAGTGCCCTCGGTGTGGGACGAAACGAAAGTGCTGGATGCCAAAATCGGCGAGTATGTCCTGGTGGCGCGGAGAAGCGGACGCGACTGGTACGTCGGCGCCATGACAAACTGGACCGGCCGCGATCTGGAAGTCGATCTCTCTTTCCTTCCTTCAGGAACTTTCACGATGGACGCGTACCAGGACGGCGTGAATGCCGATCGCTATGCCAGCGACTACAAGAAGACCAAAAGCCAGGTCAACAATGGCGAGAAACTGAAGATCACACTGGCGCCGGGAGGGGGCTGGGCCGCCAGGATTCAAGCCCGGTAGTGTCTTAATAAGACAAGGCCTTCAAGCCCCCATTCGTTGACTGGCCGCTGCCGCGTCCGTAAGATGAAGCGCCGGGAAAGCCGGGCCTCTGTTAGCCATCAGCCAGTGATCGACCAGACCATCTCGCACTACCGCATCGTCGAGAAGCTCGGTGGCGGTGGTATGGGTGTGGTCTATAAAGCTGAGGACACCGAGCTTGGCCGCTTTGTCGCCCTCAAATTTCTTCCTGACGACCTGTCGCGAGACCCGCAAGCGCTGGAGCGCTTTCGCCGGGAGGCGCGCGCCGCGTCCGCTCTCAATCATCCCAATATCTGCACCATCCACGAAATCGGCAAACATGGCGAGCAGACTTTTATTGCCATGGAGTTTCTGGACGGGGTTACGCTGAAGAACCTGATCGCGGGAAGGCCATTAGAGAACGAAACTCTGCTCGCGCTCGCCATTGAGATTGCCGACGGGTTGGACGCAGCACATTCCCAAGGTATAGTCCACCGCGACATCAAGCCTGCCAACATCTTTGTCACCAAGCGCGGGCACGCCAAGGTGTTGGATTTCGGGTTGGCCAAAGTCGTGCCCGCCAGGTCTTCCAGCGAGCTTACGTCGGCGAACACGATGACTGCTGTGATTGATGAACAGCATCTGACCAGTCCCGGCTCTACCCTCGGCACCATCGCCTATATGTCGCCGGAACAGGCGCGAGGCAAGGAACTCGACGCTCGCAGCGATCTGTTCTCATTCGGTGCCGTGCTCTACGAGATGGCGACAGGTGCGCTCCCGTTCCATGGCGGCAGTTCCGCGGAGACTTTCAAAGCCATCCTGGATGCGGCGCCGGTTCAGACCTTGCGGCTGAATCCCGCTGTGCCGGCCGAATTGGAACGGATCATCAACAAGGCTTTGGAGAAAGACCGCAACCTGCGCTATCAGGGTGCCGCCGAGGTGCGAGCCGACCTGCAACGGCTGAAGCGCGACACGGATTCGGGACGCTCCGCCGCCACAGTCTCCGCGGGGAGCAGTGGAGCTTCATCAGTGGCCCCGACCGACAGCCTTTCGAGTGCGGCAGTTGTCTCTAAACCCCGTCGCCTTGGATGGAAAACTTGGGCAGCTGCTGGCTGCGGCCTGGCTCTTCTTGTCATCGCGTTGCTCATCTATCTTCAATCCCGCCCGCTCCCCCCGCCCAAAGTTTCCGGTTATGTACCGGTGACGCATGATGGGAACCCAAAGACTCTCGTCGGGACGGATGGGTCGCGGCTTTACTTTAACGAGGGCGCTTCTACAGGTTGGGCCATTGCGCAGGTGGCAGCGTCCGGTGGTGAGGTAGCGCACGTTACCGTTCCCGCCCCGACTATGTCACTGCTTGCCGTCTCTCCCGACGGCGCAACCCTGCTCGTCGCCGACGAGATCGGCCAAACGGCCTGGAATGGGCCGCTCTGGGGAGTGCCTGTGCTTGGTGGCTCGCCTCGCCGGTTGGGAGAGGCGGTAGGCCAGGCCGCCGCCTGGTCGCCGGATGGTCAAACGATGGTTTACGCCGACGGCCACGACTTATTCCTGGCCAAGAGCGATGGCTCCGAACCTCACAAGCTTGTCTCTGCGCCCGATCAAGCGTTTGATCCCGCCTGGTCGCCGGATGGCACGGCGATTCGATTCCGAGTCGGGGGCCTGGTAATTACCCTGGGTTCCCTTTGGCAGGTTGCGGTCGACGGAACGAACCTGCATCCCCTGTTGCCGGCCTGGCATACTCCTCCCAGCGAATGTTGCGGTAAGTGGACTGCCGACGGGAAATATTTCGTTTTCCAGTCGCAAGGCAATATCTGGGCGCTGGCGGAAAAGGGGAATTGGTTTGGAAAGGCCAGCGGCCAACCCTTCCAGGTGACCTCCGGGCCGATGACTTTCTTCTCGCCTGTGCCCAGCAGGGATGGCAAAAAGTTGTTCGTGGTGGGCGCGCTGGCACGCGGGGAGTTGGCTCGCTACGATACGAAGTCAGCGGAGTTCGTTCCATTTCTTTCCGGAATTTCGGCGGATAGTGTCGGCTTCTCTAACGATGGGCAGTGGGTCGCCTATTCCAGCTATCCGGAGGCGACGCTGTGGAAAAGCAAGTTGGACGGCAGCCAGCGGACTCAGCTCAGCTACCCGCCGCTCGCTGCCCTGCTGCCTCGCTGGTCACCCGATGGCAAGCAAATCGTTTTCTATGCCCTTTTGCCGACCAACAAGGTGAAGTTGTACACGGTCGCGACCGATGGGGGAACGCCGCGCGAACTGATTCCCGAAGACCTTCAGTACGAATTTGACCCTACCTGGTCTCCCGACGGAACAAGGATTGCCTTCGGGGGTCCTTCAGCTGATCGCAACAGTAGTATCCGGATCTTCGACTTCAAGACTCATCAAGTTTCGCCCGTGCCCGGCTCAAACGGCCTTTACTCGCCCCGCTGGTCGCCCGATGGACGCTATCTCGCCGCCTTGCCTTACGATTCCAATAGCCTTATGCTTTTCGACTTTGCCAGCCAAAAGTGGGAGGAGATCGCGAAAATAACCTTGGGTTTCCCCAATTGGTCGAAAAGCAGCGATTATGTTTACTTCCTGCACGAGCAGGATCAGCCGTCCGTAATGCGCGTGCGCATTCGCGACCGGAAGTTGGAGCGGGTGGCCGATCTGAAAAACTTCCGGCAGGCAGGCTTTTACACTATCTGGCTGGGGATGGCCCCCGACGATTCACCGCTTCTGCTTCGCGACACTGGCACCCAGGAAGTCTACGCCTTGGATTGGCAGGCCCCGTAACTTACACGCGGCGCTACGCCGCGCTTCTTCAAGACTATCGCGACGACAAAAGGTCAGGCCCCGCCGAAAAAAGCAACCAAAAGGTTGCTTTTCCTGCCTGACTTATACTAATATGCAACCGCGAGGTTGCATAACATGAATGATCGAATCGAGAAGCGTATCGAACTCAGGGCGCCGGTTTCACGGGTCTGGCGTGCCCTGACCGATTACCATGAGTTTGGCCAGTGGTTTCGCGTGAAGCTGGATGGCCCGTTCGTAGCGGGCCAGGTGTCGCGCGGCCAGATCACTTATCCCGGCAAAGAGGGTCTCAAGTGGGAGGTTGTGGTGCAGAACATGGAGCCCGAGCGGCTCTTTTCTTTTACCTGGCATCCCTATGCCGTCGACCCCGAAGTAGATTATTCGAAAGAGACGCCCACGCTCGTCGAATTCCGGCTGGAGGAAATTCCGACTGGCACTCTGCTGCTACTCACCGAGTCCGGTTTCGACAAGATCCCCAGCGGCCGCCGCCTAGAAGCATTCCGCAGGAACGATGGTGGTTGGACGCAGCAACTGAAGAGCATCGAGGCCCATGTCGCACAAACCTCGTAGCCGCCGGGTTGCCAGACAAAAAGCTCACACGCCTGTTTTTGCCTTTGCCGCGCTGGGCGACGAGACTCGTCTGGCGCTGGTTGCGAAGCTCTGTGGTGGAGAGCCTCGTTCAATCTCCCAGCTAACCCAGGGTTCGAAGCTGACCCGGCAGGCGGTCACCAAGCATCTTCGGGTGCTGGAGCGTGCGGGGATTGTTCGCTGCGTCCGCGCGGGTCGTGAGAGCCGGTTCGAATTCGAGCAGAAATCGATTGAAGAAATGAAAGAATACCTCGATTTCGTCTCACAGCAGTGGGACCAAGCGCTATCCAGGCTAAAGGCCTTCGTCGAAGAGTGAGCGCCTGGAGTGGGTAAGAAATGGAGTGAGAAAGAACTGGACCGAAAAAATAGGGAGACGGGACATAACGCCCGCCTCCCATTGGGGAGACCTGCTTCGCCTGACTGAATTACATGCCGCTGTTGTCCTCCGCCTCGGCCGAGTGCAACACGCGGAAGGAATTGCCGCCGTTGGACCACACCAGCACCAGTGCATCCTGTCCTTTGGGCACGCTGCTCAGTGCCTTCTGGACGTCGGCAGCGTTCTGCACCGGCTTGCGATCTACTTCCACGATCACGTCACCGGACTGCAATCCCGCGTTGTCGGCGGGGCTGCCGGGCTGCACTTGCTGAATGACCGCACCGTGCAGATCGCTGGGTGCCTGCAATTGTTCGCGCACTTCCGGAGTGATGTCAGACACTCCGACTCCCCAGCGCGGTTTGCCGTGCCCGGCGTCGGAGGTTTCCTTGGCTGATTTGTCGCGGCTGCCCATGGCTTCCAGGGTGACCGGGACTTCAACGTTCTTGCCATCGCGCATGACTTGCAGATGGATGGTCGTGCCTGGGTTCTTCTGTCCGACTTCGACCTGCAATTCACCCGCGTCGCTGACTTCGTTGCCTTCGATCCGGGTGATCACATCGCCGACCTTCAAGCCGGCCTTAGCTCCCGGAGAATCGGGCTCAACCTGGGTCACGACCGCGCCGACCGCGTTGGTCATGTGGAAGAACTTCGAGTTGTCGGGGGTTACGTCGGAGATTCCGATTCCCATGTAGCCGTGCGTCACCTTGCCGAACTGAATCAGCTTTTCCACGGTGGGGCGCACGATTTGCGTGGGAATAGCGAATCCCATGCCGGAGAACGATCCTGAAGGCGAGATCAGGAAGGTGTTGATGCCGATTACTTCTCCGTGCGCGTTCACCAGCGGACCGCCGGAGTTGCCTGGATTGATGGCCGCGTCCGTCTGGATGAACTGGCCTGGTTTGCGGGCGTCGTCCGAAGACGGATTAGGACGGTTCAGCGCGCTCACGATTCCGCGAGTTACTGTAAAGCGGAATCCGAACGGGTTGCCGAACGCCAGAACGGTTTGTCCCGGATGCAGTTTCGTGGAGTCGCCCCAGGGCGCGTTGGGCAGGTTATGACCGTCGACCTTGATGACCGCGAGGTCGGTCAGGGGGTCGGTGCCCACTACCTTTGCAGGCAAAATGCGGCGATCGCTCATGGTGACGCGAACGTCGCTGGCGCCATCCACCACGTGGTTGTTGGTGACGATGTAGCCGTCCGGCGAGATGATTACGCCACTGCCCAGGCCGTGCTCGACGCGGGGCTGCTGCCGTTGTCCGAACGGCCGGCCCGGAGGACCGAATTGCGGGCCAAACTGCTGGCCGAACTGCCGGTCAAAGAACTGCTGCATGTCGTCGGCGTCACCATCGGAAACATTCACCTTGGCGCGTGAGGTCACGGTCACGTTGACGATTGCGGGGGTGACACGCGCGGCCAGGGTCTCCATGGCCTGATCGAGCGAGAGCAACGCACCCACACTGTCGTTATCGAGCGGCGTCTGCGTAGGTGCAGTCATCGCCGCCTTGGCCGGCATGGCCTTCACGAAATCATAGGTTACGAACGAACCCACCATCGCGATCGCCAGAAAGGGCACGATCAGATGGCGGCCAAATATTGCTTTCCAGTTCTTCATTTGTCTTTCTCTCCTGTTCAATCTGTAGTTTTGCAACTAATTATTTAGTTGTTGATAGCAAAAAAAATCTAAGTCGACTTCGCGATAACTCCCGGATCCACCTGCCGCTTCACTTGTCTGACTACCGTCACCTGCCACACCGAAAGATTCCAAACCACTGCACCGGATGCGTCGTCCTGCAGGGCTGGGGTTCCAACTATGAAAACCAACGTCCGAAAGGCGACCGCATGTTCGTCGGCCCTGGCGCGGAGAAACGTGGGCGCCGTCCGTGGCTGTGCCTTGGCCGGAGCGAAGACCGGCCGGGCTGTCTCTGTTTTTGTGTTTGTTTTGGCCGCCGCCGCAGAGAATGAAACCGCTTTGGGCTTCAGCTCAAGCAGGGCGGGGACAACATCAGCAGACATACGAGCCGCCTGACTTGCCTCGATGTCTCCGGACGCGATTGCCGCTTCTGTCGTCGCCGCCATTGAACCGGCGGACCTATCTCTGGCTCCATCCTGAAAAGAAACCAGCCGGGGCGTATTGGAAAATGCCATCAGGCAGACGACCGACACTCCAGCCAACAGAACTGGCGCCGGCCTCCACACCCGGGTGGCGCTGGGGCGATTCACATCCAGAATCTGCGATACCCGGAGCGACACTTGCCGCATGCGGTTCACGGCGGACTGCGCCAGGCTCAGTCCGCGTCGCAAAAGACTCTTCTCCGCCAATGAGACCAGGCACTCGGCATACAAACGCGGACTCGGGGCCTTGGCCAGCACGAGGTCATCACAGGCCATCTCGCGTTCGAGGGTGAGATTCCTCTCGATCCACCACACTGCCGGATGGAAGAAAAACAGCGCACCCAGCACTTTCTGAATCAGGTTTGTCCAGTCATCCCACCGGCGCAGATGAGCCAGTTCATGCAGCAGAATCGCATTCAATTCGATTGTGGACAGATCCTGCATCGTCCAGGACGGCAGGACCACCAGCGGCCTCGCAAATCCGATTGCGGTTGGCACTCTCAATTGATCGGATATGCAGACCGCCACCGACCTCGGCGAGCTGAACTCCTTCAGAGTCTTCTGGAGAAGTGGATCAAGAGTTGCTACCTCGAAGGGAACGCAGGTTTTCCGCAGCCGGTGCAGGTGCCAGAAGCCGGCGGCTACCCTGACCAATCCAGCTGCCGCGACCAGCGCCCAGCCGGCGAAAATGTAAAGCGCCCACGAAGCGGGCATGGTGATCTCAGACTGCCGGGTCAACTCGGCGCCGCTCGAAGCCAGTTTGCCGAACAGGGGAAGCGCTGCAATTCCTAACAAAGCCGAGAACCAGACGGCAAAGCGCGTACCCGAGTTCTGCCGCCCGATCACACGAAGCAGGATCCAGGCCAGCACGGCGATTCCGAGACCCTCGATGGCGCAGTTGAGTATGCGCTCGGAGGAAAACTGGGCCAGGGATTGCAGGTTGAAGGCGGCCGCTGTCATTTCTCGTCTCCGGTAATTTGCCCGGTAACTTCTTCTGAAGGCTCGGTCTGTTGCAGCAGCTGCCGCAAGCGCTTGAGTTCCCTGGCGTCGATGCCCCGGTCCTCGAGAATATTCAAAACCAGCAACTCGTGGGAATCCTTAAAGAATCGGGTCAGCAGGTGCCGGATTTCGGATCGCGAAGCTTCCTGACGTTCCATGGTGGGCACGTAAACGTGAGCCCGGCCGTCCTTGGTGTGCTCAACGTAGCCCTTGTTTTCCAGGACCCGAATGGTGGTAAGAACGGAGTTATAGGCCAGCGCCGGCCTTTCCGGGAGCGCGTCAAGGACCTGCTGGACTGTGGCCGAACCCTTCCGCCACAGCACTTCCATGAGGCGAAGTTCAGCTTCCGTAAGGGTCTCAGACTTTCTCGGCGGCACGAACCATTTCTCCTTGTGATTATTAGACGCAGCCGGACACCGCGAGGTCAACTAATTATTTAGTTGCCAGACGAATTAAGTTGGTTGCCCGGAGGTTACTTGTCGCATCCTCCTGCCGTGTAATGGATTGCAGAATTTGCTGGTAAGTCAGACCTCTTCTTGGGTATAGCTATGCATCTAGTTATTTAACATTCAATTAAGGTGTCCTACCGGCTGGGGCTTAGGTATGCATATTCGCAAAAACATGGTCGGAGTTCCC
This sequence comes from Terriglobia bacterium, assembly GCA_963801545.1. GTDB lineage: Bacteria > Acidobacteriota > Terriglobia > Terriglobales > Acidobacteriaceae > JAIQFF01. Next base: position 13,063 of record CAWDFF010000027.1, on the reverse strand, counting down.
GTGGGCCTACTGGTGGCCATCTCCCTTCTCCCGGTAATGGCGAAAGCCCAGGAAAAGCAGGACTTAAGCTACACGGTCGGTCCCGGAGCGGTTATTTCCATTACCAACAACTACGGTCCAATCACGGTCAGGCCATCTGGAAGCACGCAAGTGCTGGTTGAGACGGTATCCCATTCCGACACGGTCAGCCTGATGAACGAACAGCATGGCGATCGCATCGAGTTGCGGGCCATCTCCAGCAGTCCTGGCACTAACCTCGTGGATTACACCGTGCTGGTGCCTGCGGCCGCGTTCGTGAGCCTGCGATCATCTGACGGAACCCTTCGCGCGCAGGGCCTGCGGGGGGATGTCATTCTGGAGGCCGCAACCGCGTCGGTAGAGGTAACCGATATCGGCGATGCCCACTTGCACGTGAGGACGCTCAGCGGGCCGATTACCTTGACTGACATTCGCAATAGCCATCTGGACATCCACTCGGTGAGCGGCGACGTCAACCTGCGTAACGTGACCGGACCCTCGATCGAGGTGAATTCCGGGGGCGGTCGAATCACGTATGTCGGAGACCCCGGCCCGGTCGGAGAATATCTGCTGACCAGTCATTCAGGGGACCTCGACGTGTCCATCCCAGCCAGCGCCCTGGTCGACATCAAGGCACGCTCCATCAAGGGCCAGGCTGATCCCGGATTTCCAGAGGCGGGCGCTGCTTCCACGACAGGCCCGGGCAATCTGCTGCTGAAGCCCGGGATGGTACGGGGATCACGCTTTGAATTACGCTCGTTTAGCGGCAAGATTCATCTCAAACGACCGTAACCCGGGACCGATCAAGAGCTTTAACCGCAAAGGGCGCCGAGACAGCGCAAAGAACGCAAAGAACGGCCTCCGATTTTCGTGAGCCTGGGTTACCTCAGTGGTCGAACTTTCGGTGCAGTGATCAGCCGTATTCCATTTCCTGATACGGTTGTCTTTGTCACTTTCCCAGTGTAAATTTTAAGAACCACCTGTGAGACAGCCGTGATGCAGTCGATCTCGAAAAAGATAGCGTTGCTTTGCTTGCTGCTGACTTTCTTTTCAGCTACAACGCTGGTTGCGCATCACCACTCGAGCGCCACCGACGCATTGAAGTGTACGGTTTGCGTAACGGCTCATTCGGCTTCTCCTAAAGCTGTTTCCACGCTGCCGACCCGGACGTTCGTTCGGATTTCCGCGATTCGGCTGCAGCCAGTTTCCGCCCAGCAACGCCTCGTAGCATTTGCCCTCAGCGTTCGCCCCCCTCCAGCTGCCTAGAAATGGAATTCAGGAGATTGAATTAGCGCCGTGCACCTTGCGCGGGCTGCGTCCGCCATTTCTACGACTTTCTTTGGAGGAATCATGCTGGCTTCTTACAAAAGGCCGCTATTTGCGGCACTTATGGCAACTTTCTACCTGGCTTTAGGTCTTTATGCTCATGCACAATCGGGAGGAAGTTCAACGTCGGTCACGGGTACGGTCGTGGATCCGACGGGAGCAGTGGTGGTCAATGCAACTGTAGAAATTCACAACCCGGTCAGCGGTTTTGCTCGAACTACCAGCACTGACAATTCCGGCAAGTTCAGCATTCCGAACATTCCGTTCAATCCCTATCACCTCGCGGTCAGCGGGCGGGGTTTTACGCCTTTCGCCCAGGACATCGATGTTCGGTCGGTTGTTCCCGTGACCGTCAACATCACACTGCAGATAACTGGTTCGGCGGAAACGGTCACCGTCGAAGGCGCGGGAGGAGATCTGCTGGAGAACACGTCGACCTTTCACACCGACGTGGATCGTGACCTGTTTGACAAGATGCCGCTGGAAAGCAAATCGTCATCGGTGAGTTCGCTGGTCACGCTGTCTTCCCCCGGAATCGCCGCGGATTCGAACGGGCTCTTCCACGGACTGGGCGACCACGCGGAAAACTCGTTTTCGGTAGACGGCCAGCCCATCACGGACCAGCAGAGCAAGGTCTTTTCCAACCAGATTCCGCTCGATTCGATTGAGTCGATGGAGGTGATTTCCGGCGCACCGCCCGCCGAATTCGGTGAGAAAACCAGCGTGGTGATCAACGTGACCACCCGCTCGGGCCAGGGCATGACCACGCCCAAAGGTAGCGTGACGGCTTCGTATGCCAGTTTCGGCACTGCCGATGTCGGGCTCAACTTCGGCTACGGAGGCCAGAAGTGGGGAAACTTCATATCCGCGAGCGGCCTGAACAGCGGCCGCTTCCTTGATCCGCCTGAGTTTGCGGTGATCCACGACAAGGGAAACGAAGAGAACCTGTTCGACCGGGTGGACTTCCAACTCTCGCAGGCAGATTCGATTCACGTAAACCTGGGGTTCACGCGCTCCTGGTTCCAGACTCCGAATGCGTTTGACAACCTGAACGTGACCGACCAGAACGGCAACCTTGTCGGCTCAACCGACCAGCGCTCGCAAATCAAGACCTTCAACATCGCGCCATCGTGGACCCGAGCGCTCAATCCCAACGCGGTGTTAACGCTGGGTGGGTTTGTCCGGCGCGACCAGTACAACTATTACCCCAGCGACAATCCTTTTGCTGACCTCGCCCCCATCCAGCAGGAAACCGTGGCCCAGGACCGGACACTAACGAACGCCGGACTGCGCTCGGATATTTCCTATGTGAAGGGCATCCACAACGTGAAGGTGGGAGCTACCTATCAGCAAACTCTTCTGGACGAGAACACGCACTTCGGGATTGTCGATCCGTTGCTGAACGCGCCTTGCCTGGACGCCAGCGGTGCGCCGGTGGCCGGGTTCAATGATCCTTCGGACTGCCTCGGCCCGAACCAGCCCAACGTTGCATCCAATCCCAACGCGACCACGCCTTTCCTGTCGTTCCTAGGATGCTATGACCTGACCCGGCCGACGCCTGCCCCCGCGGACGGTTGCGCCAGTTCCACCAGCACGCTGTTTCCATTTCTCGGGCACACCGACGTCAAACAGCTCGCGCTGTTCGCCCAGGATACGATCACCAAGGGAAGTTGGTCACTGAATCTCGGCCTGCGCGGCGATTTCTACAACGGCCTTACCACGCATCGCGAAGCCGAGCCGCGCCTGGGTGTCGCATACAACGTGAAAAAGACCAACACGGTTCTGCGGGTCTCCTACGCCCGGGTGCTGGAAACGCCTTTTAACGAAAACCTGGTGCTCGCGAACAACGGATGCAACTCCATCGTCCTGTCTTCGCTTCTGGGCTGTTCCGCATCCGCCGTGACGCCGTTCAGTCCGGGCTGGCGCAATGAATTCCACGCCGGCTTGCAGCAGGCTTTCGGGAAGTATGTCGTCTTTTCCGCCGAGTATGTCTGGAAATACACGCATAACGCCTACGACTTCAGCGTGCTGGGCAGCACTCCGATCACGTTTCCTATCGAATGGCACAACTCCAAGATTCCAGGATTTGCGGGGCGTGTGAGCGTTCCGAACTTCCACGGATTCTCCGCGCTTATGGTCTTCTCCAGCGTCGCTGCGCGCTTCTTCACTCCCCAGATCGGAGGCGCCGGCGCGGTTCCTTCGGGAACGGTGGGCAATGCGTTCACCGCATTCCGTATCGATCACGACGAAAGATTTAACCAGACCACGCATGTCCAGTACCAGCCCTGGACACGCGGACCGTGGCTAGGCTTCAACTGGCGCTATGACAGCGGTCTGGTAGCTGGCTCGGTGCCGGTAGCCGACGCTTCGGGCACGGTTGATCTGTCGGGCCTGACTGGCGACCAGCAGCTTCAGGCCGGGCTTTTCTGCGGAAGTACGCGTCCGACCTTGACCACGCCGCTGGGAATCTGCACCTCCGGCTACGGGTCAACCCTGATCAGCCTGCCCGCGCCTGGCAAGGAGAACGACGACACCAATCCGCCGCGGATTGCGCCACGCAATCTCTTCGACCTGGCCGTGGGAGATGACAACCTGTTCCACGGAGAACGCTACAAGTGGAGCCTGACCCTGACGGCCGTTAATCTGACCAACAAGGTTGCACTCTACAATTTCCTGTCAACGTTCAGCGGAACGCATTATGTAACCCCGCGCGCGTTGACTGCCGAAATCGGGTTCCACTTCTAAGCAACACACGTAGGCCCAGACGTCTCGTCTGGGCAGGCGAGCAAGGCTCGCCAGATTTGCCGAGCGTGGTTGCCGAGTTCGAGCAGCCGGGCGTTGCCCGGCCGGGCGGATGAGGACATCCGCCCCCACGTGGCTCGTGGCGGGTTAAGATGCCAGCATGAATAGACTTAGGCTTGGCCTGCTGGCCTTGCTGATCGTCATTGCCGCAGTGGTTGCATTTCGAGGCGCGGGCCGGTGGCTTACGCGCGAGGATCCTCTCACCCAGGCAGACGCGATTTTCGTCTTGAGCGGCAGCATGCCCTACCGCGCCGAAGAAGCTGCCAAAATTTTTGCCCTGGGCTACGCTCCCGACGTCTGGCTAAGCCGGCCAGACAGTCCTGCCGACAAACTGCAGAAGCTTGGGATTCACTTTGTGGGGGAAGAGGAGTACAACCGCGACATCCTTATCCGCAAAGGCGTGCCAGATGCCGCCATTCACGTTCTTCCGGACACGGTTGTGAACACCGAGGAGGAAGTGGAAGAAGCGGGACGGGAAATGCAGCGGGCTGGAAAGCACACGGTAATCCTGGTCACGTCGCCGCAACACACCCGGCGCGTCAAGGTTTTGTGGCGGAAGCTTACCGGGGATAATCCGAAGGCGACAGTGCGCGCGGCCCATGAAGATCCATTTAGCGTTGACCACTGGTGGCGGAATACGCGAGATATCCTTTCGGTAGTACGCGAATTGCTGGGTCTGGCGAATGCCTGGGCGGGGCTTCCGGTGCCGGCGCACTCGAAATGATAGACCGGTGGTTCCGCGCGGGCGAGTCGCCCTCGGCCACATGTCGACCCAATTCTATAAATGTGTGAGGGTGCCTGTGATTTTGGTCTGGCGCAGGGCCCAGGCGAAGACAGCGCTCGCGAGTGGCAGCAGGATTACCGAAAACAGCAGCAGCGCGCGGACTGAAGGCCAGAGTTGGGCAAAGCCTGCTCCCTCGAGCAGCGCGCTCCGCATCCCCTCGAGCGAATAGGTCACCGGGAGGAGGCGCGCCAGCCACTGCAACGGCACCGGAAGCACAGACACGGGATACATCATGCCGCCCAGCAGGCTGGATGCGCCCACGATCAGCCAGCGCGCGGGATTGCCGCGCTTGAACAGCAAAAGATAGCTGGTAGAAATCACTCCCAGCCCCGCAAACGCCAGAATTGATACCGCCAGAATAATTATCGCGCCCAGCCAGTTGGCTTCACGAATGGGGAAGCGGAAGAGCAGCGCGCCCCAGGCAAGGTAGATGACCGTCCGCACCGCCAGCAGCACAAACGGATACGCGGCCGAGGCAACCAGGATCATCGTCAGCGGGGTTTCCGTGACCAGCATAGCCTCGAGAGTGCCGTTTTGCTGGGCTTCCACGATGCTGCTGTCGAAAGCGCTCAAGGAGACGGTGAGATAGTCGAAGAACGCAAAGCCCACCAGCGCGAAGGCAAAATAGTCGCGCCCCGCCGGAAGCGTCTGGGCAAGCTGATCGTTGGAAACAAATCGTGAGAGGTAATAAAAGGTGGCAACGCCAAAAAAAGCTTCCAGGATCTCGAGCACGAACGTCATGCAGTAACTGCGGGCGATGGCCAGATCGCGTTTGAAAAACGCCAGGGCCTTGCGCAGCGTGCCATGTGCGCTCACGAGGACACCTCGGCCAGAAGCGCGCGCGGAGTCAGCCGTTCGAGGGCGTCCTCGAGCGTGGCCGCCCCGGTGGCAGAGCGCAGGCCGCGCGGGGAATCGCAAGCCACAAGTTTTCCCTTGTCGAGCAGAGCGACGCGATCGGCCAGTTGTTCGACCTCCGCCAGGGTGTGGGAAGCGAATAGAACTGTTGTCCCGTGGCGTTCGACCAGTTCGGTTTTCAAAAACCGACGGAACTCCGAGGCCGCCATGGGATCCAGACTTCGCGTGGGCTCGTCGAGCAGCAGCACGCTGGGACGGTGGATCATGGCGCGCGCCAACCCAAGGCGATGAACCTGGCCGGTAGAAAGCGTGCGCACCTGGTTTTCCAGAAACGAGCCCATGCCCATCAGTTCGGTCAGTTCTTCGATACGCCGGGCCGCCTTCGTGTCGAACAAATTGTTCATGGCGGCGAAGAATTCCAGATTCTCGCGCGCGGTAAGCCGGCTGTAGAAGCCGCCGTCGGTTGCGGAGTGAAATCCGAGCTGCGCGCGAACCTGTGACGCCTGCCGCTCCACATCGTAACCAGCAACGCTGGCGCGGCCGTGCGAGGGCACCAGCAGCGTGGCCAGGATGCGCAACAGGGTTGACTTGCCCGAGCCGTTGGCGCCGATCAGGGCGACCACTTCGCCGGGCCGCGCCTGAAAAGAAACTCCGAGCAGCGCGGGATGGGTAAGCGGCGAAAAAGGATTGAGAAACGCCCGCACTCCGGTTTGTGGTACCGGGAAATACTTTTGTATTTCTTCAACGACCAGGGCGTGTGCTGCCATATCTTATCGTATACCCTGAGTGTACGATGGCCGAGGCTTCAGCGACGCTTAGCGCTTCCCGGGAAATAGCGGGCGAGGAAACGAGTCTTGCTATGACTCCCGCCATGACTCCTGAAGACAAGTTGTGCCTGCTGCTGGCGCGCGGACAACTCACCGCCGAGTCGCAAAAGCGGATTCTGGAATATCTCGCATCGCCTCTGCAGTGGCGGCTGGTTCTGGAGCGCGCGTACGCTCACCAGGTTTATCCCCTGCTGTATCGCAATCTGCGGGAGCTTGGCTTCCCCGGCGTCCCGCCAGCGGTTCAAGCTGAGCTGAAGAGCGCGTACCTGGCAAATGCGCTGCGCAACCAGTTGTTCGCGGAAGAATTAGCGCGGCTGCTCAAATTGCTGGGTGAGGCCGGGATACCTGTAATCCCGCTGAAGGGCGTCACCCTGGCGCAGTCGATCTATGGCGATCCCGCTGCCCGGGTTTGCTCCGACATCGACATTCTGGTGCCGCCCGCTGATGCGGTCCGGGCCCGGCGCGTCATTCTCGCGAACGGATACTCCAGCCAATTCACCGAAGAATTTTTCGTCAGGCATCAGCTTCACACTTCCAGAGACTGCTCGCTGGTCCGCGAGACAAACTTGTTTCCATACCTGGTAGAAGTGCACTGGACGCTGTTGCAGGATTCATCCAAAGATCGGGAGGCTATGGAAGAACTGTGGTCCCAGGCTCGTCCCCAGGATTTTTTCGGGTGCCGGGCATATGACCTGACGCCGGAGTGGCAATTTCTCTACCTGTCCTTCCACGCCTCTTATCACAAGTGGAGCGTTCTTAAGTGGGTGGCGGATATTCATGAACTCTGCGTTTCGGCCACAGTCGATTGGGACGAAGTAAGAGAAAAAGCCGGGTGTTTCGAACTCGACACTGTCGCCGAACCGACCCTGGCCGCGTGCTCGTTGCTTTTCGGAACGCCGGTTCCGGCACAGATTCCTTGCCCGCCCTTTCCCGCGGATGTCCGGCTTTACCCGGACTCGCTGGGCGCTTCGGAATCGTGGAAAGTACCGCTGTTTTATCCCCGTCTTTTGAAACGGCGGTCGGAGAAGCTGCGCTGGTGGGCGCAAACGTTGTTTGTCGCCAGGATGGCCGACCACCGGTTTGTGAGTCTGCCAGCGTCGCTCAATTTTCTGTATTACGTGCTGCGTCCGCTGCGTTTGGTCTGCAAAATGGAGTTGGCGATTTCTGCGGACGGGATTCGCATGGCTCATAGGTAGAGGTTAGTTTCCAGTTTCCGGTTTCCAGTTATGGTTTGTCAGAATTCGCAGCGGCGCAATCTGCGCGGACGACTGAAGACCGACGACTGACGACTGCCTCCCTCAGCTGCCGAAGTTGCGGGAGACGGATGACACCAGATTGAACGCATCCTGCCAGCGCTTGAACCGGCCGGGGAAGTCTTTTACCAGCTCCTGGGAGATGGCTTCGAGCGAGGAGGTTCCTTCCATCAGCGACAGGATGCGGCGTTGAATGCGGCCATCTTCGTTGAGCTTCGGTTGAAACCTGGAGGCCGACGTCCGCAGGTCTGCGAGAGAGAAATCAGAACCAAAAAAAGTCGACTGGCGAAAGGGCGGCTTGCCGCCGTTGGCCGCATTCTTGCTGGCAAGCTGTGTATCCCAGCGCCAGACATAGTCGTTGCCGAGGAGACGTGCAGAAACTGTGACGGTCACGGTGTCGCCCGGGCAAACTTCGAGCGGGCTGGGCCAGGGAAAAAATTCCTGCCGGTAAATAAGACGCGGCGCACCCGGCCGGTTGGTAAACGTAACTCCCTCCGCGAGAACCGAGTCAAACCACAGAACGATTCCGTGACCTTGGCAGGCGTGATCCACCGTCCACGAAACCGTAGCATCGAGGTCAGTTTGTTTGAGGGTCATGTAGTCCAGCGTGGCCAGGGAGCGCGGTTCGAGGAAAAGTTGATCGGCAGCCAGCCAACATTGGTCTATCGAATTAATTGTCCTGGAGTGTGCGGCTGACATATCGAAATCGTAGGGCCTGCGCCCCCATGGCCCTAGCCGTTCCTGGTAAAGTTCCGGGGCATGAACTCCGGCAATCCACACGGTGTCACAGCGTGGGATCATTCGCCCGCCGGGAGCCAGAAAGCGTTCCCGCGCGTCGATGACTGAGCCCAGACCGTGACTGAAAAAAGGCAGGACCCCATGTATGTCAGAGACGATTGTATTGACCCGTTCCGGCAACGAACTCTCAGTTGATTTTTTCGGAATGAATTCGATCCGGTCGGCGAAACCGTTGGCAGCCGCGATTTCTCTGGCAAGTTCGATGACCCCGTCTGGCTCGAAGGCGTACACGCGCCGTGCACCGAAGCGGCAAGCCAGAAGAGAAAGTATCCCCGGTCCCGTGCCTATGTCGGCTACGACATCCCCGGCTTTTATCTCGCGTCTTAGAGCTTCAGCGTAGGCATCGGTGCGGATTTTGTCGGTTATCATCCGCCCGTAGGCGACTAGCGAATACACGTTGGCGATCCTTACGGGGTTGTCATTTGCGATCCCTTGGTCTTGCCGCTGTCGGGTGACTTACCTGTCACAATGCTCTGGGTTATGTCTTTAAGATCGCCGTACACCTGCAGTTGGGGCTGCTGGTAGGCCTTCTTGGATGGGTTCGCATCGGGCAATGATTGCTCCTTATCGTTTTTCATATCCAACCTCCGGTTTGGCCTCGGTCGCGGATCAAAATTATAGCGAGGCGCTGAAGGTTAAGCGACTTCAGCGCTGGGGCTCGTCTTAAGTGGTTCCTTACAACCGCCGCGAGTGTGCTCTGCAAAGTATCGGTTCTGAGCAGTTGTAGCTATAAACTTGTCTGGCTTGCTCTGCAAGTTGCGCAGCCAGTAGTTCAGAAACTGCGGGCGCATGTCGGCCCAGAAAGTCATCATATCCTGATTCACCTGATGCGGTGTCCGAATCGGGTCCACATATTTTTCCAGGCCACAGGCCGGCAACAGTGGCGCCAGGCCGCAACTGAGCGCGGCCTCCCATCGCGGATCGCCGCTCAACGGGGACTTTGGGCGCCGCAACACAGGGTCGGGCAGTATTCCGCGCATCGCACGGCGCAGCAGATATTTGTCCCGGGCCCACGGGATTGCCGGAACCGCCAACATATAACGGAGAAGCCGCAAGTCCACAAAAGGATGCCTGAATTCAACGGGAGAGCCAATCGCTTCCGCGTCAGATTGGCTGAACAAGTAATCCCACAGCGGTGATTCGAATGACCGGTAAGCCTGGGGGCGCAGCGGATGCGGACACGGCGCCGACGATACCCGCTCTATCTGCTCCCAGCGCTCGCGCAGGCGCAGGCGGGAAGCAAAATCCCGATCGAGCCAATCCGGAAAAGGAGACCGCTCCGACTGTCCGCTCCATTGCGCCTGGAGCGGGCGCACCAGCCGGCGAAGAAACGGAATACGCCGCGACCGGACAACCAGCTCGACCACGGTCTTCGCCAGGCGGCCAAAATGCCGCCGACCGGCGAGGTAAGCCAGACAAGGCCGCCATTCCGGACGAAGCGCGTTGTCGGGGCCTTCGCCGTAAAACCAGACGCGGGTATGTGCGGCCATGGCCTGGTACGCCTCGCGATCGGAGGCCAGGTTCAGAGGATTGGCGACCGGCTCGGCAGTGTGGACGCCCGCCTCAGCCCACGCGGGGTCGAACATCTTTCCGCTTGAATCCTGAAATTGGATCGGAATTCCCAGGCGCTCTGCCACCAGCCCGGCATAGTAGCGCTCGTTGCGGTCGAATCCATCGATCACGGTAGTGGAGGCGAGCACATCGCAATCCGCCGACCTTGCGCGAAGAATCCGGCAGGCGGTTGCGGCGAGGGCCGGCGAATCGAGGCCGCCACTCATCATTACGCCGACTTTTTTCGTGCGCAGCCGGTCGTCAACCGCCTGATCCAGCAATTCCCTGAAGCAATCGACGTAGTCGCCAGCCTTGCGGAAGTAAACCGGCTCGTCGATGGGAAGCGTCCAGTAGCGGCGCGGTTGCAATCCCGCGGACGACCACGTCGCAGTGTGAGCCGGGGGGACGCGTTGGATGTCGGCGAAGCTGGTGGTCGCTTTGTCCTGGTTCAAGTCGAAGAGCAGGAAGTCGGCGATAGCCAGATCGTTCAGCCGGTCGGACACAGCCGGATGCTGCCGGACACAGTCGAGCGAACTGCTGAAGATGACTTCCTGTCCGATGTTGGCGTAGAAGAACGGCTTGACCCCGAGATGGTCGCGAGCGCAAAAAAGGCGCTGCTTCGGCCCGTCCCAGATGGCGAAGGCAAAGTCTCCCAGCAGATGCTCGACGCAGGCTTCGTCCCATGCCAGGTAGGAACGCAGGATCAACTCCGCATCGGGCGCATCGTCGTTCACGTCAACAGAAAGACTTTCGTGACCCTTGGATTTGAGTTTTGCGATCAGCTCGCGGCGGGCATCGACCCGCGCATCGGCGACGATCCAGATCCGGCCGTCGAACGTGAAGGGCTGGCGCTCGTGTTCGGCTTCCGCGGTCGTCTTGAGCAAGGTGTGGCCGAGGCCGGCGTTGCCGTCAATCCAGATTTCCTGCGCATCGGGGCCGCGGAAGGCCATGAAGGCCGTCATCCGTCCAAGCAGCTGACGATCCACCGGCGCTCCATCGAAATGTACGATGCCAACGATCCCGCTCATAAGGAATTCCCTGCGTGGAAGTTTCTAGCTGGCGGCTGCTGAGCCGGGCATTACCTCGATGAGTCTCTGCTCCAGCAGTTGGCCGAGAAGCTGGTCCAGGTCCTCGCGGAGCCGTGTGGGTGCAACGTCAAACTCGTTCAGCAGGGATTCGTATGCCGCCTCGATGGAGGGAGCGTCGTGGAGCACGGTCCAGAAGCGGGTGCCGACTGGATTGAGTCCGAGATAGAGTTCACTCTTCAGATTCAGGATCACAGCTTCGTCGCCGATGATGCGGATCATTACGTCGGGAGCGGTGGTGACGCGGGATGAAAACTCGGGTGACATTCGCTTACTCCTATTGGTCCCAAACCATCAGGGAATTGTAACGTTCTACCTGGCGTCCGCCCAGCACCACCTGGCCCTTGCAAACCACCCAGGCGTGGGCGTGGAATCCGCGTGATTCATCTTCAGTTCTAGTTTTAGCGGTCGCGTTATCTCTATCATCTTTTCTCTCTTTGGCGACGCCAATCTCCACTTGCGACGGAAAACCGGAATGAGTGAGCAAGGCCTGAGCGGCAATGGCCTGGGTAAGACAGGTTGCGCCGGGCAGGCAGCGGCTCACCGCCTTCACCGCCCACACTACCTGCTCCACGGAGTTACCGGCTGCGCCGGTCGGCTGCTCTGGACACCGCTCTGCGGGCGGTCTCTACCGGCATGACCCAGAGCGAGGTCCGGGCTACACCGACCACGAAAAGAACGCGCATCAGGAGGCGTCGCTCGGACGGAGTAAGTTGGGCGAAACGCTTCAATCGGCGCATGCTGCCTTCTGGTCGCTCGCGTTCAAGTCTGCCAGGATTGCGTCTCGAACTGCGGGAAGTTGGCCCAGCACCCGTGGATACGACACCCTTTTTACCGGCATGGCGGTGACCACGCGCGCGGTTTGTCTGAATTGACGCTCGAGGCGGGCCGAGTGAACGATGCGAGAGTTGAACGTATTCTGCACCAGGCGCCATGAAACCTTCCCGCGGAGACAAGGCCGCTATACCAATCGGTTGCTTGCGGGACACCTCGCGGGGCGAAATCAATGCGTAGATCGCCCGAAGCGGAACCGGGACTCGCACAACTGTGTGCAGGCTCGAGTGGCAGGATAAGCTTCCTTGTCCCGGAGTTCATGGCGACTCCGTTTGCAGCATGGCCCAGGAACCTGCGGGCTAGCTTGGGAAAAAGTTTGATCCGGGGCGGACCGGGATAGGCCAGGAATCCATTGCCTGACGATTGCAGAACCAGCAGATCGTCAGTCAGGACGCTGTGGCCCGCAGCCAGGAAACACGCGGCCAGGCTGGACTTGCCGAAGCCGCTGTTGCCCAGCAGGACGACCGCCTCTCCGTTCACCACCACCGTCGTGGCATGCAGAGGTTCGAACCCTTTCTTGACCAGCGCGAAGGAGAGCGCCTGGCCCAGCAAGTAAACCTGGAACGACTCAGCATCCGCTTCGTCGAACTGACGGCTGGCGATGCGACCGCCGTCGGCGGAGATCAGAAACTCTCCCACTCCCTCCCAACGCACGTAGCTCGAGCCATCCCGCGTGGCCGCGAACTGGTAGAACGATTCGGAATTCGGCTGCGCTCGCAGAGTGCGCACCGCTTCAGAAAAACACGAAGCGGGCGCGGCGCAAAGTTCGATCTGTCCCAGCTCACCATATCCATGCTCTGGCAGAGCGAGCGGGATCTCGCTATGCAGGCTCATGCCGTAAACAAAGTAACGGTACGGAGAGACTGGCGTGGTCTGGCGCGCCGCTTCTAAAACTTCGGTGTGGCCTTGCAGCATGATTTGTCCGGTAAA
>CAWDFF010000026.1:0-47520 GCA_963801545.1 Terriglobia bacterium | reverse complement strand
GCAGCGCCAAGATAAATGATTGCAGATCGACAACCACTTGGCTTGCTGATTGAACATCGAGTCAGTCACATGAACAAAAAATTCATTAGACGATAGAAAGCCGCCTGCCGCATCCAATGCGTATGGCCAGCGTGGGGTCTTGGTCATTTAGTAGAAGGAGGACGATGCAGCGTTTCCGAATGGGAAAAAGCATTGCACTGATTGGTTTACTCGCCGCGTTGCTGGTGCTCTGCTCCGCCCACTCTTTTCAGCCGGCGCCGAAACTGTATCGCGCCAAGCCGGAGGACGTGCCGCCGTGGGCGGAGCAGGGGAATTTTCGTTTCATCCGCCTCGATGGCGGACAAATCGAGAGCTGGAAGGCCGAGCGGACCTGGTGGGGCAACAAGTTCAGCGCCGAAGAAAAGGAGGTGCTGACCCACACCTATGACCGCGATTTCGAGCGAATGCTCGGCTTGCTCAAGCAGGCGGAGTTCAACTGGATCTGGGTCACCTGGAGCAGCGGTTGGTCTCTGAAGGACGAGGAAGAGAATCGCGAGAACCTGAAAAAGGTAATCGCCCATTGCCATGAGAATGGTATACACGTCTCGGCTTACCTGTCAGCTTCCAACATGTTTCGCAAGAGCGCCTACCGCGACGACCCGGAAACCAAGAAATACGGCTTGTGGATGCACGGCATCCCCTTGTTCTATGCAGGCCCGAACAAAACCGATCTGCAGATTTCCTGGGGCCGCCGTCTGGCCGACGCGCGCAAGCCCGGCTGGCGGGCCTATCTCTTGAACAAGGCGGAGCTGGCGGTGGACGCGGGCGTGGACGCGATCATCTGGGACAACATGATCGGTTACAACGACGGCCTGGCCCAGTTGCTCGACGACACCCAGCGGATGGCGGAGCGGAAGGCGCGGGAGACCGGCCGGCCCAAGGTCATGGTTTATGCGAATATCCACATTTCGCCAGACCGGTTTGCGATGAATGACATCAACGAGGTGATGTGGGAGGAGGATGGCAAAGACACTCCAGGGGTGTGGGACGGTCATTGGCAGGTGGACAACGCGCGTAAAATCAAGTTCCTGAGCGGAGAGAAGCAACTTTGGCAGCCGCTGAAGTATGAGAACGACGTTTACCACTGCGGCCCGCGCGAACGCTGCATCCCCAGCCCGGCCGAGCAGAAGCTTTCCATCGCCGAGGCTTATGCGTTCGGTGCGGCCACCTCGCGCAACATCGAGGGCCGATTCCTCTCAGCCCTGATCAACGGCGAGCCTGAGGCTCAGCAGGCCTGGACGGCCATCGCTCAATACAACCATTTCCTGGTCGAGCATCAGGATCTGTATCACCAGGTGGAGCCGGCGGCGCGGATCGCCTTGATCTCCGCGGAGCCGCGCAACCCGCTGGCCGACGGATTCCTCAAGCAGAGTGTCTTCTTCGACACCAAAGTGCTCGCGCACCTGGACAAGGGAGTTCCCCTGGACCGGTTCAAGGTGCTGGTGATGCCGGCTGACCTGCCCAAGCTCAGCGCCGAGCAAAAGGCCCGGTTGGATGCGTTCACCGCTGGCGGGGGCGTCATCATCAGCGCCGGAAAGTCTAAGTCGGGAATCGTGGCACGCGCCGAAGCCGCGGCCGAAGGGCCTCGCCTCAGCCTGGAGCCGCGCGGTTACGTGCTGGGCCAGTTGACTCGGAAATCCGACGGTCGAACTTTTATTCTTCACTTGCTCAACTACGATCACCAGGTTCCGGCAGAGAACGTGAAAGTCCGGCTGGAACTGAGCGGGCTGATCGATCTGCGAGAAACCGGTCTGCGAGAAACCAAGGACCTAAGCAGCTGGGAGGTGAAAGTCTTTTCGCCGGACGCGGCCCAGCCTCAGTTCACTGGCCTGTCTCTGCACGGCAACGTCTGCGAGTTCACCCTGAGGCGGATCGATCACTATACCGTGGTGACTCTCTCGGCCAGGCCGGCCCCGTAGTTTGAAAGTGGTATTTTCACGACGCCCTTGAGAATGGCGGGAATAGATTACCCCTCCCGGCACCATCTGAAGGCTGTAGAGTGACGCCATTCTCATCTCGGCGCTCATGGAGTCGAGCGCGCCATAACTCAAGGCTGCTCGGGTACAAGTTCATCCCTCAGGTAGCGTGCAACGGCAATCTCCAGATTAAAATGCATTCCTTCACGTTGAAGCATCTGCCCCAGCGGTGATCGTTGCACCACGGCTAAGACTGCGGGATTCATACCGATAAGCCACAGTTGAATGCCATCCTGACTTTGCCTCTTCGCGACTTGTGCGAACATTTTGAGCGCGGTGTACTCCATGTCGAGGACTCCGCTAGCGTCCACCGCGACGACCTTCGGTTGCGTTTCTCTGACCAGCGGCTCAATCTTGTGTGCGATCTGTGCCGCATTGGCAAAGAAAATTGGACCTTCCGGCCTGAGCAGCAGAAGGCCAGGAAAACTCTCATCCTCGGGATGTTCCGGCGATTGCGGCCGGAATACGTTGGTTCCAGGCTTGCGCCGCAGGACATACACGGGAGGATCGGCCACGTGGTACGCCAGTGTGACCAGGGAAACGATGATGGCTACGATGATCCCCTTCAGGGTGCCGACGAGCACGACCCCTGCGAAAGCTACGATCGCCCATGAAAATTCGGTCCTGCGAATGCTAAGAATTTCACGGAACTCGATCGGCTTAATTAGTCCGAAGGAATACACGATCACCAGCGCCGCCAATGCGGATTGCGGCATCATCGCAACGAGTGGAGCAAGGAATAGGATTGTTACCAGCGCCATCGCCGCGGTTACCATTTCGGCCAATTGCGTGCGAGCTCCCGCGAGGACGTTGACCGCCGTTTGCGTGGTGCCGCCGCCGCCCGGCATTGCACCCAAGAGCGCGCCTCCGACATTGGCGAGTCCAGTTGCAAGCAGCTCTCTGCCTGCGCGCGGCACCGGCTCGTCATTTCGCGCGAAGGCTCGGCCGGACGCGACCGTTTCCGTGAAACTCATCAAGGCAATCCCTAGTGCGCCGGGCCACAGCACGGTTATGAGGGAAAGGTCTGGCTTCACCAGCGAGGGCAGCCCTGCAGGTATGTGGCCCACCAGTTCGACACCCCGATGTTGCAAATTCAGTAAGTATGCGCCTGTTATTGCAGCGCCTACCGCCAGCAACGGTGCTGGCAGTTTCGGCAGGAAACGCTCCATGCTCAGCAGAAGCACGATTATCGTGAGCCCGACGGCCAGCGTTGCTAACGACGCTCTGGGAAGGGTGTGAACTATTGAGAGGACGTTCCGAACGAATGTGCCTCTTGTGAAGTGGATGCCAAGAATCTTCGGGATCTGGTCCACCACAATGACCAGCCCGATGCCGGCTCGGAAACCAACGAGCACCGGCTCGGAGATAAAGTTCGCCACGATTCCCAGGCGCAGCAGGCACGCCAGCAAAAGTGCGGCTCCCACCAGTAGCGTCAACGTCGCTGAGGCCCTCAGCAGGGCTGCAGGGTTGCCGTCGGGCACGACCTGCCCCAACTGAGCGGCGGTCAGGATCGCCACCGTTGTGGTGGTGCTGACGCTGAGCACGCGCGAGGTCCCAAGCACCGCGTATATCATCATCGGCACCAGGGCGGTATAGAGGCCTACCTGCACCGGCAGCCCGGCCATCATGGCATACGCCATCGCCTTGGGGATGATTACCGCGCCGGTGGTCAGGCCCGCGACGATATCTGGCCGCAGCCAATCGGCACGGCTTGAGATCAGCCACTCTGGTAAAACTCGGAACCACCGATGATCTGACATGCTGTACGCCTACCAGAGGTGCGGGACGGTTCGATGCTTCCGCTTCGGGTCTACATACCCTTTCGGCTTTTGCCTTGGCGGAAGCTTGGGAGACGTATAAGGAATCTCCTCGTACGGGATGCTGCTGAGCATGTGCGCAATGCAGTTCAGGCGGGCACGCTTTTTGTCGTCTGACGGAACGATGTACCAGGGCGACGCTGCTGTATCCGTGGCTGCTAGCATGGCATCACGGGCGCGTGAGTAGTCGTACCAACGGCGGTGGGATTCCAAGTCCATCGGACTAAGCTTCCAGCGCTTGGAAGGATCTTCAATTCGCGCGAGGAAGCGCTTGTGCTGTTCCTTTTCCGATACTTCGAGCCAGTACTTCAGAAGGATGATGCCCTGGCTGACTAGAAAGCCCTCGAAGATGGGACAATCCCTGAGAAATTCCCTGTGCTCTTCCTCGGAACAAAAGCCCATCACATACTCAACACCGGCGCGGTTATACCAACTCCGGTCGAAGATGACGACTTCACCTCCGGCGGGCAGTTGTTCAATGTAACGCTGGGCAGGGAGCTGCGTCTTCTGCCTCTCGGTCGGGGTGGGGAGGGCTACCGCGCGAAAGATGCGCGGGCTGACACGCTCCATGATGCGCTTGATCATCCCGCCTTTGCCGGCAGCATCTCGTCCTTCGAAAATGATCACAATGCGGGCGTTGGTCGCCTTGACCCAGTCCTGGAGCTTGACCAGTTCAACTTGTAGCTTGAAAATCTCGGCCTCGTACTCATTCTTGCCGATCTTCGGTTGGCCGTTGACGCCGGACGGTTGAGCGTTGCTGTCCAGCTTTGATGTTTGTTTCTTTTTGTTTTTGGATTTCTTGCCCATGGTTATGTTCTGGCTCCCCGGATCGGCCCGTCTGTTTAGAGGCCGGCCCGTATTCCTGCGGGTTGAAGTGCGACCGTCTTATTGGCGTTTGCCGGGACCACCAACAGGTTCAGTCATAGGCCCGCGTCCCGGACCTGACACTTCGCCGCTTCGGCGAGTACGACGTCACAATTGCCTTCTTGGCATCTCACCCCGCCCTTGCAAAAACGCTGGACCTATCCTGCGTGCGACCTTCGCACCCTTCTGATGCTTGGGGTGATTCTCGCTGGAACTGAGAGGAGCGCGATTCTCGCTACTCCGTCCAGCTTGACCTGTGTTCATTTACCTCTAGCACACAGCAATTGCTGTACCAAATGGCAGAACAATGAGGTGGAGGGTTCAACGGCGTTGGAGTTTCATGCGTTTGCATAGCATCGGCTTCTCATATCTTCACGAGTCGAATGCCGTAGCGAGACCGTCGGTGGGCAAATGCCATTCGGCGTCGGCACGAACGCGGCACCCTGGTTCAGTTCTCGCCGTTATTTGCAGCGGGCCTTTACGCCCACCATGCTTAAGATCCTCTTCCATCGGAACAGAGGCTCAACGACGTGGGCCTATTTGTTGGTCTTGCATGGCATCGGTTTCGACTGAGCGCCATCAAGGTGTCGATTGCGCCCACATCCGGGCACACATGCCAAATGCTTCGCGAATTCGACGTCTTCGTGCACTCAGAAGCTTTGTTATAGACAGTTATTTGCGATTCGGGATTGGCATGGAGCTTGCACCACTTAATTTGCCAGGCATGGACTCCGCAGCCAACCAACTCGGTGCGCCACAAAAGCGCAGAAAACCCGAGCCACATTTCCGTTGTTTTTGGCCCGTGTTGCCCCTCTCAAACTGCTATTTGGTAGAGGCGCCGATGGGACATATCCGGCATGATCTGCGCGGTTGATCGACCTGCATCTCAATGCGTGCACTTATTATCAGTGACTTACAGCGACGGGAGGCTCCTCTAAGTCGTCAGAACATTTATGTAAACTCTGAAAAAGGTGGCGTCGGCGTTTTGGGGCGAATCCCAGATCTGCGCGAAGAATCGCCGTTCACTTCACATCTCTCGCAGCCATTGTGCGACCGACTTCGGATCAAACCGCACACAAGTGCCAATGCGGAACGACGGAATCCTGCCGGCCTTTGCCTGCTTAAAAATCGTGATTCTCGAGACGGTCAATATGCTGGCGAGTTCGTCTGCTGTCAAAGCACGGCCGATTCGCTCGATTTGATCTGCCAGGGACAACGTTTGCCCGGCGGCGTCGGAAGCAGGCACGCTGCGTGAGTGCCTCTGTAGAGAATCGATATCTTCCGAAGAACTGAAGACACTTTGAGTTGTACCCGTATTGTTTCTAGAGGTGCAACCCATTTTGCCTCCCCAAGACTCCCAGAGCAGCGCAAGAGATACTGGCTAGACCGCTCTGCCTGCTTCGGAACCCGTCCCTCCTTGATGTTGCCCTTCGCCGTCTACCCATTGCCCCGCCCCGCTTCACTGTATAAGCGGTGATAGAGTGAGAGAGGGGATAAGTCACCGGCATACCACTGCCCCGCTCGCTGCCCCGCTTCGGGTCCACACGGGCTTCCCGTCGGCCCGTTCGACCGCGAAACCTGTCGCTTTCAGTGCTTCTGCTACCCTCATGCGATGCCGCGCATGGCGTTTGAGGACGAATCTACCCGCCAGCGCCATCTGCAGCCGGGTGTAGCCTTCCCTGGCGGGTAGGGTCTGAGGGAACCCGTGCAAAGTCTCGACCATGAGGTTGAACCGCCGTTCCTTCTGCGTCGGAATGTGCGGTGGCATTATGATCGTGTCTCCGACGATCGTCGGCTTAAGACGCTTGAAGAAACTGGCATCACCGATTCTTAGCCGGGGGTTGAACGCCAACTGGTGAAACTTGGCCTTACCGGACGCGCTGTCTGCGAATGCCTTACCACCGGCACAGAGGTCCTCCGCTAGCTCAGCCAGCACTCGTTCGATCGAACTTCGTCGCGTTCCGAGACTGGCGAGCGAACCCGCTCGACTTGAAAGAAAATCATGGATGCCGTCTTTCGAAACGTCATGCTTCACCACAGGGGTGCCAGTTCTCGCTGCGTCTAGCTGCGCTTCTTTGACCGTTGCGGCCTTTTCCGCACGTGCTTTCGCCAGGTCAGATTTGTACTTGTGAATGTCCTGACAAAGCCAATCAACGAGCCAGTCCGGTACTGGTATTACGGGGCCGTCGGAAATGACCGTATAGACCTCTCCATCAGCACGAACCGACCCAGCCCCGACCACCAAACCACCGCCGCCAACGCCTTTCAAATCGTAGCGCGTGGGATGTTTTCCGTCCTTGAGTACCGACAGGTCTTTGACGTTTGTCTCAGTGCGGAAGGTTTCGACGCTATAGGCAGTCTGCTTGAAGTAATAGTGCCGCTTCCATGGCGCGGATTGCGGGCGGCTGGCGACAGTGAAGGTCGTTGGCATCTTCTTACCAGTCTCACGCTCTATCTGATCGAGCACTCCGTCAGCATCGATGTCGAGAAACATCTCGTTACCGATACCACGTCTGCCGACCACACCGACGTTGTGCGTCGGATAATCTTTTGCGTGCTGAATGATTTCGGAAAGCTTCGCGCTCGGATGTCGGTTCCACTGTGGAAGTACGCCACGCTTCTCAGTGGGACTTACTGGAGTCACTTTGAAGCCGCGCTCTAGAGCCGCGGTTGCTATGGATTCAAAATCAGCCGCGGGACGAACGGCAGTTATTGGTGCGCCCTGGTCAACGTCAAGAGTCGCCATGCTAGCTCCTAAGAAACGAAACCGACCAGGGCGGTCGGCGTTATAGGCGGCGACTGCTGGCAAGTTCTATGTTCGATAGCTTCCGGTTGCACGGAATGCACCGTGCGTGCTGTATTGTGTGCGCCCTACCACCGGGCGGCGGTCATCCGGCTCATCTCACCAAGTGCGAACGGAGGTCGAGGGAAGCGATTCCACACTTCGGTGGCGCAATGTCAGCCAATGCCACGGTTGAGGTCTTCCAAATACACCCCAGCGTTTCTAGACCTTCGATAACCTTGTTCCGAGTCGTCCACCTCTATCGTCCTGGCCTTGGCTCGTGTCTTGGCGCACCCAGAACACGCCCACAAGGTCTTTTCCTGCTGTTTTGACGGCGTTTCACACAGGTAGACGCCGACTGTTGACTTCTGGCATGCCCCACAGACGTATTTGCTAGCTTTGCCACATCCAGAACCCACTTTTCGGAATGGGCCGCCCAGCCATGCTCTTTCGATTTCAAACTCACCTTCAAACATTTAAGACCTCACTTTCCCTATTGATTGGGCCGGATCTGGGTCAGGCCGCAAACTCAATTTCACTACTGAGAGGTACGTTGCTCGCTTGTTGATCGGCTACATTTCCTCGATCTTCAAGCTCTCGGGTCCGAAATCATCAACCATGTCCATGATCAGACCCTGCAATTCCTCGTCACTGAAACCTGCGAGATCGGCGAGACGCGGATCGGTGAATCTTCGTCGCCACTCTTTTGCTGCTGTCGCAAACAGTGCTTCGAATAACGGATCAGTTGAAATGTTCGCAGACCCGAAGTGGGTACAGCATTCGTAGAGTTTGGTGGCCAGTTCGTCATTCGTCAGGGTTGAGAAATCAACCTTGCGAACGACCGACTGGATGACGGACTGCAAGCCTGCACTATCTTTTGTTGTTGCCATATGTTTTCTCCTGGCCCGCGGGCGGGTTGTGCTCCGGGGAACCGAAGCTTGTTTACGTTAGTTATCTTTCTTGGTCAGCAAAGTTTCTTGGTGTCATCAGACTCTCCGGATTGTTCGTCTCTTTGACTATCCCTGAGACTGCTCTCTACAAAACTTCTGGGCGGCTACCGTGTCCGCGTGTGCGACCGAGATGACTCTTTCTTCGACACGCCGGATATCCCTTGCCCCGAAGCACTCAGTAGGGATGGCATCAGGAACGTGATGACGACACAGGTTGTGCCTCCAATCACAGTTGCCGTCAGGGTACGTTTCGCGCCAGCCCACGGAACCTGAATAGAACATGTCTCCGCTCAAAATCTCCTCGACCTGTTTGCGCCCTAGACGCGTGTAGTCCCACAGCATGCGGTGGTCGTAGCCGCCCTCTAACTTCTCAGGCATTGCTGGTGTGTATGTGTATCTCGGTGCCCGCGTCAAAATGTAGAGCGCGAGCAGGTGCTCCGCTACCATGTCAATTGAAATGCCCTGCATTAAACCCATATTCTTCTCCTCGGCGGTGGTCGCCACCCTTAGTCCCGCATTAAATCTTCTGTAGCTCTACCTTGATCCAGATGTCTATTCAGTCTGCTACACGCGAATCCGCCCCGAGACATCCGTCGTTTCTGCTGCACTTGCAGGGTTCGCGCCTTATTTCGGCCTTTCATTCTTGAAGATTAACGCGGCTTTGTAGTACAAACAATCCAACAAAACGTGGCACATCATCGGCGGGCTTAAAATGCAAAAAGCGGCAATCGTCCCGATTTCTATTAGCTTTCGATCACGTCCTTATGTTTGGGTGGTAAAAGAATCGACTACCAAAAAACAGTCTTGGCCTCATCGCTGCGGTCCGCGTCGCCCAAGGAGGAGGTAAAGGGGATCAAGCCTGGTCAACTCTACGCTTACCGCGTGGATGGGCCCTACGAACCCAGCGAAGGGATATCGTTTTAATTTCAACAGGCTTCTCCTCGATCCTTTCGCCGCCGCGATTTCGCAGCTGCCGCCATGGGATTTCGCTTCGGCACGTGGATACGACCCATCGGCGCCGGAGAAAGACTTGACTATCTCGGAGCTGGACAACTCCGGGTCGATGCCGAAATGCGTCTTTGTCAACGAGCCCTTCGAGTGGGAAGGAGACCGGCCACCCCGGCATCCGTGGTCGAAGACCGTGATTTACGAAATGCATGTCCGCGGCTTCACCATTCATTCCCTGTCGGGCGTGGACCATCCAGGAACCTATCGGGGCCTGATCGAAAAGATCGCCTATCTCAAAACCCTGGGAGTGACCGCTGTGGAACTGATGCCCGTGCAGGAGTTCAATGAAACTCCTGTTACGCGCAAGAATCCGCAAACAAGTGAACCGCTCCGGAATTACTGGGGATACGATCCCGTGTCTTTCTTTGCACCCAAAGCTTCCTACAGCAGTGCGGGAGGTTTGGGCCAGCAGAAGCTGGAGTTCAAGGAAATGGTCCGGGCCCTTCACAAAGCCGGCATCGAAGTGATTCTGGACGTGGTGTTCAATCACACAGCGGAAGGAGACGAACTGGCCAGAGGGAACGGAATGGAATGAAAGGGAGTCTGAAGGAACCAGAGCGGCCTAAGACTTTTTCTTCGGAACCTTTGCGCCTTTTTTGCGCGCCTCAGAAAGGCCAATGGCGATGGCTTGTTTACGGCTTTTCACCTTGCCTCCTCGTCCGCCTTTGCCTGATCGAAGTGTCCCATGTTTCTTGCGACGCATAGCACTGGCGACACGTTTTCCGGCGGCCTTGCCGTATTTGCGGCGGCTCGACGATTTTTTGGTTGGCATATTCCTTCTCCAAGGTACAGATCTCTGATGACCTGCCCACATAGAAGGTTGTAGGCCGTGTGAATCTCGCCGTCTTGGAAACGGAGTCGAAAGGCCGAAGACGGGACGAATCTTTTACATACTGTGTACGCTACCGCAGCTCTGTCCCGCAATGCTAGTTCAAACGCGGCTCCGCGATATACCTTCCGCGTACGAAAGCCGCGCCAGAGGGGAATATCAAGGCACTTTATATCGGCATACCGGCCGATTTTGGCGATCAGTTAAGATGAAATAGATTCTCATCTTCCATTGGCGGAAACTTCAACTGTTCGCCTGCACCCATTCGAGCCAGCAAACTCTAATTCACCCAGCGGCCGAGAAGCCATCGAGTCCCCCCACTGCTCGACATTCATCATTGGGGAACAAAGTGACTTTTACCTTATGAATGGCGGTAAAATACCGCAGGACATTACCAAGCGCGAACACGGAACCTCTCGCTGGCGGGCATTGTCTTTTGAACTCGTGTGCGGTGGACCAACATGACGACCGAAGTTCCAGCCCGACAAAACGTCCATTTCGCACCAAAAAATTGAAGTCAACTTTCGTTCAGGAATAGTGTTGCTAGAGCAAAGCGAACTGGACGATTTAATCGAAAGCGCTGAGCGAAATGAGGAATCTCGCCGCTGATGGCAGGACCCTCATGAATATCGGGTATGCATGAACCCTAATGCGCATCCCTTGATTCGAAGATTCGAATCGATCCAGTGCAGTGGCAATAGGGACCCAGGAGGAGCCGTAAATTAGCTGGCTCTCGTTAGTTTTGACAAGCGATAGCTGATTTTGTCTTTTTTCTCAGATGAATTCATATTCCGCAAATGCTCGTCCACCAGCCTTTCCGCTTCGTGCAATCCCTCGACCTCAGCGACCATCTGCTCTCTCGTCTGCGACATATGCTTTCCAGTCGTGGTTGGGAACTTGGATGCGCGACGGCGTCGAGCGTCTACTCTTTTCCGGGGATAGGCCGAGTTTTTCACCCTTCAGGAATTAAGGGCGGACTACCCACTACTCCGCACTGGCATCTGAAGCGATGTTGTACAAATTCACTTCTTTGGAGTAAACATGCCGAATCAGGGACTGAAAGAACTTTATATCGACGAACTGAAGGACCTTTACAGCGCTGAAAATCAGCTGGTAAAAGCCCTTCCCAAGCTGGCCAAGGCCGCCGCCTCAGACGAATTGCGCCAGGGATTTGAAGAACACCTGGAACAGACCAAGGGCCATGTGCAACGGCTGGAGAAGATCTTTGCGACGCTCGACGAGAGCCCCAAAGGCAAGAAGTGCAAAGGCATGGAAGGCCTGATCGAGGAAGGTTCGGAAGTCATGGAAGAAGAAGACTTCGAGGACAGTCTTCTGGATGCTGCGTTGATCGGCGCCGCACAAAGGGTTGAGCATTATGAGATCGCCGCCTACGGAACGGTCCGCAGCTTTGCCGAAACACTCGGTGAGACTGAGCACGCTTCCCTCCTTAGTGAAACACTTGAAGAAGAGAAGGAAACCGACGAGAAACTGACCGAACTTGCCCAGCAGATAAACTCCGAAGCGAACCGGGCTGGCGAGGAAGAGATGGGCGAACAGCCCAAAGCCGAGCAGCAAAAAGAGGATCGGAAGAAACCCCGACGGGTTGCCTGACCGTAATCCTCTGGTTCTGAATCTGCTGAAGACTGGATGTGCAGAAGCTGTATCCGCTGAAGAGCGGACTGCCGATTGTAAGATTCGCCGAATTTGGTTGCGAGATTTGCCTCAACCGCCGTTTTCACGGCGGCTTTTTTTGCTCCCTCCATGCAGATACATCAAAAGACAGAGAAAAACCCCTCGGCGGCGAGGGGTTTAGTTTGAGCCGCAAGCTCCGCCTCCACTAGCTGGCGCGGGGCATCGGTCGATCGCTCTTGGAAAAATCTGCGCTGGCCTCGCCGGTGGACGATACGTCCTGGCCTCCACTGCGCTCCAGAATTTCATTCGCCTTCTTGGTCCAGTCGACTCGGTTCCATCTCGAAGATGAAAGCTGGGCCAGGCGATTTAACGCAGTCACCGGAACTCGGCTTTAGGCTTTGGCTTTTCCTTTCGAAGAGCGTTTTTGGTTTTATGCAGCCGCCGGCAGAATTGTGGGCGCTACAAAAATGTCAACAGAGCCAGATGGCTTCTGGTCAGCGCTGATAGGTGCCCATCAGTTCGGCCTTAGCTAGTATGTGACCTTGCATGGCCTGCTCCACGTCCTGCTTGCTGGCGCCCGCCTTCAAACTGAGCATCTTGTCCAGAGCATAGAGTTTCAAGAAGTAGCGATGGGGTTTGCCGGGAGGCGGGCAAGGGCCGCCATAGCCGATCCTGCGGAAGTCGTTGCGACCCTGGCGGCCACCGCTGGGCACTTCATCGACCCTGGTGACGCCTTCGGGTAAAGCGGTGGTGTGGGCGGGCAGATTGAAGAGAACCCAGTGCGTCCAGGTTCCTACCGGAGCATCGGGGTCATCCGCAATCAAAGCGAAGCTCAGCGTTCCGGGAGGGGGAGTATTCCATGTAAGTTCAGGAGAAACATCGGTACCGTCACAGGTGAACTTAGTGGGAATCTTCCCTCCATTTGAAAAACTTGGGCTGGAGATCGCGAATGTCATAGGGCGTCCTCCTTGTAGGTGACCAACCGGCGCGCCAGAGATGCGCGGATCGCAGGCCAAAGACTGGGCGCTCAGCAAGCCGAGAACTGGCACAATCGCCAGTGCCAGGCAAGCATTCCGCGAAATGAGGCGCGTCAGAATCAGGTTTTCATAGAGATTGTACAGGCGAGACAGGTCCATTCACTAGGCTGGCCGTTGGCGAGGCAGGCGAGATGCGGAGAGGAGTTTCCTGGGGGAAACTCCAACCCGGCCCATCGTTAGCCCTTCTGTTAATGCGCTAACCGCCCGGGCTAGCGTGCGTGCCTCGACTCCGGTTCGTGAGAGCTCTTCGCCCTGACGTTGTTCGACTTGTGCGCCGTTCGCGAAAGTGTCGTTGTCGGGTGTGTTTTCAGACTCTTGCGAGGCACCCCCGATCCGTACATCGGGCCGTGGGAACATCCGTTAATTGTTGGCACGCCGTTTGCAATTGTCAGGAATGCGCCTGTAAGATGACGCGAAATTCAACTTCAAGGAGATGACTCCATGAGCAACGAATTGAAGAAAGATCCACTGAGCAACGAACTGAAGAAAGATCCACAGACTCCCGAGGTAGAGAGCACAGAACTGTCAGGCAAGGACTTGGAGGAGGTCGACGGGGGAGCCATTGAGTGGACGTACACAAAGCAGAAGCCGGCCGGCACCGCGGGGGGCAACACGACGAAATAACTGCTAGAACAATCATTCGGTCGAGCACATCTGGTCACGGTATCCTAGACAGCCCGGGAGCTTGTTTTCACGCGCTGGGGGCTTTGATCAGGAACACGTAAAAGAGGTAGGAAAAGGCACGAGGAAGGCGCAAGTCCCCTTACCCCATCGCAGACCCCCGAATTACGCGTTCCCCTTGAGACCCTACAGGGCGTGAAAACAGCCTCCCGGGGGTATCAAATCTCCAGGCGGGCTTAAATTATCGGTTCGGGCGGCTGCGGACAGGCTCAGGAACTCCCGGATGTGGCGCTTGGCCCTGTGCAGTTGCGACTTGGAGTTTCCCACCGAGAAGTCCAGCATCCGGGCGATTTCCCCGTGGTCATACCCTTCGACTTCGTGCAGCAGGAAAACGGTTCTGCGACCAGGGGGCAAGTCCGTGATCGCCCGGGCCAGCGTGATGCGATCCACCGATTCGGCGAGCCTGTCGTCTCGGCTGCAATACTCCCGGCGCACCAGAGTTGAGTCGTGGCTGGAGGTTTCGTCCAATGAGACCAGCGTCAGAGCTTTCTTGCGGAAATGCATTAGCACTGTATTCACCGCGATCCGGCACAGCCAGGTGGATAGAGCCGAGTTTCCCCGGAACGTCGAGAGCTTACGGAACACCTGCAGGAACGCATCCTGGGTGAGGTCCTCAGCTTGTGCGGTATTGTTGGTCATGCGCAGGCAGATGGAGTAGATCTTCGCCTTGTGTGCGTGGAACAGGGCAGCAAAGGCTTCAGAGTCGCCTCGCTGGGCGCGCCTCACGAGCTCAAGGTCTGTAGTGGATCGGACGGTGCTGTTCAGACCGGGGTTCATCGCCGTAGAGTTGTTCTGGCTCTTCACAACCACTCCTTCCCGGGCTCGCTCGCTCCCCTCCAGAATGTCTCTCCTCACTTGACCAGAGTAGTGAGCGCACGTGATCGTGTCTCAACGAACGCAATCTAACGGATGATTTCCAGCGCGGACAACTGTAATAACGACTAGCATTTCAGTCTTGGTAGGCACGCCGTTACGTGGCTCGTCAAATTGTTCGATACAATCTTCCGATGTCGATCCCAACCGATTTACAGGCAGGGACTCGGGGCAACAGCGGAACAGCTACGGTCGATCTCAGTGCGCGACGAAAGCGGTTTCTCGCCTTCTTCGCTTTTGTGGCATTGAGTACGACACTTGTTGCCCAACAACCAACTGGCGGGGGAACCGCAAATTCGCCGCCGAAAAACCCGCAGCCACAGCAACAAACGGCGTCCAGCGCTGCTGACGTGGCCTCCGACATCGGTTATGTGACGCACAAGTCATGGTTCTTTCCCAACATAGCCGCCAGCCCGGAGGCTTTGACCCCACCTGGTAAATTCAAACTATTCTTAAATGAAAGTATCTCTCCAGCTAATATCCTCACATCTGCCATCGGCGCCGCCTACAGCCAGGCCCGTAACAATCCCGAAGCCTATGGCCAGGGCTGGGATGCGTATGGCGGCCGCTTCGGAGCGAGCCTGGCCCGGTCTGCATCCAGCAACTTCTTTGGCGATTTTGTTTTCGCCTCCATATTCCGCCAGGACCCGCGATTCTTTCCGCAGAGCAATCCGACATTCTGGCGCAGCGTGAGATATTCGGCAGAACGGATTGTCATCACGCGAAACGACTCGGGAAAAGATGTGTTCAACACTTCGGGCCTGTTGGGGCCGCTGGCCGGGGAGGCGCTGGCTAATGTGTATTTGCCGCAGTCCGAGCAAACGGCCGGAAAAACGGCGGAGCGCTATGCCATAGATCTGGCCTGGCAAGTTGGTGGAAATATGTTCAGGAACTATTGGCCGACATTTTTCAAACGTATGGGTCTGAACCGGCTGAAAGTGATTCCAAACCCCGGAGAATCCGGAGCGCCGACGAAGTGAATTGGCCGACGCAGCCTAGTGACAGTGCCGCCTTTGCCTGCCTGAATTACGCGTTCCCGATGAAAACCTGCAGGGCGTGAAAACAGCCTCGCGGGGCACCGGGGCAGACTGAAATGGCTGCAAAGACTGAAATGGGCATAGAATAAAGAGACTGGAGGGGAAAATGACCGTTGATATCGCGCGCGCGATGAAGGATCCAGAATACCGCAAGAGCTTGACCCCGGAGGAACTGGCGAGCCTACCCCCAAACCCTGCCGCCGACCCGGGGCTTACCGCAACGAAACTAGAAGGCGTTAGCGCAGGCCGTCCACAGACTGTGGCGTTTCGCCCGGAAAAGCCCGCAATAACCCCCTGACCCGCGCGGGTGTAACTTAGATCAAAAAGCAGGCTCGGGAGGCTGTTTTCACGCCTGGGGGCTTTGATCAGGAACACGTAAAAGGGGCAGGGAAAGGCAAGAGGACGGCGCAGCGTCCCCCTCCCCATCGCAGAGGTGTTAAGAATCCGAGCGAAGTGCGCCGCAGTCACCGCATCCAGGACAGCGAACCCTCGGGAAAGCTGTAGACAAGATCAGGCCCATACTTCGGCCTAGCTTTAGCCGCAACCTTCACCGCAAATGGCATGGCTAGCGTGTCGTCGTCGTCATCAGGCGAGGCTAGGCCACGGGCTTTGAGGTCGTCCTTGTGCTCAAGCTGGATGGAACCGTGGAAGCGCTTTCCCCGTGCGGTGTCAAAGCCTGGGGCGGTGAGATCTACTGCGAGCTCGGGGTCGCAGTCTATGACTCGGCGAAAGCACTTCTCGGCCTCTTCCATCTCCCCCTTAGCCCGGTAAGCGTTGCCGAGATTGTAGTGCGCGGCGGCGGAGCCGGGATCTCGCGCCAGAGCTTGCTGGTGCGCCGCAATCGCGTCGTCGAAACTATTCTCTGCTGAATTA
This sequence comes from Terriglobia bacterium, assembly GCA_963801545.1. Taxonomy (GTDB): domain Bacteria; phylum Acidobacteriota; class Terriglobia; order Terriglobales; family Acidobacteriaceae; genus JAIQFF01. The sequence goes on along the minus strand of CAWDFF010000026.1, from coordinate 31,122 downwards.
ATGGACACTAAAGGCGCCCCATGCCCTGATCTACCTGAGCGCAACAAACTTCGAGGCGCCCGGACTGGCATCCGGGTTTCTTTCACTAGCTGAACGTACTGCCTTGAAAGCTACTAGTGGTCAATATTTCAAGATTGTCACCCAATCTTTATGGTCTTTGTCGGTCGACTCGCCTTTTATATCCCCAAAGTTCACGAAAGCGTTGAAGGCGCCACCCTGGACCTTCTCCAGGTCCTCCTTCGACAGTTCGTCGGTCGGGTCCTGGTTCTGCTTCTGGCTTTCTTTTTCTTTTTCGTCGCCCATGGCTTATCCTCCTTCGAGTCAATTGTTACCGGGGACGGCGTAGGAAAAGAAACAACTCCGGAATTATAGGCCAATCCATCGGCGTTGAGAACCCGATCATTTTAGGCGTTGAGAACCCGATCATTTTAGGCGCGCTGGTGCCCCAGGCCTCTCCACGTAGCCTTGGAGCCCATCTTTAAGATTTGCGCACGCGGATCATGCCCGCCCGGCGTGGAGGTGTTTTTGGGGGCAGGACTGCGGGTAAGTGTTCGCGGGATGGAAGAAGAGTCTAACAGCTTCCCCGAGCGCTCGCTCTCGTGGATCCGGTGACGTCCCTAACTGCGTAGTAAGCCGTGAAGTTGGCGTAGTAAACGGTTGATTCTGCTGTGGGTGTGTGACCCACGGCCTAACTGACCGTCGATCACGTTTCGCCCGAATCCATAACACCTCAACCGTGGGGAAGGGGCCGTTGCGCGTTGCAGTGACCTCTACACTCGCGTTCCCGATCAAAGCCCCCAGCGCGTGAAAACAAGCGACGCAGCCTCCGTATCACGCGCCTTTGGCCTTAACAAGATCATATTTCGCAGTAACGTTTCCTCCTCCTGATCCATCCGACCGCGCCTGCACTCCACCCGTGACTTTCTCCAGGTCTTTTTCGGTGAGTTCGCCGCTCTGTTTTTTCTTGGCATCATCTTTCATCGGTCTGACATGTTTCTGTTTGACTTGTTTCTGTTTTCTCATTGGTGGCTCCTTGCCATTTCTGTTCGTGTTTGAGGTCCTTCCGCTGTGCGTTCTGGCCCGGGGGCATCATACACCCGGCTATTTGCGCATCAATGTTTTTAGCACAGCCGTGACCGCAACGCGATTGAACCGCATACGTGACTTTCAGCTTTGTGGTGGAATGGCGCGGGGTGCAGGAGCCCCTACCCCACGCGCTGGCGGGCGTAACTTGCGGCTAGATTGAAGCTCTGCGGCGCAGCCCAGCTCCAGGCGAAGGCGCGACCTTGACCACGAAAGTCATGGCCAGGGTGTCGCCGTCATCCGGTGAGGCTTCCCCGCGGGCCTTTCAAATCGTCTTTGTGCTCTAGCTGGATCGTGCCGTGGAAGCGCTTGCCCCGCGTCGTGTAACCAGATTCGTGGCTTGCTGCTCGAACGTGGAATCACCTTGCGGCAGGGGCGACGCCATGTGGATGAGGCTTTACCCGGGATCTTGGAAGACGCCAGCGCCAAGCTCTCGGGCGCGGTGCGCTTGCTGCTGGCGCAACTGAAGCTGGAGCTCGATCACTTGCAAATGCGGATCGACGAAGCCGATGCGGTGATTCAGAAGACAGCGGGCGAGAACGAAGCCTGTCGACGGCTGGTAACGATCCCTGGCATCGGACCTGTGACGGCGACCGCCATCATCGCCGCGATCGGCAATGGAGCAGCTTTCAAAAAAGGGCGAGGGTTTTCCGCGTGGCTCGGAATCGTCCCCGGCGAATACACCACTGGCGGCAAGCAAAAGCTGCTGGGGATTAGCAAACGGGGGAACTCCTACTTGCGAAGACTCCTGGTCCAAGGGGCCCGTGCTGTCTTGCAACAGAGCGCGAAACAATCTTCCGGTCTGAGTGCGTGGCTGGCCCAACTCACAACCCGCGCCCACAGTAACGTGGTCGCAGTAGCCTTAGCCAATAAGCTGGCCCGCATGGCTTGGGCCGTGCTCGCCAAGAATGAACCCTATCGGCCCCCGATCGTGGTCGGTACAGCTACAGCATAACTGGCCTGCACATGACGCCTGGCTGAGGCCAGGCTTGGAAATCGCATTCGCGATTCCCACATCTACAGACCAGCGGCTGCTACGGAATCGATGATTTTCTGCCAGGTCTGCTGGCGAATATGAGATGACACAATGGTCGAACCCGGCGCTCTCGCAACCTGTCAACCGGAAAAGCCTTCCAAGGCTGCCTAACTAAATAGGACGAGAGCGCAGCGCATTCCATCATGGCCAGGAGCCTTGTGCTCCAACGAAGGCCGAATACATTTGCGCAGACCAACCAGTTACCTCATTTTTCGCTTGCGACAAAGCGGCGGACCATACATTCCGGTTGGCCGACAAACCGGGAGCTATCGGCTGGACTATTCAGTTGGGAGGCTCGGCTCCGGGCTCGATCGGCTCGCGGAGAGAACCGTCATTCGTTGACTCGTGAATGTCGCGTCCGTAAGATGAAGCGACCCGAAAGCCAAGAGCCCTGTCATGATCGGCCAGACCATCTCGCACTACCGCATCGTCGAGAAGCTAGGCGGCGGAGGAATGGGCGTGGTTTACAAGGCAGAGGACACTCAACTCGGGCGCTTCGTGGCGCTCAAATTCCTGCCGGATGATGTCGCGCAAGACCCGCAAGCCTTAGAGCGCTTTCGCCGCGAAGCCCGCGCCGCTTCGGCGCTGAATCATCCCAACATCTGCACTATCCACGAGATCGGTGAATCCCAGGGACGCCCGTTTATTGTGATGGAGCATCTGGAAGGACGGACCCTGCGGGAAACCATCCTCGGCCGGCCGCTCGAAACCGAGCCCCTCGTGGACCTAGGGATCGAGATCGCGGATGCCCTCGACGCCGCTCACGCCAAGGGCATCGTTCATCGCGACATCAAGCCTGCCAACCTTTTCGTAACCGACCGAGGTCACGCAAAGATTCTTGATTTCGGGCTGGCCAAGGTCAGCCCGGTGACAAGCTCAAAATCCGGGGCGACAGCCACCTTTAGCGAAGAACACCTGACTAGCCCCGGCAGCGCTCTGGGAACAGCAGCTTATATGTCTCCGGAGCAGGCGCTCGGCAAGGACCTTGACGCGCGCACTGACCTGTTCTCGTTGGGCGCGGTTCTCTACGAGATGGCCACCGGCACGCTCGCTTTTCGGGGTGACAGTACCGCTGCTTTGTTCAACTCCATCCTCAATAGCACGCCCACGTCGCCGCTGCGCCTCAATCCCGGCCTTCCTGCGGAACTCGAACGCATCACCAACAAAGCTCTGGAGAAGGACCGCGAAGTCCGCTATCAAAGCGCGGCGGAGTTGCGCGCCGACCTGAAACGGCTGAAGCGGGACACGACTTCCGGAAAGATGACGGCCGCCAGTGCACCGGCTGCGGTCAACACATCGCGCTGGATCTGGATTGCAGCGGTGTTGATGGCGATCATCGCGGTTGGCGGGACGGTCGCCTGGCTGCGTTCCCCGCTTTCACCACCGAAGGTCCTCGCGACGACCCAGATCACACACGACGGCATACCGAAACAAAACGTGCTGACGGATGGTTCGCGGCTCTACATTACGGAGACAAGCGGAGCGAGTGGGGTGCTGATGCAGGCATCGAGCGCTGGCGGACAAACTTCGGCCATTCCAAATCCTCTCACAAGCGTTGCCTTAGCCGACATCTCGCCAGATCATACCCAACTACTACTGGCCGGCCTCAATGGCACGGAGACGGAAGCCCCGCTCTGGGCGTTGCCTCTTCCATCCGGAGCTCCGCGCCGTATGGCCGATGTTGTGGGTCACTCCGGGGCCTGGTCGCCCGACGGCCGCAAGCTGGCGTTTGCGAAAGGCTCCGATCTGTATTTGGCCAATGCGGATGGAACCGACGCACGCAAGCTAATCACCGTCTCTGGTATTCCCTCAGATCTTCGCTTTTCGCCCGATGGCGCTCGCCTTGGCCTCACCATTACGTCTGTCGAAGGCAGCTCGACCTCGCTATGGGAGATGCGCCCCGACGGTAGCGGGCTGCATCCCTTACTGCCGAACTGGCATCCGGTACCGTCCGAATGCTGTGGTATATGGAGTCCCGACGGGCGCTACTACTTCTTTCTCGACTTCACCCCGGCCGCGGTCAACCTCTGGGCTCTCCGCGAATCTGCCGGCCTTTTTCAAAGGCGATCTTCCACGCCCTTCCAGCTGACTACGGGGCCGCTGTCGTTTGGCGCCCTGGTGCCGAGTCCGGATGGCAAGAAACTGTTTGTGGCTGGCCGGCAGGGCCGGGGCGAACTGGTCCGGTACGACGCTCGATCCCATCAGTTCGTACAGTTTCTTTCCGGCATCTCGGCTGGGGAACTGGACTTTTCGCGGGACGGCAAGTGGGTAACTTATGTGTCCTATCCCGACTATTCGCTCTGGCGTAGCCGCGTGGATGGCAGCGACCCGTTGCAACTCACCTTCCTCCCGATGGCAGCGGATCTTCCCCGCTGGTCCCCGGATGGCACGCAAATCGCGTTCGTGGCCTCGGAGCTAGGCAAACCGCTGAAGATCTTCTTGGTCTCTGCCCAAGGTGGAACGCCTCGGAAACTGCTGCCGGAAGCGCGCAACCAGGTTGATCCGGCGTGGTCGGCTGACGGAAAACGAATAGCCTTTGGGCGCATCAGTTTCGTTGGAAGCAACGAAAAATTGGCAATCCAGATCGTGGACATCAGCACCAACCAAGTCTTCGTCATACCCGGCTCGGAGGGCCTGTTCAGTCCGCGCTGGTCCTCCGATGGCCGCTACCTCGCCGCGCTCCCCGAGGATTCGAAGAAACTGATGCTCTTCGACTTTAAGACGGAGAAGTGGTCGGATTGGATCAATGAAGCAGAGGCGGTCGGGTACCCCACTTGGTCGAAAGAAGGGAACTACCTTTACTTTGACACCATTTCTACCGATCGCCCGACCTACCGGCGCGTTGCGGTGGGTCAAACTCGTTCGGAGCCCGTCGCCGACTTAAAGGACCTACGCAGGTTTAGCGTCCCACTGGTCGGAGCCTGGAGCGGCCTCGCTCCCGATGGTTCGCCGCTGTTCGTTCGCGACTTGAGTACCGATGAGATTTACGCACTTGACCTGGATTTACCGTGACCCCACCGCCCTGCATCCCCATCCTGAAGCAAGCCAGCGCTGAGTGGGCGAGGCGGCAATAGCCGCCAGTAGACGGAAAATGTGCCTCCAGGCCCTCGCTGTCGATTGGTGATTGGCCCCGACGACAGTTTCACGAACGCTCGCCCACGATTCCGGGCGGATGACGGGCAACCCGGAGTGCGCCGGGATAAACCGGCATGTTGTAGGGGATCAGCCTCTTTGCGCAGCCACCGCGCGCTAGCATCGGCTGTTTTGTTGACCGGGTGTACCTGCCGTGGACTGATGAATACAAGCGGCCCTCCACGCGAAGGGGTATCGAGACATCTGGGAAGACCATTTGAGACCGCTGCGCTTGTCTGGGTGAAAGACGCACGCACGTATCACGTCCAGGAGTGGCTGAATCAGATTGGAGCCGGCAAGCTGAGCCGCAACACCCTGAACACGCCAAGAGTGTAGTCAGCGGAATCTTCACTCTGGCAAAGCAGCAGGATTACTTCTAGGGAGAGTCATTCGCAGCCGGCGGTGCCCAGGGTGAGTCGTTGTAGAATCGATCCGGCTGATCGCGGCCAACGGTAGATGCGACGGCCTGAGACGAGCGTGTTTTTACTATCTTCAGAATTACGGCCTTTCTAGTCGAATTTGTTCTGCGCGCACCCAGGTACCGAAAAGGAAGCCGGCTTGAGATTTTCCCCCAACGTTACTGTGATGCGGCGAGTGGCTTGCTTCCTTATTCTCTGCGTATCCCCCCTCTCATCCGCATCTCTTTCTGCCGAGACCATCACCGGCACGGTCAACAACGGCACCACGGGCAGGCCGGCCGCTGGAGACGATGTAATACTGATCACACTCGGCCAGGGGATGGATGAGACGGCGCGCACCCGAACTGATGCAAGCGGCCACTTCAGTTTCCAATTGCCCGACGCCGGCCCACATCTTATTCGTGCCATTCACCAGGGGGTGACCTATCACCGCATTGCTCCGCCTGGGACCAACTCCGTCGAATTGCAGGTTTTCGATGTATCCAGGAACGTTGCGGGCGTTAGCGTCACCGCCGACGTGATGCGGTTTCAGGCTCAGGGGAGTGAATTGCAGGGAATCCGTCTGTTTGCCGTAAGTAACGCTTCGGACCCGCCACACACCCAGATGCATGGCAAAGACTTTGAGTTTTTTCTCCCGGACGGAGCACAAATCGATCAGGGAATGGCTATGACCGCCGGTGGCCAGCCAGTCAATTCTTCGCCGATCCACGAAAAAGTTAAGAACCGTTACGGATTCGTGTTTCCCCTTCGACCGGGCGAAACACAATTTCAGGTCGTTTTTCACATGAAGTACAGCGGAGAACTCGGCATCGATCCCCAGGCGCTCTACGGCGCTCAGCATTTTGTCGTAATGGTGCCGAAAACCATGCAGTTCACTCCAACGCCGGGTGTGAGTTTCCAGTCCATTGAGGACCCACGCCAATCCGACGCTCTGGTCCGGGTCGTTTCAAACACTCAGGTTGGCCAGCTGCTGAGTTTCAGAATCTCGGGCACAGGTACTTTGAATGAGCCCGGCAACGATAGTCAGGGGGTACCACATCCGGTCGAGGATCAGACGGTCACGCCGGCCGCAGGCAATTCGAGTCTCAAAGGAGGATCGGGGACCGCCGTCGGTGCACCTGATCCGCTAGAAAGATATCGCTGGTACATCCTGGTCGCCTTTGGCCTGCTTCTGGGCGTCGTCGCCTTTAGCTTTTACTCTACAAACCGCTCGCGGTCTTCGGCGGTTGGCCGGAAAGAACCTGACAGCATATCCAACACTCCCTCAACTTCGAGCCGCTCCGGTCTGCTCCTTGAAGAGCTCAAGAATGAGCTGTTTCAGCTCGAAGTGGAACACAGGCAGGGCCATATTTCGGAGCCGGAATACGAGCAAGCCCGCGCTGCGCTGGACCGAACTCTGACTCGGGCGATTAAGCACTCGCGAAAGTAGAAACTGACTCCACAGATTCTTCCCCTCCAGCTCTGTCCCCTTCCGGAAAACTTGAACGTTACCTTCGTGACTTGCGATGCCGTCGAACAGGGATAGCATGGGAATTGCAAGAATTTAGTTTGATGTATCCAGCCGTCAAAGTCGTCGCTTCCTTACTATTGTCGGGTTTCCCTTTCGCGGCCGGAGCCGCAGCTCAGAGCAGCTATCAGGTTGTTTCTCTCACCCAGACTGGGACCATTTCCGGCGCTGTCAAGTGGTCTGGCCCGTTGCCCCACATACCTAGCTTCTCCATCGACAAAGATCCCCAAGTTTGCGATCCGGATTCGCGCAAGATTCGCGATCTTGATCGATTAATCGTTGGTCCTCAAAACGGCGTGGCCAACACCGTGGTGTTCCTCAAGGACATTTCCCAGGGAAAGGCGATGGACATTCCCGAGCCGAGGCGGTCTCTGGACCAGAAGCAATGCCGTTACGAGCCCCATATCCTGTTGGTGGCGGAGAACGGCCCGCTTCAGCTAAAGAGCTCGGACGCTGTGTTGCACACAGTTCACATGGATGGCGCGGCTAGCTATAACTTGCCATTCCCTTTTACCGACCGCACTGTCACTCGTACCATGCCAACGGCAGGTCTGGTCAATGTCAGATGTAACGGCGGTCACGCCTGGATGAACGCAGAAATCATGGTGGTGTCCCATCCCTACTACACCGTGACTGACGAAAGTGGAAAATTCGAACTGACGGATGTGCCGCCGGGTCAGTACCAGATCGTGGCCTGGCACGAGGGCTGGAAACTCGAGCGGGAAGAAGCCGCTTTCGACGTTCTGACCGAACGCAAAGTTCGGCGCCCTGTTTTCTCGGATCCTAGAACCTGGGAGAAAAAGGTTACAGTGAATCAGGATGAAAACGCCATCGTCAACTTTGTCTTGAGCGAGAAGTAACAGCGAAGCTGCATAAATTCTGTTCCCGTCCCAACTTTCGGCCGCTGGGATCGAGCCGGCGAACTGGTCAATCACAATTGCTGGAGGCGGGTCGTCCCACGAAACGTGCCTGAATCCAGGTCAGTTGATCTCTTACCGAGTCTCCCAATACAGCTGCGAAATCGGAGCCTTGGTACTGGTGGAATTGGAGTTTATCGCGTTGTTTACACATGCGTGTCACGATCCGCCGGGTCATACCGGTCCTCATCGCCGGATCTGCATCGCTGCTGACGATCAGCAGAGGACCATAGGCGGGTTTCTGGCCCACCGTGTTACGTGCGAAGAACTGTCGCACAAAATAGTTGTCCTCCCAGCCAGGTCTCAGCATCTGGTGGACGGGACTCGAGACAGCGGCGGCACAATCACCCTCGAACCGGCGGTACGGCGCGAGTGCATCCTTCGTAAGAATTTGGTCCACCTGAAAGGGCGGATAGAGCGTTTGGACTCCATAAGCCAGGAAAAGCAATGGCTCGGGAGAATTCGATTTGGCGGTCTGCTCGTAGAATTCCCTGGCATCCGCGATACCGGAGACTGCGATGCTGCCCAGATAACCCGGATCGCGAATGTCGCTTTCTAACCCGGCTACAGCCAGAGCGGCCAGACCGCCTGCCGATTCTCCCATCGCGACCCACCTCCGCCCCAGTTGCGGCACGGCCGCGTGCGAGGCAACGACCGAATAGATCACATCAGCCGCATTCGATTGCATATCGACAGATGCATTCCTGAAATTTGTTCCCAGACCCACGTAATCTGTTGCCACCACGGCATAACCTAACTCGACATACATCGAGAGGAAGGGCCCCTCGTTCAGGTTTCTCATGAGAGAAGGGGCGCACTGACGTGCTATACCGGTGAAACCGTGAGCCCACGCAATGACCGGCCAACCGCCGGTGGGCGGTGGCTGGTCAGGCGTAAGAACCACGCCAGACGCCGCCACATCCATACCGCCGGCCGCGCGCGAGTGATAGAGAATACGGAATGCGGATACTCCCTCAGGAAGCTGATACTCGTCGAACTCTTCCGAACGGATCAATTCACCTGGCTGGCCTGCCGGGAGCGGACTGGGAGTCGTATAGAAGTTCGTCAGGGGCAGGGGCCTTCGAAACTCGGAATGGGGTTCAGTCTGGCTTTGAGCAGACCCGGCGAAGGCTGCAACACCAGCCGCCATACTAATCAGAGCGATCGCACAACGAGGCCGACTGCGACACCCCAAGGCCGGTTTAACCACACACCACCATCTTCGCAGTCCACTTCGAGGCGAGGTTGCCACAAACTCCGATTCACCCTTTCCAGGCCATCATCGTCCCCAAGACTACAGGTAAGTAGATCACCGAGGCGTGAACGACACGGCCAGCCAGCCTCCGAGAGCCCGACCAGGCCAGTTTGGCCGTGTGATAGACAAAAAACGTTCCTGCGGCCAGCATGATCAGGAAGTAGACAGCGCCGCTTCGGCCCACCGAAGGCAGCATAGTGACAATTACCAGCAAGACCGCGAATACCACGATCTCCACCTTGGTGAAGCGGCCATCGACATCGAACCGAGGCAACATCCGAAAGCCAGCCACCGCGTAGTCTTCCCGGTATAGCAGCGCGATTGCCAGGAAATGAGGGAACTGCCAGAGAAATAGGACTCCGAACAGCAGCCACGCATTTCGTCCGATTTCCCCGGATGCGGCCGCCCAGCCGATGAGCGTAGGCATGGCACCCGGTACAGCACCCAGCAATGTACAGAGCGGCGTCTTCCTCTTCAGCGGCGTGTAAACCAGCAGATAGCCCAGCAGGGTTCCGATCGCCAGCAAAGCTGATACTACGTTGACCGACGCCCCCAGAAGCACGCCACCCGCGGCACTCAGCACTAGCCCAAACCAGCCGGCCTCCCGGCTACTGAGCCTGCCTGAAACCAAAGGCCGATTCGCGGTACGCCGCATCTGGGCGTCGTAACGCCTCTCCATCAACTGATTGAGAGTCGCCGTGCCGCTGGCAACCAGCAAAGTGCCCAAAAGAGTGAGGAGAAGCCTGCCCACCCGCAGCACTCCCGATGATCCCAGATAGTAGCCCGCGGATGTAGTCATCAGGATCAGCAGGTTAACTTCCGGCTTGGTCAGGGCGTAGTAGTCTCGCAGCTTCGAAGGAATGGTGCTTTTCACGAGAGTATCGGCTATCGCGTGGGTGGATTCCATGGGGGTGTCGCTGCGATCGGTAAGCCGGTTCCGTTCCAGATCGCGTCGGGGTTCGCCGCGCCCGCCGTGTCGCGGCACCGCTTCCGATTGCGATACATAATGTAAACCATGCCAATTGACATCAGAGTCGGCGGAACGATGAGGATCAGAATTCCACATTGTAACGCCTCAATCATGCGGCTACCCGCGGAAGCGGCCTGGGTATAGCAAAGCGCGCAACTCTGTGCCATCGCCGGAAGGGTGCTGACAAATAGCACCACCACCGTCCCGACGATCAGCGTAAGTCTTCGTGGCAGAACCGTGCGATTCATGACTAAAAGGCTTCGTACTAATTCTTTGCGAGCCGCTTTTTCTGCAAAGCGCGCCTTCAGGAACAGTATCCTGCGCAGTGCGTCAGCCGGAAACTGTCGGTCCACCCAAACTGCATCGATAAGAGCACAAAAATCGTAAAAACCACGACAAACAAAAGAAAGCCGCGCTTTTCTGACCACAAATGCATAAAGAACAAGACGGCTACTCCCGCCTCAATGAGAGCCACCGAGAGCATGCGCCGGAACATTTGCGATGCCGTGATGTTCTGGTAGGCAATCACGAATTGCAGCCCGGCCAGTGCCAGAATGCAGAGATAGACAACCAGGTACTTCCCAATCCCCTCGTGTTTTGGTTCTGCGACTGTTGCCATGATGTTCTGCTCCCTGTTGTGGCCTAGTGTGCGAGATTCAGAAGGTAAACAAACGGAACAACGAACATCCAAACCAGATCGACAAAATGCCAGTACAGCCCGACGACCTCAATGTCATCCGCGTTGTAACGGCCGCCTTTGTAGCGCAAACCCACAATCGTCAGGGCGATCACCCCCACGATGACATGCGTGATATGCAAACCTGTGACGCTGAAAAATGCCGCGCCGAACAGTCCCGTCCCCCACGGATTCTTGAACAGCGTCATGCCTTCGCTGATCAGGCCCAGCCATTCCCGAATGTGCAAAACCGCGAACACAATGCCGGCAGCAGCGGTAATCGTTGTCCAGCGAAAGGCGCCCGCTTTGTCTCCCCTCTTTGCCGTTTGCACTCCCAGCAGCATGGTCAGGCTGCTGGTGAGAAGGATAAAGGTCATCACCGCCACGTTGATTATGCTGTGGAAGGGTCGGGGCCAGTCGGGAGTGGCATTGCGCAGGAACCCGTATGCCACCAGGCAGGCGGAGAACGTCATCGTGTCAGCAATGATGAACAGCCACATCGCCAGTTTTTTGGTGGGAATGGCGAACGGGCGATCTGCCATCAGTCCTGGGGAGTGTCCTGGCATCGTCAAATCGGCTTGACTCACGGGTGTCTCCTGTTCGTGATCTTGCTAAAGTTTCGTCCAAAGCAGTACCAGCAGATAGACCCAGAGAATATCCACAAAATGCCAGTAGCGTGACGCCGCGTCCAGCGTGCTCCGGCGCAGTTGGGACTTCCGGAGTTTGCCGATCACGTAGAGCAGTCCGACCAGTCCTCCCAGTACATGCAGCACGTGGGCGCCCGTAAGCAGGTAAAAGAAAGAACTGCTCGGATTGGTGGCCAGGTAAAGCCCTTCAGCCCGGAGCCGGGACCAGGCGACGTACTGGCCGGTCACAAACAGGAAACCGAAGACCAGCGTTATATAGAGCCAGCGTGCGGGACTTTCACCCGGAATCGCTTTGCCCCCCATGAAGGTGGCTAACCGACGGCGCGCGATCTCCAGCGCGACGCTACTGCACAGTATCAGCGCCGTATTCAGGTAAAGGATCGGCGGCAAACTGAAGCTCTGCCAGTCCAGCGAGGAGCCCTTACGCACAACCAAGGCGCTGGTCAACGCCGCAAAGGTCATCGTGATGGCATAGACCACTACCCAGATGCCCGTGCTTGCGGGCGGCGGAGAGTAATCCTGTACCACACGCGGGTCTGCGTCTGCCGGAACAAGATTTCGCCAGCCGCCATTCCCCGACTCGCCCCGACCGCGCGGCTCGACCTCCGGTGGTTCGTGGATTGTGGTCGCCATGTTCTACGCTCTCCTGTCAAACTCCCAATTTTCTCGGCCGTTATTTCTCTTCGTGCTCGGTTACAACTTGTTCGGACGAGGCCTGCATAACGTAGTCGCCGGTCGAGCTCTGCACGCCGTACTGGTACGGATCGTGATAAACCACGGGGAGTTTCCCGCCAAAATTGTCGAAAGGCGGCGGCGTGGGTGTGCTCCACTCCAGCGAAGTCGCCTCCCACGGATTATCGGGAGCTGGTTTACCCCAGAAGCGGCTGTGTATCAGGTTGTACAGAAAAATGAACTGGGCTATACCGGTGGCGATAGCCGCAACCGTAATGAACTTGTGCACCGGGATGAGTGGCTGGAGATATTCATTTACAAACGCCTGGTAGCGACGCACGTTCCCGGCGATCCCCAGATAGTGGAACGGCATGAAGATGCAATACGTGCCGACAAAGCTCAACCAGAAATGAACCTTACCCAAAGTCTCGTTCATCATGCGCCCGGTCATCTTGGGAAACCAGAAGTAGGTTCCTGCGAAGATCCCAAAGATGGCTGCCACCGCCATGACCATGTGGAAATGTCCCACCACGAAGTAGGTAGCGTGCAGCATGATGTCAATCGAAGGCTGCGCCAGAAAAAATCCACTGACGCCGCCGCTGACAAACATCGAAATAAAACCGAGCGCAAACAGCGAAGCTGTGTTGATGCGTAGCCTGGAACCATACAGGCTGCCGATCCACATCAAGACGATAATGGTCGCGGGAATCGTGATAACCAGCGTGGGGAAGGAGAATGCCAGCGAGGAGAAGGGATTCATGCCGCTGACGAACATGTGATGTCCATAGACCATGTAGCTGAGAATGGCAATCGCTGCCATGCAGCCGATCATGACTCGGTGACTGAGCAGGGGCCGGCGCATATTGGTAATCAGAACATGAGACACGATGCCCATCCCGGGAACGATCGCGATGTACACCTCAGGATGTCCGAAAAACCAGAACAGGTGCTGCCAGAGAAGCGTGGATCCGCCAGAGTGCGGCTGGAGTTGGTCGTTGATGACCAGATTCGATGGAACGAAGAAGCTGGTGCCGGCCACGTGGTCCAGAATTACGAGGATGCAAGCGGGCATCAACACGGCAAACGCTGTGAGGCCCATGCAGGAAGTGATGAACCATGCCCACGCGGTGAGCGGGAGGCGCATCAGGCTCATACCCTTCACTCGTAAATCAAGAGTCGTGGTGATGAAGTTCAACGACCCCAGTAACTGGCCTACGCAGAAGATGGCGATAGAAGCTGCCCAGAGAACTACGCCGAGGCCTTCACCGGGCCCCCCCACCGAGCCCACCGCATTGAGCGGCGCGTACTGCGTCCATCCTCCGAGGGTTGGTCCGTCACCCACGAAAAACGAGGAGATCAGGACCAGAAAAGCCACGAAGGTAACCCAGAAGGACATCATATTGAAACGGGGGAAAGGCATGTCCTCGGCACCGACCTGGATGGGTAAGAAAAAATTGCCGAATGCTGCGAACGGGGCCGTAGTGAGCACAAAGAAGACCATGATGGTTCCGTGCATGGTCATCAGCTGCAGATAGTATTCCGGCGTCATAAGGTCGCCGGGGGCTCCCGTCTTGGAAAGCAAATGCAGTCCGGGTATGGCCAGATTCGTCCAGCCGAGGTGCAGCCGCATGATCCAGGAAAGCACCATCCCTACAAACACCGCGACCAGGGCCAGGGCGTAATACTGCTTGCCGATCACCTTGTGGTCGAGGCTAAAGACGTGTTTCCGAATGAAACCCTGCGGGGGAGCGTGGTGTACCGCCGCATGTGCCGATACGTCGTGCATAGAATTCACCTCAACCCAAACATACTTTTTCCAAGAATTCGACCACGTACCGAGCCGGCTACTGCAGTGCTGCTTGTTTTTTCAGCCAATTATCAAAGTCTTCCTGCGAATACACGGAGAGATAGGCCTTCATGTTGTAGTGCCCCAGGCCGCAAAGCTGCGTACAGACGATTTCGTATCTCCCGATCTTGGTGGCGGTGAAATGAATCGAGAGGTCCAATCCCGGAACAAAGTCCTGCTGCACCCGCAGCTCCGGCACATAAAACGAATGTCCGACATCCTTCGCATGCATGAGCAGATGAATCTCGCGATTCACCGGGATCGCCATTTCCGCGGTCACGATGTCGTCTTTGGAATCCTGATCATTGGTTTGATCCAGGCCAAAAAAATTCTCATTTGCCTCGTTGATGAGCGAGGCGTGGAGCGGACCAAATTTCCCATCCGGACCGGGATAGCGGAAGTAAAATGCAAATTGGCCCGCCTGCACCTGAACCGGTAAGGAGTCGGCGGATGGAGGCGTAAAATACACGCTCGCCCAGGCCTTGGTTCCGAAAATTCCAAGGGCCAGAACTTCTGTTCCCACCAGCAGGAATGCCGCGATGACCAATCCCCTGGCTCCGCCCGGAAACTTCCCGATCCTCGCGTCCTTTGGCCGGTTGGAAAACTTCCAGATAAAAATCGCCAGAATGAACTGCGCGGCGAGAAACGAGATTCCCGCCTCCGCCATCGTTTCCGACATCTGCTCGTCGATTAGGTGTCCGTGAACCGAAATGTCCGGTGGTTCCGGCCAGGTATGGCGGAGAATGGGAATCGCAGAAGCGACCGCAATTACGATGATTGTCAGCGCAAAGAATTTCGCCACGATGTCTCGCCTCCCGCCGGCTTCCGGATCCGGCATTAATCGCCCCACCTCAAAGCCATTCCCTGTAATGGCTGCCGGTAGCTGAACAACCTAACGTTCGCAGAACGCCGATACCAGGTTTCCACGCAAAGCATGGCTCGTCCGCTGGTGCGGGATATCGAAGCGAGGAGTATGCGATACTGGTCACCCGATATTTCTCACTTGGCTTTGAACGTGAAATCAGCGGATCCTGGCTTCCCGGCGGCCACCGTCACCTTCTGCGTCTGGGTACCGTATTCTTCGTGCCACGCAGTCACGGTGTAGTTTCCGGCAGGCACGTTCTCGATCGTGTACGAACCTTTGTCATCGGTGGTGGCATACGGTCCTTTCACAACCACAAAATATCCGTGCATCCAGGGATGGATGTTGCACTTCACAGGTATCGCGACCTCTTCCGTCTTCCAACTCGTTTCGATCGCGGGGGCTCCCGGCGGCTGCGATTTGTTCCACGGGATATTGCCTGCGAGCGCGTTTGGCAGTGGGTGGATGTTGTGTGTCGTCTGATCGCTGGTCATGACTTTGAATTTCTGGTTGACGTCCATCGCCAGAACATGGGGCGTGTACATACAATTCTTCTGATCGAACACTGGCTCCTGCGCCAGCACCTGGCTGGTCTCCCCGCCACTTAGACCCTCCGATATGTAGAGCACTACGTTCTGCAGACCCCCGCCCGGGCCTACAATCACATTCTCCAAATGGGCCGGACTGTTTTCATGCTGCTTGACGCAATACGGATCTTTGGACATATCAATGCCCTTCATGTGCGGTGCCGCGCCATCGAGCTTGACGGTGCCCGTGATTTTGCCGTTGGCCGCCGCACGCACACTTCGGGTGGACCACAGCAGACTGAACGCGAGCAACAGCAACATTGAAGTCATGCCTGCCACTTTGTAGTGCGCTTTCATTTGTCTCTCCCTTTTTTTCATTTTCATCACTCGGGCACGACTTTCATTGCTGTGGAGCAGGTGCAGGAGCCACACTTGGAGCACCAGGCTTCAGACCGATTTGCCGGGCGATTTCTTTCTCCTTGCTTTTCATTGGCTGCAGGGATCGCAGGTAGAACACCAGGTCCCAGGCTTCATCCGGCTTGATGTTGTCCGACCACGAAGGCATGGGTGTTCCATCGAGCCCAGTCATGAAGATCCGGTACAGGTCTTCATCCGTGGTGCCGCACTTGAAGCGGTTGTTGTCGTGAAAGTTATAAGGCAGAATGGGCCGGTTCTGGTCGTCGGTAAGGGTCGCGGCGGACGGCCCATTTCCTCTCCCCGACGGTCCGTGGCACTTCCAGCATTCCACTTTCTGGAATACCGCTTGGCCCGCCTTGATTCTTTCCGCTGTGAGTTCCGGCTTTGGAGGGATCTGAATTGGTTCCCCGGGCTTTTCCGTAACCCAGCGTGCCGAAAAGTGTTTTACATAGGCTACCAGGTCCGCCCGCTGCTGCGACGACAGCGGGTTCCAGGACGGCATGTTCGAGCTGTCCAGTCCCCGCCCGATGGTGTCATAAAGATCAGAGTCCAGAGGCAAAGTTCCAGTGGTGGTTGAGCGGCACTTGAATATTCCCAAGGTGAAGTTGCGGGGCTTGGGGTCAAGCCATTGCGCGTTCTCTCCCTCTCCATCTCCTAACACACCGTGGCAGCCAACGCAGAACCTGCGATAATCACCTTGAGCGGCCGCGGCGTGGCCGGTTAACTTGCCGATGTGACTCTCCATTCCCAGTCGCTGATTCTCCTCAGCCTCTGTCATTTGCGCCCAGGAGAGGCTGCACAGAGCGACTACCGCAATCGCCGTCAAAACGAGCGAACCGTTAACTATCATTCTTCGCATCGGGCATCCCTCTCTTAGAAGTCAAAGTCGAATCCCAGCAGCAGACTGCTGCTGGTCAGGTCGGTGCCGTCCGGCGCGGTTCCGCGTTGACGGATCCAAGAGTATTCGTTATGCCAGGCGAAGCCTGCGCGGCTGTTCATAAACGGCATGTAGCGGTATCCGAAAACATAGTTGTCGATATTCCCCAAATTGGAGGGTGTACCCGGAATCGCCTGCTGCGACATTCGTATCCACTCCGACCGCTGAATGAAGATGAGCTGCGGGCTGTACACGTAATGGGTCTCGACGAAGGCGCCGTTCCAAACTGCGGACCGTGCGCCGGTTGGAAGTGGTGTCGATCCCCCAACCGAAGAACTGGTGGCGAAGAAGGCATTGTCCGAACCGTGCTGGGTAACAACCTGGAAGTCCAGCTTGCCGAGGTAAAAGATCCCGTTGAAGCCTTCGCGGCTGAAGGTCTTGTTCCCGAATCCTCCGCCTGGAACGGGTGTGGCCACTCCGCCGCTGGTAGTCGTCAGGAAGTTGGTCGGCGCCTGTCCCACCATGGCATAGAAGCCCACCCGCTGAGTCCCAAGCTTGCCTGCTTCGAAGGCCTGGCTCCCCGCAAAGAATCCGCTGTAGGAGTTGCTTCCAGGCAGGTCCACATTGCCATCGGTAGAGCCCAACAGGGCGGCCGAAATACGCGTCCGGTCGTTCGCCGAGTGCCCCATCCACTCCAACCCGAACTGGTTATCGCCGATTTGCCCGAAGACGTTGTTGTCCCCGACCGGAATGAAATGATAGAGCTGGAAACCACCGCCGTTCGCCGTGAGGGTCAACCCACGTTTCTCAGAAACGATGTTGTCCAGTTCGAATTTACCCATCTTGACATTGAGCCAGGGACTGCCGAACAGGTTATCCAGCCGCGCATTGACCGATTCAAAGTGGAACAAGGCGGTCTCATCCGACGACAAAACGAATAAAAAGGAAATATTCTTGTCGAGCGTGCCCCCGGAAAGGATATCGAGACCGCCAACGTCAAAACCATGCGCAGTGATCTGCTGTTGTCCGGTCGCCGCCTGGTCCACCGCCACCTTGTCGGTGCTTTCGCGGTGCCAGCTCGGGGTGATCCGCATGGTCACCGGCCAATAGCCGTTGTTCTGCCAGATCGGCGCATCCCGATCATTCATGAGCTGGTAGCCGTTGTCCTTGAACTTCTGGCCGAAGTAGTTGAGCATCGGCCACGCCTCGTGGCAGGCGGAGCAGCGCAAGCCATATTTTCGCGCGAACGCGGGAAGGGCGTGCGCGTCGCTAGCGGAAAAGACGAAGAAGAAGAGGGACGCCAGCAGAAAACCGCCGGCGAGACGTTTCCGGGCAGAGGTCATCGCGTCCTCCTGGTGCAACGTCAAACTGGAACAACTGGGTCCAGTTACAACGAACCAAAAGCCATTGCCCCTTCACCCACTTTCACCGTGGGTCCCCGACCTGCTGTTAGATTTCGCAAACTATTCCATAAGTGCGTGCAGGCGCACTTACATAATCGGAACTTCATATCATGCACGCAAGAAAGCCGTCAAGAAAAATGTGGGAGCCGCCACTACAGTAAATACGTAGATGGGGAACAGTCTAGGTAAGCAGCAGAGCCGCTTCCGGCCCCAATGGATGCATCAAGTGTCCGGAGGAAAGGCTGCGGACCAGAAGTTTGGCAATGATCGAGGCGGTCCTGGTAGAAGTTTTTCGGTCTTGTCGTAACACAGCGGGACGCATAAATCCGAACATGAATCCAATCACGCTTACCGACTGAACCAGAGCATCAAACTCCGAGTTGGACAGCATCCGGCATTCCCGGAATCTCTTCAACCGTGAGCCGATTGCCCGCGCCGTCTGCATCGGACCGACCTGACGTAACACTTGCCCAAAGCCCGGATCCAAAACGGCCCGGGGGATAGCCACTTTCAAAAACTCGCGGTCCCCCCACATGTGCTCTACAGCCCAGTTGACCAGTTGAAGGTATTCATCTTCAAATGAATGAGCGGGCAGAACGTGGTGTGCCAGGTCGGCAACGTCTTGCGAGATTCGATGCTCCATGAGGGCTGCGAGCAGGCCCGCTTTACCAGTGAAGTACCTGTGAATCAGGCCTTCCGCGCAACCCGCGGAGGCCGCGATTTCGCGTGTCGTTGTCGCGTCATAGCCCTTACTGGCGAACAGCTTCGAAGCTGCCACGATGAGCGCCTGCTGTTTCCCGGCTCGGTTGCGTGTACGCCTCGACCGGGCTTTTCCCCCAATAAGGTTGGCGGCGGGAGCTGATTTCCTTCGTGGATAGCGATCGGATGACTTCATGGCGTCGCAACAGTCAACCAAATAATTTGTGAGGGTACCACTGATTTTGCGGGCAAGTTGTAAAAGATTTGTCACGAAACTCCAGCCCCGTGCCCGAAAGCGAAGAATCAGAAATCGAGAAGGAGTCCAGTTTCGGAAACCCACCCGAGTATTTTCCAATGGCCGTATTAATTTCGTTCCCCGCGCCTGCATTTCAATCGACCACATCGAAGTGACGAAGAACGCCGGGCAGTTGACAGCCTCCCTCGGTCGAGAGTATGGAAAAGGAAATGGGAGTAGTTAGGGCACCAGGATTTCAGAGTACCGGGCACATGCGCCAGATTGCCGGAGGGAAGCCGTCTTCCTGCTTCCCGGTCGCAGTGAGAACATGTAGCCGGTTCGTAAACTGTCTCCCAAGGGCCAACCATTTTGCGATCGCAGTGTCTGCAATCCTCTTCCTGCTATGGGCCGTTCCCCCTCTTCATGGCCGCGAACACAAGAGGAAGATGACAACCGAAGATTACAGTTTGGGGTTTTCCACGGAGATAGAGTACCCCGAAAGCGAAGTCTCGCAGGCGGTCGAGGCGATCGTGAACAACGGGATCATTCAGGGCAGCAAGGAGTACAACAAGGACAAATACATCGAGAACGCCACCGCCGCCACGTCCTCGCCATTGTTTCCCGCATGGAAAGAGCCAGGCAAGGTCTATTACAAAGTACGCACCGCCGTGTTGGCTCCGCTGAATTTCAAGGAGAGCAAGGACGAAGGAACACTCGCTGTCCGCTATGTAGTACAGAGCAAAGACGCGTCCAAGAGTCTCTTGCGAATCGATGCGGTCTTCGTCGAAGACTTCCACCGCGTCGCGCATCCCTCGGATGGGAGTGTGGAGAACGCCGAGTGCCAGGAAATCGAGAATCAGATCGAGGGGGTCGAGGCTGAGAGGAAACAACGCGAGGAGCGCGAAAAGCAGAGTCAGGATAAGCTGACCGCTCAGGCCCTGGAACGCAAGCGTCTGACAGATGAGGCCTCCGCACTAGCCGCCGCCCAAACCTCGGCTCAGACCTTAGACCAACATCTCGACTATTTGCGCCACCAGGCGGAACGGGTAGTAAAAGCCCCAGGCGGCGAACTGAAGTCCGCCCCCTTCCACAGCGCGAGCAAGGTGAAATCTCTGGAGGCCGGCGCGGAAGTAGTAATCCTGATCGTGACTCCGTATTGGTACGGCGTGGAAACCACTGACGGGCAACACGGCTGGATCAACCGCGGACATCTGGAGCCGCTT
This sequence comes from Terriglobia bacterium, assembly GCA_963801545.1. Lineage (GTDB taxonomy): Bacteria > Acidobacteriota > Terriglobia > Terriglobales > Acidobacteriaceae > JAIQFF01. The sequence goes on along the minus strand of CAWDFF010000026.1, from coordinate 10,719 downwards.
CCGTGAAGGCCCTCGCTTTTTCTGCCAGGTCCACCATCAAGTCGCGCTCAATAATGATCTGCAGCACCGTCATCATTGCGATGGTGTCTGCCCGGCCCCTTAACGCTCAGAGCGTTCCCTACCAGCGGACGTTTCCACAATCCAAGGCGATCGTTGCGAAGCGGCTGCAGGAATTGCAATCCTGGAGTGCTGGCCACCTCCCAACTCTGGAGGGCTTCGCCGTTCCCGGCGATCGTCCTTGGGATCGCTTTCATCGTGGCTACTATCAATGCGCGGCTCAGGTGAGCGCTACCTCATCCGGTGGGTCGACGGTCCGAGTCAACGCAACCATTACCGCCTGGTACACCGACCCCGTTCCGGCAAAGTCCGGTTACCAGGTTCTTCCTTCCAATGGCCGTCTGGAAGCCGATTTCCTTGACCGCCTGCAGGAAGCACTGGGCGGCTCGGAGTCATCATCTAGCCCTACGCCGGTCGCGAAGGTCCCGCCGTCCGCTGCCACGGACTCGTCCAATCCGCCCGGACCGTCTCACTCCGCGCCACCGCGGAGCGACCGTGCTTCCGGTGCGCAACCCAAAACGCCATCCGGTAAGCCGTTCAACTTGGGAGATCCGCTTGGTTTGGATCACATGTCTTCATTGGCCACTCAAAAGGCAGTGGTTGACCGACACACCGAGGAGGAGGCACGAGAGGCGAAAGGCCTGGAGGAAATCCTCCGCAACCAGGCCCATCCCACCAACCTGGTGGCGGTGAAGAAAGGAGACACACCTGTACTTGCGAGCCCGATTGCGGACGCCAAGGTGCTGTTTCTTGCCGCGGCCGAAGATGAGTTTGAAATCCTCGACGCGAACCCAAACTGGGTGCACATTCGTATTTCCGGAATTTCCCGGGGATGGATCCGCCGTTCGAGTCTGGAAATGCCCAGCGAAGACCCTGACCCACCGCCCGCGGCGACGGACGCTCGAACCGAATCCCCTGCGCAAGCTGACACTCAGCCGTTCCACGTGGAGAATGAACAGGTCGCGTCCTTCCCCGGGAACTGGCAACCGCTCCAGGGAAAAACCGTGAGGATTGTTTCGGTGCAGAAGACCAGCGACGACGCGGCTGCCACCGGCTCGGGGGCGAAGCTGGCACTCGCGAAATCCTTGTTCGACCGGCAATATGCTGATCTGATCAGGACTTCCAGCAGTGTTGTTGGAGTGGTGGTGATCTTCGACTCGGATGACGGCGGAATGATCGCTGCAACCGTGCCCGCTCTGCGCCAGTGGAAGTCAGGAACCCTATCCGACGAAGCGTTCTGGCGTCGTTGCTTCTTTGACCCTCCGGAAGCCTTTGGTTTGGCCGCCAACCCGTAGCTGCCCGGCTACCGTGCGGCCACACACGATCATGGGCGCGGTCACGCGAGCATCGCCGCGTCACCAGGGCACAAGTGGTGCTGCTGATTGGGCTCCGTGTTCGTTATCGCGCACCTGCGAGGCGAACCAGAGACCCGTAGCCACCACCCAGAACCATTACATCAAGACAGCATCGCCAGATGCGATCGCAGCAATAAGGCAGTTCTCTGAAGCCTTTTTGTGTTCCGCTTGTGCTCCAGAAGAAGGGGACAACCCCACGGACACGGTGCAGTAGTTGAAGATAAGTCCCAGTCTATGAGTGAGTGGCGGAGCGCCCAGTCTCGCGCTAACCCTTCTCCGGCTGAATTCCCTGCTAACAGAGAAAAATACAGGGAATTTGCGAATTCTTGCCCTCGAAAACGCACTCTTCTCTCTCTACGCTGCACATCTTGCTGAGGAGATTAGCCGATTGGTTTAAATCGTAACAGGGGATTATCAGGGACGGATCAGGGAACTAAATTCCCTGATCGCGCTGTTGCAGGAGGGATTCGCCTGGACAACGGATCTTGCGGAAAACCAAACCGTCGACGCTGCTCGACCCAACTGAGCGGGGTGTGCTTGCACAGATTCTCGAACTTTAGAGTAAGCGGTTGACGTCCATCGAGGACCAAGTGAAGGCTTTTGCTGCGCGCACGGCGATTCGCAGATTTAAGGTGCCTGACGCGCCGGATTCCTTTGGGCCGTCGTTGGGAGGGATTGCGCTGACATTGGGGGCCACGCCGGGGGCGAAATAATTTAGCGGGGGTGGCAAGGTCGCTCGACCCGTGGGTGCATCTAGGGTGGCCTTGTGATTGAGGTTTGTCAGGTTCGACGACCACCTTGATTACTGGGATTATCGTGCGGCGCGATCACGCCTTCAGCGCACAACTTGCCTAACACCGGTCCGGCTGAAGGCCGGACCCTGAGGAATGCCTTGAACTCTAGGTGCGGTCAACGAAGGATGCAGATGTCGAGACCACCGCGATCCATGTCTGCAATGCGCTGCCTAAACACCTTACGCCAAGTAGTTCAGCCTTGATTACCCGATAGTCAGAACACCACCTGCTAAAAAAGGTCCAATGGTGGGCCAGCCTTTCTCATCCAGGACCATGTTCCAACTGGTAACGCAACGGGCCCAGTTCCGGACGCGTCACCTTGCGAATCTGAACAGCTTTCCCCGAGCCCTAAAAGTTGTAAGCAGGCTAGAGTGGAGTAGCGTATTTCTGCTAAATAGAGTTAAGAGTGTTCAGCGTGTGGGAGGGCTTTTCGTTGTTCTGCCCAACTCATTGGCAACCTCTTGCGTAGCTTCTCGAGTGTCAAATCGTCTGCCTGGCGTCCGTCAAGAATCGCCTCGATTATGTCAGGGGCAAGAAATGCATAGTTGAAAATGCGGCGAACGTAACTTTCGTCAAATCCCGTCTGTTGCGCAAGCGAGCGCTGACTCCAAGCTTGGCCCTTAATGATTCGGTCGTGCCAGTCGTGAGCTCGAGCGATTGCTTTCAATAGTGGAGCAGAATGTCGTGTCCACGTTTCCCCTACAGATCCGGGTTGAAGCACAAGTCGAACCTCGCCTCCACGGCGTTTGATGGTCGCAGCGAATTCGAGGTGAAGCAGATCGTGGTGTGCTTCCCCTTTAGGACTGGATTCGTCTGGGTACGAGGCTGCGGGACAATCTTTGACAAGAAACTGGCGGAGAGCCTCTCTGTCGACGAGCACCTCGATTTTGTTCGGGTGTACGCGTACGCGCCTGACGACCTTTCTCGCGAACTCACTAATCTCGCTGGGAGTCTTTGCCTTCCATGTTGCAAATATGTTGCGCGCCGCAGTGACAAGCTGCTGTATTGTCTCTGGCCTATCTTCCAGAATCCCCACCTGATCCGCAACCTCGTTGTCGGACTGCAAGAGAGATCTCAATCTTGACAAGACTCGGGTCTCGATTTCATGGGCAGGCAGCCTGGTAGGTCTGAGATGTGCGCCGCTTGAATCCCGAATCACCGATTGGGAGACGTAATGACGTAATAACGATATCGTTTTCCGTTCTTGACGGTATGGGAAGGGGTGAACCGGTTGCCGTCAGGATCTTGCAACAACCCGACAAGTAGGCTGGAGGAGCATGCTCTGAGACCATTTCGGCGTCCTTGATTGTCACTTCTCAGTTGAACCTGCACGCGATCCCAGAGCTCTTGTGGAACAATGGCTTCGTGTTGGCCAAGATGGTTCTGGCCCTTGTGGGAAATCTGGCCCAGATATATCCGGTTCTTAAGAATCTGGTACAGGGCGCGCCTCGAGAATATTGAACTCCACCGGACCGGACTCCAGCAGCGCTATTCCTCACCTTGCTCTTGATGTCGTCCCGGTCGAGTCGAGCTTTCAGTTTCGAGACGCACCCCAGTTCCAGGTAGAGATTGAAGATTTCACAGACCAGATTTGCTTCTCCTGGATTTACCAGCAGTTTCCGTTCTTTATGCTCATACCCGAGTGGTACGTTGCCCCCCATCCACATTCCCTTACGTTTCGATGCTGCAATCTTGTCGCGGATCCGCTCTCCAGTCACCTCACGTTCGAATTGCGCAAAAGAGAGGAGAATGTTCAGAGTCAACCGTCCCATGGATGTGGTGGTATTGAATTGCTGAGTGATGGAGACGAAGGACACTCCTCTGGCATCCAGAGCCTCTACGATTTTGGCAAAGTCAGCCAGACTGCGAGTGAGCCGATCCACTTTGTAAACAACGATGGTATCGATTTTACCGCTTTCGATATCTTCGAGCAGATGCTTGAGCGCTGGTCGTTCCATATTCGCGCCCGAGAATCCACCGTCATCGTATTGGGTGGGAAGGGCTCGCCAGCCTTCCTGACGTTGACTCAATATGTAAGCCTGGCAGGACTCTCTTTGGGCATCCAGAGAGTTGAACGACATGTCCAGGCCTTCCTCGGAAGATTTGCGAGTGTAAATAGCACAGCGAATGATCGACTTAGCTTCGGAGTTCATTTGTTTTCCTCGGTTTCGCTTTGACCTTCTTTAGACCGAAAAAGAGAGGACCAGACCAGCGCGTACCGGTGATGAGCCGAGCGATTTCGGAAAGACTCTCGTAGCGAGAACCCTTATACTCATAGCCTTCCTCTTCGACAGTCACTACGTACACATGCTCTTTCCACTGCCTCGCAAGGCGAGTGCCGGGTTTGATGGGTCGTGCCGAGACCGCCCCACTAGAAGGATTCGCAATGAAGCTGGTCGCCAGTTGTCGCAGGCGGCGAGAGGCCGCGTCACCAAGCCCTCCGAATTCACGTTCCTGCATGCGATGAGCAATTATCCGGCGCATCAAGTCTTTTCGCATTTGAGGGGAAGGAGCGCTTCTAAAATACTGCTTCCAGAGATCGCACAATGCAGGCTTGCCTTGCTGAACCAAGAGAGTTAGTTCCTTTACGATCGAATCGGGCATCTTATCCTCCAGGGATCGGTCACAACACTATTGCCGCTCTCTTCGCACAAACAGTCAAGCCTCACGGAGGACTTCGATGGCAAAGCCCGGTAGACCCCCGAAAAGTACCTCTTTTGCTGCAAAGCGATGGCTTTACGCTCTGTGTGAATTCGACAAGGCGAGGCAAGCCGGAGAAAAGCATTCAGCGGCGCTGCACACCGCTGCCGCCGAGATGCTGCGCAAACATCCCCATCTAAAAATCTCGGAAACAGAGATTAAGAGAATGTTGGCTCAGTTGCGAAGACGGCCCCGAGGACTAGTTCTTTTTTGTTCAGAAATGAGACCCTGAGGAAAACATGAAGGTGATGCCTAATGGCGACGTTTTGAGGTTTTCTCGGCGAGTGAGCGTTGGACCCGCCCTCGATACCCTCGACACAACGCCGTTTCCCTCGGCGACGAGGCTTGAGGTCGGTTCGCCGAATTTCCTAGCACAAAATCAAACAACTTAGCACCAGTTCGGGGGCCTTCGATTCCCATCGATTCGAGGCCACCCCCCGGCTGGCCCCCGCAGTACAACGAATAGCCTTTCGTGAGTTTGGCTCTCAGGTGACCGGAACCAAGAGACGTAACATTTCTTGGACTCAAACAGGAATGGCTAAGTGCCGGAGGCATTGACAAGATGAAGCCTGTTGACAGCTTGAGGAGAGCTAAGAAACATGGCTTCGTTTTCGCAACGGTCAAACACTCCCATTAGCCGGCACGCACAGCAGAAACCGGTCTCGCTAGCGATCGTCTATCGACCAGTCGAGCAATTACAGCTGAGCGCGGACATTCCCAGACTCCACTCCGAAAAGCAAATCTCACAGATTGCAGAAAGCATTAAAAACTTCGGATTTCTTGTGCCTGTGCTAACCGATGGAGAACTGCGGGGAATCTGTGGCCATGATCGTGTGCACGCGGCGAAGGTCATCGGGATACGCGAACTGCCGACGGTTAGTGTGCGAGCACCTCACGGAACACCAGATCAAAGCCTTTCGGATTGCCGACATCCATGTAAGTTGACTAGGGCCTTCGGCCCGCGAAACTCCATGAAAATCGCTCAGGACAAGGCCATAATCCAGAATGGCTGGGAGTGGCGAGATCGAAAAGACAGTGGAGCCGCTGAAGCCGAATGTAAGTTTGATCCGGAGCGTGCGTGATCGAGCGAATAAATGGTGCGTTGTTTCTCCCCACTGTGGGAGCGGCGATAGCCCGAGACCCAGGTTAATGTAATCTCCAGCACGCTCTCCGCTCCCGCCAGGAGGAAGCCTATGCCGTATAGGATAGCGGGAATCGATGTCCATAAAAAGAAGCTGGCCGTGGTGGTGGCTGACGTCGAAGTCGAAGACGAATATCAGTTTGAGCGACGCTGGTACGGTAGCAATCCTGAGCAGTTGCGGGTGCTGTCGGAGTGGCTCATCGAGCAGCAGATCGAAGAAGTGGTGATGGAATCAACCGCGCAATATTGGAAGCCCGTTTGGGGAGCGCTAGAGCGATATTGGAAGCCGAGATGTCAGAGTCGGGCAGGTGCAAGCCGGATGTCCGGAACACTCCACCTGGCGCAAGCCTTGTCCAATCGCGGGCGGCGTCGGCCGTAAGAACGATTTTCGAGATGCCGAACGTTTCGTGAAACGGCTGGTATCGCAGGAGCTAGTCTTGAGCTTCGTGCCCGATACCGAACAGCGAATGTGGCGAACACTAACACGCACGAGATATCAACGGACGCGTGACAAGGTACGTCTGCAAAATCAATTAGAGGCACTGCTGGAAGAAGCCCATATCAAATTGTCCAGTCTGGTTTCAGATCTCTTGGGTGCCAGTGCACGTCGTATGCTAAAGGCGCTAGCGGACGGAGAAACCGATCCCGCGGCTCTGGCCGCCTTGGCCGATCAGCGCTTACGCGCCACGCCGGCACAGTTGCATGACGCGCTAGGTGCCTGCACGGAGCTCAATCCGGTCTATCGCCGGCTGGTGAACATGACGCTGGAGGGCTTGCAATTCGTCGAGCAGCAGATCGGTCAACTGGACCAGGAGATGGCGAGTCTGCTCCGCCAGCATCAGGATGCAGTCGAGAGGCTGGCCGTGGTCCCCGGGCTCGGGGTGGATTCGGCGCAACAGATCATTGCCGAAGTGGGCGCCAAGGCAGCGACTTTCCCCTCAGCCGAGAAGCTCTCCTCGTGGGTAGGGGCATGCCCGGGGAGAGGAAGAGAGCGCGGGCGTGAACCGCAGCCGACACTCGCCGAAGGGCAACCGCCAGATGCGCCGCGTTCTCAATCAAGCGGCGAATGCCGCTGTCAAACACAAGGGGAGCATCTTCGAGATCGTGTACCGTCGTCTAGTGCCGCGCCTCGGACACAACAAAACCATCGGCGTGATTGCGCATCGCCTCTGTCACCTGATCTGGATAATTTTGCATAAGGGCGTTCGGTATGAGGAACGTGGCCCTGCAGTCTCCGAAAAGTCCAGACAACGCCGTACGGCACGAATGGTCCGGCACATTCTCAGAATCCTTGGCTACCGAGTCGAACCTCTAGCGAATCCTGCATGAGGAACGCGATTTTCGACCCAGTCTTTGTCAAAGGGGAAACGCAGTCCTCCTGACGCGCGCTTCGGAGGAGCGCGCACATCCGCATTCGCCAGCATCCGCAGCCCGCAACTGTGCCTCTCGGCGGTGGTTCCTGCCTTACGCAGAACCGGACATCCATTCGCTGTCTCGGGCTCCTGAGGCCGTCACAGAAGATTGAGTCAGTGTTCCCTGCCAGTCCCGAAACATTTCGAAGGAGCCTCGGGAGCGTGAGCTCCGTCGCCCAGTCGGCAACTGCGGGACCTGGCAGGCGTCGCGTTGGATGAACCTGCTCTTTTCTTCGGTAGCGGCTTCAGGCCGCTGCTCTCCGTTCTCCTGCCACTACGAACTCTCGTCCACTGCCGATCCACCGCAAGCAGATAGGCTACCAGCTTCCGGGCGACCGCGATCGACGCTCGATTGGCATGGCCCTTCTGCTTTTCCGTGTCATAGACCAGCGCCAGATCGGGCTCAAGTCGCGGCGCCAGCTTCGCTGCTTCGATCAGCACCGATTGCAGATGCTTGTTCCTCTGCTTGGAGATACGGCATGCGCTTATCGTCTCCGCTGAGCTTCGTTCCGCACCGCACAGCCCGCAATAACTGACAGCTTGCTTGACCGAGTGGAAGCGCGCTACATCGTCGACCTCGAGCACCCAGGTCAGCGCGGTGATCGGCCCGACCCCGGGGACCGTCCTCAGGCGTTCGACACGGGCGTGAAGCAACGGGTCCCGGCGCAGGGAACGAACCAATGCACACTCCGTCTTCTGCATTCGCACGATGGTGTCCCGGCAGATCGTCAGCAGAGGACGGCTACTCGCAGCATATCCGCGTTGGTCTAGATCAATTCGCTGAAGTAGCCGACCTTGTGGAGCCTCTGCTTGTTGTAACTCACGCCTGTCTCCATCAGCATACCTGAGACCGATTCTTCAACTGTACCATCTGCCGGACCAGTAGCTGGCGATAGCGTAGCGTCCTACGTCGATCGCGAACCTCGGCCGAGACCATGTGGCACTCGGGCAAGAAGTCGCATCGAAGACAATCGCCGATCTTGCTGGCGTCAACCCGATCGTTCTTCTTCTTGGCCGCTGCGATCGCGCGCAGCATCAGCGGATGCGCCACCTTCACGGTTCCGCATGCGGCAGCAGGTGATCGTAGATCCATCCGGTGAACATCGTTGCCTCCATGGCCACCGTCCGCGGAAGTGGTAACGTCTTCACCCAATCGTCGAGCTCCGCGCGTCGCCCCAACTTTGCCTTCCGGAGCACCGTCCCGCTCGCATCCTTAACGCAATAGCTGATCGTCTTCTTGTGAATATCCAGCCCGATGAAGTACATAATGGTCCCGAGGGGCCTCCTTGGATGTTCTCTGAATCAACGTACCCGTTGAGTTCAGCCCTTTGTACACAACCCGGGCGGGGAGATCTGTGGTTGCTCGGTCCTCATCGGGCATATTGCGGCAATTCGTTGAACGAGGACAGTTTCTCGGCATTGATGGGAGACCGCCGAGCGGCGTTGGTGTTTACTGACCCACCTTACAACCTTTCCATTGACCAGGTGACCGGACTGGGAAGCATTCAGCATAGAAACTTCAAAATGGCCGCCGGAGAGTTGAGCGAGGAGCAATTCAGCGACTTTTTGGCACAAGTGTGCAGTCTGCTCGCGAAACACAGTATAGGTGGATCGATTCACTATCTTTTCATGGATTGGAGGCACATGGCCGAGATCCTGCAAGCCGGCAAACAAGTTTACTCGGAACTCAAGGGTCTTTGCGTGTGGACGAAGGACAATGCTGGCATGGGCTCACTTTATCGCAGTCAACACGAACTGGTGTTCGTCTTCAAGAACGGCAAAGAGAGCCACCGCAACAACGTTCAGCTGGGCCAGTACGGGCGCTATCGCACGAATGTATGGAGCTATGCGGGAGTCATTTTTTTCACGGACCACCGAAGAGGGCAATTTGCTTGAGCTGCACCCGACCGTAAAGCCGGTCGCGTTGGTTGCCGATGCCCTTATGGATTGCTCTGCGCGGAATGACATCGTCCTGGATTCTTTTTTAGGAAGCGGAACCACACTCATCGCCGCCGAACGCACCGGCCGCGTCTGCCACGGCATAGAAATCGACCCGGGCTACATCGACACGACTATAAGACGCTGGCAGATTTTCACTGGGAAACAGCGGTCCACGGCATCGGGCCGCAGCTTTGCTGAGCTCGAACAGGAGGCCACCAATGGACTCAGCCGCTGAAGTTCCTCGAGAAGCGCCTGAATCGCAAGCAACTGGGCAGACCGAGCGGGTAGGTTACGGCCATCCTCCGCGGTCGACTCGCTTTCGGGCGGGACAATCGGGCAACCCCAAGGGGCGTCCGAAGGGTTCTTTGAACGTCCGGACGCTGTTAGCAGCGACTCTCCGAGAACGAGTTGTCATTAACGAAAACGGCCAGCGCAAGGCGGTAAGCAAACTCGAGGCTGCGCTAAAGCAGCTCACAAACAAGGCCGCAGGTGGAGATCTCCGAGCGATTGTCCAGTTGGTCGGGCTAGCGACGGAAGCGGAAGAAAAAGAGAACATGGCAACACCACAAAAGGCGGTGATCGGTGAAATAGACCAGAAAGGTAATGCAAGGAATTCTCAACCGGTTTCAAGTGGCCGAGCAACCACAAGGGGAGCAAGATGAAGCTGACCGCGGCTGAATATCGCACATTCTTGCGGCAAGATTTGTACACTTTTACCCAGCGCAGCTTCTATGAGCTGAACCCCGATACGCCGTTCCTGCCCAATTGGCATGTCGAACTCATTGCGTCTGAACTGGAGAGCTGTCGTCGGGGTGACACCACACGGCTCATCATTAACATATCGCCGCGGTCGCTCAAATCCCTCTGCGCCACGTGGCATTCCCGGCTTTTCTGCTGGGTCACAACCCTAGCGCACAAATCATTTGCGCCAGCTACGCACAGGACTTGTCGAACAAACATGCGATCGACTGTCGCTCAATCCTGAATAGCGATTGGTACCAAGCCCTGTTCCACACCCGTCTCTCTTCCCAGCGTCAGGCAGTGCAAGAATTTATGACCACCGAAAAGGGTTTCCGACTAGCTACCTCGGTAGGAGGAGTGCTGACCGGCCGTGGCGCCGACTTTGTCATCATCGATGATCCTTTGAAGCCCGATGAGGCGCTCTCGGAGACCCAGCGCACGTCGGTAAATCAGTGGTATGACAACACTCTTTACAGCCGGCTCAATAACAAGGGAACCGGGTGCATCATCATTATTATGCAGCGTTTGCATGAGGATGACTTGGTTGGACACGTACTGGAGCAGGCGACTGGCGGGTT
>CAWDFF010000025.1:0-227672 GCA_963801545.1 Terriglobia bacterium | reverse complement strand
CCGTACTTTACGGCGTGACTATGCAGGAGCCGGGCGTGTCAAAGCTGGTGTCGGTCCGGTTCGGTGCGATAGCGTAGTAGCGCCGGCGTCTCGCCGGCTGTCTCGAGGGCATCTTGCCCTCGGCGGTGGAGCGAGACGCCTCAGCCGAATCTTCTGAACGCATTCTGGTGACGGCTGATTTTGATCTGAAACCCGCGATTAAGGACGTCAAGATTGAGTTCTTGCCCGCCAAGTGACTCCAAGTTCGATTGAGGTTCCCGGCCTGCCAGTTGCAAAATGGCAACTACTTTTCGTGTCCGTTACTCACCATATCCAGAAACGCGCGATGCACCCGCGTATCTTCGGAAAGCTCGGGGTGAAACGTCGCCGCCATCGCTTTTCCCTGCCGCACGACGACAGGATCGCCGCCTTCGGTCGCCAGCACTTCGACTCCCTGCCCCACACGCTCGATCTTGGGCGCGCGAATGAAGACCATCTCGATTGGTGAATCGCCCAGCTTTTCATCGACAAATCGGCCTTCACGGATAGAGCTGTCGACCTGGCGGCCGTAGGCATTGCGGCGGATACCGATATCGATGGCACCGAGTCCCGCCTGCTTGGGGTTCTCAACCTCGCTGGCCAGCAGAATCGCCCCGGCGCAGGTTCCGAAGGTGGGCTTCACCCGGACGAACTGCTTCAGTTTCTCGAAGCCAGCATCGCCCAGCAACTTGAGAAACGTGCCGGACTCGCCGCCGGGGATGACAAGGCCATCAATCTCATCCAATTGCTCAGGCTTCTTGACCAGCACAACTTCGGCGCCCAGCTCTTCGAGCCGTTTGCGGTGAGCGTCGAAATCGCCCTGCAGGGCCAGTACGCCAATGCGCATAGACGTGTGTAGCGCCGGCGTCCCGCCGGCTGGCTCGGGGGCATCCTGCCCCCGGCGACGGGCGAGACGCCCGCCTGACAGCCGCCGCGGCGAAGGATGGCGGCGCTACGAGCTAGCGCGCTGTACCTCAGGCGGCGTACAGTCAAGAAAAGATTCTTACCAGCCGCGTGTCTGCAGCATGTGCGCCTCGTCCAGCCCTGCCACCGCCAGGCCCTTCATCGCTCCCGTCAGGTTCTCGCTGACTTCAAGTAATACTTTAGGATCGTTGAAGTGGGTGGCTGCGAGCACGATCGCTTTAGCGCGCTTCTCGGCTTCTTCAGGATCGGCGAAGGTGGTCGAATCCTGCATGAAGATGCCGGAGCCGACGAACACCGATTCCGCCCCCAGTTGCATTACCAACGCCGCGTCTGCCGGAGTGGCGATTCCGCCGGCCGAGAAATTCGGCACCGGCAGCTTCCCTGCCTTGGCCACCATCCTCACCAGCTCGTACGGCGCCTGGTGCTCTTTCGCCTTGGCATAGAGCTCTTCTTCGCTCAGCACGGTCAGGATCTTCATCTCCTGCACGATCTGCCGCATGTGCTTCACCGCGTGGACGACGTCGCCGGTGCCAGCTTCTCCCTTGGTGCGGATCATGGCCGCGCCTTCGGCGATCCGGCGCAGGGCCTCGCCCAGATTGCGCGCCCCGCAGACAAAGGGGACGGTGAACGCATGCTTGTCCACATGGTGGGCTTCATCGGCGGGGGTCAGGACTTCGGATTCGTCAATGTAGTCCACGCCCAGTTCCTGAAGTATTTGGGCTTCGGCAAAGTGCCCGATGCGGCACTTGGCCATTACGGGAATCGAAACCGCGGCCATGATCTCGCGAATCTTTTTGGGTGAGGCCATCCGGGCCACGCCGCCCTCGGCGCGAATCTGCGCCGGAACGCGCTCCAGCGCCATCACCGACACCGCTCCAGCCTTCTCCGCGATCACCGCCTGCTCGGCGTTGGTGACGTCCATGATGACGCCGCCCTTGAGCATTTCCGCCAGGCCGGTCTTCAGGCGCAAACTGGTCGAGTTCCCATTGTTCTGAGACATGAGTTTCTCTCCTCTTTTACCGCGAACTCCTACGATAGTGCCGGATTGGACTTGCCAAAAGGTCCATTTACGCTATTCTGTACATACCATTTGGTAGTTGATCCTTGGTCGTTGGCAACCCCTAAGGCTCGCCGCGCGGTGAATCCTGTGAGTTCTTGACCAACGACCAATGGCCAACAGCCAACGACCGACCCAACATGCCCAAGCAGGCCACATCTCTTCCGTTGAGCCTTTCCGCACCCGCGCCGGGGACGCCACTCTACCGCTGGTTTTATGACGAACTGCGTTCCGCCATTCTGGGAGGCCGCATCGCGCCCGGAGCGCGTCTGCCCGCAACGCGAGATCTGGCCCAGGAGCACCGGCTCTCGCGGGCCACGGTGGTGACCGCATTCGAGCAACTGAAGTCGGAGGGCTACGTTGAGGGCAAGGTCGGGGCCGGGACCTATGTCAGCCAGGTGCTTCCCGACGATCTCCTGCAGGTAGCCCGCACCAGCGCCGGAGGAAGTGCGCGACCTCGACGCGTGGGATGGTCGTCTTACGCGCGGCGCCTGAAGCTGTTTCGCGGCGGTGAACCTCGCGTCACCCGAGCCTTTCGCGCCAACCTGGCCGCACTTGATGCATTTCCGACGACGCTTTGGGCCCAGGTAGCCGCGCGCCGCCTGCGCCGCGCCTCCACGAAATTGCTGGCCGGGGGTGAGGCTCTGGGATACCGTCCGCTTCGTCAAGCTGTGGCGGAGTATCTGAACGCTTCACGCGGGGTGAAGTGCTCGGCCGAGCAGGTGCTGATCATCTCTGGTGTGCAGGAAGCGCTGGAACGCGCCGCTCATTTGTTGCTCGATCCCGGAGATCCCGTGTGGGTGGAGGAGCCGGGTTATCCCGGCGCAGCGATTGTCTTCCGCGCCGTTGGCGCCAAGGTCTGTCCGGTACGGGTGGATGTGGAAGGCCTCGACCTCGAATTGGGCCAGCGCCGCTGGGGACGCGCCAAGCTCATCTACGTTACTCCTGCGCACCAGTTCCCTCTGGGCGTGACCATGAGCTTGCGCCGACGGCTGGCGCTGCTGGAGTGGGCTCGGCGCTCGCGCACCCTCATCCTCGAAGATGACTATGACAGCGAGTATCGCTATTCGGGCCGTCCCATCCCGGCGCTACAGGGATTGGACCGCGCCGGAGTGGTGATTTTTGCCGGCAGCTTCAACGAAGTCTTATTCCCCGCGCTGCGCCTCGGCTATCTGGTGGTGCCACCCGCCATGGTGGATGGTTTTGCCGCCGGGCAGTCGGTCAGCATGCGGCACGCTCCCTTGCTCGATCAGGCGGCGCTCTGCGACTTCATCACCGAGGGCCACTTCGCGCGTCACATCCGCCGCATGCGCGAACTCTATGCCGAACGCCTTTCGGTCTTGTTGCAGTCATCGCGCTCCCGCCTCGAAGGTTTGCTGGAAATTCCCAGTGTCGAAGCGGGACTGCAAACGGTGGGCTGGCTGGCACCGGGAATCCGTGCCGAACGCGCCGCCGAGGAAGCGGCCCGGCGCGAGGTGGAGGTGATTCCGGTCAGTCGTTACGCTTCCCGCCGCTTTTCCAAACAGGGCCTGCTGCTCGGCTTCGCCGCCGTGGATGGGCGGGAGTTGCGCCGGGGAGTGGAGGAACTCGGCCGGGCGCTGGAAACCTGCATGCTGTAATGCTGTCAAACTACCACCCAGCGCTCGACCGCGACGCTAGGATATCCTTGCTGCCTGATGGTCTCCACTTCGCCGCCTAAGTCTTCTGAACCTCTCCGCCAACCCTTCCTCGCTGGCGGCATGCTCATAGTTCTCGCCATCGCCCTAGCGAAGTTGCTGTTGCATTGCTACTTCAACAACCGCTACGGATATTTTCGCGACGAATTTGACTACCTGGCCTGCGGCGACCACCTGGCATGGGGATACGTCGATCAGCCTCCGCTCATACCGTTTCTCGCCAGAATCAGTCGCATGGTGCTCGGAGACTCGCTGCGCAGCATTCGTTTCCTGCCCGCCCTGGCGTCGTCTGCATTAGTAGTGCAAACCGCGATTCTGGCCCGTGAACTCGGCGGCCGACGGTTCGCCCTGCTATTGAGCGCGGTCACGATCCTGGTCGCGCCGCAATACCTATCCAACGGCAGCCTCCTGGGAACAAACTGCCTTGAACCGAATCTGTGGATGGGATGTGCCTACTTTGCGATTCTCGCCATCAAGCGCAACCAGCCTCGCTACTGGCTTGGGTTCGGTGCGGTGGCGGGCCTTGGAATGCAGGAAAAATATTCGATCGCCGTTTTCGGTTTCGGAATTGTGGTCGGACTGCTCCTGACTGAGAAACGTCGCGTTTTCGCCAACAAATGGATATGGCTAGGAGGCCTCGTAGCCTTCCTGATCTTTCTTCCCAACCTTCTGTGGAACATCCACTACCATTGGCCCTTTGTCGAACTGATGCACAACATCAAAGCCGAGGGCCGCGACGTCGTGCTCCCTCTGTTGCCGTTTTTCTTGCAGCAGACGCTTCTTGTTCTTCCGTTTACCGCGCCCATCTGGATTGCCGGCCTGCTGGCGTTGTTGTTTTCGGAGCGGCTCAAGCCGTACCGCTTTCTCGGCTGGAGCTATCTGGTCGCGTATACCGTATTCTTCGTCCTGCACGGGAAGAACTATTACCTGGCGCCTGTTTATCCAATGCTGCTGGCGGCGGGTGCGGTCGTCACCGAAGCATATTTCGAGCGCCCGCAACGCGCCTGGTTGAAACCCGCGCTGGTAGTTGTTGTGCTCGCCGGAGGGGCCCACTCAGCGCCGGTAACGGTTCCGATGCTGTCGCCGGATCAATTCATCGCTTACATGAAACACCTGCCCGTAAAACTCCCCCATATGGAGCACAGTCATGCCGCCGCGATCCTGCCACAGTGGTACGCCGACCAGTTTGGATGGCAGGAGATTGTCGCCGAGACCGCCCAAGCCTGGAACCGCATACCGGTCGAAGAGCGCGGCGATTGCGGCATCTTTGCCCAGGACTACGGCCAGGCCGGCGCCATCGACTTTTTTGGGCCGCGCTACGGCCTGCCTCGCGCCCTCAGCGGTCACCAGACATATTTTCTCTGGGGGCCGCGCGGCTATTCCGGAAACTGCCTGATCGTGCTCGACGATCGCAAGGAGACGCTGGAGAAACTCTTTGAGCACGTCGAATACGTGGGCACGTCCGCCGATAATCCGTACGCTCTGGAACGAGAGATTCCGGTCTTCATCTGCAAGGGAGCCAAATTCGGCACACTGACCCAGCTTTGGCCGAAACTAAAGAAGTGGTCCTAGCACATGCCCGTGTGGAGACGGGTCTCCGACCCGTCGGGCCGAGCGAAGCTCGGCGGCCTTTTTTCAAAAACTATTTCTCCACAAACTTCGCGAACATGCGATGCGCGTCGATGGAGATGAACAACCCCTGTCCCCGGGCCAGCACTTCACCCTTCTGATTAAGGATTTCGCCTGCGTTCACATGTTTTCGATCACGCGAACTTACCGGCCATGACTCCACTCGCAGAGGTTTGTTGAGCGGCACCGGCCGCAGGTAGTCCACGGTGATCTGCGATGTCAGCGCGATTACGTTTCGCAGCTTGTTCACCTTGCCCAGAGCCTCATCGAGAATGGTTGCAATAATGCCGCCATGGCAGTGTCCGGGGGGCCCGGTGTAGCGCTCGTCCAGGCGGAAGCGGCACACAAAGCGCTTGCGTTTCTTGTCGTAAGTGAACTTCAGATGCATGCCTTCTGCATTGTCCGGTCCACAGACAAAGCAGCGGTTCTTGGGCAAACGGACGGCACGGGTATCGTGACCGTGAGCGGGAGACTTCCTGGACATAATTGAGAGATTCTATATCGGCGTGCCGGGAGCCGTCCGGTCCCCGTCGCTCGCGTGTCCTCCGTGGTTAGCGCGCCAAACTCAGGCTTGCGTCTATCACACATAGCTGTGATAGACTTCCGGGCGATCCGCAGATTTGCTTTTGATGTACTGATCTTTTGTTGGTGCAGGTGTCCGAATTCCACGACCCTTAGGAGGTCTGGTAGATGGGCCTCGCTCTGCTCGCGATCATCTGGCTGATCACCTTCCTTAGTACCTACTTCTTCGTGGCGAAAACCTGGTGGTTGCCGCACGGCGCTTCCACGTCAGCGGCATTTATCGACAGTCAATTCGCTCTGACCGATGTCCTGATGGGAATCGTCTTCGTGGCGGCGCAGGGTGCGCTCGGCCTGTTTGTCTGGCAATACCGCGACCGCGCCGGGGCCCAGAAAGTCGAGTATTCCCACGGCAACACCAAGCTCGAAGTTCTGTGGACGGTGCTTACCGCCATCCTGTTCGTGGGCCTGAACCTGATGGGAAGTAACGTGTGGGCGCATGAGCGTTTCGCCCCGGCCGAAGCGGGAGCGATTCCTGTGGAAGTTACCGGCATGCAGTTCGCCTGGTACTTCCGCTATACCGGTCCGGACGGCAAGTTTGGGGCCACCAGCCCTACTTTAATGGACCCCTCCGCCGGCAGCGAAGCTGCGGTCGGGCTCGACACCTCTGATCCCGCGGCCAAGGACGACGTGGTCACCGGCGTCATGTATCTGCCGGTCAATCGCCAGGTGGATTTACGACTGCGTGCGGTGGACGTGATTCACAGCTTTTTTGTTCCCGGCATGCGCTTCAAGCAGGACGCAGTGCCCGGCCTTGAGATTCATATGCACTTCACGCCCATGGAAATTGGGGATTATGAAATCGCCTGCGCCGAGCTTTGCGGCCTCGGCCACTACAAAATGCACGGCATGCTGAAAGTCGTCAGCCCGGAGGATTTCGACAAGTGGCTGGCGGCACGGGAGGCGGAGAAACAATAATGGTTGCCCAGGACGCTCACGATCCTCACGGAAACGACCCGCACGGACACGCGATTCACGCCCATGCGGCCCCGACCAGCTTCATCCGTAAATACATTTTCAGCCTGGACCACAAGGTCATCGGGCTGCAGTACTACTTTCTGGCATTGTGCGCTGTGTTCGTCGGCATGTTTCTCTCGCTGCTGATGCGCATCCACATGGTCTGGCCTTCGGCGGTTCTGCCCATAATCGGCGAGATCAAGCCGGAAACGTATCTCAGCTTGCTCACCATGCACGGCACCATCATGGTGTTCTTTGTGCTGACCACGGCACCCCAGGGTGGATTCGGCAACTATTTCCTGCCCATCCAGATCGGCGCTCCGGATATGGCGTTCCCCGTCCTGAACATGCTTTCGTTCTGGACCACATTCATCGCGTTTGTGGTAATTCTTGCTGCTTTCTTCGTCACCGGGGGCGCTCCACTGCATGGCTGGACCGGTTACGCGCCGCTCAGTGCGCTGCAGAGCGCGGGACCAGGCGAACAACTGGGTGCGGATTTATGGATCACCAGCATCGCTATCTTCTGTGTCGCGTCGTTAATGGGCGCGCTGAACTTCATTACTACGGTTCTGGATTTGCGGGCCAAGGGCATGACCATGATGCGCATGCCGCTGACAGTCTGGGCCTGGTTCATTACCGCCATCCTCGGATTGCTGGCCTTCGGAGTCCTGCTTTCTGCCGGCATCCTGCTGCTGCTGGATCGTAACCTCGGCACCAGCTTCTACGTTCCGCTGGTGGTGGTAAACGGCCAGATTATGGGACATAAGGGCGGCTCACCCCTGCTCTGGCAGCACCTGTTCTGGTTCTTCGGACATCCCGAGGTCTACATCGCCATTCTGCCGGGCATGGGCGTCGCGTCGCAGTTGATCTCCACCTTCTCGCGCAAGCCGATCTTCGGCTACAAGGCGATGGTTTACGCCATCATGGGCATTGGCTTTCTCGGCTTCATGGTGTGGGGCCATCACATGTTCATGAGCGGCATGAGTCCGTACTCGGCTTTTGCCTTTTCCATCATGACCATGGCGATCGGCGTACCCTCGGCGATCAAGACCTTCAACTGGTTAGGCACGATTCGCGGCGGAAGGGTGCGTTTCCAGACCCCGATGCTCTATGCCATCGGATTCGTTTCCCTGTTCGTCTCCGGCGGACTGAGCGGGCCTTTCTTGGCGCAACCGGTGCTCGACATTCCGTTACATGACACTGCATTTGTGGTCGGACACTTCCACCTGATCATGGGCGTGGCCGCGATCTTCGGCATGTTTGCCGGAACTTATTACTGGTTCCCCAAGATGTTCGGGCGAATGATGAACGAGACCTGGGGCCGGGTCCACTTCTTCATCACCTTGGCCGGAACCTACGCCATCTTCATGCCCATGCACTATCTGGGCATGGCGGGCCAGCCGCGGCGCTATTCCCAGTTCACCGAATTGGCCTACCTGCAGCATCTGATCCCGCTGAACAAGTTCATGACTTATGCAGCAATTATCACCATCGGGGCCCAGTTCATCTTCGTGATCAATCTCTTCTGGAGCATGTTCAAGGGTCCGAAGGCCAGCGACAATCCTTGGGAAGCAACCACGCTGGAATGGACCACGACAACGCCGCCTCCGCATGACAACTTTGGTGGAAAGACCCCGGTTGTGTATCACGGTCCGTACGAGTACAGCGTGCCGGGTGCGCCCAAGGATTTCGTAATGCAGACCGACCCGTCGACGGTAACGACGCACTAGCGAAAGGCCGCGGGCGAGGGCGCCCGCGCCACACACTTCGCTCTATGGCAACTTTGAGTTCGACAGTCACGATCAACGAGCGCGCGGTTAAGGATCCGAAAATCGGCTACGGCAGCGGAAGCACCCGTCCGCCAGTCCCGGGCGGCGGCGGTGGCGATCACGGCGGTAACGGTTCCCCTGACTACGGCCAGCGTTTGCGACGCACTCGCTTAGGACTGCTGGTGGGCCTGGTCGCCAGCACCATGCTGTTCGTTTCCTTCACCAGCGTTTACATCATCCGTCGCGGACTGCCCACGCTTGACGATCGCACCGGCGGCTATGTTCGCGATTGGCTGCAGGTGAATTTACCTACGGGATTGTTGCTGGTGAACACGCTGTTACTTCTCTTAAGCAGCGTTACGGTGGAATTGGCACGGCGGCAGATCACGCGCCAGGCAGCCCTGGCTCCGGTGCAGTCCATTCCTGGAGTCTCGATCGGGAAAGAGCGGAATTTTCCCTGGCTGGGCGCAACCGTCATCCTGGGGCTCGCTTTTCTGACCGGACAGTGGATGGCTTGGCGGGAGCTTGGAAATCGCGGATTCTACATGGCTACCAGCCCGAGCAGTTCTATGGTTTATCTGCTCACTGCGTCCCATGCCATTCACCTGACTGGGGGCCTGCTGGTTTTGCTATACGCGGTGGCTACGGCGATGCTTCACCGGCCAATCGAAGACCGGCGCATTGTGGTAGACGTGACTGCCTGGTACTGGCACTTCATGGCCGTGATTTGGATTTACGTCTTCGCACTTCTGGAGTTCGTGCGCTAGTGTCGTTTGTCCGAGGCTCGCAGCATAAATTTGTCATCCCGACCGGAGCGCAGCGAAGCAAGCGGAGTGGAGGGACCTGCTTTTTCCGGCTGCTCGGTGTTTGTATTCCGGAGGTATAAGGTCAGGACATCAGGTGGTTGATTTTTTTTAGAGAACAACAGGAGACCAAACCCATGTCAGATGTCGCGGTGCAGCAGGGGACGGGAGTTTACGAGCCTTCCCTGTTCGGCACCTATTCCAAGAAAATCGGGATGTGGCTGTTTCTGCTCTCCGACTCTCTGACGTTCGGAGCACTGTTGTACGCCTACACTTATGGCCGCGTGTCGACGCCGAATTGGCCCACTCCCTTCCATTCCGAGAGCATCAGAAACGCGACTTTTATGACCGCGTTCCTGCTCACCAGTTCGCTGACCATGGTTTTCGCCGTGCGCGCCGCTGCCCTGGGAGACAAGAAAGCCCAACGACGCTGGCTGCTGGCCACCATGGCTTGCGGACTCGGATTCGTCATCCTCCACGGCCGTGAGTGGACCAACCTCATCGCCGAGGGATTGAGTCTGCCCGTGTTCCCTGTCCCTCCCGGACACGCGGGCAATGCTGAGTTTGCGGACGTGACCAAATCCGTTCCTCAGTTTGCCGCAACTTTTTTCGGCCTGACCGGAATGCACATGCTGCACGTCACTTTGGGCGTGGTCTACCTGGGGGTGATTGCGCTGCGAAAATGGTTCATCCCGGTTCTCCTCGGACTGTGGCTGATAGCCTGGCAGGCAACGCCGGTCTACAGCCCGTTCCACTATGGCGCGCATGTGCTGCTGGTTGCGGCGATTGTGATCTCGATCATTCTCTGGTTGAAGCCCAAGGTGTACGACGCCTCGGACGTTGAGGTGGCGGGTCTTTACTGGCACTTTGTCGACCTGGTCTGGATGTTCATTTTCCCGCTGGTTTACCTCATGTCGACGAGGATTGTTTAGCAGAGGAACGCATAGCAGACAAAAATATCGAGGAGCGCTACTCCCAATGATGGATGCAACCCAGTTAGCGATCGAACACCAGGTGGCCGAGGAACAAACGCATCACCCCAAGAGCCAGTTCTTGTGGGTGTGGGCCGCTTTGCTGGTCATGACCGGCATCGAAGTCTGGCTCGCCTACCAGAACATGGAACTCCTTCGGATGCTATTCATTCTGATGGGATTGTCGGTCATTAAGGCCGCGCTCATCATTGCCTACTTCATGCACATGAAGTTTGAGATCTCGGCCATGAAGTGGGTTACCATGAGTTCACTGGTATTTTGTTTGGCTATGATGATGGTCTTTTTGCCCGATGCATTTCGGATTCTGCACCTGGGAGTGGGGTTAACGACGGTAGCGAAATGAAGGTGCAATTTGCCACGCTCGCGTTAGTTCTATTGCTGTGGGCCGCACCCGCCTTTGGCCAGGGATGTGCCATGTGCTACAGCTCGGCCGCCGGCTCAACCAAAGAAGGCCAAAATGCCCTGAGCCGCGGCGTCCTGGTGTTACTGCTTCCTCCGGTTGGCTTCATGACGCTTGGAGCAGGCATGGCAGTCCGTTACAGCAGGAAGCGGGATCAGGAAAAGCAATCAACGCGCCCTTGATTCCGTTGGCAAACTTCAAGGTGTCATCCTGAGCGATTCCGCCTCTTCGCTAAGCGAAGTGGCGGGTGAGTCGAAGGACCCCTGCCCTACCACCTCTGTCGGGGACGATTGCTCTTAGCCTGTTAGCTACGCGACGCGAGAAAGCGCCCGTTGCGTTTCGGAGGTAGGGGTCCTTCGACTCCGCGGCTGCTTCGCGAAACGAAGCTACCGCTCCGCTCAGGATGACAGTGATGGCGCGATCAGCATTTCTCCGCCCCTGCACCAACCACTCACCTTGCCTTATAATAGAAAGATTCGCTAGTCGCTCCTGAGCCCATCTGAGCGCCCTCCGAAGGGTAGATGGTCAAGCGGCGGCGACGGTCCCCCTCTTACTGATGTCCACGGAAACGATTGTTGTTCGCGGTGCCCGGGTTCACAACCTCAAGAATGTGGACTTTGAAATTCCTCATAATTCATTGACCGTGGTCACGGGTGTTTCTGGCTCCGGCAAGTCGTCGCTTGCATTCGACACCATCTATGCAGAAGGCCAGCGGCGTTATGTCGAGTCGCTCTCGGCGTATGCCCGCCAGTTCCTGGAGCGCATCGAGAAGCCCGACGCCGACGTCATCGACGGCATCGC
This sequence comes from Terriglobia bacterium, assembly GCA_963801545.1. Lineage (GTDB taxonomy): Bacteria > Acidobacteriota > Terriglobia > Terriglobales > Acidobacteriaceae > JAIQFF01. The sequence goes on along the minus strand of CAWDFF010000025.1, from coordinate 216,067 downwards.
CCCGGCCGTCGCCATCCGCCAGAAAAACACCACCCGCAATCCTAGATCGACCGTAGCCACAGCCACCGAAATCTATGACTACTTGAGGCTGTTATTCGCCCGGGTCGGCCGGACGTACTGTCTGCAATGCGGCCAGGAAGTCAAGAAGGACACGGTGGACGAGGTAACGGCGGCGCTGTTGGCGCTGGGCGAAGGCGTTCGCCTGAACGTACTGTTCCCGCTACTGGGCGGCGTTTCGACGACCCGGTAGCCCGAAGTCCAAGAAAGTAGCGCCGGCGTCCCGCCGGCTGTCCCGAGGGCGTCCCGCCCTCGGCGCGTCCCTGTCACTACCATCTCTGATCAATTAAAGACTCGCCTTTCCGAACTCCGCCAGCGCGGTTTCAACCGTCTCTATCAGAACGGCCAGATCTTCGAATTCTCCACGCCCGGAGTCCCTGCTCGACGTCGACTTCAGCCAACCAGTCTTCCTGCTGGTGGACCGCCTGGTTGTGGCTCCAGCAGCCCGTGCCCGCATCGTGGACGCGATCGAAATCAGCTATCGCGAGGCGGGTGAAGTCATCTTCGAGACTGCCCCACGCGACGATCAGCCGTCGCAAAAGCTGCGCTTTTCCCAGCGCTTCGAGTGCAAGCAGTGCAACCTGCGCTACGAGGAACCCGAGCCGCGCCTGTTTTCTTTCAACAACCCGTACGGCGCCTGCCCGCGCTGCCAGGGTTTCGGTAACACCATCGACTTTGATCTCGATCTGGTGATCCCGGACAAATCGAAGACCTTGAACCAGGGCGCGATCGAGCCCTGGACCAAACCCAAATACCGGCCGCTGTTTACCGAGCTGAAGCGCTTCGCCAAACAGGCGGCGATCCCGCTCGATGTCGGGTGGGCTGAACTCGATCCCGAGCACCGCCGCATGATCATCGAGGGGGAAGGCAAGTTTTCCGGGGTGCGCGGCTTTTTCAATCATCTCGAACGCAAGAAATACAAGCTGCACGTGCGCGTCTTTCTCAGCCGCTATCGCGGATACTCGACGTGCTCGGCATGCGGTGGCGCCCGGCTTCGCATCGAAGCCCAGCAGGTCAGGATCAACAGCAAGAATATTTGCCAGATCACCAGCATGACCGTGGAGGAAACTTCGAATTTCTTCGCTCAGATCAAGCTGACTGAGCAGGAATCTGCCATTGCCGACAAGCTGCTGCAGGAAATCCACGAGCGGCTGCAATTCCTGATCGATGTAGGTCTCGAATATCTGACCCTGGACCGGCTAGCCTCCACTCTTTCAGGCGGCGAAGCCCAGCGCATTCAGCTGGCAACTTCGCTCGGCTCGCGCCTGGTCGGGACACTCTACGTGCTGGATGAGCCCTCCATCGGCTTGCACAGTCGCGACACCCACCGCCTGATCAAAATTCTCCACGACCTGCGCGACCTTGGAAACACCATCCTGGTGGTCGAGCACGATCCCGACGTGATGCGCGCGTCCGACCGCATCCTCGATCTGGGGCCCGGGGCGGGCGAAAGCGGCGGCCAGGTCATTGCGGCGGGAAACTATGACGACATATTGAAAACTCCGGGCTCTCTGACCGGGCGCTATCTCTCGGGAGAACTTCGGATACAGCTTCCCGCGGTCCGCCGCAAGCCTGGTTCGCGGCAGATCAAAATCCTAGGGGCCCGCGCGCACAATCTTAAAAATATCGACCTGGCTGTGCCGTTGGGCATGCTGGTCGCCATCACGGGAGTTTCCGGTTCGGGCAAGTCCACCCTGCTGCATGACGTGCTGTTTCAGGCCTTGTCCGCCGCCAAGAAGCAGGCCAATGGAGATCCGATCCCTTCCGCCGACTGGAGTGAACTCGAAGGTGACGACTTTATCGACGACGTCATCCTGGTAGATCAGTCTCCGATCGGCCGAACTCCCCGCTCCAACCCGGTCACCTACATAAAAGCCTTCGACGGAATCCGCGATTTGTTCGCGTCGCTGCCCGAGGCGAAAAAGCGTGGCTTCACCGCTGGCCACTTTTCCTTCAACATTCCCGGCGGGCGCTGCGAGACCTGCCAGGGCGACGGCACTGTCACCGTGGAAATGCAGTTTCTTGCCGACGTTGAACTCATTTGCGAGGAGTGCAAGGGAGCGCGCTACAAGCCGCAGGTTCTCGAAGTACGGTATCGCGGCAAGAACATCCATGAAGTGCTGAACTTAACAGTGAAAGAGGCGCTGCGCTTTTTTTCCGGCGTACCCAAGATTGTGGATAAGCTGCGCGTGCTGGAAGAAGTAGGCCTCGGCTACCTGCGGCTGGGCCAGTCCGCTACCACGCTTTCCGGCGGCGAGGCGCAACGCATGAAGCTGGCGGCCCACCTGCAGCCCGCGGCCCGCGACATCGGACGGCCGTCGAGTGCGGCCGACCGCGCGCGCCGCCGCAATCGCATGCTATATATCTTCGATGAGCCCACCACCGGGCTGCACTTCGACGATGTCAGCAAACTACTCTCCGCCTTCCGACGTCTAATCGATGCAGGGGGCTCGATCCTCGTGATCGAGCACAATCTGGAAGTAATCAAGACCGCAGACTGGGTCATTGACCTTGGCCCGGAAGGTGGCGAACGCGGCGGCTACGTGGTCGGAGCCGGTCCGCCGGAGGCCATCGCCAAGCTGCCGAATTCGTATACTGGAAAGTTTCTAGCTCGAGTATTGAATGGAAACGGACTGCCGAAAAACGGTCGCAAGTAGGCTTCCCGCCCATGTAGCGGCGGGCGCCTTCGCCCGCCCGGCGGAGCAAAGCTCCGCCGTTTTCTCTGCGCAATTTGAAAAGCTACCAGCCATGACGGCCTCCGCCCGTCTGCCCGGACGAGGGCGTCCGGGCCTACATGTGCTTGTGATAGTCGCGGCCCTTGCTGGTTTCGCAACCGCCCAGACTACCGGCAAAACCATGCGCCACCACAAGGTTGAAGTGGAGGATCCCTCATCCCCGCCTGAACTCATTCAGGCGGAGACCGCGATAGAGAAGCAGGACTACGCAACCGCGGAGCCTTTGCTGAAAAAAGTGGTCGCAAGCGATCCCGACAACTTCGCCGCCTGGTTTGACCTGGGATTTCTCTACAATGCGCAAGGCAAAACCGAAGACTCGATTGCCGCCTACCGCAAATCCGTAGCCGCCAAACCTGGCGTGTTCGAGTCCAATCTCAACTTAGGCCTGATGCTGGTCAAGGCCGGCCAGCCCGATGCGCAGCAGTTTCTGCGCGCCGCTACCAAGCTGAAACCTACTTCACATGTGGCGGAAGGCCAGGCGCGCGCATGGTTGTCGCTCGGACACGTAATCGAGACCACGAATCCCAACGCCGCCATCGAGGCCTATACCCAGGCCGCTCATCTCGATCCCAAGGATCCCGAGCCGCATCTTTCCGCTGGCCCGCTGCTCGAGGCACAGAATCGCTACGCCGATGCCGAGCAGGAATACAAGCAGGCATTTGCTCTCGACCCTTCCTCTACCGACGCCCTCACCGGCATGGCCAATATCTACATGCGTGGGCATCGTTTCACGGAAGCCGAGGATATCCTGCGCAAGCTGGTCGCACTGCATCCCACCGATGCGGGCGCCCACATGCAACTGGGGCGAATGCTGGCTGCGGATGGCCAGGCCGACCCCGCAATTGCCGAGTTGCAGGAGGCGCTGAAACTGGCTCCCAATGATCCCAGCGTGCAACGCGATCTTGGGGACCTGTACGTCGACGCGAAAAAGTACGACCTGGCGGAAGTCCAATTCCGGTCGCTGCTGGCGACCACGCCGAATGACCCCGAAGTGCACTACGGCCTGGGCAGGGTTCTCCTCAAGCAGCGCAAGTTCCCCGAGGCGGAGCAGGAGTTGCTCACAGCCATCAAACTCAAACCCGACCTCGGTGCTGCGTACAGTGATCTGGCTGGAGCAGCCAACGAAACCAAGAACTACGAACTGGTGATCAAGGTGCTCGATGCCCGCGCGAAGATTCTCCCTGAAATGCCGATTGGTTATTTCTTGCGGGCCACCGCATATGATCACTTGCGCGAGTACAAGCCGGCAGCGGAGAATTATCATCGTTTTCTTGCGACCGCGACTGGGCAGTTTCCCGATCAGGAGTGGCAGGCTCGCCATCGCCTGATTGCGATCGAACCCAAGAAATGACACAAGATGCGTATCCACGTAACTATTCTCGTTCTTCTAGCGGTAGTTTCTCTGGCCCGATTCGCGCGCGCAGACGACGCCCTCCAGCAGCAGATCGCCCGGGCCGACTCGGCACCGCCCAGCGAACGTCCCGCGCTTTATATCCGCATCGCCCACCAACAGGCAGATGACGCGGACAAGCTCTACCAGCAGGGCGACGCGGAAGCCGGCAACAAGGCGCTGAACGACGTCGTGACCTATGCCGGCAAAGCCAGTGACGCCGCCGCCACCACGGGGAAGCGGTTGAAGGACACCGAGATTGCGGTGCGCAAAATGTCGGAGAAGTTTCGCGACGTCAAACGCACCCTTCCCTTTGAAGATCAGGCCCCGGTGCAGCAGGCCATTGATAGTCTCGAAAAGATGAGGACAGATCTCCTCGCCGTCATGTTCGGAAAAAAGGGCAAGAAATGAGGCGTGCTGGCGTAAGTCTGGCCGGGTTTGCTCTTGCGCTGTTGCTGCTGTCACCCCTGCAGGCGCAGCGCAAGCGTGATGCCCTCACCGCTCCCGAAATCGATCAGTTGCGCGACACGGCCATGGAACCGGACTTGCGGCTCAAACTGTACGTCACCTTCGCCCGGGCCCGGCTGGTGTCGCTGGAACAGGCCCGATCCGATCCCGAAAACCACCGACCGTGGCCTTCATTACCCACGATTGGCTGCAGGACTTCCTCGACGTCTATGACGAACTGAACGAAAATGTCGACACTTACGTCGATCGCAAATCCGACCTGCGCAAGGTGTTGAAGACGGTGATCGAAGGCCGACACCGAATTCCAGGCCAAACTTCGGGCCCTGCGAGACGCCGCCAGCACCGCGAAAGAGGAAGCCAAGCAATACGAATTTCTGCTTTCCAATGCGCTTGAGACCGTGGATGCGAGCGCTCAGGATCACCGCCAGTTACTGACCGAGCAGGAAGAAGCCTTCAAACACAAGAAGCCGGCAAAGCCTTGAGGTCTTGTCTTTTCTTTGCGTGCTTGGCGCCCTCTGCGGTTAAAGAAGTTTTTGTCATGCTAATCTAACCGCACCGTGCGTAACGGCCCTCTTCACATCTTTGAGGAAGCACATCGGGAGCTTCGCCCAGGCACGTCCCTGCCGGAGCTAACTGTCGAATTCTTCCCTTTTACCAGCATCAAGAACACCATCCGGATGCGCCAGGGCAAGCTGCTGGTACGTCTCTCGGACCTGCTGGAAGGCGCGCCCGAACCGATTTTGCGAGCCATTGCGCATATCCTTCTGGCCAAGATGTATCGCAAGCCGGTTGCGCGTGAACCAGCGACCCGTTACCGCCGTTACGTTTCAAGCCACGACATCAGCCGGAAGGCTCACCTGATGCGCCAGGTGCGTGGACGCAAACGGCTCCATTCCGCTCAGGGCAGGACCTACGATCTGGAAGCGGTCTTTGAGGACCTCAACCGGCGGTTCTTCCACGGTCTCCTGGCACGCCCGCAGATGACCTGGAGCCGCGACCATGCCCGAAACCATCTGGGACACTACGATCCGGCTCACAATGCCATCGTGGTCAGCCGTATCTTCGACCATCCCCGGGTCCCGCGCTACGCCGTCGATTACATCGTGTACCACGAGATGTTGCATCTGAAGCATCCGGTGAAATTGCGGGGCAGCCGCAGGTGCGTACACTCGGCAGAATTTCAGGCGGAAGAAAAGCTGTTTCCGCGGCTGGAAGAAGTGAAACGTTTCCTGAAACAAATGTAGCCCGGCGTCCCGCGGCTGTCGTGAGGGCGTCTCGCCCTCGCAGCCGGGGCACAGTTATAGCTGCGGAAGACAAGGCCTTAAAGGAATTGTAGAGCGGGACGAAACAGCAAACCGCAGCGGCTTAAGCCAGACTTGCTCCGCGACCTACGGTACGACTCAAGTCGTTCCTTTCCCAAAAGCTCTGCAGTCTTGGGCTACGAGCAAAGTCGGGCTCTCGGCAAGCCCATCCAACCCGGCCTTTCCGTTGACGCATCACCCCCTGAAGACTATTCTTAGTGCAGCACTTTGTGAGCGTTCTTATTGCAACTCTGTTGCAATAAGGCTAGGTCATCCATAACATGTTGCAAGCATTCATCGTCACTTTACGCGAAGGCGTCGAGGCCGCCCTGATCGTCGGCATCACCCTGGCCTATCTGGCAAAAATTGGCCGACCGGAGTTGCGCAAGCCGGTTTTTGCCGCCCTGGCTGCCGCGTTTCTGGGCAGCATCGGGGTGGCCGTTCTGTTATCCCGGACCCAATGGAATCAGGACATATTTGAAGGCTGGATCATGCTGGCGGCGGCATTTTTTGTCGTCACCATGATCATTTTCATGATGAAGACAGGGCGCGCCCTCAAGGGACACATTGAAGGCAAGGTCAGCTCCCTGGCCGGTCGAAACGCTGCCTTCGGCCTCTTCCTGTTCGTCTTTCTGATGGTCCTGCGCGAGGGCGTGGAAACCGTCCTGATTCTCGGCGCTGTTTCGCTGAACTCCACCGAACTGCTCAGCTTCCTGGGCACGTTAATGGGAGTGATTGTCGCTATCCTCTTTGGCGTCATGTTCGTCAAGGGCAGCGTGCGGATCAACCTGCAGAAGTTCTTCCGGGTTACGACCGTCATCCTGTTCTTCGTGGCCGCGCAGCTGATCATCTCCGGCCTGCACGAACTTTCCGAGAACGGAGTGCTGCCGTCCTCGCGCGAGGAGATGGCCCTGATCGGGCCCATCGTTCGTAACGATCTTTTCTTTTTCATAACCATCGTTGCCTTGGCGGCTCTGATGGTGCTCTTCGAGGTTAAGCGCCGCGAACCCGCCGCCCTGCCCGCTTCCGCAGCCGAGCGCCGCAAAGCCCTTTGGAGCGCTCGGCGAGAGCGTATGTGGATGATTTCGGTCTACGCCACTTCGTTCCTGTTCATCGTGATGGTCACGGCCGAATTTATCTACGCCAAGAGTGTCAGCGCGCTTACGCCCGCGACCACCGTCAGCTTTGTGAACGGCCAAGTGAGTATTCCGCTGGCCCAGGTTTCCGACGGCGACCTTCATCGCTTCGAAGCTAAGGAGAACGGCACCGCAATTCGCTTCTGGCTGTACCAGAAACCGGACGGCAAAGTGGCTACAGTTTTCGATGCCTGCCAGATCTGCGGCCCGGTAGGCTTCTACAAGGGTCCGAACGGAGTGGTCTGCAAGAACTGCGCCGCCCCCATCAACGGGCAGTCGGTGGGCATGACCGGAGGCTGTAACCCGGTTCCCCTGCAGGCCCAACAGACCTCTGACGCAGATCATTATCCAGGAGACGGACATCGCGGCTGGCGCCCGCATGTTCCAGCCTTAACCCATGTTCCTGCGTCTGCTCTACGAATCCTTCCGGCGACAAAAGCGGCGGAAAGCTGCTGGCGGGATCGCCATCATGCTCGGAGTCGGCGTGGCCACCGCCATGATTGCGGTGGCTACCGATATCGGCGACAAGATCAGCCGCGAACTGCGCACCTACGGAGCCAACCTGATCGTCACCCCGCAGGACGACTCGCTGGACGTCGAAATTGGCGGTGTGAACCTGAAGCCGCCCAGTGACGGCGCTTACCTCAACGAGGCCGATCTGCCCGAAAATCAAAGGGATGTTCTGGCGCAACAACATCGTCGGCTTCGCTCCCATGTTGCCGGTCAGCGTAAGTCTGGGAGATGAACCGAACCTGACTTTGCTGGGAACCTATTTCGCCAGAAACGTTGTGTTTGGGAAAGAGGATTTCATCACCGGGGTTCGAACGACCCATCCCTGGTGGAAGGTTCGGGGTTCCTGGCCGCATGACAATTCCGCCGATGTTCTGGTGGGCGATCATTTGGCTGCCCGGCTTAACTTGAAAGCCGGCCAGAAAATTGAAATCGCGGGTCAGCCGCACGCCATCGCCGGCATTCTCTCCACGGGCGGGGCGGAGGACAATGAGCTCGTCGCTCCTCTTTCCCTGGCACAGCAGATTCTCGGCCAGCCCGGCGCCGTGCGGCGAGTCTACGTCAGCGCCATGACCAAGCCCGAAGACGCCTTCGCACGCCGCGATCCGAAAAGCATGTCGCCGGAGATGTACGACCGCTGGTACTGTTCACCCTACGCGCAATCCATCGCCTTTCAGTTGCAGGAGGCCATCCCTCATTCTCATGCCGAGCAGATTCGCCAGGTAGCCCAGAATGAAGGCACCGTGCTCACCCGGATCAAGGGACTCATGCTTCTGATTACGCTCGCCGCACTATTGGCTTCCGCGCTGGCGGTTTCGGCTTCCATGGCAACCGCGGTTTTGGAGCGGCGCGGCGAAGTAGGTCTGATGAAGGCCCTGGGCGCGGGCAATCTGGCGGTAGCCGTCCTGTTTTTTGCCGAAGCCACGCTGCTGGCTTTGATCGCCGGTAGCTTGGGCTTTGCCGGAGGGGCACTGCTGGCGCGCCAGATTGGGCATTCCATTTTCGATGCCCAGATCACGATCCAGCCGGTGTTGTTGCCCGTCATCCTTGCCATTGCGGTGATTGTCACTTTTGGTGGTAGCGCTGCCGCCATCCGGCGCGCGGTGAGGTTTGACCCTGTGTTCGCGCTGCGAGGTGAGATTTGAGCTCTAAAGCGGTTGACCATACCGCCCGCCGTCGCGCAGCAGCGCCACACACGTCGATGTTCCTGCGCATGCTGGTGCGTGCCGCGGTGCTGCGGCGGGGCCGCGCCGCTTCCGCGCTTCTGGCTATGGTGGTGGCGGCTGCGGTAGCCACGGCGATGCTCAATCTGTATGTGGATGTGCAATCCAAACTGCGCCGCGAGTTCCGCAAGTACGGCGCCAATGTCGTGGTGGTGGCGAAAGACGGACAGGAGTTGCCCACGAACACCCTGTCGACGGCCACGTCCGTTTTGGGCAATACCGGCATCGCAGTGCCGTTTGCTTATGCCGTGGCCCGCACTCCTGACGGTCGTTCAGTAGTTGTTGCCGGAACTGATCTCGATCAAGCGCGGAAGCTGGATAGCTGGTGGTCAGTGACAGCGTGGCCTAAGGCAGCGCACGATGCACTCGTGGGCAATCGCGCGGTTGGGGTGACAGGCTCGCTGGCGAAGCCTCTGGACCTCAGCTTTCAAGGCCGAAGCATACGTCTGAACCCGGTGGGCACCTTGCAAACGGGCGCCGCCGAGGACAGCCGGATTTACATATCACTCGCCGACTTCACCGAGTGGACTCACGTGCCTTACTCCACGGTCGAAATCTCGGCGTCCGGCTCGTCCGACCAGGTCAGGGCCACGATCCAACGGCTTACCCAAGCTCTGCCGGGCAGCAGAGGTCCGGCCAGTACGACAGATCATGGAAGCTGAGGCTCAAGTCCTGGGGAAAATGCGGGCCACGCTTCTTGTAGCATCCGTGCTCATCATTTTTACCGCCGCCGTGTGCGTGCTTGCCACCCTGACCGGATGGGTTTCCGATCGCCGCCGCGACTTTGCCCTGATGAAAGCCCTGGGCGCGTCCGGCAGGATGATTCAGGGATTCTTCGCCGCTGAAGCGGCCGCGATCGGGGCAGTGGGAGCGATGATCGGCTTCACTTTGGGAGTCGGAGCAGCGATCTGGATTGGGAGGATCAACTTTCACGCGCCCATCAGCCCGCGATTTGCGATCTTCCCCGTGATTCTGGCGGGCGGCGTAACCATTGCCCTCATCGCCGCGATTGTCCCGATCTCTCTGCTTCGCCGGGTTCAACCTGCCAGCATCCTGAGGGGGGAATGACGTGATCAGACTGAATCATGTGACCCGCCTGTACCCTGCCCAGGCTGAAACCAATGGCGGCGCTGGCAACATTCGCGCCCTGGATGACGTCTCTCTCAAGGTTGAGCCCGGAGAGTGGCTGGCGATCATGGGCCCATCGGGTTCGGGCAAGTCTACATTGGTCAACTTGATCGGCTGTCTCGATCGGCCCACCGCGGGAGAAATTTGGCTGGACGGAGAAAACGTGGCCAAGATCTCTGCCCAGGGGTTGAACCGCGCCCGCGCGGAAAAAGTCGGATTCATCTTCCAGCAATTTCACCTGATCCCGTACCTCACCGCGCTCGAAAACATCATGCTCGCCCAGTACTTTCACAGCATGACCGACGAGCAGGAGGCACTCGATGCGCTGGCGCATGTCGGCTTGAAAGACCGTGCCCGGCATCTTCCGGCACAGCTCTCCGGCGGAGAACAGCAGCGAGTCTGCATCGCCCGTGCCCTGATCAACGATCCCAAGATTGTTCTGGCCGACGAGCCCACCGGCAATCTGGACGCGGTCAATGAAGAGATCGTCCTGCGCCTGCTGCGCGAACTGCATCATCAGGGACGCACCATCGTGATGGTCACTCACGACCCCGTCGTCGCCCGGCTGGCGGATCGGAGAATCGAGTTACATCATGGCAAGATTGCCGAGCAGGAAGTGTTCGCCATGGCCGACGAAGAGCAATTCGACGAAGTCCTGGAGGAACTCTGGGCTGTGGCCGAGCATGGAGAAATTGCTGAGATCGGGCGCATGGAAGTTCACGGGGCATTGCCGGTAAGCATCGCGGTTGAAAAGATGGCTGCGCTCGGGCTGGTCACCAGCCGGCCGCATCCGCCGGAGTCCCACAATCACAAACCGTTCGTGAACCCCTGTCACGAGGCGCTCAAGCCTTCAGGTGTCTCCACCGGTGACGGCAGCATGATCGTGGAACTCACCGCACGGGGACGCCAACGCGCGGCCGATATCATCCGACGACATCGGCTGGCGGAGCGGCTGTTCACCGACAGCCTGGCGCTCGACAGCGAGTCAGAAATCGAGCAGCAGGCCTGCAAGTTCGAGCACATCCTCTCCACCGAAGCCACGGACAAGATCTGCACCTTCCTGGGCCATCCCCGCACCTGCCCCCACGGGGCTGCAATTCCGCCGGGACCGTGCTGCGGGCGCAACCTGGAAGGACGCGATGCAGAGCCAGTGCAGACCTCGCGACGCGCCAATTAGAAAAGACAAAGCTTTAACCGCAAAGGGCGCAAAGATCGCAAAGAAGTTCTTTGCGTCCTTTGCGGTTAAGATTTGTCGGGAAAGGCAAAGCTCATCAAATATCCGCGAAGGCTCTTCTCACGTGGGCCTGGCTCAGATACCAAATCACCAGGAGATCGATGCTAATCCGAACTGAACTCACCATCACGCCAAAAATCCTGAAGTGAAGAAGCGCCCACATGAACCCGACCGACGCTCCTACCGCCCCCAGGACGCATAGGACAATGGTGGCGACCCTGCCCCAATTTCTCAGACTCCACAGGCCGAAGCCCAGCACGGCAAACAAGGCGGCAAACCCCAGAATGATGACGCCCACCATCATTCCTGTGCCCACGACGATCCCCGCGGCGGGATCCCCGAGCCTGCTGGTGCGAGCGAGGATCGCACCCAACACTCCCAACCCCAGAGCTGAGGCGATGGCCAAAAAAGTCAGCAGCGTCGCGATAAAGAATTCAAACAGCGCCAGGATTGTCACTCCGACGGGCCGTTGCATTTTTCCTCCTGACCCAAGCGCATTACTTAACTTTCTTCCACAGCACGTCCTCGTTGTTCCTGCGGTCAATCATGGCATCCACTTTGCCGCCATCTCCCCGCCGGAACAGGCAGCGGCCCTCGACCCCCTTGCGGAAAAATATATCGGTTGATTCCGGCACCAAAAGAACCTTGTCACCACCGCTGCGCTGTGCGTACAACTCATGATCCTCGAGAGAAACTGCCTGGGTCACGCCTGGCGTTAGTTCATATGTCCCGAGGTACTCGGCGTACACTTTCTTATCCACTCTTCCGGGAGCCGGATCCTCGTAGTAGCGGAACATCTGGCCGGCAACAATTTGCCATGTGCCGTCCCGGTACATCCACGTGTCCGTGCCGTGATACCGGGCCGTCATGTTCTGCCCGAAGATGGTCTCGGTCTCGTCGAGATCGTAGCTCAGGATCGCGGTGTCGCCCTGAATATGGCTCTTCGGATTCACCAGCTTGATCTCACCAGAGTAGCCTTTGGGAAGGGGCGTGATGTCCTTTACCAGAGCCGCCTTGTCCATGCTCCTTCCCTTTTCGTCAAAGTACATGCTGTCCTCGGCAAAGTATTTCTTCCACGGAGACTGGTCGCCGGCGACCACGCTGTCGAACATCTCTTGCGTATTGCGCACCAGTTCGTCCTGCGTGATCGGATGCTGTTTCGCAGAACCGCACGCCGTTAAGGCGGCGAGCGCTATCCAAACGGCTGATGAACATGTCGTGAACTTCACCCTACCCTCCAGGATTGCTTTCTCGTCTACGGTATATTTCTTCGCGCTTGACGTCGAGGAGTTGCACCCATCCTAAATGTCACCACGGATTGTCCACCCAAAACATGACCGCGCCCATTTATGATGAATCGCACCTTTCTCCATGACCACTCGGCGACCCTGTATCGGCGTATTCGATTCCGGCTTTGGCGGACTGACCGTGCTCAAGGAACTGGTCGCGCTCGCGCCCGAGGCTGACTACCTTTATTTCGGCGACACGGCCAGGCTCCCATACGGGTCGAAGTCACCCGAAACAGTTGCCAGGTACGCGGTCGGCGCTGTCCAGTATCTGGAAAAGCACGGCGCGCAAATGCTGGTGATCGCCTGTAACACGGCCACCGCTCTCGCTCTGGACAAGATTGTTCAGGCTTCCAGCGTTCCGGTGGTGGGGGTCGTGGAGCCTGGCGCGGCGCGCGCTTCCGCAGCCAGCCAGACTCGCAAAGTGGTGGTCATTGGCACCGAAGCGACGGTCACCAGCCACGCATACTCGACCGCTCTTCAGGCTCGTGGAGTCGAGGCGAAAGAGAAAGCCTGTCCGCTGCTGGTACCACTGGTGGAAGAGGGATGGGCAGACCACACGGTGGCGGAGCAGGTCGCGCGCATTTATCTGGACGAGGCGTTTGCCGACGGATTCCAGTCCGCCGATGTCTTGGTACTCGGTTGCACCCACTACCCGCTGCTGAAGCCGCTGCTGCACCGGCTCGTGCCCGATCATGTGACCATCGTGGATTCCGCCGACTCTACCGCCCAGGTGGTGGCGCAATTGCTCCGGCAAGGTCTGCCGAAGGTTTCTTCTGAAGCAGAACGCCGCGAACTGCCCCGCCTCAAGTTTTTCGTGACCGATTCGGTGGAAAAATTTCGCCGCTTAGGGACGAAATTTCTGGGAAGCCCGATCGTGGATGTCGAGCACGTGGAACTGAAAGAATAACTGAATGAACCACAGAGGGCACGGGGGTTCACAAAGGGATTTTATCCCCGTGTTTCCCTCTGTCCTCTATGGTTATTGATTTTGGTGTGGTTCTAGTACAGCCGAAAGCTCACTTCCACGTTGATCTGCACCGCGACGGGCTTGCCGTCTTTCATGGCCGGCTCGAACTTCCAGGTCTTCACCGCTTCGATAGCTTTTTCGTCCAATCCCAAGCCGAGGCTTCGCGCCACGCGAAGGTCACGCGGCCTGCCGTCCGGGCCCACGACGAGCCACAGGACGCAGGTACCCTGATACTTGGCCTTGCGCGCTTCTTCCGAATACTCGGGGTCGGGCTGGTAGATTACTCGCGGCGCGCTCACTCCGCCGCCGACGCGAAACACGCCGCCGCCAACACCGCCGCCACGGCCCTCGCCTACGCCAGGCCCGGTACCTACACCGACGCCGCCGCCCGAACCTGATCCAATACCACCGCCCGAACCGGTTCCGTTCGACGGGGGCCCGGAAGGCAGATGCGACATCGGATCACCAAGATTCGGCAGGTTGTTCGAAGCCAGCTTGACCTGGGGAGGAATAACGACCGTGGGCTCGGCTGTGAGCTTGGGGTTGTCATTGCGCACCACCACCATCGGAGGCGTAATTTGCTCCATCGACTGCTTGGGCAGCTTGCCCTTGGGCGCCTGGAATTTGTCGCGATCACCGCCGCCGCCACCGCCACCGGCCTGCGTTTTAGAGGGTTGCAGAGGAGGAATATCGTCGGGCGAAATCAGCGTGATGCTGTCGTGCGGCTTGACAATTTGCTGGACCACTCTTCGACCCATCAAGGTAATGCCGATGATGGCCGCGATCACCAGCACATGCGCAACGGTCGATCCCAGAGCGCCGTTCTTCTTGTAATCGTAAAAGCCCCAGATATCCTTGACCGGAACGGGCTTCGAAGTCAGTACCAGCGGAGGTAACTTCTTGGGAAAGAAAAATTCGTCGAGGTTCTGAAACAGCGACTTCCACAACGGCTGCTCCAGAGTAGCCTTCGGCAGCAGTAAGTTGAGTTCGGGCTCGGGTTGGACGCGGGGTTTAATATCGATGCTTGACATAGTTAACCCGAATTCAGATTTCAACTGTGCGGCCGGTTCGCTGTCTAACCTTGATCTTCTCTAGGCCTTGCTCTGTAAGCGTTGATGAGCACACTCGCTGCCAAGTTGCTTTCCGCAACGCGAATACTTCCGAGCATTCGCCGGCGGGCACATCGGAGTGCTGTGCAACGAATCTCTCAGATTAACGAATCTGAAGATCAACGAACTCTAAATCTCTCTAAATCTTAGATGCGCCTCCAAGCCGAGGTTACTACAAGAAATTGTACACTTTTCCGGAAGCTTTTCGACAGTGGTTTTACGGCTTCCGTCCGGTCCCCCACCTTGGAGTGCGCGGACGGTCAATGGACGTTCGTACTCCCGCTCCCTATAATGAAAAAAATCAACCATTTGGGGAGAAATCAACCGCGTGCCGCTGGACCTGAAATCCACTATCAATCTGCCCAAGACCGACTTTCCCATGAAGGCCAACCTGCCGCAAAACGAGCCCAAGGCTCTGGCCGGATGGGAGCAGATGCGGATCTACGAGCGCATCCGGCAGGCGCGGGCGGGCGCAAAGCTTTATGTCCTCCACGACGGGCCGCCGTACACCAGCGGGCCCATCCATCTGGGCACAGCGCTCAACAAATGTCTCAAGGATTTCGTGGTCAAGTCGAAGACCATGGCCGGTTTCGACGCCCCCTATGTTCCGGGCTGGGACTGTCACGGCCTGCCCATTGAGATAAAGGTCGACCAGATGCTGGGGGGCAAAAAGCTCCAGATGCGGCCACTCGATGTGCGCCGGGAGTGCCGTAAATTTGCCGAAAAGTACCTCGACCTGCAGCGCGAGCAGTTCAAACGCATCGGCGTCTTTGGCCGTTTCGACCGACCCTACGCCACCATGACGCCGCAATACGAGTCTGTGGTATTACAGACTTTCTTCACCTTTTACGAAAACAATTTCGTATACAAGGGCCTGCGCGCCGTCTACTGGTGCATGCACGACGAGACCGCGCTCGCCGAAGCTGAAGTCGAATATGAGAACGACGTCAGCCCCACGGTTTGGGTAAAGTACGCCCTGCTCGACGATCCCGCAAAGATCGATCCCGCCCTTGCGGGCAAAAAAGTCTCGACCATCATCTGGACCACTACTCCCTGGACGCTGCCGGCGTCGATGGCGGTGGCTTTCCATCCCGGCGAAGACTACGTTGCCGTCGAATCCGGTGGCGAAGTTTACATTGTTGCGGCAAGGCTGGCTGCCGATGTGTCTGTAAAATGCGGTTTCACCGACACTCGCGAGCTCGCCCACTTCTCCGGCAGCAGGATGGAGCGGCTGAACTTCCAGCATCCCTTCCTCGATCGCAAAGTCCTGGGCGTGTTGGCGGATTACGTCACCATGGACACCGGCACAGGAGTTGTCCACACCGCCCCATCGCACGGCGCGGAGGACTTCGCCACCGGCGTAAAGTATGGTCTCGACGCCACCAGCAACGTGGACGAAAAGGGCATCCTGCGCAACGGCCTTCCTGAGTACGACGGGTTGAAGGTCTGGGCCGCGAATGCTCCGATCATCGAGTTGCTCAAAAAGCGCGGCGCACTTCTGCATACGGAGAAGCTTGAGCACTCCTATCCGCACTGCTGGCGCTGCCACAATCCCATCATCTTCCGCGCCACCGAACAATGGTTCATTTCGATGGAAGCGACCATGCCGGGCGGAGGCACGCTCCGCAGCCGGACCCTGGAAGACATCGACAAAGTGAAGTGGGACCCGGCCTGGGGCAAAGAGCGCATGCACAACATGATTGCCACGCGGCCGGACTGGTGCATCTCGCGGCAGCGCGTGTGGGGCGTGCCCATCGCGGTTTTCCTATGCCAAAGCTGTGGCAAGCCGCTGAACGATCCCGCCATCAATCGCATAGTCGTCGAACTCTTTGCTCGTTCCGGTGCAGACTCCTGGTATACCCCAGAGGCTGACGCGGTTCTTCCCGCGGGAACCAAGTGCCCGCAATGCAGCGCAACCAGCTTCAAACGCGAGACGGATATTTTCGATGTCTGGCTGGAATCGGGCGCCAGCTATCTGGCGCTGCGTGCCGACGAACCCTCGTACCCGTGGCCCTCGGATCTTTACCTGGAAGGCGGCGACCAGTACCGGGGATGGTTCCAGTCTTCCCTGCTCTGCGCTATGGGCACGCGCGGCAGTCCGCCCTATCACGGGGTCGTGACGCCGGGCTGGACACTGGACGAAAAAGGCCAGGCCTTGTCGAAGTCTCGCGGCAACGATGTCGACCCGGTCGATATTTCCAGCCGCCTGGGTGGCGAGGTCGTGCGTCTGTGGGTCGCCTCCGTCGATTTTCGCGAAGACGTTGTCGGCTCCGAGCAGTTGATGCTGCGCGTGGCCGAAAGCTATCGAAAGATCCGAAATACCTTCCGCTACATCCTGGGCAACCTGAATGATTTCGATCCGCAGCGGGATGCGGTACCTTTCGACAAGCTGGAAGAACTCGACCAATATATGCTGCGCCAGACCACGAGTATGGCGTCCGATGTTAAGAATTCGTATAGCGAGTTCGCTTTCCACAGGATCTATCACCGCATCAATCATTTTTGCGTCGTGGATTTGAGTGCGTTCTATTTCGATGTTCTCAAAGACCGCCTTTACGTTTCCGCCCCCAACGCGCCCGGACGCCGCGCGGCCCAGACTGCTATCTGGCGCATCGGTGAGGAACTCGTCCGTCTGCTGGCGCCCATCATGAGCTTTACCTGTGACGAAGTCTGGCGCTATCTACCGAAAATGTCGGGGCGGGAAGAGAGTGTTCACCTGTCTCTGTTTTCGACCGGCGATGTCGGCTTTGCAGGCGAGACCGGAAGCGGACCGAAGCAGGAAGGCCCCAAGGAAATCGATCAGGAATGGACCAGCTTGCGCGCCGTGCGAGACGAGGTGCTCAAAGCACTCGAAGAGGCGCGCAACAGCAAGCAGATCGCAGGCAGCCTCGAAGCGCAAGTCACCGTGACCGCGGCCGAACCGGTCTTTTCCCTCCTGGCGCGCCACCGGGATCAGCTCCGCTATCTGTTCATCGTTTCGGCGGTCACAATTGAAAAAGGCGCTGCGGGAAACGGAACCGGCGTGATAAGCGTCCAAGTAAGAAAGGCTGAAGGCAGGAAGTGCGAGCGCTGCTGGAACTATTCAGTCCACGTAGGTGAGGATGCGGCGTATCCCACAGTGTGCGAACGCTGCAGTGCCGTGCTGAAGGAAATCGGCGGCTGAGGCTGCGCTAGACGGATGTGCGGCTCCGTGTTGCACGCGCAAACCGGGCGCTTGGGTTCAGAGGCTTTAGACATATCCGAATGACCATTCATGCGGTGCGCAAAGTTCATTTCCTGATTGCCCTGCTGGTTTTGCTCCTTGACCGGGCAACCAAGCTGGCTGTCGCCCGGGATATTTCCCTGCACGACACCATTCAGGTGATCCCTGGCTTTTTTCGTCTCACGCACGTGGAGAATCGGGGCGCCGCCTTCGGCCTGTTCGCCGACTCGCCTTCGGAATGGAAAATCACCGTGCTGGTACTGTTCTCGATTGTGGCGCTGGCCATCGTTTCCGTTCTCCTCTGGCGCAACAGTCATGCCCTGCGAAGCACAGGAATTGGCCTGGCGCTGATTCTCGGGGGCGCGGTGGGTAATCTGTGGGACCGCCTGATTAGCGGACGGGTCGTCGACTTCCTGTTGTTCTACATCGGCCCGCACCAGTGGCCGGCCTTCAATGTAGCGGACAGCGCGATTGTGGTTGGAGCGGGGCTGCTGGTAATAGAAATCCTATTCGCCAAGTCCCCGGCAGCGGAAAAAACTTAACCGCAAAGAACGCAAAGGACGCTAAGAAGTTCTCAGCGTCCTTGTGGCATTTCTTTCGGTTAAAGGCTTTACGCTTGAGCTAAGCCGACTTCTTCTGCGCCATTTCCGCGTAAAAGGCCTCGGCACGCTTGCCCATTTCTTCTTCGCTTACGTCCTCGGTGTGTGTGCTCACGCCCCAGGAATGGCCGAACGGATCCGTGAAATTGCCGTGCCGGTCTCCCCAGAACATATCGGTGACCGGCGTGGAAGCCTTGCCGCCGGCAGCGATGGCGCGCCGGTACACATCGTCAACGTCGGGAACATATAGATAGACGCCCCCACTATGTCCGCCCAGCGTTTGCGGGGACTTGCCGCCCATGTTGGGGAATTCGTCCGAGAGGAAGATGATGGAATCGCCGATCTTCAATTCGGCATGCATGATCTTGCCATCCGGACTGGGCATCCGCATGCGTTCCTCGGCGTCGAATACTTTCTTGTAAAACTCGATCGCGTCGGCGGCGTTTCGAACGATCAAGGTTGGGGTTGCGGTGTGGAATCCTTCAGGGACTGGTTTTGCGGAAGCAGTCATGATTTCTCCTAATGTGCGGCCGGATGGCCGGCCGGAGTGTATTCCTCTGTGAGCGGAGTTGTATTCTACTGCCACTGGGCGGCGCAGATTGTGAATTCTTGTAAAAAAGGAGGTGGGGTGGTGGCAAAACCGGGCCGAGATTTCAAGAACCAGTTTTTTAGCTTTCAGTTCCCGGTTCCCAGTTTGCCGCCGGTTTCAGAAACTAGAAACTGGAAACCAGAAACTGGCCTTATGGCGCCCCGTACAGCTGCCGGTACACGTTGGCATTCCGCAGAATGGCCTGCACGTACTCCCGGGTCTCGGTAAATGGAATGGATTCCACAAACTCCTGAGGATCGCGGTATTTTCCCTGCCCTTGCCAATCGTCCACCCGGTTCGAGCCGGCATTGTAGGCCGCCAGCGCATATTCAAAGGCGCCAAACTTGTCCACCATCTCGCGGAAATAGCGGGTGCCAAGCTGCAGGTTGACTTCCGGCGTAAACAGTTGAGAAGAGTAAAAATGCTTCAGCTTTTCCTCCCGGGCAACGGCGCTGCCCACCTTGGGCAACAGTTGCATCAGTCCGACCGCGTTGGCTCGGGAGACTGCCGCGGGATTGAACTCCGATTCCTGCCGGATGAGTGAGGCGACCAGATACGGATCCAGTGCGTTCTGTGACGAGAATTTCTTCAGGTCAGTCCAGTACGGCTTGGGAAACAGCGCCTCCCAGTAGGAGCGCGGCAGGGCGGGCAGATCTACCGCAAAATAATTTGGCACCGCGCGTTTGAAGACCTGGATCGCGCCGTCGTACCGTCCCGCATCCTGGTAGAGCCTGGCGGTCTCAGCCGTCACCCAGTTCCCGCTCTCCTCGGTGCCCGCAGCCTGCAACTCGCGCACCGCAAAGTCCACCAGTGCGCCGTTCTCCAGTAACTGTGCTTTCTGATAGCGCAGGTTGTCGGTTGGAGGCTCGCCGGCGGTGACATGTGCCCCCTCACTTATGGCGGGTACGCGATCCAGCAACGCGTAGTGCGGGGGATCGTCCTCCGACTTGATCTCTCGCAGCCGACGACGCGCCAGTTCGCCGTAGTAAAAGTTACGGAACCGCTCTGAGAGCGTCTGGTAATAGGCACGCGCCATAACGGAATCGTTGTCTTCCTCGGCCAAACGCCCGCGCCAGTACAGCGCAGCAGGCACTTCCGCCGAAGCCGGGTAAAGCCCGATCTGCTGCTCAAATCCGGTCTTGGCCTCGTCCTTCCGTCCCTGGCGCAGGCTTAGCCACGCCACCTTCCAGTGCGCGTAGGAGGCGCGGCCCGCGTTGGGAAAGCGCTGCTGCAACTCGCGGTAGGCGTCAATCGCCTTGTCATAATCGGGCTTGAGCAGATAAAAATTGCCCGCGGCAAGCAACTCCTGTTGCAGCCAGACGCTGGTCGGCGCCGCCTGGCGCAACTCGGCCAGGTTGCGCAGAAAGCCTTCGTCATCGTCGGTAGCGCGGGCCACTTCTCCCAGATTGAAAAGGCGCTGGGCGTTGGTCTCCGGGGTGGAGCTGGTCAGCGCCTCAAGCACTTTTTTGGCTTCCTTATTTTGGCCCGCCCGCCGCAATGCCGCGGCCAGCGACAGCTCGAGGTCGGGTCGATCATTCGGACTGACCACGTTGAGAAGGGTGCGATACTCATCGGCCGCGTCACTGAATCGCTTGCCTTTGGCCAACAGATCGGCCCGCGTTCTCCGCGCGTTAACTCCCAACGCAGGCAACTGCGCGGTTCCAGCCAGTGTCTTTAGCTCGGCGTCGGCCTGGCCGGCTTCCGCACTCAGCGGCATGGTGACATATATGTTGCGCAGGATATCTGCCGCTTTTGCCGGCTGTCCTGCCGCTGCATAAGCCCGTCCCAATGTCAGTTCCATGTCCGCTCGCGGTGGCTGCCGGTCGTTTTCCAGAAGCGTGATCACATCCTGCGGGCGGCCTTCCGCCAGCAGGGCGCTGGCATACAGGGCATGGGCGTCGCGCCGCAACAGCGACTCGGGATAGGCCTTATCGAACTCTCCGAGGGTCGAGACCGCTTCGGCGGTTTTTCCAGCCTGAAAGTAGGCCGTGCCCAGGTAATAGCTGACGTAGTCACCTAGATCCCCCGCCTGCGGCTTGGCCCGATTGAGCGGATCGATTGCCTTGGCGTAGTCGTGATCGAGCTCATGCGCGTACCCCACCACTAGCCAGGCTAGCGCCCCGGCGTCCTCGCTGGCGTGGCGCCTGGCATAGGCTTCCACCCCGGCGTAAGCAGGAGGCGTTCGGTCCTGCAGCAGTTGGCGCGCCATAGGTTTCAGACTCGCGGAGGCAACAAAGGCCTCGTGCATCCGCCGCAAACGGGGCGACGAACCTCGCCGCCTTTTTGCGCTAGCCTTGCTGCTCTGCTTTCGGGTGGATTGGACTTTCTTGGTGGAAGACTGCGCTGCCGCGGGGGGAACGAAGGGGACAAAATCAGGACACAACACAGCTCCGGTCACAAGAATCAGTGTCAGGATCGATTGCAGACGATGAAGGACCACTCTAATCAATTTCGCCGAAAATTGGCGCCCATGATCGACCGGTCATCCTCAGCCAGGCTGCGCACGACTTCCTGGGTGAAGTAGTCGGCGCCGCCGGCCACGGTGTTGCCGTAGCGTTTCTGGTAGGTAGCGCGGCTCTTTTCGATATCTTCCTTGAGCCGGTCGTATAAATCCTTGTTTCTGCGCCCCTCGGCGACCTTCACCTGATTGTACAGCTTGATCTCATCCACCAGCAGACGCGCGAAACGCTGCGCCTTGCGATGAACGTCGGCATCCTCAGGCGATAAACTGGCAAACGCGTCGGTCGCGGGAGCAGGGGCTGCTGCCGCCGTTGCTGCCACAATGGGTTCTGCCTGAGCTACCGCTACCGGTTGCTCGGCCTCCACAGGCGCAGCCGGAACGGACACGGCGGCGGCGGCGACAACATGCTTCGGAGCATGAGAAGCGAAAGGATCGGAGGGGGCTGAAGTTGTATGCACCGGCGGCGCGCTTTCGGTTTTCTCGGCAGCGGCTTCGGCGTTTTCTTCTTTTTGCGCCTGTTTCCGTAACGAGGCGACTTCCAGCCAGGCGCTGGTCGCCAGCACCAGCAACTCCAGTGCCGACGTC
The DNA here is from genome assembly GCA_963801545.1 of Terriglobia bacterium. Taxonomy (GTDB): domain Bacteria; phylum Acidobacteriota; class Terriglobia; order Terriglobales; family Acidobacteriaceae; genus JAIQFF01. The sequence continues at coordinate 194,084 of CAWDFF010000025.1, read as the reverse complement.
TCCATCTTTCCGCTGGCGTCAACCCCGGTGTCGGCGTAGACCAATGCCGCTACCTTTTCCTTCAGTAACAGTGGCAGCACCAGGACTTTGTCGTCGGCCGGCGCGCCGAATCGCGAAATAAATTCTGCATCAATCTCACCGGTCGCACCGCTATACGGCATGCGCGACCGCAGGGCCTGCTCCGGCACTCCCATAGTTACGTTGAGAGCAAAATCCTTGATAGTGTCATCGCCATCCTTGGTAAAGCCTCGTCCCTGCCACCCGGTGGCCGCGCCTGCCTTGATCACAAACAATGCCACCCGGCCGCTATAGCGCACCGTATTGTCCAGCAGCGCCCTCAGAATCTCGCGTTGGGTGGCGCCCGCCTGGATGGCTGCAACCGCCTTCAGCAGATTGGCAGCACCACTCTCCCCCGAAACCCCTGCAGTCGCAGCCGGCGACGACTCTGGGAGCTCATCCACAATCCGGCGCACCAACTCTTCCCGCAGCTGCGGGAGATGGCCCTCCAGCACCTGGGTGACCGCCTGCTGGACGATTTGTTCGACTCCGCTTCTTTCTGCCATGGTCAGATCAGTGCTTCGCCCGCTGGATCCGGCTTTGTTGCCCTTCACCCCGGTTAAACCTTGATTATAGGGTTACTTGACCGGTGTTTTCCGGTCACGTAAGGACGTGTTCTAGTGCGGAATCGCAGCACCTTGGAATTTATCGCAAACTGCCCGGTTATAGATACGTCAAAACAATTAAGCGGGAAGGCGGGTTACCAAGTAAAATAACATTTCTCGCGCGCGTTCCAGGGCATGAAAATTGTTGCATCGGAAGAAGAATGACAGCCATCCAACAGAAAGTAACCGAACCGGTCAGCGATGAGCTGGCGCTGGTTCAGGCCGCCAAGGGCGGCGATGTATCGTCTTTCGAGGAATTGGTCCGGCGTTACGACCGGAATGTTTTTCGCATCGCGCAGCACATTACGCAGAACCGCGAAGACGCGGAAGATGTAGTGCAGGATGCGTTCCTCAAGGCGTACACGAACCTGACTCAGTTTCAGGGCCAGTCCAAGTTCTATACCTGGCTGGTGCGCATTGCAGTGAACGAAGCGCTGATGAAGTTGCGGCGCCGTCGGCCCGAGCGCATGGTTTCCCTGGACGAAGAGGTCAAGACTGAAGAAGATTCGGTTCCCCGCGAAGTCGCGGATTGGAGTCCGAATCCCGAGCAACAGTACAACCAGGCGGAGCTCAAGGAAATCCTGAGCAAGACGATTCAGGGACTTCCCCCCAGCTTTCGCACGGTTTTTGTTCTGCGCGATGTTGAGGGGCTTTCAACCGAGGAGACAGCGGAGGCGCTGGATCTCAGCGTTCCAGCGGTGAAGTCACGGTTGCTGCGGGCGCGCCTGCAGTTGCGGGAACGTCTGAGCCGTTACTTTCAGAAACGTGAGAGCGGAGATGGCAAACAGTGAAGTGTGCTGAGTTTTTGCAGGAACTGACAAACTACCTGGACGGCGTCCTCGACGATCGTACCAAGGCCGAACTGGAAGACCATCTAGCCTGGTGCCACAACTGCTATGTGGTCTGCGACACCACCAAGAAGACCATCGAGATTTACCGCGACTCTGAGCTCTACGAATTGCCGGATGATTTGCGCAATCGTTTGCGCTCCGCCATCGTGGCCAAGTGCGAGGCGCACAAGAAAACCGGCCCCCGGGAAGCCTGATCGGTTTCTCCCCGGAAGTTCCCGCCTGGCGTGGGTTTTCGCGTTCCATCTTCCTGGCTAACTCTCTTAAATAGTAATAATTTGCGGCGTTTTGAATCCGCTGCCTTGCCCGGTCTCGTATCCACCAAGAACCTTTTGATCAAATTGTGAATCTAAGTCTTTAGCATGTTGGTAGGTTGGCGTTAGAAGGGCGGTAGGGAGGGCAAGATGATCGAGGCGTTGATCGACACTTTTTTCGGTTGCAGGCATTCTAACTACAGTTTTCCAATCACTATTCGTCCGCGTTCGCGCCGCAACTCCGCGGCATCACTCACTGGAACCTATGTCGCATGTCTGGATTGCGGCAAGGAATTTCCCTATGACTGGCAGGAAATGAAGGTCATCACGTCTTCAGCTGAAGAGTGGAACCGGGTCCATTCGCTGGCTCCGAAGGCCGTCGCGTAAGCTTGGAGTTTTATGTGTGGCGCGGGCGCCTCGCCCGTGGTTTTGTAGTTGACTAGATGTTCCAACATGATCCAGCTTTCGCGGGCGAGGGCGCCCGCACCACACAGGACAAGTTAGAAATAAAACCGGCGGCCTATTTAGGCCGCCGGTTTTCTATTTTCAAACGCCGAACTGTCAGTTGCTGCTGTCATCCCGGCGCTTCAGCGTCGGGCGATCGTCGTCATTTCCCTTGCTGTCGCTGCCATTCTTGTCGGGAGTGGACGTCCGTCGCAGACTGGGCTTTTTGCCGTCATCTTTCTTGTCCAGAATCTTGTGGCGGTTCTCAATCGTCGCCAGCCGCGACTTCACATCGTCAAACTCGGAAGTCGACACCACGTACTGTGCCCGCGCCGGCAGGATTTGCGCAATCTCTTCCTGAGACTTCGCGATCCGGTCCGGGGTCTGGGGATGAGTGGAGAACGCCTTGGCCAGCGTTCCCGGCTTCTTCTTCTCCTGCGCCTGCACTTTTTCGAAGAAGCTGATGAAGGCCTGCGGATCGTATCCTGATTTGTACATGTACTGCATTCCCAGGTAGTCGGCCTCGCCTTCGAAGCCGCGCGAGAAGTGCAGGAACGTCATGGGCAGGGCCAGTCCCGCCGCCTCGTAGCCGGCATAGCCGATCGCGCCGCCAACGAAGATCAGCGGAATCGAAGCCATGTTCATCAGATTGCCGCGGGTGTTCTCACGCGCCGCGTGGCAGGCTGCCACGTGCGCAATTTCGTGCGCCATTACTCCGGCCAGCTCCGCTTCCTCGTCTGCAGCCAGGATCAGTCCGGAATTGACATAGAAAAATCCGCCTGGCAGAGCAAAAGCGTTGATGTCGTCAGAGTCGATAACCTTGATTGTGAACGGCACCTGCGCATCGGAATTGCGCACCAGGTTCTGTCCTACCCGGTTGACATATTCAGTCACCACTGGATCTTGGATCAGCTTCACCGTGGATTCGACCTGCTGGGCATATTGCTTGCCCATGGCGATCTGTTTCTCCACGCCATACCAGTTGCCCAGTCCAGTCTTGCAGCCCACGTTGCGATTGCCTACAGCTTCGACATCCGTCTTGCCGCCGTCGTGTTTGACCTTGTCCGGATCCGCAGGCTCGACTTTCGGTACCGAAGGCACGGAAGCGGTGGTTTGCGCTGCGTTATCGGAGGCGTCCTGATCCTTGGGGGCAGAGCTGCCCTGATCCTGCGAGAAACTCCATGGCGCCGCGAGACTGAACGTGAACAGCGCGACCGCTAGTGCGAAGAGCCGTAACTTCATGATGGACTCCCTTATTCCGTCGCCCCAAGAGGACTCTGTCTGGATTATACGCCCGCCCGGAAACGGCAATACTGCAGATTTCCCTACGGGGTTGGACGCCAAATCGGTCAACAAGGTTACCTGAGCGGCTTCATGTAGTTAGTAACGCCGGGCAAATTTGGAGCGACGGGCGTCCTCGCCCGTCGAGGGCTGGGTTCATCGTGGACGGTCGGGGACGCCCGTCGCACCATCATTTCATTTCGCCACAATCTCAAATTCCACCCGCAACTCGTTCTTGGTCTTCACGGCCCCGCCGCCCCCAGTCACGGGCTCGATGCCGAAGTCTTTCTGTTTCAGCTCCGCGCTGCCCTGGTAATGCCCGCCTTGGCCTTGTACATCGACCTTCACCGGCCGGGTCAGCCCGTGTAAAGTCAGATTTCCCTGTACCGTCCAGCGGCCCTCGCCGGCGGCCTCCACCACGGTCGAATGAAAGCGTATCTCCGGAAACTGGCTGGGATCCAGCACCCTGGGTCCAAGCATGGTCTCCTGGATCTCAGCCCGCTCTTTTTCCGAAACATCCTTGTCCATCACCCGCATCTGGCGTGCGTCCACGACCAGTTCCACAGAATGATCGGTTTCGCTGAGAGTTCCCTGCTGGATGGGCGCGCTGATTTCGTGCTCGTGCCCAAACGCCGACAGCAGGCCCGACTTGAATACCCGCACCGTCATCACAGATTTCCGGGCATCAATCTCTCTAGGTCCAGGAGTATCCGCAGCCCACAGAGCCGCGGGCAACACAATGGCCGCGAGCCACACCCAGTGGCACAAAGTTCGTGTGATCATTCTTACCCCAAATGTTTGGAGACCAGCCGCAACGTCCAAATCCCGAGACTTGGTAGAATCCTTTCCAACTGAGATGCGGGTTTTGGTGCAAAGCGCCACGAAATTCGTCGCTGGCATCTGCGGCGGTGACGGCTGGCGCACCTGATGGCAGGACGAGTATTGAACTAAACGAGAATTGAAGTAAACGAGGATTAACCAAGTGAGCGACCGCCAAGTCGAACGGTTTGCGCCCGGCTGGCCGGGGATTTCTCCGCGCTGGACCTCCAGCGCCAAGACCGGAATCGGCACCGCGCTCAACCTGCACAGCCGGGTGTGGTTCACGCTGAGCCACGGCATCCTGAATGAAGTTTATTTTCCCCGTGTGGACCAGGCCTGCACCCGCGACCAGGGTCTTCTGGTCACCGACGGTTCCAGCTTCTTCTCCGAAGAAAAACGGAACTGCAAATTTGAAAATGTGCCCATTGAACCCGGAGTTCCGGTCTACAAACTGACCAATACAGAACTGGACGGGCGCTACCGGATTGAGAAAGAAATTTTTTCTGATCCTTACCGTAATGTCGTTCTGCAGAAAATCCGCTTCGTACCTCTGCAAGGCAAGCTGGAAGACTATCGTCTCTACGCCTTGTTGGCTCCGCATTTGGCAAACTGCGGGAACGACAATACTGGATGGGTTGGCGACTACAAGGGAGCGTCCATGCTGTTTGCCCAGCGCGAGGATTGCGCGCTGGCCTTTGCCTGTTCCACCCACTGGAAAAAAATGGCAGTGGGCTTCGCCGGTTTTTCCGACGGCTGGCAGGACCTTTCCCAACACTACCAACTCACTTGGGACTACACCCGCGCGGCCAACGGCAACGTAGCCCTAACCGGCGAAATCGATCTTGTGGCGTGTGGCGGCGAGTTCACCCTGGGGCTGGGTTTCGGCGAGGTCTGGACCGAAGCCGGCCTGCACACCCGTGCCAGCCTGCTCGAATCCTACGACGAGTTGCGATCGCACTATGTGTGGCACTGGAAGAGTTGGCAGGACAGCCTGCTGAAGCTCGACGAGCCTCGGCGGGAAGTTGATCTCTATCGCACCAGTACCGCAGTGATGCGTTCGCACGAATCGAAGGATTTCGAGGGGGGAGTGATCGCCAGTCTCTCGATTCCATGGGGCTTCAACAAGGGCGATGAGGACCTCGGCGGATACCACCTGGTCTGGCCGCGCGACCTGGTAGAGACTGCGTTTGGCTTCCTGGCCGCCGGCGCCGAACCCGACGCACTGCGCGTCCTTCGTTACCTCGAAGCCACCCAGGAGGCAGATGGGCGCTGGGCGCAGAACATGTGGCTGGACGGCCGCCCCTACTGGAGCGGAATGCAGATGGACGAAACCGCCTTCCCCATCCTGTTGGTGGACGCCATGCGGCGGCACTCCCGGTTTGTTCTGGGCGATCCGCAACGCCTGTGGTCTGCGGTGAGTCGCGCCGCTAGCTTCATCGTTCGCAACGGGCCGGTCACCCAGCAGGATCGCTGGGAAGAAGACGCCGGATACTCGCCCTTTACCCTGGCCGTCGAGATCTCTAGCCTGCTCGCGGCCGCGGATCTCGCCGATGCGGTGGGGCTGCCCGACGTAGCAACCTACCTGCGCGAGACGGCTGATTGCTGGAACGACAGCATTGAGCGCTGGGTCTATGCCAGGGACAGCGACCTGGCGCGCCAACTCGGAGTCGAAGGCTACTACGTGCGCATCGCCCCGCCGGAAGCCGACTGCGCCGCATCCCCGCTGGAAGGATTCGTCCCCATCAAGAACCGGCCACCGGGTGAGAACACCGCCCGCGCCGCACACCTGGTGAGTCCGGACTCGCTCGCCCTGGTGCGCTTTGGGTTGCGCGCTCCCGACGATCCTCGCATTCTGAATACTGTAAAAGTGATCGACGCCCTGCTTAAAGTGAACCTGCCCCAGGGCCCCTGCTGGTATCGCTACAACGGTGACGGCTACGGCGAGCACGAAGATGGCTCGCCCTTCGACGGGACCGGCATCGGGCGGGCCTGGCCGTTGCTGGCGGGAGAGCGCGGCCATTACGAGCTCGCGGCGGGACGTCCCCAGGCGGCCGAGGCGTTGCTCCGAGTCATGGAACTTTCCACCGAAGGCGGGCGCCTGATTCCCGAGCAGGCCTGGGACACGACGGATATTCCCGCGCTCGAGCTGTTTCGCGGCAAACCCACAGGTTCCGCGTGTCCGCTGGTGTGGGCCCACTCCGAGTACGTCAAGCTACGGCGGTCGTTGCGTGACGGAAAAATCTTCGACCAGCCGCCGCAGACGGTACAGCGCTACCAGGTCGAGAAGCAGAAAGCTGCATACTTCGAGTGGCGTTTCAACAACAAGTGCCGAACCATTCCCCAGGGAAAAAACTTGCGCCTGGTGCTGCCCGCGCCGGCCCTGGTGCACTGGAGCTTCGATGGCTGGCAAACCGCGCAGGACACAAACTCGCGCGACCCGCTCGGTATGTTCGTGGCAGATCTACCCAGCAGCCAGCTCGCGGTGGGACGGGAAATCGTATTCACGTTCAACTGGCCGCAGGAGCAGAGATGGGAAGGGACGAACTATTCCGTGACGGTGGAGTAGTTTTCATCGAGTAAATTGTCATCCTGTCTCTAACGACGTGGGCCCGTGTCAAGGCGGTTTTGGCAACACCTCTCCGCGGGCGCGTCGAGTTTCTAGGAAGCGCCATTTCGCTCTCGCGGAAAGGTTTTGCGATCCGACCCAAGGGCTCGTTCTTTCAATGTGTGCGGTGGACGCAGGGTCTCACCATCCATCTCTTCGGTACGTGCTCCCAGCATTGCTGCTTCGAACTCCCCCACTTGCTTCGAGGGAGGCAGGCTGCCTACTCAAGCGCTCGGTTTCTGTCTTCCGGCCACAGAATGACTCGGGCTCGCCTGCACCACGGCCCTGCATAGTTGCGCGTAATCCCAGTCCTCGCGCAACATCCGGTACAACCGGGTGGCCAACTTGCGGGCCACCGCGACTTTGGCCAGAGCGCGATGTTTGCGCACCGCCAGGCGGCGATAGAAGCGGCCTAACTCGGCGTCATAACGCGCCGCCGACTGGCCCGCTTCCACCAGCAAGAAACGCAGAAACGAACTGCCCTGCTTGCTGATGTGTCCCAGCCGCTGCCGTCCGCCGCTGGAATGTTCGCTGGGGATCAGTCCCAGGTAGCTGCCTACTTTGCGCCCCGACTCGAAGCGCTCCGCCGGCCCCAGCGTCAGCACCATGGCCAGCGCCGTCACCGGGCCTACTCCGGGATGGGTCATCAACCGTAACGCCTCCGGCCGGCGTTTGACTTCTTCTTCCACCTGCCGGTGCAACGCCGCGATCTCGGCCTCCAACTGATCCAGTGTGGCCAGCAGCCGCTGGCGCCGAAGCGCAGCGTAGGGCAGCAACTCCAACTTTTCCAACTCCGCCCGTCCTACCGCCGTCCACAGTTTGCGTTTGCGTTGCACTCCCTGGCCCAGGGCCAGCGCGTGCAACTGGTTCTTGGTCCGCGTCCGCGCCTGCACTTGCTTGTGGCGATGCACCAGCAACTGCCGCACGTCCCGCTCTTCCAGACTCGGCACCCAGATCCGCGGGAACCGGTCTTCTCGCAACAGCAGCAGCAAGTGTTCCGCGTCCCGCCGGTCCGTCTTCTGCTGCCGCACCACCGCAGCCCGGATCTGGGCCGCGTCCCCCAGCCAGAGCTCGATGCCCCACTTCTCCAGCAGCCCTTCGAACCAGGGATAGTGCCCGCAAGCCTCCATCCCCACCCGTACTTCCTGCCCCGCCAGAGCCGCGTAAAACTCTTCCGCTTCCTGGCGGTGACGCAAACGTTTTTCCTGATACTCTCCCGTTCGCTTGTCAAAGATCGCGACCTGCTGAAACCCAGGATGAAAATCACAGCCTATAATCAGCATGACGTTGGCTCCTTCTCGAGCCTTGGTCGGTTTCGCAGCTAACCAATTTACTCGCTACGATCGAGCCAACGTCGTTATGCAATCAAGCGAAGTGATTGCTTCGCTTCGCGAAGCAATCCGCTCAGGATGACAACTCGCTCCAGTCGCTCCGCGCAATATTCGAGTAAAGCGCTCCCGCGCAAATCGCGGATGCGGTCAGCAACCCGATCCCTTGCCAGAAAGGCCCCAGCAGAACATGCCCCAGGCCGAACAGCGCCATATAGACCATAAAGCAGCCCAGTATCCACGAAAGCAGGTTTCGGCCCAGGTCGCGGGTTTGCGGCACCTCAGGAGCGAGGTGCGCAACTGGCTGCCATCCAGTAATCTGCGGACGAACGCTGCGGTAGAACTTGACCAGCACTTGCTCCGGCTCGGCCTTCGTTATGTAAGTCACGACCAGCCAGACTACAGTCGTGACCACCGTGGTGGTCAAAGCCGTCTTGGCGAAAACCACCGGGTTCGTGCCCGAGAAAGGCTCGGTCCAGCGCAGCCATATGGTGACGGCCAGGGCCGTAGCCATCGCGGAAATTTCGCTCCAGGCATTGATCCGCCACCAGTACCAGCGCAACAGATACACGCCGCCCGTCCCCGCGCCTACTTCCAGTACCACCTGCCATCCCGAACGGATATCAGCCAGCAGAACCGAAACTCCCGCGGACACGATCACCAGCAGCACGGTGGCGAGACGGGAGATCAATACGTAATGGCTGTCATCGGCATCGCGCTTGATAAAGCGGCGGTAGAAGTCGGAAACCAGATAGGACGCTCCCCAATTCAACTGCGTAGCAATCGTTGACATGAAGGCCGCCATGAAGCCGGCGATCACGATTCCGCGCAGCGCCGGAGGCACGTGCTGGCTCACGATCAGCATGTAGCCGGTCTCCGGATGTTCCAGGTGCGGGTACAGGACAACCGCAGCCAGCGCGGTCAGAATCCAGGGCCAAGGCCGCAAGGCATAATGCGCAACGTTGAACCAGAGCACGGAGAGCAAACCGTTGCGTTCATCTTTCGCGCTGAAGATGCGCTGCGCGATGTAGCCGCCGCCACCCGGCTCCGCTCCGGGATACCAGAAGGCCCACCACTGCAATCCGATATTCACCACAAAGGTGATCACCGGCAACAGCCACAGTCCTTCCTGCGAAAATGGCCGGGAAAAATCGGGAAAGAATGCGGTAGCATCGCCCGCGCCCGGTCCTGCAGCCGCCCGCATTTCCGCTAAGCGAGTAAGCAGCGTGTGCATCCCGCCCGCGGCCGCCACGGCGTACCACGACACTCCGATCACGATCGCCATCTTCAGGGCAAACTGGAACAAATCCGTCCACAGCACACCCCACAGCCCTCCGAGTGCTACATAGAGGCCGGTGAACGGAATCAGGAACAGCACGCAGATGGCAAGCGCGTTGCGGTCGCTCACCCCCAGAGTCACCGACACGATGCTGGTCATCGCTTTCGTCACCCAACCCAGAATCAGGCAGTTCATCAGCAGGCCGAGGTAGATGGCGCGGAAGCCACGCAGAAACGCCGCCGGCTTTCCGGAGTAACGCATCTCGGCAAACTGGACGTCGGTCAGCAGGCCAGAACGTCGCCACAGCCGGGCAAAGAGAAACACCGTCATCATGCCGGACAGCAAAAATGCCCACCACAGCCAGTTCCCTGCGATGCCCTGGGTATAGACCAGGCCGGTGACCACCAGCGGCGTGTCGGCGGCAAACGTCGTCGCCACCATCGAGGTGCCCGCCAGCCACCAGGAAACGTTGCGCCCGGACACAAAGTAGTCGTCCACGCTCTTGCCCGAGCGCGAACGGAAATAAAGCCCCAGAATCAGGGTGATGCCGAGGTAGAGAACGATTGCCGACCAGTCCAGGAAGGTGAAGTTCATGGCGGGAAAGGATACCTCAGGTTGGCCAGGCTCCAACAAGAAAGTGTTATATAGCGGTTTGTAGCGCCGCCGTCCCGGAGGCCCGATGAATGGGCGGGACGCCCACCAGACAGCGGCGAGCCTGCCCTGAGCGTAGGGGAAGGGACGCCGGCGCTACGGTTGAGATGCTTCCTGATAGCTGAGAGCTGAAAGCTGAGAGCTTATCCCGAGTACACCAGCTCGACCACGGTGCAATCGTCGTTAAGCGGATTGCCACCGCAGAAATTGGCCACTGCGGTAAAGATATCCTCGAGCGATGTGCTCTTGGCAGCTACGGCTTCCAGGCGCGAATCCTCAAAGAAATCACCACGAGCGTTTTCCGCCTCCGTGACGCCGTCGGTAACCAGGATCAGGCGATCGCCGGCGTGCAGGCTGACGTGGTCGCTTTCATACGTGGCATCGGCAAGCAGGCCGACGGGCAGGTTGCCATGCGGCGGACGGATCACTTCTTTGTTGCAGACCAGCAAAGGCGGCACGTGGCCGCAATTGACATATTCCAGTTCCCCGTCACGCCGGATGCGCGCGATGATCAGGGTCGCGTACTTCTCTCCAATATGCTTGTGGGTGAAGAAGCGGTTGGCGGCAACTACGATGTCGATCAGCGGCCTCCCGGCGGTGAGCTGGGAAAAGATCATGCCCTGCAACGTCGAAGCCAGCAACGCGGCTGAAACTCCCTTGCCGCTCACGTCAGCCAGCACCACCGCCAGGCCTTCCTCAGTATTGACCGCGTCAAAAAAGTCGCCCCCGATTTCCTTACAAGAAAGATTCCGGCCCCGCAGTGTCGCAAAGGGGACTTCAGGAATGGTCACGGCCATCAGTCCCTGCTGAATGGATGCGGCGATGGAGAGTTCCTGTTGATAACGCCGGGAGGCTTCCTCGGCCTGGACCAGGCGGGCGTTTTCGATCAGTGAAGCCGCCTCCGTCGCGATGGCCCGCAGAATGTCGTTACTCACGCTGGAGATGTCGCGCGACGCGAAGCGTGAGTCCACATAAAGCGCGCCCATGACTTCGGCCGAGCTCTCTGTAGATACCGCGACACCTGTGTCCCGTGTCGCCTGCACCTGCGGCTTGCGCAAAGGAATGCAGATTACGGTGCGCAGATCGTAGGCCACGATGCTGTGCCGCCCCGCCAGGTCCAGCGACTGGCTGGTGTCAGTGATCACAAACTCGGAATTTGACTTGACCCCTTCGTCCAGAATGGAGTGCGAGATCGTAGTGTCATCGAGAAGAGGTTCGCCCTTCGAGTTGCGTCCCGCGGCCAGACGCAGGTTGCCCTCTTCGTCGCGCATGAAGACATAGCCGCGCTCGGCACGGGTCAGTTTCAGGGTGGCATCCAGCAAGGTCACCAGAATTTCGTCAAGCACGCCGGTGGTGTTCAGCTTGCGGGCCGCTTCCAGAAAGAGCGTGAGTTTCTCCAGATCGGTGGTGTCCGTCGAAATCTGGATGCCCGAGATCTGGCTCAGGAACTCCCGGGCCGTGTTCGAACTGGCGTGGTGGGGATGGAAGATAACGTAGGCTACGTCGCGGACTCCGAACTCGACGCGGTCGTTGCGCTCGAGCGTCTTGCGCTGCACCCGTTCGCCGTTGACGAACGTTCCATGCTTGCTGCCCTGGTCGACCACGCAAAACTGTCCATCTTCGGATGTGATCAGGGCGTGGTCGCGGGAGACGCGAGGATCGGCAATGACCAGATCCTTATCGACCTTGCGCCCGACAGTAAACGGAGTGTGGTCGAGATTGATGGTGCGCTGGTCGTTCCCCTGCACGAAAACCAGAGTGGGAAAAATCCCCGATCCCGGGGACGAAGTCGGGCCCGTGATGGGTTGCAAAGCCATGTGGCGCTTGTATGTCTCCTAAATGTTCACCAACAACAGAAATCGACTCTGGCAGGCAGGATTGCAAGCTCCGGGCTCAAACAACCCCTCGGCCCAGGGCTGTGAGCGCCTCCTGCTCAGTATCAAAGACTTCAAAAACCGTAGCCAGCTTGGTAATTTGCAGCACGTCACGCAAGCGTTGTCCCAGACCCGTGAGCTTGATGTCGGCCCCTGTCGCCCGGGCGGACGAGAAGACCCCCACCAGTGTCCCCAGGCCACCGCTATCGATATAGGTCACGCCGGATAAATTGAGCACCATTTTCGGGCTCTTGCTCAGGGCCTCTTTGAGGTTGTCGCGCAGAGTAGTGGCTTCTTCTCCGAACATTATCCGGCCGTTACACGATACTATCGCGACCCCGTCGACCAGGCGTTTCTCGATTTTGAGGTTCATGCCATGCCTCCGAAACGTCGGTGGGACGAAGCTTGCGAGAAGATTAACATGATCGCGGCCCAATGCAAGGCCGACGCCCCCCGCCCCGGTCACGGTTTCAGCGTGGCTGAATGGTTACCAGTTGAAGCCCTCAACGCGTCGCGGGCGCACATCGAGAACAGGCCCAAAACCGCCAGCGGAATACCCAGGCTCGTATAGAGCGGTGCAGCCCATGCCCGTTGCACCGAGGCCGCTGGCATGAACAGCGATCCCAGCATCAATCCACAGGATGCCAGCCACGGCCAGAACACGAACATGACGCCAACTCCGCATGCGGCCCGAGTGAGCCTGCTTCGGGTCCAAAGATTTCTCCACGAAGAAGCAATGAGGAACACAGCGGGCAAAAGCAGCACCTGATTGTAGGGTGCGAACGTGGGCACGATCACCAGGGTTACCGCCAGAACCAACGCGAGCATGGCGCTGAAGGCTGCAGAATCTCCGGGAGCTCGCCGGACATACCAACCAGTAACGGCTACAGCGAGCACAGCGATGTAGGCCAGCACTCGTCCCAACATCGGCGTGGTCAGCACTTCCAGCAATGAACCCGCTCCCCCGGTGTACTGGCGATAGGCGGCGACGGCCTCCCGAAACCGGCCTATCCAGCCCGGCAAAATAAATTCCGAGGCGGCGAGAAGAACAGCGGTGGTCAGGCACCAGGCTCCAGACAAAGCGTCCGCGCTGACGCCAGTCACTGATCGCCCACAGCACAAGCCACGCCGCCATCGGCAGAGCGAGCTGGGGCTTGATCGTCGCCAGGGCCAGTAGAAAACCGGCGAGGAATAAATTCCCAGCCACCAGTGCGGCGGCTGCGGACGCCATGAGCACGCTTACCACCAGGCTCAACTGCTGCAGCTTGATTCCCTGCACCACGGCAAAGCTGCCAAACGTCAGTATCACGAGGACGGCGACCACAGTTTTGGAAGGACGCCAGTGCAACACGCGTAGCCACAACGGCACGCTGGCAAGAGTCAGTATCACAAGCAGCCAGCGAAAGCCGTCCTGCACCACGGGAAACGGCAAGCCGATCGTAGGCGCCAGAAGAAAAACTACATGCACGGGATAAGCGAAGCCCTGCTGGTCTTTGGGATCGTCCGTGCGATCGGGATCGAGCGGTCGGCCGTAGTATCCGCTTTGAATTTCCCGGGTGATCTCCGGGCTGTAGGGATCGCGATGGTGCAACAGCAATTCCCGCGCTCCCAGCCACCGCGGATACAGATCGGAAAGATTCCCCCGCGGGCGCCCGTGGACTGCGGCATCCCTTTCCTGGTACGGGATGAGCACTTTCTGTACGTAGAACCACATGCTTCCGGCAAACAGCAGTGCCACAAGCAACCCGAGTCTGGAGTCTTTGAGCAATCGCGTGCTGGAACAAAAATCGCTACATGTTACAACTTATGCGAGTTGATTTTTTCTTCGCTTCTCTGGGTCTTCTTTGCGACTTCTGCGGTCAAAATCTTTAACCGCAAAGGTCGCGGAGAAAACCCTCCAAAGTACGCAGAGAAAGGCCACCCGCAGATCCAGACCATCTACAACGCTAGGACTTCCCTCTGCCTGAGTCGACGAATTTCTCGGAAGAGCAGCCAGCACCACCACACTAATACCAGCGCGAACAGGTTGTAGCGGCTGGTGCGCATCTCCAGGAAGATATGCAGGGGGCTGAAGAACAACAGGGCCGGAGGAATGATCAACATGATCCGGTCGCCCAGATCCATATGCGCATTCCTGAGAAGATAGATCATTGTCAATACGATGGGTAGGAGCAGCAAGCTCAGGTCGTAGGGTAAAGTGTGATAGCTCACGAGCAGGGTGATCACAACGCAGAGCGAAAAACTCAGATCGAACTCAGAACGGCTGGCCGTTTTCCATTTGCACTTACTGGCCGCAAACAAGATCAGCGCCAGCGAAATCACTGCGACCGCGATCGCAATCACGGGCTTCGAAGTGAGTGGCAGCAGATTTTCCAGCAGTCCCCGTACATTGGCCATGCGCAGAGGAAAGACGGTTTGACGCCGCTGCATGTCCTGCTCCAGTTGCCACACCTGGCCGGGGTAAGCCAAGGCTCCCTGCCAGCCGATGATCGCAACCGAAATCGCGGCCAGGCCGGCTCCGGTTACCAGAAACCCGAGAATCGTCTTGGTGCGTTTCTGCCAAAGCAGTATCAGGACAAGGGGCAACACCAGGTGAAAGCGGAAGAGACCAAGTCCCAGGCAACAACCCGCCGCGATATCGGCGTTGCGCTGCAGGAAAACATAGACTGCCGCGAAGAGCAGAACCAGGAACAAAATGTCCTGGCCTTGCAACAAGGCGAAGAACACAGGAAAGAATGCCACACAGGCCAGGAGCCAGACAGCCAGGGAAACCGAGCTCAACTCGGGCAATGGGGGGCGCAGCATAAATAGCACCAGGGAGAGAAAGACCAGGTTGCACAGGTCCCAGATCACATACGCAACGGGATAACGCACGAACGTCAGAGGAATAAACGCCGCAGCTTCGAAAGGAGGATGGTTATATGGCAGCGGCCCTTGCCGGATGCTGACGCCAGCCGCAAACTGCTGCTGTACCCGGTACTGCGTCGCTTCGTCGTATAACTGGTGGCCCAGTCCCTGGCGCAGAATGCTGGCGCCGGAGTAAAAAATCGTGAAATCAGGATAACCTTTGCGAATCAACTCCAGGGAATTCCAAAAAATAACCAGGTGCACGGACAGAATGCCCGCAAGAAACAAGAGCAGGAAGGCTCTGTATTTTTCTTTTGGCATGGGCTTAAGGACTGTCCGCGTGCGCGAATAGACTACAGGACAAGGCAAATCCGCATCCGGCCAAATGCCACCAACTCTTCACAAACTGGTTGATCTGTTTTCGACCCGGCGCCTCTTTGTAGTCATCCTGGCGCTCGGTTTGTTCGCCATGGCCACTCGTGGCATGGCTGACCCCGACGTCTGGTGGCACCTGCGCACCGGCCAGCTCATTCTTCAGAATCATGCCTTCTTTCATACCGACCCCTACTCGTTCACCCGCGCAGGCCAGCCTTGGGTGGACCACGAGTGGCTCTCGGAAGTCATCATGTTCGTCGTGTATCGGATTGCGGGAGCGGGCGGGCTGATTGTAGTGTTCGCGGCGATCATCGCAGCAACGCTGTCGCTGGTGTTCAGTCGTACCCCGGGCCGGCCCTACCTTGCAGCCTTGATGACGCTTTGGGGCGCCGTCGTCTCGGCGCCTATGTGGGGAGTGCGGCCACAGATATTTTCTCTGCTGCTGGCAAGCATTTTTCTCGTGATCCTTGAAGCCTCCGAAAGACGCCCTAGCCTGTTGTGGTGGACCGCGCCCCTGATGCTGTTGTGGGTCAACCTGCACGCCGGATATCCCATTGGACTCGCCTTCCTGGCATTCTTCCTGCTCGGCGAAGGTCTCGAAGCTGTAGCTGGCTCAGAAGCATGGCAGCCATCCGCGCCTCGACTCAAGCGGCTGACCCTTGCGTTGGCGGTCGGCCTCGCGCTGGTGGTACTGAATCCCAACGGCGTGCGCATCTACTCCTACCCGATGGAAACGCTACGCTCCTCGTCCATGCACAAGTTTATCCAGGAGTGGTTCTCGCCAAACTTCCACGATTCCATGTACCTGCCGCTGTTGCTGATGCTGCTGGCGCTGATCGCCGGTCTGGCATTCTCTCCGCAACCCCCGCGCATCCGCAGCCTGGTGTTGTTGCTGGCCACGATCCCGGCCGGGTTGCGTTCCATGCGCCACATTCCAATCCTGGTGCTGGTCATAGTCCCGGTTCTCGCAGAACTCGCCAAGGCCTGGATAACCCGGCGTGGCGACAGACGGATACTTCAGAGAGGCGGCAACGAACCTACCCCTCGTACCCTGTTGGTAAATGTTGTGGTCCTGATTACCTTTGCAGTCTTCACCGCGGCTCGAGTCAGTCAGGTAGTGGGCTCGCAACCGACAACCGAAGCAAAACACTTCCCCACCGCTGCAGTGACCTTCCTCGAGCGGGAGCGGCCTCCTGCCCCAATTTTGAATCACTACAATTGGGGAGGATATCTGATCTGGAAGTTGTATCCCATATACCGCGTGTTTATCGACGGCAGAGCTGACGTATACGGCGACTCCTTCATGGAAGACTTCGGCTCCTGTTACTACGTCACCGACGATTGGCGAAAATCCTTAGAGACATGGGAAATCCGCACTCTGGTTCTGCCGCCGGATGCCCCTCTCATAACTGCGCTCCGGACCGATCCTGCCTGGAAGCAGATCTACGCCGATTCTGAGGCAGTCGTATTAACCAAGAACCAGTAATGTTCGTGTGGCGCAGACCTTTACTGAGCGAAGTCGAAGGAGCCCCGCCCGCGCCTCTTTTCACTGATAATGGCAGTTTCCCAACGGTTCAGTGGCTCGGTACCGGAACCAAGATAGGTAATGCCATGCATCAACTTTAGGCTGCAAAACATTGCATATCTGACCTTAGAATTCATCTAATCCTCGGTGTTTTACGGGGTTCGTTTCGGGTTCCGCTCCCAGCGGGAGGTCAACATGAGGCGTGTTTTGCGTAGCTTGCGGGAAGAAGCAGGGCAGGACATCGCGGAATACGCGGTCATGCTGGCCGTCATCCTGGCGGTAGTCGTAGGCACAATCCGGCTGATCGGATCGAACGCTAACAACGTTTTTTCCGCAGTCGGCAGCTCCATTCAGTAAGTTCATAGAGTTCAGCAGCTTCCTCGAAAAATTGAACCGATCGTAGGAGCCACGGTCAACCAGGGCGGGCTCCAAGGGCAGCGTTTTCTTATGCGTCGCATGAAGGGGCGGGCGCCCTCGCCCGCCATGCTAGCTAAGCCCGGCAGGCCTCAATCCCCAACCAGAATCCGCCGAGCTCCCTCGCCAACCCGGACCGGCGTCTGGGGCTACGGAGGAACTTTGCCTTACCCTCACTTTCCCCTCCAAAGGCCTGCCTTTCGATATACTAGATGGTTAACAAGTGGGCGCAAAAACGCCAAAAGAATGCAAGAATTTGTCGCTTAGCAGGACGGCAGCAGGGTATTATGGGCAGGGGATTAACAGCCAATTCGTTAGGCTGGCGCGTAAGCTGTTGATTCGGAAACCACAACAAAATTGCGATGCAGCCAGCGGCTGCACTGAGAGTGTTTAGCGAATTGCATGGTGAAGGATGGGATTTGTGCCCATCCACCTGATTCGATGGAGGACACACAATGTCAACGAGAGAAAGACTTGTAAATCTATGGCGGAACGAGCAAGGTCAGGACATCGCGGAATACGCCGTGATGCTCGCCGTGATCCTGGTGATCGTGGTCGGAACAATTCGTCTGATCGGTTCCAACGCCAACAATGTATTCTCGTCGGTCGCCAGTTCGGTCCAGTAGCGAACCTTTCGCCGATGCAGCACGCGGGCGATGCGCAGTTGGGGAATCGCTCTCGACGACAGGGCCGTCATGTGCCGGGAGTTTGTTGCCCAAGTGTTAGTCCCGACCAATGAGCGAAAGATGTTGTTTCGTGGCATAGTCTGCGTTCGCGTATCAACTGGTAACAGCCCCCAATTCGGAAAGTCGGAGTTCGGCGCGGTGCGGTCACCGATCGCCATTTCGGATGGTGCCGCGCGCAGTCGCGGCGATTTCGACTTTGAGGAGCAGGCATGAATCGCACCCGCCTTTTGTTGATCGGATTTGTGGCTCTTGCACTGGGCGCCGTCGTGAGCTTCGCGGTATATCGCGCCCTGCAAACCCGCGCGGCCGGCGACGCAGCGCCCGGCGTGGACGTGGTGGTCGCGGCCGATGACGTGCCGGTGGGCGCCAAGGTGGAAGAGAAGGACGTGAAGCTGGTACGCTTTCCCGCCGCCGACCTGCCCCCCAATTGCTTTCACCTGAAAACCTCTGTAGTGGGCCGGGGCGCAATCCTTCCCATCGCCAAAGGAGAATTTTTTCTACCCAACAAACTGGCTGGGGAAAATGCAGGGTCCGGAATGCCGTCCCTGATTCCTCCCGGAATGCGCGCAGTCTCGGTGCGGGTCAATGAAGTGATTGGCGTCGCTGGTTTTGTTGTGCCTGGAACTCGCGTCGACGTCCTCCTGACCGGCAACCCCTCCAACGCACCCGACCAGCAGACCACCACCGTGCTGGAGAACGTTGCCGTGATCGCCACCGGTCAGAAGCTGGAGCGCAACACCGCGGGCGAACCGCAACTGACTCCGGTAATCACATTGCTGGTTTCTCCCGGGGATGCCCAGAAGCTCACCCTGGCCACCACTCAGGGCAAGATCCAACTGGCGTTGCGCAATCCGCTGGACACCAAGCAGCAGGAACTGGCCTCGGTGGCCACCAGCGCGCTTTACGGCAGAGGTGCCGCTCCTCCTCCGCCGGTCGCCAACTCGAAGCCAAGAGTGCCCAAACACGCGCCAGTGGTCCAGGCCACGCCGATGCCGTCGGCCTATACGATCGAAGTAATCAAGGGCAACAAAAAAGACATTCAAAAGTTCTAGGACAAGTCAGCATACCAAGGAAGACCACATGCCGATCTGCTCCCGCATTTGGGAGAAACGCGAACTGAAGACGAGCCAGGCGCTATCCGGGACTCTGCAGATTCTGCTGCTGCTCACAGCGTCCGTGATGGCGGTGGCCGTCCTGGCCACAGCTCAGCAACCGGCTACCCAACCGCCCCCGGAACAAACCCCGGTTCCCGGCCCCGAGGCCAGCTCACAAGCTCCCCAGGCCGAAGCTCAAGGAGCCGCGCCTCTTCGCGTCCTGGTGGGCAAGTCGCTACTCATCAACACCACTGAACGGCTCAAGAGAATTTCCGTCACCGATGACGCCATCGCGGACGCCCTGGTGGTCACACCTACGCAGATTCTGGTGCACGGACGCGCCGCCGGCGAAGTGTCGTTGTTGATCTGGGACGAGCTGGAGCGATCCCGCAGCTTCGATTTGCGGGTTGATGTGGACGTTCGTGCCGCGGCCGAAGAAGAGCGGCGCGTGTTCCCCGACGAACAGATCGCGGTCTCGCCATCGCGTTCCGCCATCGTGCTCTCCGGACATGTTTCCACCGAAGATGTTTCCAAGCGCGCCGGGATGATTGCGGAGGCCTACTCGAAAAACGTGGTCAACGTCCTCACCTTCGGTCCGGTGGGGGCACAGGAAGTCCTGCTGGAAGTGAAGTTCGCGGAAGTCGACCGTTCGGCGGTGACCCAGCTGGGCATTAACCTGTTTGACCTGGGAAAAGGCAATACCGTTGGGCTCTCTCAAACCGGACAATTCGGTTCGCTTCAGGTCCACAACACCGCCACGACCACGACCAACAACGGCAATGGCACTAGCACTACAACTACAACCGCGACGCCGCCGACATTGAACGTTTCCGACTTTCTCAATCTTTTTATCGCCCGCACCGACATTCCTATCGGCGCGGTGATCAAGGCTCTGCAGCAAAAGAACCTGTTGCAGATTCTGGCGGAACCCAACCTGATCGCGGTCAACGGGAAAGAAGCCAGCTTTCTGGCGGGCGGTGAATTTCCCTTCCCCGTGGTGCAGCCCAGCCAGGGCTTTACCGCGGTGACTATTACCTTCAAGGAGTTCGGGGTGCAGTTGAAATTCACTCCTGTGATCATGCCCAACGGTAATATTCACCTGAGAGTTGCGCCCCAGGTGAGCGCTTTGGACTTCGCCAACGCCTTGACTATTTCCGGATTCACCATACCCGCGCTGACTACGCGCAAAGCTGAAACCGAGTTTGAACTGCAGGACGGTCAGAGTTTTGTGATCGCAGGACTCATAGATAACCGGGTGACCGACCTCTACAATAAGGTGCCGGGCTTGGGCGACATCCCGATTCTGGGCAATTTTTTCCGGAGCAAGAGTGCGCAAAAGACCAATTCTGAACTGATGGTTCTGTGCACGGCGCGGCGCATTTCCCCGAGCACGCAGCCACCAGCGCTGCCGGTCACGCCCAAGCCGTACATGGAGAAAGACAAGTTCGACAACAAGAAGCCGTCGGACAGCAAGCCGTCGGATAGTAACAAGAAATGAAGCCGGAACTGTTTTCCCGGCAGGACACAGTTTAGGCATCCGCAGGATTAATTTTTGGGGAGTTGGTAGGGGGCCAGAAGGACGATGCCCGAACTTTCAGTTGTCATTATCGCGCAGGATAGCGAGCAGCGGGCGGTGCTGCAGGTGCTGGTCGACGGTACCAGCGTGGCACGCGCTGTACACACCTGCACCAGCTATCCGGTGGTGGTCACGGACCCGGTTCTGCGCCGCGTCCAGAGCGCGAATCCCCAGGTCGTGCTCGTAGACGTGCCTGCCGACAACCATACGCTGGCGCTGCGCGCGGTTGAGTTGATCCATCAGGAAGTCCGCGACACGGTCATATTTGCGGTGGGCAGCATGGCCCAGCCGCAAGTCATCGTGAGCGCCATGCGCGCCGGCGCGCGTGAATACATTGAACGTCCCACCACTACAACCGAGCTACTCGAAGCCTTCGTCCGGCTGACCACATCACAACGGAAGCTGGATCGGGGAGGACCGAGAGGCAAAGTCTTCACCGTGGTCAATGCCAAAGGGGGCAGCGGCGCCACCACCACTGCGGTGAATCTGGCGCTGGCGTTGCACTCCGCCCACGGTAACGTCGCGCTGGTAGACATTGCGCCACTGGGGCACGCCGCCCTGCACATGAACCTGAAGCCGATGTTCACGGTGGCGGACGCCGTCCGCAATCTACATCGCCTGGACAGCTCTTTGCTCGAGAGCTTCATGACCCGGCATAGCGGAGGTCTGCAATTGCTGGCCGGAGCGGGTACGCCGGTCATTGTGGAACCCGCAACGGCAGAATTCGCGCGCCTGTTCGATTTGCTCGTCGGCCACTTCCGCTACGTCGTCGTCGATGCCTCGTCGCGAGTGGACGCAACTACCCGGCTGCTGTGCAATCTTTCGGAAACCGTGCTGCTGGTCGCGCATGCTGACGTGGCTTCGCTGTGGAGCGCGTCCCGGATACAGCAATATCTGGGTGAGACCGGAAGTCGCGAGCGGGTAAGACTGGTGCTGAACCGTTTCCGCAAGATCGCCGGCTTCAGTGAGACGGATGCGGAAGCTGCAGCCGGAGTCAAGCTGTTGTGGAAGATCCCGAATCAATATTTCGCCGTTTCAGCCGCCATTGATCGAGGAGTTCCGCTCATGCAGCAGAGCTACAGCGAAATGGCCAGATCGTTTGCCGGCCTGGCCTCCAGTTTGACCGAGAACGATATCGAAGTGAAGCGCAAGGCCTGGTCACTGTTCAAGACGGTCTAGGGGCTTATCCCCAACAGGTACTTCTGTTACCGCCGGCAGTTAGCAAACCGGAGCGGCTTGCGCTAGGCTAGGACTATGCCGAATTTGCAGGCTTTCGAGAGAACCGAGTACCAGCAGGTCAAAGCCGATCTTCACCGCAAGATCCTTGACCGCCTTGACCTGGAGAAACTGGGGCGGACCCCCAACGACGCCGCCCGCGAAGAAGTCCTGCTGCTGATCCGGAACACGGTCAACAGCGAGGCGGTGCCGCTCAGCTTTGCCGAGCGCGAGCGCCTGGCCCGCGAGATTCTGGATGAGATCTTCGGCCTGGGCCCGCTTGAACCCCTGCTCAAGGATCCCACCGTATCCGACATCCTGGTCAACCGTTACAACAAGGTGTATGTGGAAAGGGCGGGCAAACTCGAGCCCACCGGCCTGAGCTTCAAAGATGATGCTCACCTGATGCAGATCATCGACCGCATCGTCTCGCGCATTGGAAGGCGCGTGGATGAGTCATCCCCGATGGTGGACGCCCGCTTGGCGGACGGTTCGCGCGTGAACGCCATCATTCCTCCGTTGGCCATCGACGGTCCATGTCTTTCCATTCGGCGTTTCGGCCGCGACCCGGTTACCGCCCGCAACATGCTGGAGAACAAGACCCTGACCGAGCCCATGCTGGAGCTGCTATCGGCCATGGTGAAGGGCCGTTTGAACTTCCTGATCTCGGGTGGAACCGGCGCCGGCAAGACCACCCTGTTGAACGTTCTTTCCGGTTACATCCCCAATTCGGACCGCATTGTCACCATCGAAGACGCGGCCGAACTGCAGATGAAGCAGGAGCACGTGGTAAGGCTGGAGACCCGTCCGCCCAACATCGAAGGCAAAGGCGCGGTGCGGCAACGGCAACTGGTAATCAACAGCCTCCGAATGCGCCCCGACCGCATCGTGGTCGGCGAGGTCCGCGGCGAAGAAGCTTTTGACATGCTGCAGGCCATGAACACCGGTCACGAAGGTTCGCTGACCACAGTGCACGCCAACACCCCGCGCGACGCCCTGGGTCGCATCGAGAACATGTGTTCCATGGCCAATCTCAATATCCCCGAGCGGGCCATGCGCCATCAGATTTCTTCGGCGATTCATGCTGTGGTCCAGATTGCGCGTCTCTCTGACGGTACCCGTAAAGTGATGACCATTTCCGAGGTGACCGGCATGGAAGGGGACGTGATTTGCATGCAGGACATCTTCAGCTTTGAACGTCAGGGGATCGACGAGAATGGAAAGGTCCGCGGCACGTTTCGTGCCAGCGGGATTCGCCCGAAATTTGCCGACCGCCTGGCCACCGCCGGCTGCCGGCTTCGTCCCGCGCTGTTTGAGTCGAAAATGGAGGTCTAGCACAGGAATTTTGGGTGGAGCAGGGCCTTGGCCCTGCATAAACAGTTCTAAATGGATTGAGTGTGGGCTTCAGCCCCCGAGGTACTTGTTCAGCAATCTGGTTCGCCGCTGACGTTGGTTCCAGACACCGTATGTTCATCCTCATCGCCATCTCGGTATTCATCGTGGTCGCGCTAGCCGCATTTGTCGTCTTCTCCCTGATGGACGAGCGCAGCTCCAAGGCGCGGCTGCTGCGCGAACGCCTTTCGACCGTAGACAAGGCCCCAGAGCGCGAGCCCGGCGAAGAACTGGCGCTGCTGCGGGATGAGGTGTTGAGCAAGATTCCCGCCTTTGACAACCTGCTGCGGCGTTGGCCTCGAGTCGCCAAGCTCCAGACCATGCTGGAGCAGGGTGACGTAAAGAGCCGGGCCGGCAATGTCGTGCTCCTCTGCCTGCTCAGCGGGGCCGGGGTCGGGCTGCTGGTTTTGCTGTTCAGCGGCTTCCCGCAATTTGCCTGGCTGGGGGCGTTGCTTGGCGCGTTCCTTCCCTACTCCTATGCCAGTTACAAGCGGACCAAACGCTTCCAGAAGTTTGAAGAAATTTTTCCCGAAGCGATTGATACCCTGGCCCGAGCGGTGCGCGCCGGCCACGCCTTCACCACCGCATTGGAGCTGATCGCCAACGAGATTGCCGAGCCGGTCGCCTCGGAATTCCGCAAACTGTTTGAAGAGCAGAAATTCGGCCTGCCGGTAAGGGACGCGCTCGTGAATCTCACCGAACGCGTGCCCCTGGTCGACGTCAAGTTCTTCGTCACCGCAGTCATGCTGCAGCGCGAAACCGGCGGTAATCTTGCGGAGATTCTCGACAACCTGTCATATGTGATTCGGGAGCGCTTCAAGATCATGCGCCAGGTGCGGGTCCACACGGCGCAGGGACGCATGACCATGATGCTGCTGATGGGATTGCCGCCCATCATCATCGTCACCATGCAGGCGATGAATCCGAGCTTCATCCGGCCCCTTTTCCAGGATCCGATCGGACACGCCCTGATCGTGGTGGGCATCACGTTGCAGACGATCGGCTACTTCGTGATTCGAAAGGTTATTCAGATTCA
The DNA here is from genome assembly GCA_963801545.1 of Terriglobia bacterium. Lineage (GTDB taxonomy): Bacteria > Acidobacteriota > Terriglobia > Terriglobales > Acidobacteriaceae > JAIQFF01. Next base: position 169,879 of record CAWDFF010000025.1, on the reverse strand, counting down.
GGTTTGAAAAAATGGCTTTGACCCTCGCAATCGTATTGTTTTTGACCATAGTCCTGGTGGTGTTTTCCTTCGGGGCTGCGGCCTACGCTCCATTCTCGGTGCTGGGCTCACGGCTGCGCGCGCTGGGCTGGCAGCGTACTGAAACCAAGGAAAAGCCGGCCTTCAAGGAGCGCCTGGAACAGGCGCTGGATCCTCTCAGCAAAGCCCTTCCACTTTCGCCCAGTGAAGTTTCCCGGGCACGCAAGTGGCTCATTCAGGCGGGCTATCGCGAGCAACGCCATGTGACGATTTATGTGGGAGCGCGCGTCCTGCTGGCCCTGGTGGGAATCGTGATGGTGGTCGCCATCAAGGGCGATTTCGATCTGCTGTGGATGATCGGAGTGGGAGGATTTGGTTTCTTCATCCCTCGATTCCTGCTCAAGCGCATGATCCGCGACCGCCAGCGGCGCATCACACTGGCGTTGCCGGATGCGCTCGATCTCACCGTAATCTGCGTGGAAGTAGGACTGGCACTCGATCAGGCCCTGATGCGCGTCGGCGAAGACCTGCGTCATGCCCATCCCGACCTGAGCGATGAGTTCTATCTGGTGAACCTGGAAATGCGGGCGGGCAAGCCCCGCGCCGAGGCCTTGCGCAACCTGGTGGAACGGACCGGCGTGGACGACGTGCGCGCCCTGGTTGCCACCCTGGTACAGACTGATCGCTTTGGCACCAGCGTCAGCCAGGCGCTCCGGGTCCATTCCGATTCGCTGCGCACCGAACGTCGGCAGCGCGCCGAGGAACAGGCCGCAAAAACTACGATCAAGATGATCGTTCCCCTGGTGTTGTTCGTTCTCCCCTCAATCATTTTTGTGACTCTGGGCCCGGCGATCATTCAGCTGTTTCGTATCCTGATGCCTGAGGCAGGACATTGAGAGCGCCTTTGCTGCAGGGTCAAACTCAGGAGTTGTGATGCCGGTACCGGGTCCTGCGGGATACGCCCTCAATCGAACACGCCAGGCCTACCTGGCAACGCGTTTGCGCATCGCGGAAACCCACTGGTCCCGCTTCCGCGGTCTGATGTGCTCCGACGCCGGCAGTTTCCCCGCAGGGCAAGGCTTGTGGATTGTTCCCTGTCATGGAGTGCACACCTTCGCCATGCGCTTCCCGATTGACGTGATTTATCTGGACGGCGACAAAGTTGTGATTCATCTGGAAGAAAATCTGAAGCCGTGGCGTCTCGCCCCGGTTCGGCTGCGCGCCGCTTCTGTGCTCGAATTACCGGATCGAACCCTGAGTTCCACCCGAACTGCCATCGGGGACAAGATTGAAATTTCTCTGGGGAAAGCCGGAGAAGAAGGCCGCGCGTGAACGATGCCCCCAAACTTCTGGTGGAGTGGTCCTCGCCGTGGGACGAGTTCCGCACTGCGATCCGGCCCGCACTGGGAAAGTCGCCGCAGTCGCTCGCCGGTGAAGCCCCGGTCGGTCTTTTCCCCTATCGCGGAATTCTGATTTCGTGGGTTCTTGAGATCGCGTTGCTGATCGCCGTCATTGTGCTGCCGGCCAAGCTGGCCAGTCTGCAGCCCTTTGAGCCGCCTCCCAAACCCAAGTACGACATCATTTACTATTCCGGCAACGAGTTGCCGAAAACCGAAGACGTGGGTGGCGCGGAGGCCGGTCGTTCTGGCCGGTCGGGGGGACGCGAAGCTCATCATCCTACCCAAACCATCCGCGTGGCTCGCGGGAGCACACTGCGGGAGACCGTGGTGGACGCGCCCAAGCTAGATCTGCCGAAATCCGACTCCGCAGTCGCCAACCTGCTTGCTCTGAAGGCGCTCCCAGGCCCTGCTCCTGCTGAAGGTATGCGGTCGTCCTCGCGTGCGCCGACTTTGCCACAAACGGCGGTAGCGCCGGCTCCGCAAGTGGACCCGAGCCAGTTGCAGAAGGTGCCTCAACTGAACGTCGGCGTGGTTCCACCGAGCGCCGCTGCTCCGCAGCGCGAACTGGCACAGCTTCATCTGCCCGGTTCCCAGGTCATGGAAGTGGTCGCGCCGCCGGTCTCGGCGCCCGAGCAAATGACCAATCTGAATCCGCGGCTTACCCTGCCCGCACCCAGCGTGGTTGCGCCGCCGCCCGTCATTACGCGTGAAACGCCGACTATGGGCCCCGGCTTCGGTGCCGGCGACTTGCAAAAGCAGGTTGTTCCGCCGACCGTGCAGGTAGGTGACGCTTCAGCGCAACGTCGTTCGATCAGTGGGATTGGCACTGCTTCGGTGGTGCCGCCCACGGTCCAGTTAGGTGCGGGGTCGGCGCAGCGTTCGGCCGTGGGAGGGCTGGGCACAGGGACGGCCGTGGTACCGCCTCCTCCGTCAGTTTCCGGCGGAGGCTCGCTCACCGGCCAAGGCAGAGGGAACCGGGGCGCAGGATTTGGCGGGCCTCTGGACGCGGGCTTGGCCGCAGCTCCGCCCAGCAGCAACGGGGGCGGAAGCACTTCCGGAGTGGTGGTTTCCAGCAAGCCCGGATCGCAAGTCGGCGTGCCCGGAAGTGGCGGCACTGGAGCTTTGGCCATGTCTCCTTCGGGAGGCGACAAGCCCGGACTCGGGGGATCGGGCGGTGGTTCTGGAATCGGACGCGGTGACGGACCCGGCAGCGGGTTCTCCGGCCCTGGTCCGGGAGCCGGCAAAGAAGGAAGCGGCCCAGGCTCCGATCCCATGGCCCGCGGCGGAATTTCGCCCTATCCTGGCCCGGGTGGCGCAGGCACAGGGACCAACGGAACGCCCGCCATGCCCGGCGTTTCGGTAAAAGGCGGGAGCAACATTGTGACCCTGCCAAGCTTTGGTTCGGGAGCGAGCCAGTCGCCGGGAGGAGGGCGCTCGAACACCAATCCCGTTAACAAGGGACCAGACATCACAATCGTCGCGACTTCCCGTTCCGGAGGCGCTTTCAATTTCTATGGCGCGCTCAAAGGCGACAAGGTTTACACGATCTACATCGAGACCACGCTGGGCACGGCGGTGATGCAGTTCGCCGATCCCGCCTCGGCAACTCAGGGTTATGCAGAAGACCTGACCGCACCCCAGGCCATGCGCACTGATATGCCGGCCGGACTGCCCAAGGCTCGTCTGGTGATCGGCTGCGTGCTTGACCGCTCCGGATTAGTGCGCCGGCCAAAGGTCCTCGAACCAGCCTCGGCAGTCATGACCAGCAAAGTTCTGGCCGCCCTCAATGGCTGGAAGTTCCGCCCCGTATTGCGCGGCAACGAGCCCATCGAAGTCACCGCCATCCTCGGTTTCAATATCGACACCAACGATGTGTTCTAGACCCGCTGTTTTCTGCTGAACAGCACCGCCGTGCCATCCCGGTACGCCACGCTCCACTCGGACGTTTCTTCCAGCATGTTGGCCAGTGCGGACTCTGTCGGGACCAGCACCCAATTTACCCGCTTCTCGTTCAAAAACTTGTTCCAGTCGGGGGTCAGACGGATTGCTCTCAGGTAGTCTTTCAGGAAATCGGCTCCGTAGAGATCGTGGCGGTCGTCCACGAAAACCCTGGTTTGGGGATAAAGTTGGTAGATCAAGTACCCGCCCCAGACGTCGGGAGCGAATATCGGCTCACGCAGATCGCGCTGAATAATCACCGCACTGGCCTGCACCGGAAAATGTTGCGCATCGAAATGGGAATCCATCCATTGCCGCTTGCCGAGCTTGCCTTGGTTTGCACAAACCATTAATCCGAGAAGCAGGGCAGTGAGCGGCCACAAGTGTCCCGAAAAACGCGTCTCCATTTTTCCTACGCGCGACGCAAACCGCTCCCAGCCCGCAAACCAGGTTCGCAGCCGCGAAGAAAGCTCCGGTGCGGTGCTCGCTTCGACAACCGCCTGGGTCAGAACCGGTCCGACAATCAGGGTGAGCAGCAGTGACGAAACCGGCAGGCTGCGCGAGGCATACAACCCGCTGTAGGCGGCGAAAAGAATCACCAGCAACCGGGAAAGTGTCGGCTTGTTCCGCACCATCGCCAACGCCACAATCGTGACCAGCAGGATCGCCACGAAACATTGCTGGGCCACGCCGTGAAAATTCGGCGAGAGGAACTCGTCAATATGATTCATGAGCCAGCGGTTTGAGAGGTATTGGTAAACATGCACGTGGAGCTTGTAGCCGTATGGATTGATCAGACTCGCCATCACTGACGCCGCGGTCACCGCTCCCAACTGCCGGAGTCGCATTGCCAGCCGTCGCCGCTCCTCCCCGTCCCCACAGCGGAAGTACTGGATCGCATCGCTCACCACATACAGGCCGAGCAGCACCAGTCCCAGAACAAAGCCTCCGTGAAGATTTACCCAAAGCAGCATCAGCGCGGGTAGACACCACAAGCGCCGGCGGCGCTCCGGGAAATCCGCCGAGCTGCCGCTATCCAGCAACTGGAACCAGATTACGGTCACCAGCCAGCTCAGGACGTGCGGCCGCGCCAACAGATGGATAGTGGAAGCGCCTAGAGCGAGAGCCACCAGAAGAACTACTACCGGCAGGTCAGCGCCCCGCTTCAGGGCCAGTCGAAGCGTCAGCGCGAAGGTCGCGGCAATGATCACTGCCGAGAAAAAGACGACACCATTCAGCCCGAACCAATGATGGATGGCGGCGATCTTCAGGTCGTACAGCCACTCCCAGGCATACCAGGGCTGCCCACCCATGGTGACGGAGAACGGGTCCGTCCGCGTGATCGCGTGCGAATGCAGCATCAGTTCGCCGTTGCGGATATGCCATCCGATGCTGGCATCGCCCAACAGTCGCGGGGCCAGAACTCCGGCGGTCATGGCCACAAGCAGGAGGATGAAAATCAGATCCGTCGCGGAGGGGACGAGCAAACGAAACCAGGCCGGCGGCAACGCGGCCTGGTTCTCACCGGAATGGGGTGTCGATCGGCGAAGCGCCAACGTTTCTCCGGAACCGGGAACTGTGAACTGAAAACTGACAACCGACGATATTCATCCGAAATCCCGAAAATCAGAGCCCGCGTGACACGGTCGCGCCAAATCCAGGCAGCACTTCCCTTTTATAGACTTCCAGGGTCTGCTCCTCCTCGCCGCACATCAGGTAAATATTGAACTGGGTCACGCCCACCTCGGCCAGATGCTTCAGCTTCGCGCGGTGCGCCTCCACCGGACCCACCAGGCAGAACCGGTCCACTACTTCGTCGGAAACGAAGCTGGCATTGTCGCTTCCCACCTCCGCGTGATGCTGGTAATCGTATCCGCTGCGGTCCTGCACGTAGGAGGTAAGCGATGCAGGAAGATCTTCTGGTTTGTACCGCGATATAAGGTCGACGACATGATTTGAAACCAGCGCCGGGAACCAGCGTACCCTCTGCCGCCCCACTGCAAGGTCGTCCGAGACCCAAACCGGAGCGGCCGCCATGATCTCGACTGACTTCGGATCGCGCCCCGCTTCTTTCGCTCCTTGCCAGACGAATCCCAGACACCAGGCAATCAGATCGGGATCAGCAAACTGCAAAATCACGCCATCGGCGATCCGCCCGGCCAGGTTCAATACCTTCGGCCCGTAACCGGCAATCCATACCGGCGACGAGCCGGTCGCCCAGGGAATACGCGTGGCCTGTCCCTCGTATTGGACTTCGCGTCCTGCGGTCAGCTCACGGAATGTGATGACTGCACGTTCCAGCTCCGCCGGAGTCACAGGCTTCTTGCCCAGAACGCGGCGCGAACTGTCGCCGCGCCCGATTCCCAAATCCATGCGCCCGCCAGAAATCAGGTCCAGAGTGGCGAAAAGACTGGCAGTAACCGTGAGGTCGCGGACCGCAGGATTGGTCACGCACGGGCCCAACCTCATCTTGCGGGTCGCGCCCGCCATCAGGGTGAGCAGCGGATACGGTTCTTTCCACAGCACGTGAGAATCGAAAATCCAGCCATACTCGAATCCAGATTGCTCTGCCTGCCGGGTAAGCGCAACGATCCGCTCCACTGGCATGTCCGGTTTGATAGTGATGCCGAACTTCATGCCCTTCCCTCTCGCAGCTCTCGTACAAGACAAAGCCGCCGGTGAATGGAATAGAATACATCACGCTTCCGCCCGTACAGGCGGGACTCTCACAGCCCAGGGGATTAGCGAATGGGGTTCGACACCGTCATCACCAACGGTACCGTAGTAACTGCGACCGACACCTATCAAGCCGACGTCGCGATCGAAAACGGGCGGATTGTCGCCATGGGCGCGACTCTTCCGCGGGATAACGCCAAACGCCTGATAGAGGCTGCGGGCAAGTACGTGTTTCCCGGTGGGATCGACGTCCACACTCACCTCGACATGCCCTTCGGCGGCACCACCAGCGCCGACGATTTTGAAACCGGCACTCGCGCCGCCGCATTTGGTGGCACCACCACGCTGATCGACTTTGCCATCCAGTACAAGGGACAGTCCTTGCGCACCGCCTTCGACGCCTGGATGCAGAAAGCGTCCTCCAAAGCGGTCGCCGATTACGGATTCCACTGCATCATCACCGATTTGCCAGATGCGCAGCTCGCTGAAATGCCGCAACTGGTGCGCGAAGGCGTCACCACCTTCAAGCTGTTCATGGCCTACCCCGGCGTTTTTATGCTCGACGATGCCAGCATCTTCAAAGCCATGCGCACCTCTGCCAAGGCCGGGGCGATGGTCTGCATGCACGCGGAAAATGGTGGCGCCATCGACGTGATCGTCAAACAGGCTCTGGCTGAAGGCAAGACCGGTCCCAAATATCACGCGCTCACGCGACCGACTACGGCCGAAGCCGAGGCCACCTCACGCGCCATCGCGCTGGCAGAAATGGCTGACGCACCTGTCTACATCGTCCACCTGAGTTGCAACGACGCGTTGGAGAAAGTCCGCGAGGCCCGCGATCGCGGACTGCCGGTCTATGCTGAAACCTGCCCGCAATACTTGTATCTTTCTCTCGAAAACATGGACGCGCCCGGATTCGAAGGCGCCAAGTACGTTTTCACCCCGCCGCTGCGTGAAAAATGGCATCAGGAAAAATTGTGGCAGGGCCTGAAGCACGACCATCTGCAGGTGGTTTCGACCGATCATTGTCCCTTCTGCTACAAAGAACAAAAAGAAATGGGTATCGGTGACTTCACCAAGATTCCCAACGGCGGCCCGGGGATCGAACATCGCATGAGCCTGGTGTATTCGGGCGGGGTGGCGCAGGGACGATTCAACGTAAACCGCTTTGTCGAACTGGTAGCAACCACCCCCGCCAAGCTGTTCGGCCTGTATCCTCGTAAAGGCACAATCGCCGTGGGCAGCGACGCTGACCTGGTGATCTTCGACCCCAAGCGCGAGCACACCATCAGTGCCAAGACCCACCACATGCGCGTGGACTATTCCATGTTCGAAGGGATCAAGGTCACCGGAATGCCCGACGTTGTACTCTCCCGCGGACGCGTGCTGGTCGAAGGCGATAAGTTTTTCGGCCATCCCGGCCAGGGCGAATTCATCAAGAGGGGTGCCTGCCCCGCGGTCTGAGCACAAACAAACTGTCATCCCGACCGGAGCGCAGCGCAGCGAGCGCAGTGGAGGGACCTGCTTTTCGCCCGTTAGCACAACCCCAGGTTGACTGTGTCCACACCTCGCACTCCGGCTCCCACCGCGCCTGCGGGCGAAACCCTTTGCTGCAGCCAACAGACTTGTCGGCAGATTGCTCAACCACAGACCGAAACGTCAATCAATATCACCTCGCCACCAAAAGCAGGTCCCTCCACTTCGCTTGCTGCGCTGCGCTCCGGTCGGGATGACAGGTTGTTTGTGTCTGATTTCGGACTCAGTACACTAGTTGCGAACTCTAGATGATTCTCCAAAGCCCCGAAAAAGGAAATGCACAATGCCCATAGCCCTCTCCCCCGACCAACAAGAACAAATGCTCTCAGCCGCTCGTGCCGCCTTCAGGAACGCACATGCCCCCTACTCTAATTTTCGCGTAGGATCGGCAATCCTCACCGAGCGCGGCAAAATGTATTCCGGCTGCAACGTGGAAAATGCTTCTTACGGATTGACCATCTGCGCCGAGCGCAATGCCATCTTCGCCGCCGTCGCAGCAGAGGGATCGGACATGAGAATCAAAGCGGTCGCCGTCGCCACCGAGCGCGATGTCCCCTGCGCCCCGTGCGGCGCCTGCCGCCAGGTCATCTACGAATTCGGTCCCGACGCCTTGGTCCTGTTCCGTGGGCAGTCAGGCACAGAACAGATGCTGATCACGAAGCTCCTGCCCGAGGGCTTTCGACTATAACGAACCACCTGGGGACGAAGATCGTTGGTGTAACGGCGATTTTTACGCCAACTATCGCCGTATTTCCGTTATGTCTCTGGATTGCGCAAACTTGTCACATCTGAGGACGAAACTTCCGCTTTGATCAGGCTGACCCGGTCGTGCACTTCTCCTGGTCCAACCGGGACCAGTTCAAAACCGATGCTGCGGTACGTTTCTTCATGAATCCGTTCAAAACGCAAAGCTTCCTCGAAGCTAATCCGCCGCGCTTCAGTCGGTCTGATAAACCCGAGATTACGAATCAAGAAAACGCGCTGTTGATAGATTGCTTCAGTTTTGATGCGCTCCAGCTCCCGCACAAGTGGATCTGAGAACGGATACCCGAGATAGACGGCCAGGGCCGCTGTGCATACCGCTGACCGGTCATGGAACTGCACCTGGTCCGGCTGACAGGACGCGCGAATCTGACGCTGTTTTTGCAGATTGGCGACCAGATCGATGAACGATGGTTGTGTCCACGGTTCAGCGATCCCACGGGCTTGCTCTGCGGCGATAACATCAGTAGCTGCTTCTTCAACAACGCTAAAGCCCTCGAGTTCTAATTGACGGATTATTGCCGTCTTACCGGCACCGGGCGCCCCGGTGACTATGAACCTTCTCATCTACTCGACTCCGACTGGCGTTCTCATGGAAGGCGTTTACACCAACAATCTGTAGTGTACTGTCTGATTAACTCGACTATCGACTGCGATGTTCCTCTGTGACTCCGTTTCCGGAACGAAGGTGGCGCTCACCAACTTGTTTCCCATCCGTCTCAAGAGCGGACACCGTGAAGCAGCACCCGTCGACGAGGAAAACAGAAGCAATGCGACATCTCGCTCTTTGTGCTCTTGCTCTTCTTTTTGCGTCCCCGGCCTATTCCCAGACGCCGCAGACCCTCTCGGTTCCCCCAGACTCCCCGCGCTGGGATCTGCAAGGACAAGCCAAGGTGGCTGAATATCAAGGCCGCAAATGCCTCTTCCTCGATGGTGGAGCAGCGATTTTGAAAGACTTTGAGATGCGCGACGGGGTTATTGATGTGGATGTCGCAACCCCCGCAAAGCGCGGGTTTGTCGGCCTTGATTTTCGGCTCGATAAAGACGGCACAAACTACGAAGAAGTCTATCTTCGCCAGCACAAGTCCGGGCTTCCCGACGCCATGCAGTACACGCCGGTCCTCAATACTGGCCGCAACTGGCAAATCTATAATGGACCGGGCTTCACCGCCGCGGTGGATATCCCGAAAGATGTCTGGTTCCACCTGCGCCTGGAGGTGGTGGGCGCGCAGGCAAAGCTCTATGTCATCGACAAGAACAAGGTCGCAACCGACAATGCTAAACCTGCGCTGGTGATGAACGATCTGAAAAGCGGCGTTCAGAAGGGCCAGGTGGCCCTTTATGACCTGACCGGGGCGACCTATTTCTCGAATTTCGAAATACGGACTACGCCCGATACGCCCTGGGAGCGGCATCTGCCGCCGATGCCACCGGACACTTTGATCAAGTGGAGCCTGTCGCCTTCGTACGATGCGCTCGAACGGGATCTGGAGCGTCCGCTTACGTCCACCGAAAGTGCTGCCACACATTGGCAGGATGTGGAGGCGGAACCGCCCGGCTTTGTGGTGATCTATCGTTATCGCGAGGCCCCGCATCCGATGGTGACGTTCCAAGGCGATTTTTCGAAGCGCCTGGAACCCCAGCCGGGGATGAAGGTCGTGTATGCGCGGACCAGTATCGAGTCCGACCGTGACCAGGTGAAAAAACTCTACATCGGTTACAGCGACGACGTCAGCGTGTTCCTGAACGGCAAGATTCTCTACCGTGGCCGAAGCGCTCAGGGTTTCCGCGATCCCGGGTTCCTGGGCATCGTGAATCCGGAAAATGACGCCGTCTACCTTCCATTAAAGAAGGGGGCCAATGAACTGATGCTGGCGGTCAGTGAACTCGGCGGCGGATGGGGATTCATTTGCCGCTTGGTAGATCTGGAAAAGTGAACTGGCGCAGGTCTCTGGCGGTTAATGCCAGGCGGATGGCCGGGAAATGCGGGGGAACCGGTCAGGATGAGGTGGTGGCTGCTTTGGCTTTCTGATTTAACACTTCCCTCTTCGCTTGCTCCCAGTCATCCGTTGGGTCCCCACCTACCCCGCCCCGTTCTTGATACAACTCATACGCCCGCTGGCGGATTTGCGCTTCAATTTCGGCATCGAGGCGGCTCGGCCTGCGTGAAGCAGAAGAGTTGGGGCGCGTAGCGGATTGCTTCCGCTTGGAGTTTTGGCCTTGTTCCGGACCTGGTTGCGGGCCTTGTTCCCGGCGCCGTTGCGACGTGTCAATGCGCGGGGAGGACGGGAGCTTTCCGGCGAGAGGAGAGGCGATCGCCGAGGTGCTATTTTCATGCTCGGACAGTGCCAGAAGCTGCTTCATGATTTCTGCCTTCTCTCCCTTCTTCGCCTTCTTGGGCGCGCCGGCAAACAGCTTCGTCAATATCGCCGCTACTGCCACGGCAATCACAACTCCTATGACGACGAATACGATGCTACTCATCTACGCCGCTTTCTCGGGTGTCGTCAAAAATAAACCCAGGCACGCTAGTCAGCACTCTCCGGCAACGCATTTCGGAACCGAGCCACTGGATAGCAGGAGGCGTCATTTCCAGACCTTTTCTATAATCCGGGTGGTAATTGCTCCGGTCAGAATGCATATGAAACCGACGATAATTTCCGGCTTGTGATCTTCCAGCCATCTTCCGGCGGCAACTCTCTGCGGATAACGCAAGTAGACAACGCTGTGCGAACTAACGAAGTAATACACCACGGCACCTGCCAGAAGGATGCCGGTCGCGAGATGATTCAGCTGAGAAATTGAGGTGGGTTTGCCGGCATGGGGTCCGAATATCCAAAGTGCGCCGGTCAGGAGCCACAAGCCTGCAAGTATCCACGATGCCATGGAGCGAACGGCAGACTTCAGCCTTAACTTTCTCTTCTCAAAAATCGCTGCGACGTTCACGTATTTCGACCATGCCGGCAATTGGTCGCCAATTTCGTAGATGTGGATCCGCGTGGCGGAGGTCGTTAGTTCGAGGGTTTGATGCTTTCCGGGTGACGAGATATCCATCACGAAATGGGTTGCGCGCCCTTTGAGGTCTTTCAAATCATCCAGCGTGTCGCATTTCGACTTGCCGGCGACAAAGCTCGCCTGATAGTCGGTGCTCGAATCTGTCAGAATCTGCAAAATCTCACTGACATCGTCGAGATAGAGTTTTGCAGGTGGGAGTTTGGTCGGTATGGACTGCGGTAAAGGTTTGATCGCCAAGGGGACTTTTTCCTGCTTTCCTTACGCAAAGCTACCTGCGCATAACGTGGATAGTTCGCTCTTCACTACTGTCACGGGCAATGCTTGCGAAACTAGGTCCAATTATCGAATCGGCTGTGTGTTTTCACTGAAAGCGACCACCTCGCCGACTCTGCGTTGCGGACCGAAGTTCTGGTCTCTGACCCTGTCTTGACGAACGTGAACACTGAAAGGAAGGCACCAATGGCCGTCAGCAAACGAAGCATGGCTTATCTCCGGGGAAGGGCATGTGGGAATCTTAATGACCCTGATGAGACAGGGCAAAACACCAAGGTGTCCTGGAAGGGATGTCCAGGAGGACGGCCTCAAAAGCGAGAACTCGCAGTTACCACGGGCGTCGGGTATTGAAGGCAAAAGGGTTGTCGGGTCGGTGCGCATTACAACCGGGGAGGGAACAGGCGGACCGAACGCTGGTTTACCGGTGGTGGTGCGGAGGAATCCTGACGAACAGTGGTGCTAAACTCTTCACGCGATGGCCAACATAGACCCAGCGTGGAGCTGGGGTGACGAAGCTTCTGGGATCACTCCTTCCGTCGAGGCCGCGCCATTCCTGGAATCTGCGACTCCGGAAGACATGTTCAGGGGGGCCACTGGGCGCGGAGTCAAGGTCGCCATAGTCGACAGCGGCGTCGACAATGGCCACCCGGAGGTATCCGCCGCCGTGCGTGGCTGGGCGGAACCGGAGATCAGCGAAGAAGGCGAAGTAACGATCAACACCGCCCGACACGAGGATGTATTCGGACATGGCACAGCATGCGCCGGTATAGTCCACAAGATTGCGCCCGAGGCCGAGCTTTATAGCGTGCGAGTGCTCGGCGCCGGACTCGGCGGGCGGGCGCGGACTTTCGCTGAGGGGCTCAGGTGGGCGATCGAGAACGGCATGGACGTGGTCAACCTTAGCCTGGGCACGACCATCCAGGACCATTTCTACTCGCTCTATGAACTTGTCGACGAGGCGTATTACCGTGGCACCGTCCTGGTGACCGCCGCCAATAACATGCGGATACCGAGCGCTCCTTCTCTTTATGCGCCCGTGGTTTCGGTCGCGTGCTATCGGGGCGCAACCGACGATAATCCGCTGAATTTTTGGTGTAATCCCACTCCCCCGGTGGAGTTCGGCGCGCTCGGCATCAACGTTCGCGTAGGCTGGCTGGGAGGCGGATACATCACCGCCACCGGAAACAGCTTCGCAGCTCCGCACATCACGGGTCTTGTGGCCCTGCTCCGGAGCAAGCACCCGCACCTGACTCCATCCGAGGTAAAGACGCTGCTTCGCGCATCGGCTCGCAACGCGCGCCGTGGCGGCCGCAACCCTCAGGAAGGACGGCCAGTACCTGCCGGAGGTACGCGCCGGCGGCCCCGTCCGGCCAAGTGAGATCGAAGATAGCTCGCGAAACTTTCAAGCAGCGCGCGACAGGCTGCGGTTTCGCTGTCGCCGTAGCGCACGATCTCGTGAATCAGCCCCGCAAGCTCCATGGCCTGCCGGTGCGCAGATTTGTCCACATCCTTCGCAATCGCGCTTGCAGCCTTCTTGAGACGCCGCTGCCCAGCGGGAGAGACCTCGCCGAAGGCTGAGATCATTTGCATCAGCATCGAGCTGACTGAAGACTGGGCGCGCGACTGCTCGATCGCGATGGCTGCCTGGTTTGCGAACAGACTTAGCGCGGCCATGTCGGCTGTGCCGAAGGATTCTTCTCCATTTTTGTCCAGAAGCTCGAGGACACCGATGACCCGGTCCGCATATAGAAGCGGCACCGCAAGAATGCTCTGCGGCATGTAGCCAACGCGACGGGCGACGTCCACCGCGTGACGAGGATCGTGCTCCACATTCGATATGGCCATGGCCTGCCCGGTTACAGCAACCATCCCCGCGATGCCGTGGCCGATCGGGATCCTGATCTTGCGTAGCTCCTCACTCGCTTCCCCGTGAATCACCTCGAAGACCAATTCCTGCGCGCTCTCGTCGATCAGACAAATTGAAGCTGCGCGCGCATCGATCACCTGGCTTGCGGTTCGAACGATCATCTCCAGCAGCTCAGAATGGGTAACGGGCGCCGCAATGGCATTGGCGGATGCCGCCAGGCTCATGACCCGCTGCAGCTCTTCGATGAAAGCGTTCTTCCCCGTGCGTGGGCGGCGATCTCGAGGTTGTGCGCGTTGCCGTGTGGTGCGTCCTCCTGGCATAAATATTCGTCACCTTTCAGTGTCCCGGAATGCCCTGCGGGTCGTGATACGCCACCCCTGTGGCGTTGTCAATAAAAGCAGAGAGTATCGCTTCCAAAGGCAGCGAACCATCTGCGGGAAATCATCCGAAAGCTTTTGCGGGCGAGGTAAGCAGCAATGCGAATGCCGCGATCAGGACAATCGCGCCGGCCGCCAGGTACAGCGCCGCCAGATGCGCTCCGGCCACCGCTCCTGCCAGCACGAACGAGACTGGCGTCAATCCCACCGCGGAGAACATAAGGACGCTCATCAAACGGCCAAGCATTTCCGGTGCCACCCGGGCCTGTATCCATGACATGATCTGGATATTCACGAAGCCGGCACAGAGTCCCATAACTGCCAGCACAACCGCTACTGCAACCAGACGATTGACCACAGCCAGTCCGATCAAGCTCAAGCCGGTGGCGAACGTCAGCGCGGTTAATGACCAACCGCGGTGCGCGAACTTCTGTAGCGCGCCCGACAGCAGCATGCCGGCCAGCGCCCCGCCTTCGAAACAGGAAAGCATGATCCCGTAAGCAGCCGCCGATCCGAAGCGAAAGTTGGCCATGGCCGCCAATCCCACCGCCAGCGGCCCGGCGACAGCCAGGTTCAAGACCGCCGAGACCACAAACAACAGTCGCAGCGCTCGATCCTGAAGGACATAACGCATACCGTCGGCGATGGACCGCAGCACGTTTGACTGGGGCAGACTTGATTGAGGCAGACTTGACTGGGCAATGCCTGCCGGCGTGACCGGCTGTGGTGGCCGATCTGGTACCCATAGCAACGCTACAACTGGGCCCAGGAAGCTTACCGCATCGATCCAGAAGGCCGGCGCCAGACCCCAGTGTTTGATGGCCAACCCGGCGGGTGCGGGCCCAAACATGGTGCTCAATTGCGCGCTGCCTTCAAGCATCGAGTCGGCCGCGGCATACTGTTCCGGGCGCACCAGGGACGGCAGCAAAGCTGTGCTTGCGGGAAACGAGAAAGCGTCGGCAACCCCAAAGGCGCAGGCCAGCACATAGATTTGCCAGAGGCGGATTATTTCCAGCCCGGTGAGGGCAGCCATGGTTGCGACCAGAATGATTCTTACTACGCCGGTCGCGATCAACACGTTTCGCGGCGAGAACCTATCTGTTACTGCTCCCCCCACCAGCATCAGCGCCGCCCGCGGGATTGCCGCCGCCATGAGAATGGTTCCCAGTGCCAGGCTCGATCCCGTCAGCCGCAGTACCAACCACGGTAATGCCACCAGAAAAAATTGGTCGCCAATCAGCGACAGCGTCGCGCCAATCCACAGATTGCGGAAGTAACCGATCTTGAGCGGGTGGCCTGCGCTCTCGCCCGAACCCACGACCGGCGTTGATGTCATGCAGTCACCTGAATGCGGATCGACAATGATCCGGAATGATAATTCACATTGGAGGAACGATTGAATGATTCAGTGCTCGACTGCACCCTTGGTTGTGCTGCGATAGTGGCTAATCGGTCAATTTGCGAAAACGATTTACCACGAAGGTCACGAAGGTACACGAAGAAGACCCCCGAGAGTAATGCCGTCGTCATTCTTCGTGCCCTTGGTGGTTCGTAAATTTGCGGGATGTGTCGCGAAACTGACCGGCGTTCTCCACAGCTTGACACGTCCCTGGAGTTGGTCCAAAATACGCCTCTCATCCCCCCGAGAATGTGTGCGCAGGTTCGTGAACCAGCTTCGTGAGACAAGGAGAAGTAACATGACTGCCGAACAGCCATATACTGAGCGCGAATTTTCGGAACTCGCCAAGAAACTGAAAGCCATCAGCAAGAACCTTACTGCAAAAGAGAACGCTTTCCTCACTGACGTGCTGGATAACGCGACTAAAGCGGCCAAGAGTAGCGAGGTTCAGGGATTTGGAATGAAGTACGACGAACAGGGGTATAGCCCGGAGAAGGGCGCCGGGGTGTCAGCTTCATTTCCAACCATCGCTATCAAGGTTAAAGGCACTTTTGTGGAGAAGTAAGCTTGACCAGTTAGTTGGAGCGGCTTTCTATCCCCTCGAGATCGGCCCCAGCCCTGTGAGCCACGTGGCAGCCTTCACTGCCACAAGTTTGCACGAGTGTGTGGCCGGTGAGCCACGACTACCGTGCAAGTGCTCTTCATTAACATGCCGTTTGGTTCCATCCGTCCAGCCATCGGGGTAAGCCTGCTCAAAGGCCACCTCAAACGCATGGGGATCGCGAGTGAGGTCCTCTATCTCAACCTGCGTTACGCGGAACGCCACGGGAGAGAGTTCTTCCACGCCGTCGCCGACCTCAGCCCGCCCGAGGCTCTTATCGGCGAGTGGATATTTTCCGAGTGCGTTTTTGAAGGGCGAGGCGGATCCAGGCGTGATTTTCTGGAGACGGTGCGTGGTCGTTATCGGTCGTGGATCCGCCAGGGCGAGGACGCCTTTTTCAATGAACTGCGGCGCGCGCGTGAGGCCGCGGCAGCATTTCTCGAGGAGTGCGTCGCGGCGGTCGACTGGGCGGCATATGACGTTGTCGGTTTCACCACCAATTTCACCCAGAACCTGGCCTCCCTTGCTCTTGCTCGAAGGATCAAGCAACGCTACCCACGGATCCAGATCATCTTCGGGGGTGCCAACTGCGAAGGCGTGATGGGCCTGCAACTCCACCGTTCGTTTCCGTTCATTGATTTCGTCTGCGGTGGTGAGGCCGATGTCAGCTTCCCGCAGTTACTCGACCGGATGCGCACCGGGCAGGACGTACACGGTGTTCCCGGTGTGATCTCGCGGAAGAATGACTCGAGCTACTTTTCCGCCTTGCATCCCGACCGCGTGAGGGACCTCGATTCCCTCCCCTATCCCGAGTATGACGACTACTTCAACTACCTCGAACGCGAGGGTTGCACGCTCGCCGCGGAGAGTTCCGGGTATGTGCTGATGGAAACGTCGCGCGGATGCTGGTGGGGCGAGAAAGCGCACTGCACCTTCTGCGGTCTCAACGGCGTCTCCATGCAGTACCGGTCGAAGAGCTGGCAGCGGGCGCTGGATGAGATCGTCGCATTGACTACGCGTCACCATACGCTCAAGGTGGAGATGGTCGACAACATTCTCGACATGCAGTATTTCCGCGACCTCCTTCCCGAACTCAAGAGACGCGAGTTGAACCTCGACATATTCTACGAGACCAAAGCAAACCTGCGGAGAGACCAAGTGGCCTTGCTGCGTGAGGCCGGGGTCAGGACCATCCAGCCCGGAATCGAGAGCTTCAGCACCCGCGTGCTGCAACTTATCCGCAAGGGCACCACCGCTTTACAAAACGTAGAGTTGCTGAAGTGGTGCAAGCACTTTGGCGTGAAGTGCAATTGGAACCTGATGTATGGGCTTCCCGGCGAGGAACCGAACGAGTACGAGGAAATGGTCTCGCTGATTTCCGGCCTGCACCACCTCGAACCGCCGCAGGGATGTGGCCCTGTCCGGGTGGACCGGTTCAGCCCGTTTTTCGTCAATCCTGAAAAGTTTGGATTAACCAACGTGCGCTGCGACCGGTCATACGCTTACGTGTATGATCTGCCGGACACCGATCTGGCGAACCTTGCCTACTACTTCGAGCACGACTATGCGGACGGTCGCGATCCCTCCAAATATACTGGCGGGCTGCAGGAGGCGATCGAATCCTGGGAGGCCAATGCCGGTGGGAGCGGTTTGATGTACAGCGACGATGGCAGCGTGCTGACGATCCAGTACCATCGTGCAGGAGCCCTTCAGCCCACCGTGGCCCTGTGTGGCGTGGAACGGGCGCTCTATCTCTTCTGCGATCAGTCACACTCGTTGAGAGCGATCGTGGACAAAGCGGCCCAAGCGGGGTGGGCGGAGGAGGAGGTAGAGTCGTTACTGCAGCGCTGGCTGGAGTTGCGCCTGATCGCAAAAGCCGATGGTCGCTACCTCGCCCTGGCATTGCCGTTCGTTCCCCCGCAAAGTGGTGGGCACGAGGAGGCGGAACGCCGGAGAATCGAATTGGATGAACGCGAACTGCTCACACTTGGCGAGAAACTGCAGGTCTGGGAAGGTGCGCTAACTCCTCGGGAACGCGCTATGCTAGGCCTTTTGCTGGGGTCGGCGCAGCCTGTGCCAGAACCTGAGTCTGAGCGCGAACCAACCGAGAGATAGAAACCAGGGATAGAAATCATGGTGACGGCCACAACTTCCGGTGTTCCGAAAGCATATCGCGCAGGCACGCACCGGCTCGTCTCGCCGCAGGAAACTCTCGAGCGAGTTCGCCCCTTCATGGCAAGCATGGGGATCACCCGCATTGCTGACGTAACCGGACTCGACTGCATCGGCATTCCAGTAGTGATGGTAGTCCGGCCGAACTCGCGATCGATCGCCGTGTCCCAAGGCAAGGGACTGGACTTGTGGGCCGCCAAAGCCTCGGGCGTAATGGAGTCGGTCGAAGGCTATCACGCCGAGTACATGACCACTCTGCCTCTGAAATATGACAGCTACACGGAGTTGAGCCGGACACACCGCCTGGCCGATGTGACCGAGATGGCGCGAGAGGACCCCAGCCTCTTCCACCTTGATCGACCGTTGCTGTGGATACAAGGTTTCGACCTGCTCGCAGAAGAACCGGTGTGGCTGCCTTATGAACTGGTGCACACCATCTACACCGTGGATAAGACCTTATGTCCGGGAAATTTCGCTGCCTCGTCCAACGGTCTGGCCTCGGGCAATCACCTGCTCGAGGCCATCAGCCATGCCCTCTGTGAGGTCGTCGAGCGTGACGCCACAACTCTGTGGTCCCTGATGTCCGAAGAGGAGCACGACCAGCTGCGCGTCGATCTCTCCACAGTGGACGACCCGGGTTGCCGTGAAGTGCTCGACCGATACGAGCGGGCGGGAGTGGCTGTTGGAGTGTGGGAATCGACAACTGACGTCGGTATCCCCTGCTTCGAATGCGCGATTGTCGACCGCGAGAGCAACGGCTTGCGTGATCTGTATTCTGCCGGCGGTTCGGGCTGCCATCCGGCGCGGGAGATCGCTCTCCTGCGCGCCCTGACCGAGGCCGCCCAGAGTCGTGCCGCCTGCATATCAGGATCACGCGACGACCTGTTTCGCACCATGTACGACCGGGCGATGTCACCCGAAGCCATCAACGGCCTGCGGCAACGACTCGCAGCGCCCACGGCTCGCCGCGATTTTCATAAGGCGCCTACCTGGGAGGAAGACACTCTCGACGGCGACGTAGCCTGGGAACTTAGCAAATTGCAGGCCGCCGGCATTGAACACGTAGTGGTGGTGGACTTGACCAAGCCGGAGTTTGGTTTGCCCGTGGCACGCGTGGTCATTCCCGGTCTGGAAGCCAAAGGCGTAGTGCCGAATTGCCGATACGGCCGTCGTGCCCATGCTTTTATGGAAGCGAAGCGATGAGCGTCTACGTCTTCACCGGCCCGACCTTGCCGCCCGATGAGGCGCGAAACCACCTGGATGCGGTGTTCCTGCCACCCGTCTCCCAAGGGGACGTGTATCGCGCCGCCCTCAAGCGACCTGAGGCGATCGGCATTATCGACGGCTATTTCGAACGGGTTCCGTCGGTCTGGCATAAAGAGATCCTGTGGGCGATGAAGCAGGGGATTCACGTCTTCGGCAGCGCCAGCATGGGAGCGCTACGCGCAGTTGAACTGGAAGCCTTCGGCATGGAAGGTGTGGGCGCCATCTATGAATCGTTCCGCAGCGGCGAACTCGAGGATGACGACGAAGTCGCGGTAAGACACGGTCCCGCCGAGACGGGTTATCGCGTGGCGTCTGAGGCCATGGTCAACGTCAGAGCTACGGTCAGGAAGGCCCATGCGAGCGGCGTGATCGGTGAAGCCACACGCGCAACCCTTCTACGAATCGCCAAAGATCTTTTCTACCCGGAGCGGTGTTACCCGGAAGTGCTCCGACAGGCACGCCTGCAAGGCTTGCCGGCAGAAGAATTGTCCGCCTTCGAGCAGTGGCTTTCGGCGGGGCAGGTAGATCAGAAACGCGAGGATGCGCTCGCGATGCTCGCAATGATGCGCGAACGGCTCGCCGGTGGATTCGCTCCCAAGCGTGTCTCGTATGCGCTGGAGAACACCCACATCTGGCACGTCGCCAGCTCGATGCCTGGAGCGCTCGAGAATTCCGTGGACAAGGCCACTGTCCTTCCCACCACCCTGCGCGAGGAGATGCAGATCGACGCCTCCTACCGTCGCGTCGCGCAAGGCGCTCTGGTGCGATTCCTGGCTGCCACCGAGGCTTCCCGACAGAACATCCTGCTGAGCCCTGAGCAGCTCCAACAGACCGGCGACCGGTGGCGGGACAAACGCGATCTGGCGGACCGGCAACGTTTTCAGCGCTGGCTTGCCGAGCATGACCTCACCATCGAAACGTTCAGCCGGATGCTGCAGGAGGAAGCCCTTCTCCAGTTAACCCGGAGTTGGGGAGTCCCCGACGTGGAGTCCCGGATTATCGACGAGTTGCTCATGAGCGGCGAATACGACCGGCTCGCAGCAAGGGCGCGCGAGAAGGAGCGCACGCTTGAGTCGATGGGGCTGCAGAACCCCAGTATGTCCGACGTGCGGGTCTCATGGGACGACCTGTGCCGCTGGTACTTCGAGGAACGCATTGGCCAGCCCATCCCCCACGATGTGCCGCGTTATGCCCGCGAATGCGGATTCGAAGACGAAATGGGTCTTCGCCGTGCGGTCCTCCGCGAATATTGCTACTTGGCTAATCAGACGGTGCCGACTCCAGCACCGTCATCAGGTCCATCCTTGACGCCCTTGGCAAAGATCGCAGAGTACCCAACCGGCAAAATTGCCTCAGAGCCCTCTGAGGGTATGAACCCGCCAACCAGCTAACGGCGCGGGCTGCCAAAGGGGCTGTACGCTCGTAAGTTGAAACCTGGCCCGGCCGTTACTACCATTTGTCTTTACCTTTACCGATGGGTAACAGCGTAGGGACACAATCCGAGAATATCCGGCGATGGCAACGGCAGCCGGTCGATCTTCCCCTCGGCGTGGTTACGGGAAACGGGCAGATAGGTACAGTTGTCCCGGGGCGCGCTATCGAGATCAGCGAGGGCGGGATGGCCCTGTACGCCGGAATCGACCTGGAGCCCGGAGATCTGATGGCAGTCGAATTTCGTGGCCCCAGCAATGCACGGGTGGCTGGCGCGATTCGCAGCCGTTCGGGTTATTGTTTCGGGCTGGAATTTCTCACCCCGGTCCTACCTGGAGGAGAGTCGACGAGCGGGGCGCGGCTGGCCGAGTTTGCGCTGGAGCAAGGCAGTCTGGCTCAAACCGAGCTGCTGGTGCCTGCGGCGGATGCGTCCCACCAGATCAAGTTGGCGGAAAAGGCCGCGGCCGCATACGCACTGCTCGCCCAGGTCTTGCGGTCAGAGGGCAAGCCCGCAAAGGCACTGATCGCTGACCACGCGGTTGCGCTCTTCCTGCGGATGAAGGATATGTACCGGCGGCAAACATAGCGCGCCGGGCCCGTATCGCTTCACAATCTGACCGAGTTCCGTCACAGACTTACCATTCTTCACAAACCGCCAATCCTGCATTACCATGTGCAGCCAACGTGGGGATGCCGGAACATGTCCGCTTTCTCTGACGAGCCCTCCAGATCGTCCGTGGTTTTGGATCGCGAAGCTGATCAGGAAACGACCCGTGAACCCTCCGGTCCGCGGATCAGATGTCCTATGTGTGGTTGGTCGCCAGAGAAGAAAGATCTCTGGGCGTGTGACTGTGGCCACATGTGGAATACGTTCGACACCGGCGGCGTGTGCCCGGCATGCCTGCACCAGTGGACCTCGACACAATGCCTCTTCATGTAAACGATGGTCCCTGCATTCCGACTGGTACGGGCAATGACTGCCGGGCCCACCGTTTACACCGAATCGTCGTCCATAATCTCTCACGTAGGCCCGGACGCCTCGTCGGTGCGGGCGAGCGCGGTTCCCGGATTTGGATTGAGACTTGCCGGGCCTTGCCCGGCTGGACGGGCGGAACGCCCGTCCCTCCACAGACTGTTAGATTTTCATGTTGTTGACTTGTTTAATCCAGCAGCCTAAGATTCACCGTCCATAGGGGGACTTTCCCTGAGCGACTCGATGCTTTCTTGCAAATCCGGCCGGGGTCGGCAATAGGAGCCAGGAAAATGTTCCGTTCTCCGGTCTGTGCTTCTACACACCGCGCTTGTATTTTCATTCTCGTCCTCCTGGTGCTGGCGAGCCAGTCATGGGCGGGACCAGCCAAAACTCCCGCGGACCAACCGGAAGCCGTGGTAGCCATTGGCGACGTGCACGGTGACTTTGACGACTTCGTTGCCCTTCTCCAGCACATTGGGCTGATCGACGCCCAGAATCACTGGACCGGAAACAAGACGACGTTTGTCCAGGTCGGAGACCTCCTGGATCGCGGTCCGAAGCCGCGCCAGGTGATGGACCTGATGATGGCGCTGGAAAAGGAGGCGCCGAAGGCTGGCGGACGAGTGGTGCCGCTGCTGGGCAACCACGAGATGATGAACATTATGGGTGACTTGCGCTACGTCACTCCCGAGAACTATGCCAGTTACGCAGACGACAAATCCGCCGAGCGCCAGAAATCCGCCTATCAGGAGTACACGAAATGGCGCGACAGTCACAAGGCCCTGCTGGCAGAGCTACCCCAGCCCATGGAGCTGACCGAAGCGGAGTGGGTAGCGCGGCATCCGCTGGGCTTCATCGAGCAACGGGAGGCTTTCAGTCCGCAGGGCGTGTATGGCAAATGGCTGCGCGAGCACGCGGCTCTGGCCAAAGTTGGCTCCGTGATCTTTTTGCACGGCGGAATCCATCCCAGTCTGGCGCACTTGAAGCTCGACACGATCAACGCTCACGTCCACGACGAAATCAAAGCCTTCGATTCCGCGAAGCAGGACCTGCAGGACCAGAAAGTGATCCTGCCATTTTTTACGCTTCAGGAAATCACCGCCGTAGCGCAGGCGGAAGTGGTGGCGGAACGCAAGTCGCGAGTTTCAGCGAATGAACAAAGACAGGCCCAGATAGTACAGTTCCTGGGCTACGGCGACTGGCTCAGCGTCCGGCCCGACGGTCCCTTGTGGTTTCGCGGTTATGACCAGTGGCCTGACGACGAGGGCGCCGCCCAACTGGGCAAGGTTCTGGAAGCTTACGACGCATCCCACATCGCGGTGGGGCACACGGTGCAGAAAGGCGGGCGCATCCGTCCCCGGTTTGACGGCAAGGTGTTCCTGATCGACACTGGCATGCTCAGCAGCTACTATCCCGGCGGGCGGGCATCGGCTCTGGAGATTTGCGCTGACAAAAAATTCACGGCTGTGTACATGGACCAGCAGGTAGTGCTTCTCGATACGGCGGCGCCGGCAAAAGCGGGCGCTGACGACGCCTCCAAGGCTGCGGACAAGCCCGCACTTGTGCCGAGCGATGGCGGAATATGTCCCGCTATGGCGGCCGCGGCGCCTTAGGAGCGGCGGGAAAAACGGAAACGGCGTTTTGCAGATGAAACGGTGGATTGAACGCGCGCTGAACGTCCACCCCGGCGATCTGGGGCGCGGCTCCCTGCTGTGCTCCTGTTTATTCCTCGTAATTGCCATCTACAAAATCGGCGGGGTGGCAGGCCCTGCGTTATTCCTGTCTCGCTTCCAGGCCAAGCAGTTGGCCTACGCTGACATTTCCAGCGCTGTGCTCGTGATCCTGGTGGTGGCGGGCTATGTGCGGATGGCGCGGCGCGTGCCTTTTAACGGCCTGCTGCTGGCCAGCAACCTATTTTTTGCCAGCAATTGCGCGCTGTTCTGGGGCCTGATCCACTATCTTCATCTCGCCTGGCTGTACCCGGTGTTCTACGTCTGGGTAAAAA
Source organism: Terriglobia bacterium (assembly GCA_963801545.1). GTDB lineage: Bacteria > Acidobacteriota > Terriglobia > Terriglobales > Acidobacteriaceae > JAIQFF01. The sequence continues at coordinate 146,170 of CAWDFF010000025.1, read as the reverse complement.
TCTTCGGAGTGCTGGTGCCGACCCAGATCTGGACTCTGGCCAACTATGTACTCACCACGCGGGAGGCCAAGCGGGTTTTTGGAATGGTGGGCGGGGGCGGCATCGCGGGTTGGATTTTCTCCGGCTATTTCTCCAAAACAATCGCCAAGAGATTCGGCACGGAGAGCCTGCTGCTGGGCATGGTGGTATTTCTGTTGATTTGTACCGGACTGATTGTCCTGATCTGGCGCAGCGGGATGGTGGCCCGAGGCGGAGCCGAAGAGGCGACCCGGGAATCGGCGCAAGGCGGCCCCAGAAACCTTTTTGGCAGCATGAAGGTGGTGTTCTCTTCGTCCTATCTGCGGGCAATTGCCGCAGTGATTTGTATCGGGTCATTGGTGACCACACTGACCGGCTGGCAGTTCCTGGCTATTGCGCAGCAGACGCTGCAAAAAAAGGATGCTCTGGCCGCCTTTTTTGGAGACTTCAACTTCTACGCTGGAATACTTTCGCTCGTGTTCCAGCTGCTGGTGACCCCGCGGTTCCTGCGCAAGTTCGGCATTGGTGCGTCCCTGTTCGCGCTTCCCGCCACGGTGTTCCTGGGTTCCGCGGGGGTGCTGGCTTTTGGCACGCTGGGTTCGGTGGTGGTGCTGAAAGGCTTCGATCAGGTGCAGCGCTATTCCCTGGACAAATCTGCCGTCGAATTGCTCTACCTTCCGCTCTCGGCGCGCATCAAGATACAGGTCAAATGGTTCATCGACACCGTAGTCTGGCGGCTCGGAGATGGCTTGTCCGGGTTGGCGGTTCTCATTTTCGCCACCACCCTGCATATGCCGGCACGTCAGATTAGCTGGATTGTGTTGGTCCTGATCACGGGTTGGCTACTGGCGGTTACGGTTGCAAAACGACAATACGTGGCTACGTTGAAGGAAAGTATCAGCCAGCATCGAGTCGATGTGGAACAGACGTCCATGGCAGTGTTGGATCGGTCCACTGCCGAGTTGCTGGCGACTAATCTTTCGGCCTCGGATCCCAAGGACATTCTTTACGCATTGAGCTTGTTTGAGGTGGAGCAGCAGAGAGCTGCGCATCCCGCTATCCCGGCCTTGCTGAGCCACTCGAGCCCGGAAGTCCGGCGGAAGGCTATCGCCATACTGTCCACATCCCGCGACCCCACAGTGCGGCCGGCCATGGAGCAACTGCTGCGCGATCCCGATCTCAACGTGCGCACCGAAGCTCTGCTTTACCTGACCCACTGCGCCCAGGTCGATCCGCTGCCCCTCATTGAGGAAGCCGGCGACTTCGCCGATTTCTCGGTGAGCTCGGGAGTGGTCGCGTTTCTGGCGCGGCCCGGTGAGGCCCAGAACCTGGACGCCGCACGGCAGATGCTGACAATCATGGTGAGCGAAACCGGCCCGGATGCGCAGCGGACCAAGGTGGAGGCTGCGCGCCTGCTGGGCGAGTTACCGGATTGTTTCGATCCGTCGCTCTCGACGCTGCTGGCCGATCCCGACACTATTGTCGTACGCGAAGCAATCCGCTCGGTAGGAAAACTGCGCAAGCGGCGTCTGGTGCCGGAGTTGCTCGACCGGTTGGGACATCGCGAACTCTGCCCCGACGCCGCTCAGGCCCTGGGCGAGTTTGGGGATTCGATCGTGGGAGCGTTGCGCGATCACCTCGGCGACTACAACATCCCCATCGAAGCACGGCGAGAGATCCCCTCCGTCCTGGTGCGGGTGGGAACGACGGCCGCGGCGAACGTGCTGATGGAGAACCTGCTGGAAAGCGATACCACCCTTCGCTTCCGTACTATCAGCGCCCTCAACAAGCTTTGCCGCCGCCATCCTGAGATCGAGCCCGACATCCTGACGCTGGAGACGGTGCTGGCGGCCGAGATTCTCGGACACTACCGGTCCTACCAGATTCTGGACAAGCTCGGCGTTACGGGGCAGGCTCAGGAGTCGATTGCGCGCCCGTTGACCGAGTCCATGAAACAGGAGTTGGAGCGCATCTTTCGTTTGCTCGGCCTGTTATATCCCCACTTCGATGTGCACAGCGCATACGTATGCCTGCAGTCGACCAGCGCATCGGTTCACGACAATGCCCTGGAGTTTCTGGATAGCGTTTTGAAAACCCAATTGCGGGAGATGCTGGTGCCCCTGCTCGATGGGAAGATCACAGTGGCCGAGCGTGCCAGCATTGCCAACCGGCTGGTGCGGGCCAAGATCGAGAACCGGGAACACGCGGTGGCGGCGCTGGTCAACAGCGACGATCCCTGGCTCAGGTCATGTGGTGCTCACGCCATCGGGACCTTCGGATTGAAGTCTTTGCAGAGTGAATTAGATCGATGTCTGAATGATTCGGACCCGCTGCTGCGAGAAACCGCCCGGGCGGCCAAGGTGCGCCTGGAGGCCCTAGCCGTGAATCCCTGAAACAACAAGGGCCCGTCTCTGTGCGTCCGGCGCCAAGTGAGCACCGGCGAAGTCTGGGCCCTTTTCGGAAGAGACGCTATCTGGGCAGCCGCAAATCGATCTGGCTGGCGTGAAAAACGCCCTTGTCGTCAGGCTTTCCCACCACGATCACGAATGAGCCTTCTTTGAAGTCGCTCATCTCGGCTTTCTTTCCCTGCTTGGTCCACTTGGTCGAGTCGTCGTAGACGATCGTTCTCTCAGTGCTCGCCATGTTCGATTGCCCGCCGCGAACGCTCAGGGTCGACTGGTCCTTACTGATTCGGACAATCGTGCCTTGCCACCGACCCTCTTTCTCGTCGGCCATTGCCATTTTCTTGTCGCCGGCCGTTGCTGCCGGACCAGTAAAGGCGACTCCTAGGAATACGAAGGTAAGCAAAATCACTGAAAGTTTCATCACATCCTCCCGAGCTATGGCGCCAGCTGGCGCTATTTCTGAAACTGCTATTTGAGACGACTCTAAGCCTAGCTGCGGGAGTATAGCCCTAGCGATGAGCGGAGTAAATCCCAATCTGGAATGCCGCGCGGGTGGCGCGGTTTGCAGATTTTAGGTTGCCGAACGCTGCATAAGAGGGTAGATTCTGTCTGCACAATTGGAGGATGAGTCCGATGAACTCACTTCAGCAGCAGTGGCGGCGCCTTTTCATCGCCGTGGCGGTTTGTTTGATGTGTTCCCAGGTTGTCAGCGCAGCGGATGAAACCACTCTTACCAAAGATCAGATCAAGACTTTCCTTCTCAAAGCCAAAGTCGTAGGCAGCAAGCAATCCAGCAAGGGCGTTACTTCTCCATGGAGGCTGACGCTCAGCGATGGCACGATAACGCACGACGCTTCTTTCCAGGCGATTGACGAACACAAGCCCACGGCAACGCTGGCCAGCGGCAAAACTGAAATGAACTTCGTGGATTCCTACAAGTACAACATCGCCGCCTATCAGCTGTCGGAGTTGCTCGGCATGGACGACATGCTGCCGGTCTATGTGGAACGCACCTGGCAGGGAAATTCAGGCTCGCTGAGCTGGTGGCTGCCGGTGAAGATGGACGAAGCAGACCGCATCAAGCAGAAGATCGAGGTTCCTGATCCCGACGCGTGGAACAACCAGATGTACAAAATTCGGGTGTTCGACCAACTGGTCTACGATGCCGACCCCAACCTGACCAACTTGCTGATCAGCCAGGACTTCAAGATCTGGCGGGTCGACTTCAGCCGTGCGTTCCGGCTCTACAAAGACTTGCAAAGTACAAACGATCTAACCCACTGCGACCGCCAGCTTTTCGAAAAGCTGAAAGCACTGAACGGAGACGAACTGACGGCAAAAACCAAGCATTATCTCAACAAGGAAGAGATCAAAGCCTTGATGGCAAGGCGGGACAAGATCGTGGAGCGCTTCAACCAGTTAATCGCTCAAAACGGGGAGAAGGAAGTGTTGTACTGACGAGGCGGAACCGCCGAAAGATGGGGCGGGACTTCGGGCCTGCATAGCGATGCCTGGCCCGCGAAGTAGTTCAGCGGCTGAGCCGGAGTTACGCTGCATCGATTGCAGCAGCTGAAGCGCCGCTCCGCCCCAAACCAGAGTCCGCTCCATATCGACTCGGATACAGCTTGCTCTTTTCTGTCGCAGGGTCTATTGTTTTTTGCCACATATTCCATTCCGTTGATACGGAGGAGATCACATGGTGAAAAAGCTACTCACTCTGTTGTTCGCATCGATGCTCGCCTTGCCGTTGGCCAGCACCGTTTTCGCACAGGACGCTCCCGCCAAGGAGATGGCCGCAAAGGTGGACCGCTGGGAGGGCCGGGTTGTAAGGAGTAATCCGGACAAATCATCCCTGACGGTTCGCAAAGTGGGCTCGACCGTCGAAAAAACCGTGGTTTATGACAGCTCAACCCAATGGACCAGTCAGGAGCACGGTAGCAAGACGGTCAACACGATTACTTCCGCCGACGTTAAGGACGATGATCGCGTAATCTGCCGCGGTACGTGGAACAAGGACGGCACGCTCCACGCCACAATGATTTCGAAGCGGCTCACCAACTAGGGCGGCTGGTCGATTGCCGGCGGCAGGTCTCGCGGGGTCGTCGTGGGACAGCCGCCCGTTTTCTCAGGACAGGTGCGCGCGGATTTTCTCCAGGAGTTCGGCAGCGGCCTCACCGGCGTGGAGGGTGGAAAATTCGTGTCCCAGTTCCACCACCGGCAGGCTGGCACACGCAGTCTTGAAGCTTTGCTGCGTTCCGGGCGATCCCGTCAGGCTCGGACCCAGGATCATCAGGCCAGGCCGGGTCGCCCGTATCAAGATCAGTGAATCGTGCAGGCTGCTGTTGGTGTGTACGTTGTAGCCCGCACTACGCAACAACTCGCGCAAGTAAGCCAGCACGTCGGCGGATTGATCCACGCACAGGATGTGAGGACCTTTGAAGGCGGCCTGTTCCGTAGCAGGGCTCCGCCGGTAAAACGCCGAAACTGCATCCGCTTCAGATTCGTGCGTGTCGAACAGCGTAATCAGGTTGGTCATCTTCAGGACTTTGCGGACATCCTCCGGCACATTGCACAACTTCAAGTCGCCGCTGGCCCGGCGTGTGCTGGTCAGCAGGCGCACCAGAGTTCCCAGTCCACTGCTGTCGATGAAGACCACTTCACCCAGGTGCAGAACAAAGCCTTTGCGATCCTGCATGAGCTCGTGCACGTGGAGGCGCAGGAATTCTGTTTCACCGCCGGCCACGATGCGTCCGGTGCACCGGATAATGGTGACGTCGCCCACTCCGCGCGTGTTCAGCGATAGCCGCACTGTGCCTCTTTCCCGACCCGGTTGCAGGCCGCGAACAGCGCCATTATATCGAAGCGGCGTCAGAACCTAGATGAGTGCGCTGCGATCTCAACCGTCGTTCTGGTTTTCGCGGTTTCCAGTTTCTGGTTTGTGGTGTTTGACCCGGAAACTGGAAGGTCGGAAACTTGAAACTATTGTGAACCTTTCGGGCACTTGTCCGACCAAGCATACTCCGATGGTGAAAAGTTTTGCGTACCTGCTCCGCAGGCTATCGACGGTATAGCCTGAAGTGTTTATAAAACAGTAACTTAGCACGGCGGCAACTGGCATTCCAACTGCGGCGTTGGCGGCAAGGCACGTCACTTTTGTGCGGGGTCTCTCTTGTTCTCCAGACGGGTTCTTGTGGCCTTCGATACCGGCAGGGGCTTGGTGCATGCGCAGGCTTCCGGCTGGGCGCGAATTTATCTTCTGTGGACATTCCGAAACTTCCGCAGCCTGCCGCAAAAAGTTCTGAACCCACGACAACAGGAACTGATCACGGCTGTGTACCGGACAGCGTCGCAGACGTCGCCACGCCAGTTCGATGATGTCTTGATCGGCACAGTAGAAGAATTCGTTCAGCCGGCTTGCGTACCTGCCGCCCAACCGGTCCCGGGCATTTCGAGCAACAACGCGGCCGTTCGCACAACGGGTCGCGGGAGCAAGCTCTTCAATTTTGGTTTTGCCTTTGATCGATTTTCTTTCACCCGATTCGATTTCTCCAGGCTTGGTCTCTCCGGGATGACTATTAAAGTCGGCACAGGAGTGCTCGCAGCGATCGTCGCGGTGCTGGGCTGGCGCCAGTCGCGTAGCCAGCCGGTCCTTGCTCACTGGGCTTCTGCGGCCTGGACGGTTCGGGTGGCACCAGCGCCCCAAACTGCCGCAAGCCAGTTTTCAGTGGACCAGGTTCCAATGAATCAGGTTGCCAGCTCCGAAGTCCCGGCTACACCTCTTCCAACAGTTCCAGCTACGGAACCAGTGACCAGTGAACTGCCTGCGTCTGCTGCAGTCTCCAATCGGCTCGACGCCACGCCGGCGATCCCGCGTCGCGCCAATCTTTTCGTTACATATGCTTCTACGCTCGGAACGCAAACGGGTCCCAGGCATCAAGCTCTCCCGCCCGAAACTCCAGCGGAATCCCTGCGGATCCAAATCTCCGGGCCGCCGCGGAAACTGGTGTATCCGGTCTGTCCCGTTACCAATGCCCGCGGCAAAGTTTCTCTGCATGCGGTAGTCGGCTCCGACGGAGTGGTGAGTCAGGTCAAGGTAGTGAAGGGAGACCGGGCGCTGGCTGCCGCCGCAGTCGAAGCCGTACGGCAGTGGCGCTATCAGCCCTCTACGGGTGATGCGTCGGGCTCTGAACGAGAGACCAACATTACAGTCTCATTCGTTTCGAGCGAGGTGGTCGCGGTTAGTTTTCCTGACTCGGCGATTTCCCGGTAGGAACTGTTTCTCTCAGGGGTTTCTAGTTTCAGGTTTCCAGTTCTCCATCAGAGACCCGATCCAATGAACCAGCCACTCCGGGCTAGTGGTGAAGCGGGTGCTTTTTCGCCAACAACTCATCCGCTATTGCCTTTGCTCCGTGTGACCTTCTTGAGGTCTTGGCGCTGGCCTTGACTGCGGAGCCCTCGGCTGCGACTGACCATGGTTCGGAGTTGCAGGTTTTGGCTGAGGGGCTGGCCGCGTCGAACCCGGCTGATTCGGTCCTGGTCGATTTGGACGAGGCTGATTTGGGCGAGGTTGATTTGGGCCAGGCTGGTTCAGACCGGGCTGGTTTGGACGAGGCTGGTTCGGACGAGGCTGGTTTGGATATGGTGGTCTGGGGTAACCAGGCTGCGTAGGCCCGCCCGGTTTCGGTTGACCAGGCGTTCCGGGACGGGGCGGTTGAACTGGTGGACGACCCGGCGTGCCGGGACGATTTCCCGGCCGGTTGTAACCCGGCGGATTGCCTGGTCCGTAAGGCGGACGACTGTAGCCGGGACGATTACTTGGAGGATGTGGAGGACGATAATTTCGCGGACGATAGCGCCAATCGCCGCGATAACCGGGACGGTTGGCCCATACAATCGGTCGCGGGCGATACCAGATGCGTGGCGGCCGATAAGGATTTCCCCAACCGCCCCATACGACGTGGTTGTAATACACGCGACGAGATCCCCAGTTCCATCCCCAACCTCCCCATCCCCAGGGCCGGTTGTCTACCAACAACGCCGCAATTCCTATTCCCACGCCGAAACTGATCAGTGACGCGACGACCACGGCATTCGTACTGGGCGCCACGTAAACCACCGTCGGATCGTATTGCGGCACATAAACCACCTGAGGATTGGCGGGCTGAATTACATAGATCGTCTGACCAGCGGGTTGCTGCACCAGCACTTGCTGCTGCGCAGTGCTGCGCAACGATCCCGCCGCATATGCCTGGTCACGTAGCCGCTGAATCGAGGAGGAGACTGCTTCCTGGTCAGCCGAAAACGCCTGCCCGATGGCGGCATAGTCATCAATGTGCTGCGCCATCATCTCCAGCACTTGCGGAAAATTCACCAGCGCGATAAAAGCAGGATCGAATCCCTGCTGCTGTGCCGCGTCGGTCAGTGCAGTACCTGTCAGACCCTGGTTGTCCCGCAGCCAATTGTCGACATCCAGAATTTCCTGCGGATTTGTCGAGGCGGTTGTGATTTGGGCGAGCAGTGAGTCCGGGTAAAGTGCGATTGGGGCCAGCAACTGGTCCAGCTCTTGCCCGGTGGGTAACGCGGTTTGCGCCGAAAGAAAGGGACCGAAGTCCGGGGTAACCACCAGAGAGATCAACAGCAGGATCACCGTGAAACTGGACTTCAGTCGCATAGAATCCCCCCAAGCCGCATGTGCGCCCGTTGAATTGCACGCGATTATAACAGCGGGTCAAGAATCAACCCGAAAACGTGTAGGCCTGGATACCCCTTCGACTTCGCTCAGGGCAGGCTCGCATCCCCGGTCACGCCTCGCGCATCTATCTTGCGAATCCGGATGGTGGGCAGGCTCGCCCTATTACTCCGGAAGGCTACAGTTTGGGGACGAATCCCCGCGCCGTTTCGCCCGATGGCACGCGAATCGCGACCGTCACGAGCGATGGAGTCGCCCTGTTTGCAGTGGAGGGCGGCGAACCGCAGCCGGTCCATGGTTCACAGCCTGGCGACCTGCCGCTGCGTTGGGCGAAAGGTGGAAATGCGTTGCTGGTCGGACAGCGCGGCGAAACATCCTGTCCGGTTTCGCGCCTGGGCCTGCAGACGGGCGCCAGACCCCCATGGAAAACGATTGGCCCGGCTGACGTAGCCGGAGTGGACGGAGTTGCGTGTTCGAATCGCCGCCGACGAAGAGCACTACATCTTCGGATATATCCGAAATCTGTCGGACCTGTTCATCGTGTAACACTTGAAGTAAATGCTAGGAATGCAAGAGCCATAGGCTCTTAGCCATTCGATCCATCGATCGATGCCTCACCGCTCATCCCACTCAGCCGACCAATGTTTTTTGCCAGCGGAACCATTGCGGCGGCTCTCGGCTGGGATTAGGCTTGTCGACTGTAAATAGGCTAAACGTTTTTGCGCATTGTAAGGAGAAGCTCATGGCACGTCGACTATTCCTGTCAAGATTGTTGCAACTGGCGGCTCTTCCTCTAGTCATTGCTAATGGCTCCGTCCAGGGACAAGGCATGCACAAGTCGCTCAAGATCCTGATGAAGAGCGCGTGGGGCTCCGACGACCCAACCAAGGCCGCGTTTCCCTTCTCGCATGGGCTTGCACTCGCGGAAGCCGGACACGAAGTACAGATTTATTTGCTGGGAGAAGCCGTCGTGCTGATGCGGAAGACGGTCGCCAACGCAGTCACGCCCGTCGGATGGCCGCCCGTAGGTGAAACTCTGGATAAGGTCGTCGCGAAGCGTGTTCCAATCTATGCCTGTGGGGCGTGCTCCCGCGCAAGGGGTGTGACCGAGGGTGACCTGAACAACTATGGAGCAAAGTTTGGCAACCCGACAATATTCGTCTCGCTGATTGAATGGGCCGACCACATAATTACCGAGTAGTAGCGATTCGCTACTCGGCTGATTTTCGTTCAGCGGTCCTGGTTTAGCGGTTTTATTTAGGAGGACGAAACTAGAAGCCAGAATCTGCCATGCGCTCGCACACCAACCAGACATGACAGCTCTTGTGCATTCGTCCGGGTTCGAAACCGGCGAGCACGGTCCGATTCACTCTGAGGCCGTTGTTGAGTAGAACGTCTTTCCACTCGGCCGGGGTCTTGAACTCAAACGGCATATTCATTTCGGGGAGCCCCTGCGCAATCGCGTTGCTGAAAAAATCGATCAGCACCAGTACCTGATGTTGCACGCTGCGCGGCAAGCTGACAAACGTCGCCAGCAGTGGCTGTTCCGCCAATTTCTGCGCCAATCCTTCAATCTGGTCGGGTACTCCATATGTGTCTTCTTTGATCAACGCATACTTCGCAATCTTTCGCAGGCGTCGGATCACGAGCGGCAGATCGCCGGGATCAATGTGATGCAGCACCGCCTGCACCAGGGCCACGTCTACGCTGTTATCCGGGCAAGGGATGTCCGTCGGTGAGGCCATCTGAACAAATGGGAGTCGTTTGGCTTCTTCGTAACGGTAATCCAGCACGTCGGTGGTGAAGACGTCATACCCGCCCCGGGCCAGTCTGGCGGCGAGGTAGCCGCTGCCGCAGCCGTAGTCCAGGACTCTCTTCCCCGGGAGCAACTTCTGCAATTGCTGGAAATCAGTTTCAGGCTTGGTTTGAATCTTGTATTGGTGATAAATCCGGTTGAACCAGAACGAGCTGTCGGCCTTCCTGAATGTGTGCTTCAGAAGATCGGATGTGACCTCGACGAGTTGTCCGGTGTTTACCCCGGCTTGCTGGCTCCGCGCCAGTTTCCCGAAAGCGCTATCCACCATTCCGCAGACGCGGTCGCTTTCCGCACCGAAGAATTCGCGGTAACCGGCCTTGACGGTAGCACACACGAATTCGACTACCGTCTGGTTCTGCAGAGAGTCAGCGATGGTTCGGAGAGCCTGATCCTGTATCACGTGATCCAGCATGATTGAGCCTGCCGCGACGCCAGTCCCGATCGCCGCACTTACTTCTTGATCAGATTCGTGTGGCTGGCTACGCACTGCCACTTGCTGTTCAGGAACATCCAGGTGTCGGTGAAGCGTCCATAGTGCTCGAAGGGCTGGCGCTTGTACGTTCCCTTAGTGTGATAAGTCCCGACTACGATGGCCACGTTGGGATACGAAATGACTCGCGTACCTTCATTGGCGACGAGACTGGCCCGGTAGTCCGGATCCTTCAGGTCGGCCAGGAACTGTGCCTTGTTCAGCACGGTGCCGTCGTAATCCGTATAGACGAATTCCTCGGACACCAGGCCGCTTACGGCTTTCGAGTCGTGGTGGAGTTGTGCCTGGTTCCAGGCATTCTCCAGCGCAATGAGTTTGCTGGCGTCGGTGGAGCTGTCATTGGCCTGGCCTTGAGCCAAAACCAGACTGCTCAGCAGCACGAAAGCTAATGCGATCCTGATTTTCATCGTATTTCTCGTCTCCTCCACAACGGCTGGTCCTCCACAACTACTGCACCGTGAGCGAGATCGCGACCGTGTGAGTGATGCTTCCGCTATTGGAGGCGGCGGTTACGGTCACCATTGAAGTACCCACCGGCGTTCCCGGATCAGTGTTGCCTCCGCCACCACTACTTCCACTCCCGCCTCCGCCACAGCCTGCGATGGCGATCAGGAACGCGAAGGCCATCAACGAGAACCAGCGCTTTCGGGCCCGGCGTCCCGAAGCACCGCCCAGCAGGAAGACGCCGGCCAACGTGGCGCCGAGGGTGGTCGTCCACCAACCCGAGCCTTCCAGGCTGGCGCGGTGAGCTGCGGTAGTAGCAATCGTCAATGTGGTTGAGCCGGAACCGGTGATCGAGGCTGGACTGAAGCTGCAAGTGGTTTCACTGGGCAATCCAGTACACGACGCGGCTGAGAAGTTGACGGTTCCGGTGTAGCCCGTCTGACCGGTGATGGTGAGCATGGTGGTCCCGCTGCCGCCGGCGCTGGCGATCGTGATCGTCGGAGTGGACGCGGCGATGGCAAAATCCGGGAACACGGTAACTCCGACCGCAGCCGAAGTCGGCGATGCAGTGTAGTTGGCGTCGCCGCTGTACTGGGCAGTAATGCTGTTCTGGCCGCTGGGCAGCGTGACTGTCGCGGTTGCGGTTCCCAGCGCCGGCGTAAGTGCGCCGGTTTGGATGTTTCCACTTCCAGCGGCCCCGGCGACTGGCACCGGACTGCCCGGAACGATCGGTGTGCCTCCCGCGAGGAAGGTCACCTGTCCCGTGGGCCCAACACCGCCGCTCGTGGTGCTCACCGTTGCCGTCAACCCGACCGGAGATCCCTGGGGGACGCTGCTGCTGTCGGCAGTCACCGCAATCGTGGTCGGAGCCTTGGTGACACTAACGTTGACCGTGGATGAAGTGCTGGCGTTAAAGCCTGGGTCTCCACCGTAGTGGGCCACAATCGCATGCGCCCCCGGCACCATGGTGAAGATCCCCTGCGTAGTGGTTGCCGCGGCCTCGGCGTTCAGGCCGAAGGCGTCACCGGCGATGTTCGTCGCGTTATCCGTAAAAATGACGTTGCCGGTGGCCGTGCCATTGTTGGAGACGCCCGCCACGTCTGCACGGAAAAACGCCGGATTGCCATAGGGTTGACTGTTGAAGGGAATGGTATTGCCGGCCACGTCAAACGAGAGCACAGACAGCGTAGTAATGCTGGCTTCGGGGGAGACGGTAATCGTGACCGGCGCTGAATCACTGGGCGCGAAGGTTCCGTCCCCGGCATAGTGGGCATGAACAGCGTAGGTGCCTCCGGGCAGTCCATCGCTGCTGCCGGAGATCGTTCCAGCACCGTTGAGGGTGAAAAAGGTCACCCCTTGCATGGCGGATGAGTTTGTCAGCAGCGAGACATCTCCAGTAGGCGTTCCGGTGCCGCTGCTGGGCGTCACGCTGATGTTGACGTTGGCCGACGCGCCGTGGGTAAAAGTCGGCGGCGTAAGGGCAAGAGTAGTAGTGGTCGATCGGAATGTAACCGAGCTCCAGTTGTTCAGCAGATTGCTTACGTTCACGGAACCCAGGCCCGTGCTCTGGTCGTATCCGACCGTGCTCTGAAATTGAGCGCTGGGCGTTCCGTAACCCGGCTCACCCGGAACACCGTTGTTGCCGACCGTAACATCGTTGAATACGCATGTGTTCGCAGGAAGGGTCGTGGTGTTCGATCCATTGCACTGGGAAAGCGTCTCCGCGGCTGCCAGCTTGTAGAGAACATAGTTGGCCTGTCCTTGCCGCGATCCGGTCTTCTGCTTGACCAGCGCCATGATTCCGGCAAACGCAGGCGCAGAGGCTGAGGTACCCGAAACCCCAAAGGCGCTGCCAGACTGGCAAGATCCGTCGAGGCACAACAGGTAGGAATCGTGACTGGCGGCGGTAAGAGAAACATCGGGCACGTCACGAAAAGCGCCGCTCGGAATGCCGGCGACTCCAGCCTGCCACGAGGGCCTGGCGAAGAATATGCTGACTCCGCCACCACTCGCAGCCAGGGGAGAGGCCTGGGCCGGACATTGAGTAGTGCAGGTCTCATTCCAGACATTTTCCGGAATATACGACTTGGCCGAAGCCAGGAGGGCGGAATTGGTCGTGTTCCAGTAAGTGGTGTCATGTCCATTTTCATTGAACATGGTCCCGCCAACCGCGACCGTAAACGGTGTAGCTGCCAGAACGCTGGCCGACACCGGGCCTTTCGCTACCTTCTCGCTCAAGTCGTCGCACCCTGCCGTGCCGGTGTCCCCGCTGGAGACGATGTAGGTGATGCCCTGGGCCGCCGCCTCTTGCGCCAGGGCCTCGAAACCAGCCGCCTCGGTACTGCTGACATTGGCTTCGCAACCTCCAAAACTCTCCGTCATCACATCCCCGACATTGTTCTCGATGATGTAGAGCTCGGAGAGGACAATACCGTCGGTAGTATCGGTGGAAGCGGAAACCACGAATTTCACGGTTGCGCCCGACGCAACGGCTGCCGACCAGGTAGCGTCCAGCGTAGCCTCCGCCTCTTCGCCGCCGCCCAGGTCGCCGGGAGACGGGCCATCATTGACGATCTGCGGAGGGTTCGGCGGAAGGCTGAACGAGCTTTGAAAGTCCAGGACATCCTGCACAATAAACTCCGATCGCCCAATCACCGCGATGGTGGTTCCAGTTCCATCGATGGCCGCCTGGTAAACCGGGTTGATGTTGTAAATGACGGCGTAGTCGGCCGGAACCAGGGCATGCGAGCCGTCGGAGCCCGTGAACTGGGGCGCGGAACCGGGCTGGCGCACAATGGAAAACCGCTGACCTGAAATCACGTGCAGCGGCTTCATGTAGAAGTTGTGCAGACTGTGAACTCCTGCCACTACCGGAGCCAGCGCAGCTGGTATTTCCGGATCGCTTGCATTCGCCCAGTGCGCTTCGCCATTCACCGCATACTTGCGGATCGCGGTGTGAAATGCGTCCTGTATCTGGGCTGCGGTTCCGGAGAACTCGATCATGACCCGGCCCTTGCTGACCCGCCCGATCTGGAAGCCGTGCGACTGCAGCCACGAGGTGACCGCCTGAATGTCGGAGTCGGCGGGGCCGAACTCCTGCCCGAACTGTTCCGGGGTCAGCCACTTGTGGTAGCTGGCGGAGGACTTGTCCTGCTGGTCGTCGAGCAACTTCAGGAGCGCCTGATCTTGTTCCGGGCTGCGCTTGAGAACCAGCAGCATGCGCTGCATCGGCAAATCCAGCGGAGCCGCACCCACCTGGAACTGGGCGCGCGCCAAAGGATGAACATTTCCCTTCAGGACGATCCTCTGTCCCTCGTCGATAGCTTGATTTATCAGCGGACGTGCATGGGTCTTCTGGCCGCCAATCTGCTGCGGGACGGCCTCCTGAGCAACCGCCGTGACCGACAGGATCGTGACCGACAGGATGAGGATGAGAGCCGAGGAAACGGTGAATCGTAGATCAAGCGGAGCTGATCGCATGCACTTCTCCTGGACAGGCCGCCGGCCAAGCCCGGCGGTAGGCTGCAAACGCGATTCAGTGCGGAAGGCGAACTCCTCGTTTTTTACTCAGATTCGCTAAACTCTCTTCCGGCACCGCAGGCAGCTTTGCATTATGCACCGATCTCCTGGATTCGGGGGCATCTTGTGGCCGCAATCCTAACTTAGACAGTCAGAATGTAAAGTCCAGGCACCAAGGCGGTAATTCGGCCAACAAGTCGGCTGAACGTTCAGAGATGTGCAGGCGTCGGGTAGCGGAAGAAAGGGCCCCAAATAAGAAGCGCCCCTAACTCTTACGAGTTATGGGACGCCCGAACAGCCCTCCCCCAGGTCTGCTCACGTTCAAGGTACGACCCACCGGCAACCCTGTAAATCCCACTTTCGTGCCAACCATATAGCACTAAAAGGCCATACCCGATACCCGGCATATCCGGTCCCACATCTCTCCGGAAATCTGGACCTTGCCGGGATTCACCTCGTCCGTGCGATAACCCAGGTTACCCCCGTAATCTGCCCGAGGGGGATTGCCGTTGACCCTGGCGGGCTCGGAACTTACATTCGCGGAAGGGGGACGTATGAAGGATATTCACGAGGTTTTGCGGCGTAAGCAGGCCCGGTACGCCCAGCTCAGCAAGCAGATTGAGGCATTGCAACAGGCGGCCGAAAAACTGCGGGAAGTCGCCCCTCTACTCGTCGAGAATGAGGAAGAGGACAACACGGTTCTGGCGGAAGTGGAGGAGCCAGGGAACAGTATGGCGGCCCGAGCCGGATCGACATCCTCGAGCGTCGCTGCTGCTCCAGCTGCCAAACCGGCGGCGCGCGCTCCACGCTGGCCGTAAATCCAAGCCAGATTCTAACGGGGTACAAGGCCGGTTTTATGACATTTCAGTCTCTTCTGGTGTGCAAAGACGAACAGGCCACGGACATACTCACGTCCGTCCTGGCAGGCTTCGGTCTGGGGGTGCAGTGCTGCGGGTATCCCGACGCCCTGTGCCGCCTCACCGAGCAGAAGTTCGACGCTGTGATTGTCGACTACGACGATCCGCACAGCGCGGCTCTGGTCCTGCAAAACGCATACCAGGCATCGGCAGGTCACAACCCCGTCACCGTTGCCCTGCTGGGCGACAAGACCAAAGTCCGCCACGTTTTCGGCGCGGGCGCAAATTTCGTTCTCTACAAACCGGTTTCGCAAGCGCAGGCCGAGGCCAGCCTGCGCGCGGCCACCGCTTTGATAAAGCGGGAGCGGCGTCGCTCGTTCCGCGTCCCGGTACAACTTCCCGTACGGCTCCGGGTGGACAACGGCGCCGAGATGGAAGGGATCCTGCTCGACCTGAGCGAGGACGGCCTGGATGTGCTGGCAGCACAACCGCTGTGTCCCTCGGCCATCATCACGGCGCGTTTCAGTCTTCCCGATCAGGACGAGGATATTGATATTCGCGGCGAAGTGGCGTGGGCGAATCCCAACGGAGAATCCGGCGTTCGTTACGTGGATCTGGCGGAGAGCCTGCGAGAGACTCTCCGAAGCTGGGTTGCCACCAACGCGGCGGACCTTCCTGAGGATCCTGAGCCTGTCTCCGAGTGCAAGCTAACCGATCTCAGCCTCGGCGGCTGTTACGTAGAAACCGAATCGCCTTTCCCGGAACGTTCTGGAATTGTCCTCTGTCTGAAAGCGGCGGACATGGAAGTCCAGGCCGAAGGCATGGTGCGAGTCATGCATCCGGAATTCGGCATGGGTATCGAATTCGCTTCGGGCACCGCGGAACAGCGCGAACAGGTGGGAACGTTTATCGGCTTCCTGACCAGCCGCCCCGGAATCGTGCCTCAATTGCTCATCACTCCGCGCGCTCTGGCCACCCAGAACAACAATGACTATTCCGGAAGCGAAGGCTCCGAGGACCCCGATCTGCTGCTCGATCTGCTCACCCGCGCCAATACTCTCAGCCAGGAAGAGTTTCTCCAGGAGCTTCGCCAGCAGCGCAATTCCGAGGAAGTTGCCTCCTCGTAGTCTCTAAACAGCCCTTCTCTATAAATCCAAAAGGCCCACACGCTGACTGCATGCAGGCCCAGCGCCCTTTACGGGCTTGCTCCACCCTGTTGCATCGCAGTCTATCGTGGGTGTCCTGAGAAGACATTTCAGACAAATTAATTTGTTGTCAAAATTTGGAGACATCTCCGCGTTCTCGACAGGCGGCCCGCCGCGAACTGCGATTGAATTTGCCCATTTCCTTCCGTTAGGCAACAATCTTCCGGGACCCAGGAGCGAAAATATCTTCGTGCTGACGAAACGTCTGCCTGACAATGTGAGCGCACCCGATAGCATTTTCAGTGGCCCGGTTTTCGCAGCGCCGATTGTGATCATCATGCTTGCGGCACTGGCTGTGCTCGTGCCGACTTTCTTCCTGGGAATTCCTTCGGGACATGATTTCGAGTTCCACGTCAATTCGTGGATGGACGTGCTCGGGCAATGGAAACATGGAATCATCTTTCCCCGATGGGCGGCTTTGGCGCACTACGGATTCGGTGAGGCACGATTTATTTTCTATCCACCTGCGTCCTGGATGCTGGGAGCTGCACTGGGATCGTTCCTGCCCTGGAAAATTGTCCCCGGAGTCTACGACTGGATCGCCCTCACACTCTCCGGCTGCTCGATGTTTCTGCTGGCGCGCAGGTTTCTGGGACGGCGCGACGCCATCTTCGCAGCGGCGCTGTACGCCATCAATCCCTACCATCTCGTGATCGTCTATTGGCGCAGCGCATTTGCCGAGTTGCTCGCAGGAGCGCTTCTTCCTCTGCTTCTGCTGCATCTTTTGCGCGCGGAGGAAGAAGGCCGCAAGAGCATCATCCCATTAGGTCTGGTTGTGGCCGCCGCCTGGCTGACCAACGTTCCGTCCGCGGTCATGCTTACCTACTCGCTGGCTCTGCTGGTGGCGATCCTCGCGATCCTGCGCCGATCGACGCGAATTCTTCTGATTGGCGCGGGGGGGCTTTTTTTAGGATTCACCCTGGCCGCGTTTTACGTTGTGCCGGTGGCGTACGAGCAGAAGTGGGTGGAGATTGCGCAGGTATTGTCGCCGGGGGTCCGTCCGTTGGATAACTTCCTCTTCACGGCCATCGACAATCCGGATCACAACCGCTTTAACCTGCTGGTCTCGCTGGTGGCGACGGTGGAGATGATCCTGTTGGCCGTGGTCTGGTTTGTCTCCCGCCGTTGGCGAAATCGTACCCCACAGCTTTGGTGGACGCTTACGGGTTGGGCCGCCGCCGCCGCGGTCCTCATGTCGTCGTTCAGCTTTGTGTTCTATCGTGTTCTTCCCGAACTCCGCTTTGTACAGCTTCCCTGGCGCTGGTTGCTGTGCCTGAACGTGGCGCTTGCACTGCTCCTCACCATGGCCTGGCGCCGCTCACTGCTGCGCGGCCTGGCCTGTGTTTTAATGCTGGCGGTGCTGGCCTGGGGATGGCATCGGGTTCAGCCCCCCTGGTGGGACACCGCCGCGGACGTTGCCGAAATGCAGGACAACCAGGAGAACGGCTCGGGTTATGAGGGAACCGATGAGTACGTCTCTACCGGCGCCGACGCTTATGAGATCAATAAGGATGCGCGCCGCGTAAGCTTCGAAGGCGAAGGCAGCTCGCGGATCCACATAACCGAGTGGGCGCCAGAGTCAAAGGCTTTCACCGCAAGTGTAAGCAAGTCCGGCAAGCTGGTGCTGAAGCTGTTCAACTATCCGGCATGGAAAGTGGAGGTGAATGGCCGTCCGGTTGAGGCCCAAACCCACGAGGTCACCGGCCAGATGATCATTCCGATTGAGGAAGGAGAAAATCAGGTCCGAATCAAGTTTGCGCGGACCCCGGACAGAACCATAGGCGGGTTTGTCTCTTTTGGGGCCGGCATACTTCTGCTGGGCGGCGTACTTTTCAGCCGGCGCGATGCGCTGTTTGCTGATGCCCCAGTTCCTGAAGGTTCGTGATGCTATGCGTCGCATTCTGATCGCCACATCGAACCCGGGCAAGCTCCGCGACTTTGCCGGAGCTGCCGCTCCGCTTGGGATCGAGATCGACTCCCTTCCGAATTTCTCTTCACTGCCCCCTGTGGTCGAAGATGGCCTTACCTTTCAGGCCAATGCCAGCAAGAAGGCAGAAGCCTATAGTTTGTATGCTCCGGGAGAAATCGTTCTGGCCGACGACTCAGGCCTGGAAGTGGATGCGCTGGGTGGAGCTCCAGGAGTGCATTCCGCGCGTTATGCCGCGGACCAGCCTCATCTGGTGGGGAATAACACCGACGACCAGGCTAACAACGCGCGCCTGATTCGAGAGCTCAGAAAGGTTCCCACGGAAAAACGCACCGGCCGCTTCGTATGCGTGATTGCCGCTGCACGGGACGGCCACACCCTTGCCGTATTTCACGGCCAGGCGGACGGCCTGTTGCTGGACGTCCCGCGCGGATCAAATGGATTTGGCTATGACCCGCTCTTCTACTTTCCGCCGATTCAAAAGACTTTTGCGGAATTGACGCCCGAGGAGAAGGCCCAGTACAGCCACCGCGGCAAAGCGTTCCATCGATTTCTGGAATGGATTTCGGCGGCTCGCTAAGGCATCAGGATCTTCGTAGCGCCGGCATCCCTTCGACTTCGCTCAGGGCAGGCTTTGCCGGCTGTCCCGAGGGCGTCTCGCCCTCGGCGCGGTGGGCAGGATGCCCACCGGACAGCCGGCGGGACGCCGGCGCTACAAAAACCGGTGCACTGACTCATCATCATCACGTTGCCTTCCTTGACTTCCCTTCTCCTTCACCAAGATAATAAAAAGTTCTCTTATCAACTCTGACTTCACAAGGGGTCTAGTGGCAACGAGTGCCAGTCCTGCAGCTCCCATAAGCGGCCATGAAGGGGTGCCTCCTCTGCGAGCGGGCCAGGGACATTCCTTTTGGTTGCGCAGGCTGCATTCGCTCAGCGGCATCATTCCCGTGGGCGCGTTTCTGATCGAGCACTTCGTCTCCAACGCGTTCGCCACCAGGGGTCCGGCCGCTTACGCCAAGCAGGTCGAACTGCTCTCCAGTTTCCCGTTTGTCTTTTACCTGGAATTATTCGGGATCTGGCTGCCGATTCTCTATCACGCGCTTTACGGTTTCTACATCTGGTTCCGTGGCGAGAGCAACGTTGCCGACTATCCCTGGACGGGCAACTGGATGTTCAACGCGCAGCGCTGGACCGGTGGCATCGTTTTCTTCTACATCCTCTGGCATACCTGGCACCTGCGCTTTAGCGGCGTTCACATCCTGAGTCATCCGGATGCGGCCTTCGGCAAAGTGCAGCTGGAATTTCAGCATGGCTGGGCCATCGCGTTTTATATCGTGGGAATTTTCTGCGCTTCGTGGCATTTCGCATACGGATTGTGGCTGTTTGCGGCAAAGTGGGGGATCACCACGGGTGACGCGGCCCGGCGCAGATTTGGTTACGTCTGCTTTGTCATCGGGGCGACGTTTATTCTGGTGGGAATGTTGACAATGCGTTCGTTCTTCATCACCCCACCACAACCGATCGGACCTGAGAATGGAACGAGAGACTCGTTTGCCGGAGCGATAGAGCCCGGAAACGCTCACCGGTAATCGAATCGCATGGCATCACAACCGAAAATTATCGTGATCGGCGGCGGGCTGGCGGGACTCTCTGCTGTCATCAAAATTGCCGAGATGGGCGGACAGGTCGACCTCTTCTCCATCGTGCCGGTAAAGCGCTCGCACTCGGTCTGCGCTCAGGGCGGGATCAACGCGGCCAAGAACCTCAAGGGCGAGGGCGATTCCACCTGGCAGCATTTTGACGACACCGTTTATGGCGGGGACTTTCTGGCCAACCAGCCGCCGGTCAAGGCCATGTGCGATGCCGCGCCGGGAATCATTGATCTGCTCGACCGCATGGGCGTGCCCTTCAACCGCACTCCGGAAGGGCTCCTCGATTTCCGCCGCTTCGGCGGGACGCTCTACAACCGGACTGCGTTCGCGGGCGCTACCACCGGGCAACAACTCCTGTACGCGCTCGACGAGCAGGTGCGGCGGTACGAAGCCGAAGGCAAGGTCAGGAAATTCGAGCACTGGGAATTTCTCTCGGCGGTGCTCGATTCCAATCAGGTCTGTCGCGGCATCTGCGCGATGGATTTACGGTCAATGGAAGTTCGCACCTTCCCTGCCGACGCCATCATCCTCGCTACAGGCGGCAACGGCGCAATTTTCGGCAGGTCGACGAACTCCGTGGTGTGTACCGGTTCGGCACAATCGGTGCTCTACCAGCAGGGATGCTACTACGCCAACGGCGAGTTCATTCAGGTCCATCCCACTTGTATTCCGGGCGAAGACAAGCTGCGCTTGATGTCGGAGTCGGCCCGCGGAGAAGGCGGGCGCGTCTGGGTGCCGAAAACACCCGGCGATAAACGAGAGCCGAAGGCGATCCCGGAAAACGACCGCTGGTATTTCCTCGAAGAGTGGTATCCGAAGTATGGCAACCTGGTTCCCCGGGACATCGCAACTCGCGCCATCCACAAAGTGGTGTACGAGCACAACCTCGGCATCGACGGAAAGCCGATGGTCTATCTTGACCTGACCCACATTGATCGCAAGATTCTCGATCGCAAGCTGGAAGGCATTCTAGAAATTTACGAGAAGTTCGTAGGTGACGATCCTCGTGATGTACCCATGAAGATTTTCCCTGGCATGCACTACACCATGGGTGGCATGTGGGTTGACTTTACGCAAGCGACGAATATCTCTGGGATCTACGCCGCAGGGGAGTGCGAGTACCAGTACCACGGCGCCAATCGGCTGGGCGCGAATTCCCTGGTTTCCTGCATATTCGGAGGATTTATCGCCGGGCCGACGGCCTTGAACTACGCGCGCAATCTCAAGGCTGCGCCAAGCAACGGCTACTTCGATGCCGAACGCAAGCGCCAGGAAGAGAACAACTCCACGCTGATGAAGTCAGATGGCACCGAGAATCCTTTCAGACTGTGGCGCGAGTTGGGCGATCTGATGACCAAGAACTGCACCGTCATCCGCTATAACAAGAACCTGCAAGAGACCGACGCCGAGCTGTGCAAGCTGTTGGAGCGCTTCCAGCACATCAACCTGAGTGACCGGTCGCAGTGGGCCAATACGTCGGTGGTCTTCGCGCGACAACTCTACAACATGCTGCAACTGGCAAGGGTGATCGCCCAGGGTGCAGCGATGCGCGACGAATCGCGTGGAGCACACTACAAGCCGGACTTTCCCGAGCGCGACGACAAGAACTGGCTGAAGACGACCAAGGCCACGTTCGCTCCCGACGCCGACGAGCCGAAGTTTGAATTCGAACCGGTAGACGTTTCATTGATCCCACCGCGGCCGAGAAGATACGACGCAGTGAAATAGCAATGGCACGTAGGGGCGGGTGTCCCGCCTGCCCGGCCGAGCGAAGCTCGGCAGTTGACATGTTGCAGGTCGTGCAAAACCGAGGCGAGCTTCGCTCGCCCGCCCGGACGAGGACGTCTGGGCCTACGTGAGTTCGGCGTAGAACGACGAGCCGTGCGATTCTTAGGCTGAGAGTTAAGAGCTAATGGCTAATTCCAAAACTGTCGTCTTCAAGATCAAGCGTCAATCCGACTCCCGACGTCAACGCTCACTGGGAAGAATTTGAACTTCCCTGGCACTCGGGCATGAACGTGATTTCTTCCTTGATGGAGATCGCCGCCAACCCGGTGACTCGCGAGGGCAAGGTGACCACGCCCATCACCTACGACTCAAATTGCCTGGAGGAAGTCTGCGGATCCTGCGCCATGCTGATTAACGGGCGAGCCCGCATGGCGTGCTCCGCACTGGTCGACAAACTGGAACAGCCCATCCGGCTCGAGCCCTTCTCTAAATTTCCCGTGGTGCGGGATCTCGCTGTGGACCGTAGCGTCCTGTTCGAGAACTTAAAAGCGGTGAAGGCCTGGGTTCCCATCGACGGCAGCTACGATCTCGGCGCAGGCCCGCGCATGACCATGCAGGAGCAGGAAGAGGCCTATCCTCTTTCACGCTGCATCTCCTGCTGCTGTTGTATGGAGGCTTGCCCCCAGTTCAACGAGGACACCGGATTCGTCGGCGCGGCCACGATTTCCCAGGTGCGCCTGTTCAACACTCATCCCACGGGTGCAGCTCTCAAGCGGGAGCGTCTTGCGGCCTTGATGGGAGACGGCGGAATTCAGGAATGCGGCTACGCGCAAAACTGCGTCGAGGTCTGCCCCAAGGACATTCCTCTGACCCGCTCCATCGCCGAGGTAGGCGGAGACGTGATGAAACAAGCCATCGGCGACCTGTTCAGAAAATGAACGCTCAACGGTAACCCCACGAAAGTGGCAGTCGGAAAGTGTCATGACGGGACCGCAAGTTGTCACTCGAACACTGCGAAATGCCTGCCAGTAGGGCTCTTCGACCCGTAACCTCTTGTAAATTACTGCCCGCACAATGGCAGTCCGGTTGCTTCTACAAATAGCGGTTACCACGGGCGCGCCGTTAGCGCGAGTGCAGTAACCTCGGGTAACGCCCGGGTGGCTCTTTTGGGCCACCCCGGGCTAAAAAAAAGCACTTGTTTTTGTGCAGCTTAGATTTAGAATACGCGCCTGTCTCCAGCGCCCTGGGACAGAGCCGCTAAGAAATCAGAGGCCACTTCGTGAAGAGTAGGATTCAAAGCGCAATTTTTGTTGTTGCACTGAGCTTCGCCGTCTGCGCTCCAGCGTTTGCACTGCATAGCTACGTTGCGCCGCGTCGTACTCGTCATGTCCGCCGCGTACATCTGCGTCGGCTGCGCTGGAATCCCGTGTTTCGTCCTTCACGTGAATCGTTGCTGCTGCAGAACCACGAAATCGACCGGCTGGAATTGCCCCGCATTCAGGATGACGCAGAGCTCGAGCAGCTCAAGGCCACCGAAGATCTGGTTCCGATCGTCGCCGGTCCGACGCTGCGCTTTGACCCGCGTCTCGATCCCGACCGGCGTTATTGCCGTCCCTGGACCCGCGAGTTCCTGGACGATCTGAGCGCGGCTTATTACAAGCAGTTCCGTACTTCGATTCAGGTGAACTCCGCGGTTCGAACCGTGAAGGTCCAGAAGAAACTTCGCCGTCACAATCGCAATGCGGCGCCGGCCGAAGGCGAGATTGCCTCGTCCCATCTCGCCGGCCTGACGGTAGACATTCAGCGTCGCGGCATGAGTCGCGAACAGATCAAGTGGATGCAAGACTATATGCTTCCCTTGAAGCAGCAAGGCCTGGTCGAGCCCGAAGAGGAACGTCATCAGTGGGTCTTCCACGTGATGGTCTCAGGCCGCTACACTGACTGGCGCGAGTCCATGATGCTGGCTGGCGAACAGCCCAACCCAGAAGCCTCCGAAGTCGAAGAACTTTCTCTGCGGCAACAGTAACTACTCACTCCGCCATGTACTGCTTGTGTGGGACCGGGTCTCTGACCCGGTCGGGCGGGTGCGAAGCACCGCAGCAAGCCCGGATTAGAGCTTAAGACTGCGGCCCCTTGGGCCGCCTGACCGGGTTGAAAACCCGGTCCCACACGGCAGGTGAAGCTGCCTTCTGTCGGCAACTTCCCCATCGCCTCGCAACCGTATAAAATCCTTGCCTTGTCGTCTCCCACAAAACCCATGAGCTATTTCCGGTTTTCAGTTCTTTTTATATTCCTGTCTTCAATTCTTGCAGCGCAAACCATCAGCCCGCGGGCTCGCGCCATCCACGACTCCGCCATCATCGTGGACACTCATGCCGACACGCCACAGCGTTTTCTCTACGAGAACTTCGATATCGGCACCACCGATCCCAAAGATATTGGACACATCAGCCTGGACAAGGCCCGAGCCGGCAATCTGAGCGCGGAGTTTTTTTCCATCTGGGCCGACCCGGAAACCACCCGCGGGCATTTCGCCAAGTCCACTTTCGACATGATCGATTCGGTGTATGAGCAGGCGGCCCGCCACCCTGATCGCATGATGATGGCCTTCTCGGTCGCCGACATAGAACGCGCCCACAAGGAGAAGAAGCTGGCGGCATTGATGGGGATCGAAGGCGGCCACTCCATCGAAAACGATATTCATCTGCTGCACGATTTCTACCGGCTGGGAGTTCGCTACATGACTCTGAGCTGGTCGAATACCAACGAGTGGGCCGACTCCTCCGGTGATATCGACGATCCCAAGGTCGACCACCACAACGGGTTGACCGACTTCGGAAAGCAAGTCGTGCTAGAGATGAACCGCCTGGGCATGATGGTGGACATTTCGCACGTTGCGGACAAGACGTTCTTCGACGCCATCGCCACCACCAAAGCGCCGGTGATCGCCTCCCACTCTTCAGCTCGCGCCCTGACTAACCATGCCCGTAACATGACCGACGACATGCTTCGTGCGGTCGCAAAAAACGGCGGCGTGGTGCAGACAAACTTCTACGACGCTTTTATCGACGAAAACTACCGCAAGGCAGCCGAAGCTCAAAAGAAAGACGCGGAGGCCGCGGTCGAAGCCCACATTGCAGAACTCAACGCGGCCGGAAAACCGGTGACCTATCTGGATAAAGACCGAATCGAGCGGGAATGGGCGGCCAAGATCCCGCGTCCTCCGCTAAAGTCCCTGATCGACCACATCGATCACATTGCCAAGGTGGCGGGAATTGACCACGTCGGCCTGGGCTCGGACTTCGACGGCGTCAGCGGTGCCACCCCCGAAGGCATCGACTCAGCCGCTGACTTGCCCAAGATTACTCAGGCATTGCTCGACCGTGGCTACAGCGGCGAAGACATCCACAAGATTCTCGGCGGGAACCTGCTGCGCGTCTTCGGCGAAGTAGAGCGCGTCAGCCGGGAAATGCACGCCGAAAGCTTGCGGACATTGGCCAGTCAATAGTTTTTTGCAGACTCTAGGGTAGAATCGTAGTTCGCAGTCATCACAAACCACGTAGGGCGGGTGCCTCACCCGCGACCAGGAGCCTCCATGCGCGTTGTGTGCTCAATTCTTCTAACCATAACCGCGTTGTGTTCTGCGGCATTCTCGCAAACCGCCCCCGCCCCCAAAACCGCGCCGGCAAAGAAACCAGCGGCCACGACCGCTGCCAAGCCTGCGGCCACCGCGTCGGCTGAGCCCGTAGCCGTTATCGACACCACCGCCGGCAAGCTGACGTGCACGCTCTTTCCTGACAAAGCCCCGATCGGCGTCGCCAATTTCATTGGCTTGGCCCAGGGAACCAAGGACTGGACCAATCCGGTTTCGCACGCCAAGAAGCACGGCGTTCCGCTCTACGATGGAACTATCTTCCATCGCGTGATCCCCGGCTTCATGATCCAGGGCGGCGATCCTGCCGGCAGCGGCAGCGGCGATGTTGGTTTCGAATTCAAGAACGAGACTTCTCCGACTCTCAAGTTCGATCGCCCGGGACGCCTGGCCTATGCCAACGCCGGTCCAGACACGAACGGTTCACAGTTTTTCATCACCGAAGTTCCCTATGCCAGTTTGAACGGAGGCTACACAATCTTCGGTCAGTGCGACGAAGCTACGGTCACCCTGGTGAAGCAAATTGCCCGCATGGGCCGCGATTCCAACGACCGGCCGTATCGCCCGGTCAAGATTAATCACATCACGATCGCAAAAGCAGGAGCGGCGCCACCGGCTGCGGCCAAGCCCGCAGCTGCGAAACCCGCGACCACAACGAAACCCGCGGTAAAGAAACCGACCGCCCCCGCAACCGCACCACAATAGCTCCGGCGTTCCTTCGACTTCGCTCAGGACGGGCCCGCCGGCTGTCGCGAGGGCATTTTGCCCTCGCATCATCACGATCAACGAAAGGAATTCATGGCACGCCAACCCGGTACATACGCAATCTTCGACACATCTGAAGGCACAATTGTCTGCCGGCTTTTCGAAAAGGAGGCACCCAAGACCGTGGCCAACTTCATCGATCTCGCGGAGGGAAAGCGCGAGTGGAGCCATCCCGTGAGCCGCAAGAAGAGCAAAGACCGGCTCTACGACGGAACAATCTTTCACCGTGTGATTCCCGACTTCATGATCCAGGGCGGCGACCCGGCGGGCACCGGCTTTGGTGGCCCCGGCTATCAGTTCGAGGATGAGACCAAGGGTTCGCCGCACAGCTTCGACAAGCCCGGCAAGCTGGCCATGGCCAACTCCGGGCCCAATACCAACGGCTCGCAGTTTTTCATCACCGTGGCGCCCACGCAGTGGCTTACCGGCAAGCACACGATTTTCGGCGAAGTCATCGAGGGTTACAATGTAGCGGAGAAAATCGTCGCCACCCCGCGCAACCGGCAGGACAAGCCGGTGAAAGATGCGGTGGTGAAATCGGTGGTGATTGAACGGGTGTAGCGCGTCCTGCCAGAAGGAGACTCGACCATGCTTACCAGGCGCAAGTTTCTCGAGACCACTGCAGGTACGGCGCTCGTGACCGGCCTGTTACCGCATGTGGGTTCCGCTGAGACCACAAAAACTGTCCCCTACCGCACGCTCGGACGTACAGGTGAAAAAGTCTCCTGCATCGGATTGGGCGGCTATCACCTCGGGTCCCAGAGCGATGAGGCAGAAAGCATTCGCATTACTCGCACTGCCCTCGACGAAGGCATCAATTTTCTCGACAACTGTTGGGATTACAACGACGGTCAGAGCGAGATCCGCATGGGGAAGGCCCTGCGCGATGGCTACCGCCAGAAGGCATTCCTGATGAGCAAGATCGACGGCCGGACGCGGACGGCCGCGGCTCAGCAGATCGACGAGTCGCTGCGCCGGCTCCAGACTGACCATATCGATCTCATGCAGTTTCACGAGGTGATTCGGGATTCCGATCCGGGGCGCATTTTCGCTCCCGCAGGCGGTATGGAAGCACTCTTAGCGGCCCAGAAGCAGGGGAAGGTGCGCTACGTCGGCTTTACCGGGCACAAGAGTCCCGACATCCATCTGAAAATGCTGGAGACCTGGCTCTCGCACGATCTGACGCCGGACACGGTACAGATGCCCTTGAACGTCATGGACGCACACTTCAACAGCTTCGAGAAAAAGGTGCTGCCCGAACTGGTGAAGCACAATATCGGCGTGTTGGGCATGAAGCCCATGGGTGACGGCCTGGTCCTCAAGAGCAAGACCGCCGAGCCTATGGAATGCCTGCACTACGCCCTGAACCTGCCGACCAGCGTGGTGATCACGGGATGCGACAGTCTGCCGATTCTCGAACAGGCGGTGAAAGCGGCGCGTACGTTTAGTCCGCTGACCGCGAAGCAGGTCTCTGATCTCTTAGCCAGGACGGCCACCGCCGCGGAAAAAGGGGAGTTTGAACTCTACAAGACGGCGCACGATTTCGACGGGACCTATCACAACCCGCAGTGGCTGGGGTAGTTTTCGGGCGTGCACCTTTTACCGATTGGCCAGCACGGTGATCCCAGGCGCACGTGCGAGACGTCGGTCGGCGGTAACCAGCGTCAGCCCGAAGACCTTCGCGGACGCAATCAAAAAGCGGTCGGCGGGATCGTCGTGCGGAAGGTTCACCGCTGAAACTTCAAGCGCAACGTCAATGGTCAGCGGCGCCTCGTTCAACTGAAGCAGGTCCAACGTCTTCCGAACCCAAGGCACCGCTTCCTCTTCCAATTCGATGCGCTGCTTGCGATGCAGGAGAATTAGTTCCCATACGCTGACGGACGAAAGCCAGAGCTGATTGTCAGGATTAGCGAGTTCTTTGGCTACGCGAGCAGACAACCTCTCTGGTTCGAGAACAGCCCAGATCCAAATGTGAGTGTCGAGGAGCAGGTTCATTAGCGGGCTGATTCCCAGTCGCTTTCACTGCCAACTGGACTAACGATGTCTCCGACAATCCGTCCTGTTCCCGCCATGCAGCCCAGCCAGTTAGCAGGCCGCTTCTGCGGAGAAGGTGGGACCACCTCGGCTACTGGCTCCCCGAACCGAGTGACGCGGATCGGCTTACGCGTCTTGCGCACCTGCTCCAGAATGCCCAGGCACTTGGCTTTGAACTCCGATATGGCAACTTCTTTCAAAGACTATCTCTCGACCCATTCATACCATAGTCACCGACCATGGTCAAATGTACGAAAGGCATCCGAGAACTGGCAACTACGATCTGGCAACTGGGTTTCTAAACCCCAATTACCGCCACCAGTTCCTTCACCGCAGCGGCGCTCTTGTCCAGAGCGGTCTTTTCTTCGGGAGTCAGCTTGATCTCGATGATCTGCTCGAGACCTTTCGCGCCGAGCTTGCAGGGCACACCGACGTAGAGCCCTTTGATCCCGTATTCGCCTTCAAGATACGCGGCGCAGGGTAAGATCTTTTTCTTGTCTTTCAGGATCGCCTCGACCATCTCGGTTACTGCCGCCGAGGGTGCGTAATACGCCGATCCCGTCTTCAAGTACTTCACGATTTCCGCGCCACCGTCACGCGTGCGCTGCACCAGACGCTCCACCGTGGCCGCGTCCATCAACTCAGTAATCGGGATGCCTGCAACCGTGGAATAGCGTGGCAGCGGGACCATCGTGTCTCCGTGTCCTCCGAGGACAAATGCAGTGACGTTTTCCACGCTGACTTTCAATTCCTCCGCAATAAACGTGCGAAAACGGGACGAGTCGAGCACACCTGCCATCCCGATAACACGTTCGCGCGGGAAGCCGCTCATTTTGTAAGCCGCCTGGGCCATGGCGTCCAGCGGGTTTGATACGATGATAAGGATGCAGTTCGGCGAATACTGCACCGCCTTGCCGACCACGTCTTTCATGATCTTGTGATTGGTATTGAGCAGGTCGTCACGGCTCATGCCCGGCTTTCGCGGAATGCCTGCTGTCACCACAACGACGTCGGAGTTGGCAGTATCGGCGTAGTCCTGGGTGCCGATGATGTGCGAGTCGCGCTTCTCGATGGGCATGGCTTCCAGCAGATCCAGACCTTTGCCCTGAGGCACGCCTTCGACAATGTCGATCAGGACGACATCCGCGAGCTCCTTGGAAGCGATCCAGTGAGCCGCGGTGGCCCCGACGTTACCTGAACCTACGATGGTGACTTTCTTGCGCATGAACAAAGGTCCTTTCGAGCCACGGATTAGACGGATTTACACAGATCGAGTGTATTGGTTTATCCGTGTTCATCCGCGAGATCCGTGGCAGACTTCTCAGATTGCGGTCAGTACGCCCGCGTCCATGTTGTCGATGATGTAGCTCGCGAATTCGCTGGTCTTAACCTTGGTTGCACCTTCCATGAGCCGTTCAAAGTCATAGGTGACTTTTTTCTGCTCGATGGTGCGCTCCAGTCCCTGCTCGACCAGGTCTGCGGCTTCGTTCCAGCCCAGGAATCGCAGCATCATTACGCCGGAAAGAATGACCGACCCGGGATTGATGACGTCTTTGTCCGCATACTTGGGCGCGGTCCCGTGGGTGGCTTCAAAGCAGGCATAGCCGTCGCCGATGTTGGCCCCAGGTGCGATGCCGAGTCCGCCCACCTGCGCCGCGCAAGCGTCGGAAATATAGTCTCCGTTCAGGTTGGGCGTGGCGAGCACCGAATATTCGTCGGCCCGGGTCACCACCTGCTGGAAGATCGAATCGGCGATGCGGTCGTTGATCATGAGCTTCTTCCTCCACGCACCCTTGCCGTGGGTAGCGTAAACGCTTTCCAGCACCGCCTCGACCTCTTTGTAGACAGACTGCCGGAAATCTTCTGTGGCAAACTCCATGCCCGGCTCGATCAACGCAGCGTTCTGCTCAATAGAAATATTCGGGTCTTTGTCTTTGTTACCGAGAATCCAGCTCTCGCGCTCGGTTACTACCTTGTCTCGGAACTCTTCCGTTGCCAGTTCGTAACCCCACTTGCGGAACGCTCCTTCGGTGAATTTCTGGATGTTTCCCTTATGCACCAGGGTCACGCTCTTGCGCCCGCTCTCCAGAGCGAACTTGATCGCCATGCGCACCAGACGCTTGGTTCCTGTAATCGAGATGGGCTTGATCCCGACACCTGAATCCAGGCGCACCTGTTTCTTCCCACCTTTCAGCATGTCTTTGTTCAGGAATTCGATCAGCCGAGCCGCCTCAGGTGTGCCCTGCTCCCACTCGATGCCGGCGTAGACGTCTTCTGTATTTTCACGATAGATGACAATGTCCATGCGCTCCGGATGCTTCACCGGCGACGGAACGCCCTTGTAATACTTGACCGGCCGCACGCAGCAATAGAGATCAAGAATCTGGCGCAGGGCGACGTTCAGCGATCGGATACCGCCTCCGACAGGCGTAGTCAGCGGTCCTTTGATGGCAACGCGGAATTCGCGGATCGCGGCGACGCTGTCATCGGGAAGCCAGGTTTTAAAGTTGGCCATGGCCTTTTCCCCGGCGAATATTTCGTACCAGGCGATGCGCCGCTTGCCCTTGTAGGCTTTCTCGACTGCCGCGTCGAATACCCGTACCGAGGCCTTCCAGATGTCACGGCCCGTGCCATCGCCTTCGATGAAAGGCACAATCGGATTATCAGGAACCTGGTACTTTCCATTACTGTAGGTAATCCGGGCGCCATTTGCCGGCACCGGCACACCGTTGTATGAAGCCGCCATTACAGGCCCTCCAAATTTCATGAATAAAAGCCACAATTATAAGGTGTGCTTAGCGTTCTTTGCGAGTTCTTGGTGTCCTTTGCGGTTAAGAGGCTCAAAGCTTTTAACCGCAGAGGACGCAGACTCAACGCAAAGGACGCAAAGAAAACCTCGTGCCTTCACCGAGTACACGGTCTTCGCCTGGTTCACCGATACAATGCAAAGATGTTCCCCAGTTCCTCGCGTCTCCTGACCTCGATCTTCGCCAGTTGCCTTTTGATAGCCTCACTTGCCGCAGCCCAGCAGACCACACCCGCACCGGCCGGCCTGGTTTCCAACGACGCTCCGGTTCCCTCCGCCCATCCCACGGCCGAGCCGCCTCTGCCGCCCCACCCCTTCTGGGACCGGACCAATATCCTGCTCTTCTCCGGGGTCGGGGTCTTTCGCGGCCTCGACTACGCCTCCACCCGGAACTTTCAGACTCGCGGAAGGGAAGAGGTTTTAATTCCGGACGACGTGGTCAACAACTCGGCGGGGTTCGCCGCCCTGGAAGTAGCGGGAACTGCTACGTCCGTCGGGCTTTCCTACTGGATGCATCGTATCGGACATCACAAGATCGAGCGATGGATTTCGATCGTGCATATCGGGGTTACCGGCTTCGGCGTCGCCCGAAACTACTCGCTGAAGTCCAAGCATATGACGCCCTGAAGGCCCTTCCGCCGCCAGGCACATGCACGGATGACACGCGTCACCGTAGTGGGCATATACTATCGGCAGTGCAGTCAGGTTCGTAGGAGACCCTCATGCCCCGGTTCTCTGCTCCGTTCGCGTTGTGTGCTCTCGCCGTTCTTCTTCTTCCCTCGGCACTGTTCGCGGCCAAAAGCAATGCCGACCGTTTCCAGATCAACCATGACATTCGGATCCAGCCCGAAGATGAAGTCGGGGACGTGACCTGCGTCAACTGCTCCGTCTACGTTCGCGGCCATGTATCGGGCGATGTCACCGCGATCCGCGGGAACGTGGTTGCAGAGCAAGGGGCGGCAGTCGCAGGAGACGTCACGGCGATTGGCGGAGAAGTCCGCATCGACAATGGCACTCAGATAGCAGGCGACCTGACCGTGATTGGCGGCAACGTGCGCCGCGCCCCACAGGCCGCGGTAGCCGGCGACGTGACTTCGATGGGAGGAGGAGGCTGGGTTTTTCTGATCTTCCTGTTGCCGTTTGCCTTCCTCGGCGGAATTATCGCGCTGATCATCTGGCTGATTCAGCGCAGCCGGCGCCCGGTACCGGTTCCCGCCTACACCCTGCGTCGAAACTGACCCAGGTTCGAAGGAAAGGTTCGATGGAGAGACGGGCGTCCCGCCTGTCCGGCTTGCGCGATGGACGGGCGTGGACGCCCGTCGCTCCATCGACTTTACGGTTGGCCGCAGTTACTGCGAACTGCTTCGTCCTACGTGTTCTGCCGGTCATCCTTCAGCATCCGGTCAAATATCCCGCGCACCGATTCGAAGGTTCGCGACAGCTCATTCTCCAGCCCGTCCAAAAAATCCCGGCCTAGGATCTTCGCGGTGAACTTCTCGGCCACCTGTCGTCCGTGCTCGGTCGCGGACAGCCATTTTCCGGGCCGGCCGACTACCAGCCGGGACACGTGCTCCGCGGTTCGCAGCAATTCGGCGGCGTGGTCGAGCACAGCGGCGTCAACTTTGTCGAGCTGCCCGATGGACACGCAGCGCCACAGCCGGTCGCGCAAGCTGCCCTGCTTCTGAGCTACGCCGTGTTTCACCAGCAGGAAGCTGGTGATGAAGTCAATGTCGTAAACCCCGCCCGGAGAGGACTTGAAACTTTTTCCTGGCTCGGCGCCTTCGAGCTTGGTTCTCATTTCGCGCACTGCGGCCGCAAAACCGTTATCAGCGGCGAACCGCTCAAACAAGGTTTTCAGTTGGGCGATGGCGCGCTCCCCAACGGTTTTGGAGCCGGCAAAGAAACGCAGCTTGGTATACATCAGGGCTTCCCAGGGTTGCGCCTCGTGCTCGAAATAAGCTGCAAGTTGTGTGGGAGTGCTGAGCAGTTCGCCTTCCCCACCCCGCGGACGCAGGCGCGCATCCACAGGAAAGACCATTCCTTCGCGGGTATAGGCGGACAGGGCGTGCATCATCTGTTCGGCGCACCGGGTGAGCGCGATCCGGTCCCCCTCTTCGTCGCACACGAACAGGACGTCGGCATCGGACAGCAAATCGAACTCGCTGCTTCCCAGCCTACCCAGCGCCATGACCGCAAGTCCGGGAGGCGAACCGGCCATGGAAAACGCTGCCGCCATTGCATCCGCGGCCGCCAGTGTGATGTCGCTAAAGGATTCGTACACGTTGCGCAACTCAATCAAATCTCTCGCCCCAACGGCGAACGCTCGGTGCCGAAAGTGCTGCCGCAGGAGGGACAACTTTTCACCGTAGGGAATCGGGGAGTCTCCCAGATAAGCAAAGACGGGGTCGCCAGTCCCTCGGGAGCTTTCCAGTGAAAAGTTGTCGAACAAGGACCGCTCCCCGGAAGATCCCTCGATCAGGTATCCACGCCCCGGGCGCGGCCTTGCTTCCTCGGTTTCCGCAAGTGTGGCAATCTCCTCAGGATGGCGAATCAGGATTTGAGTCAGGTAGTCGCTGGCCTCGAATAGAATCAGGGCCCGCGAGGCTTCCTTCTGGTACCGCAACACTGCGGCGTAGCGATGAGAACTGGCAAATGCCGAGACCAGAAACCGGTGGACATTGCTTCGTGCCTGCAGGCTCACGTCGGGGCGGTTCGTGATTTCATACAGCTCCGGCGCTTCAGCGGACAGGCGTTCCAGCAGGTGTTGGCTGGACTGGTCAGTGATGGCAGGTTCCGGGCTGAGTAATTTGAATTCCTTGTCGCGCGATTGCTGCCGGCCGCGTGACTGCTGCTGGTAGATGATTCGCTGGTAAATTTCCGCCACCGCTCCCATCCGACGCCGAACCATCGCCGCCAGCTCACCGGCGCGGTGTTCTCCGGGAGCGTAGCCCTCCATGGCGCGCTGCAGGATTTGGGAGTCGGCTTCTGATGACGGCAACTGGTGCGTCTGCCTGCCCTCGCGCAATTGCAGCCGGTGCTCCAGGTGACGCAAAAACTCGTAGGCGCTGGTCAGATCATGAAACTCCTTGCCGCTGATGTGCCCCTTGTCGTGCAATTTCTGCAATGAAAACAGGGTGCCGCCAGATCGCAGCCACGGCTCGGCCCCGCCATAAACGCGCTGCAGGCACTGCACCAGGAACTCAATATCGCGAATCCCTCCGCGATCGATTTTCACGTCGATGGTTGCCGCGACCTGTTCCAGGGCACCGCCCTGCTGGCGCCGTTTATGCATCTTCTCCCGCGCCACGAGCGCCGTCTTGATGGCGGCAAAATTTATTTTTTCGGTGTAGACATGCGGCTGCACCGCGCGGATGAACTCGCGCGCCAGGACCAGGTCTCCAGCCGAGTACCGCACCTTGATCAGCGCCTGGCGTTCCCAGTCGTGCGCAGTTTCCGCGTAGTACCTCAACGCCTGTGACAGGCGAATGGCCAGTTCGCCCTCTCCGCCCTGGGGCCGCAAACGAAGGTCAATACGAAACACGGCCCCTTCCCGCGTTACCCGTGACAGGATTTCCGTAGTTTGCTGCGCCAGCCGAATAAAGTATTCCCGGTTGGATACCGGAACCTTGGGCGGCTCCTCGCCATCGCCGTAGATGTACATCAAGTCCGCGTCGGAGCTGTAGTTCAGTTCGTTCCCTCCCAGTTTGCCCAGGCTCAGAATCGCAAACGGCGTATCTGTCAGGCGGCCCAGCGCGTCCAGATGCTGCGGCGTACCGTGCCGCCGCTGCAGTTTGCTGTCGGCCTCGCGCAGAGCCTCCTCGATGAGCACATCGGCCAGGGCTGAGATTTCTGCAGTGGTTTCCGCCAGTGGCGCGATCTTGAGCACATCGCGCAACATGATGCGGACATACTCCCGCCGCTTGAATCGTGCCAGAGTCAGGGAAACATCGCTCTCGAAGGAGCGGGCGCGGAAGCGCGCCAGACTTTCATGGAACTCTTCCTGGGAGAAAGCTGCGGTCGAGATTCTTCTCGCGAAGAAAGGATTGCAGCAGATCCGGATTCTGGATCAGTGTCTCTCCCAGAAACCGGCTGTGGCCAAAAACCACGATCGCATAGTGCGCCAGAAAATTGTGCCGGTCCAGCAAGCGCACGATTTCAGGAGACTCAGTGAGGCGCTCAAACAGACGCAACGCGCAATCCGGGTCGGGAGACTCCGCCAGCAAACCGGGCAAAGCCGCAACCAGAGCCGGACAGAGCCGCGCACTCGCAGCCGCCAGGCTGAGTTTTGCGCTGTCAGGATTTCGAAACGGTATCTGGTCGGCCGTGCTCGCATAGGAGCGAGTCTCCGACCCGTTCAAGCCCGGCAAAGCCCGGCTGGTTCCTCCCGGAGCACCGGGCCCAGCCGGCTGATTTGGCAGTTTCGCTGAAGGCAAGACTCTCCACTCGGATTGTCAGCATAGCATGGGGACGGAATGGCGGAAGCCAGGCCGGAATTTGTGTGTTGCGGCTGGAAAAACTGGGCGGCGGACGCGGAGGGAAAGGGCACGACCTCCAGTCGTGCCGTGCAGACCAGCCAGCACTGATCGGCACGGCTGAAGGCCGTGCCCTTCCCGGTTTGTTGTGCGCCATCCCACCCTCAATATCGCCTTTGCCCGAAATATTTTCGCACTCCGACCGTGTTGTACCGGCCCCAGGGACCGTTGGGTCCAAGATCGGCGATCTCCCAGGTTCCGGTCACGCGCGCCGAACCGGCTGAAAAGGAAATGCTGCGTGACCCGCATTTCAAAGCCCTTTCCCATATAAATTCCCGCACCCCACGATCTCTCCACTCCGATCGCGTCGAATGACCAGGTGTAGAGCGTCTGCGGAAGGTTCTTGCCAAACAGGAATCGGGGCTCTCCGTAGAGGAAGAATCGACGCAGTTGGGTCCGTCCGAACGGCCGAATCTCCACGTATCCCGAAAGCATGTAGCGGGCGAAGGCGTTGCACGGGGCGTTCACGCCTCCCGAAATCCCCGCGTCGGCGCGGCAAATGTTGGGATCAATTTCATTGTGTGGAGGCGCCAGGTCGAACTGCCCATAACCCCAAAACATATCGTGAGGAAAGAACATGCGTTCCGAGCCGGCTGGCGCCGCAGCCGCCTGGGCCAACGCCACGCCGGACATGGCTAGACATACAAACATCCACAGCAGGGCCTGCTTCATGAAGCCTCCGCGAGAAATTTCAGTGCATTGCCTGATGAAACTCAGGGCCGGGCCTCCGATGTGGCTGGAATTTCCCGGAGCTTGCCGCCCGGCCTCATTGGCCGCGTAGACCCGGACGCTCGGTCTGGGTGGGCGAGCGTTGCGCGCGAGAATTGCGCAGCTTCGCTCCGCCGGGCAAAGTGAGGCCTGCCCCTGCGCGGGCGCCACATTGTACCTTGTGCAGCCAGGCTTTCAGGCAGGATCATGGCGGAGTTGTGTCCTAAGTTGGTGCAACCGGTTCTGACGCGGAGGTTCTGACGCGGGGACGGGCCCGCGCGGCTCGTGGACTGTGTCTCACTTCTTCGCTACGAGAGTGGGCCAGCGGATCAACAAGCCAGCGGAACGAAAAACGAAGTCCGGAGCGCGGTGGTGGGTCAGCTTTGAATTATCTTGCGTGACGAGGTTGCTGCCGCAGGGCTTCCACGATGAGACCGATCAAACCGTAGGTGGCAGCATTCGCCAGAAGAGACCAATACAACCCGAGAGCAAAGTGGAAATGGACACTTGCAAACACAACTGGGCAAGTTAGTTGTACGAGAGTCACAATCGGGTCGGCAGGGGTCATCGGTGGAGGCGTGGTCGCGAAGGCATAAAGCGCCCAGCAACACGCAATGAGAAAGCCTGCACTCGTCCACACAGCAATTCGGTATTTCATGCCGTCACCTGCCGCTCTCTCCTCCAATATCTCACCAATTCCTCCAAACTCCAAGAATGAGCTTGATGGCTCGTCTGGCGCTTCCAGGGGTTCACCAGGCCGCAGTTGCGGGCCCGGTGGGCACTCGAGTAATCTCGAATCAAACTCGTCAGGACTTCAGCAGCGCCAAGGAGATCCAATGAAAGCCGTGCGCAACGGAAGTTTCCGCACTTTTCTGGTACTGGGGATGGTGACCATCATGGCTGGATCCGCGTTTGCCGCGTCCAACATCTACAACTTTACTCTGCCCTCAATCGACGGTAAGCCTATGCCCTTGTCGGACTTCAAAGGCAAGGTGGTTCTCGTGGTCAACGTGGCCAGCCGTTGCGGTTACACGCCGCAGTACAGCGCGCTCGAGGCTTTGTATGAGAAGTACAAGGACCAGGGCTTTGTCATCGTCGGCTTCCCTGCCAACAATTTCGGGGCGCAGGAACCCGGCACCAACGAAGAAATCAAGACCTTCTGCTCTCGAAAGTACAACGTTACCTTTCCCCTGTATAGCAAGGTATCGGTTAAGGGCGACGACCAGACCCCGCTCTACCAGTACTTGACCAAACAGACCGATCCCTCGATCGCGGGCGAGATCAAGTGGAATTTCACCAAGTTTCTGATCGACCGCAACGGTCACGTGGTGCAACGCTTCGAATCGGCTGTGACCCCCGATTCCAAGGACGTGGTCTCGGCCGTGGAAAAGCAGCTTAAGCAGCAATGAACAAGGCAATTGTCCGAGGGATTGCCAATCGTTTAGGCGCTCGCACCCTGCCGCTGTCTACGAAAATTCATATTCAATTTTTCTATTCCTCCCACAACTAGAATTGATGCTTCTCTCTAAGTCTCGACGTATCTTAGGGATAGGTTTGGCCAGCGTATTGCTATCAGAGATTGCATCGGGGGTGGACAATGCCACAGGAGGTCTCTATCTCCTACCAAGCGGTTAAGAGCAAAGTGTACAAGCTCGTGGACGCCATGGTGGAAGGCGACAAGAACACCATCGAAGTTCAGGAGTCCATTCGGCGTTGGTGGAAGCTGATTCATCCTTCCGACCGCGCCGTGGCCCAAAAATATCTGCTCATGGTGCTGGAGAAGTCGAACACCACCCTGGGTGCCATCGTCCTGGGCCTGCCCGAGGTCAAGGAAGTAAAGGCCGTTCCGCGACGTGGACATGGAAAGATTTCCGGCGCGATCAGAGCGGACTGCGATCAGCAGCCCGGTTTAAAAATCCTCTGGATCTCATTGAAAAGCCCGGCTTTGGCCGGGCTTTTTTATGGAGTCTCACGCTCGCTCGAAGTTAAAACCACTGCGATTGACCGACTTGTCCTTGCGATCCAAAACCTACGGTTCCACACTGTCCAGCACCCAGATGCTGCCGGAAAGATCTTGCCATCGTTAGCACCAACTTGTTCTGGCTGAGCGGAAAGCCCGACCTGCGTCTATCTTCTGCGGAACCATCAGGCTGGGGCTCTCAAATGTCTGTTACGCGGAACGGTTCTCCAACCGGCTTTCCCTGGGCAGAATCGAAGCGGATTCCCCAAACATTGAAAAAGCCCCCACGGCCAGAAATGAAGTAAATCGTCTTGCCATCGGGAGACCAGCGAGGTTTATCGTCCCAATACTTGCCGTCGGTAATCTGGGATCCAAGGCCCGCCCGTTGCGGGTATCACAAAGAGTTTGGATTCAGCCGCCGCGGGTTTGCTTCTGACTGCCTCAAACACAATCCATCGCCCGTCGGGAGAGAAGTGGCTCTGATAAACATCGTAAAGCCGGATCGGAAATGATCTTTCGTGCCGTAGCGTCGGCATGTGGCACTGCGGGTACGGGCAACAGCCACACTTCTATCCGGTGTGTTTCACTGTCTTCTTGCAATACCAGAAGGCTTTTGCCATCCGAGGACCAATCCCATACCACCCATTCCGTGTTGTCCGACGCCGTGAGTGGCTCTTCGATCCGACTTTCGGCCGACCACTCGATGATCTGGCCCTCGCCGGTCCCAGGTTTTCCGCGCCAATATGCAAGACGCGTGCCGTCGGGAGACCACTGTGGCGAGACGAACGAATCGTCCGTCATGATGGGGGCCTCGCGTCCGTCCACGAGCGACTTTCTCCCACAGCTCCATTCTTCCGGCGCGCTGCCGCCGAAAAAGGCCACCTTGTCTGCCGTCTCGCGACAGGCTAGCAGTCAAGACTTCATCCCAGGCGATGTGATCGGCTTGCCGTTGCCACCGGAACGGCCACTCGTGGCGTCGAACGGAAAGAGCCAGCTGCGGATTTGCTCTGACTTTGCCGTAAAGGCCAACCGCCTGCCATCGGGAGAGACAGCAATTTCCGTGTCTGGCCCTGGGCCTGTGGTCAAGCGCTCGATTGCGATGGCTCGCAGGGTCTACGGATCGATGCTCATCTTCCAAATGTTTCTCGCTCCCCTGTAGAAACGTCCGCGAAGTAAATGGCTTTACCCGAAGGTGCCCAAGCGAAAGTTGAAATTCCGTCTGATACGTCCTGTATCGTATCGTCACTCAGCCGACTTCTGCCAAGCTCTTTTGTGATCGCAGGAGCAATCTCCGATTTAATCGCGACGCCCGTCGCAATCGGCACTGTCCAAAAACTGGGGCTTGGTCCGAGGTCTCGCGCCCACAGACAATCTCTTGCCGTCGGGATGCCAGGCGGCCGAACCGGCCACATGCTGTGGAGCTGTGCGAAAAGATTGGCCAGGACTTCGCGGGGAGAGCTGCCGTCTAGCTGCACGACGTAGAACTTGTCAGTAAGATCCAGCGTTCAAAATGTGTCTGGAACAAAATCTGTGAGCTGTCCGGGGACCAGCGAGGGTAATATCCGAAAGCCGCGATCTCTTCGCTCCAAGCCAGCGCCGCCCAACGCGGGCACGACGAACAAACCACCCTCGCCCTCTTCGGACCGATACGCGATGTACTTCCCGTCTGGCGACCAATCCGGTTGCCAGTTCTGACCTGGTCCCTTCGTGATCTGCACTGGATCGCCGCCGCTTACCGCTTGCACCCAGATATCGAATTTTCCCCCACGGTCGGAACTGTAGGCGATGAAGCGGCCGTCCGGCGACCAGGTGGCGCCGATCTGTAGCCCGTCGTCAAAAGTGAGGCGGGTAAGCGTCCGCTGGGCAGTCGCGATTCAGGAACTTGCCGCCGCGTGTAAATGAAGAGACCCGACGCGGCGAGCAACACAAGGATGACGACCAAGATCGACACCGCGCGGCGCCACGGCCTGCCGATTCTCGCCGCGGCCCGGAGCCGCCGGGCACCACGGGAATCTCGCCACCCTCTACCGGAGCGATGAACCGATACCCCCGCCGGGGCAAGCGTCTCAACGAAGCGCGGGCTTTCCGCCGAATCACCCAATACCTCGCGAATCCTGTTAACCGCCGTATTCAGATTGTGGTCAACATCGACAAACGTATCGGGCCACAACCGCTTCTGTAACTCTTCACGGGTCACCACTTCCCCCGCCCGTTCCAGCAGGATTGTTAGAACTTGCAAAGGCTGGCCCGTGAGTTTCAGCCTCACACCGCTCTTGCGCAGTTCACCCGCCTGAAGGTCAACTTCGAAGGTTCCGAACCGGACTAAGCGAGAGGATGGGACAGCTTCTGCCACAGCAACACGCCTCACGAGCCGACAGTCTAGCACTGCGTACCTTCAAACGGGCTTCATCAGGCCGACTCGACCCTTTGACCTTGCCATGCAACCACAACAGTTCGAGTGAGTTAGCTCCTGACTTTCTTTCGACCTTCTTCTGACGATCAATCGAGCTTCACTGCATTGAGGTAGCCGCCGCTGAACCCCACCTTCGTCCACGCCGCGCGACCGCGCGGCCGAGGACGACATGAAATCGCACCTTTTGTCCCAGATCAGCTTCGGGATCATGGCGGGCTTGGCGGGAATCGCGGGATTCGCCTTTCCGGAAACAGCCCTCGCTGGCAAGGACGCTCCCCCCACGATCACGGTTCTGGTCAACAACTACTCCGAAGCCTCCCCCGCGATGCTGGCCGCCGCTGAACACGAAGCTGGCCGAATCCTTGGCCGGGCTGGCTTGCGGGCATTCTGGTTGGAATGCCCAGTGCGTCCATCCACTGCGGACCCGCAACCACCATGCCAGAAAGCGCCCGAGGCTACCGACATCCGGCTGCGCATACTGTCTGCTTCCCTCCCGAACAAGTTCCAGGACAGCGTCTTCGGTTTTGCGATCCATCCGGTTCTGGCCAGCGTGTATTACGATTACGCGGTGCGTCAGGCCAAGAGCGCCGACACCGAGTTCGAGGTCCCAATAATTCTGGGTTGCGTCATAGCCCACGAACTCGGTCACCTGTTGCTGGGTTCGAATGGCCACTCCGCTGCGGGAATCATGCAACCGCGGTGGAAAGCCAGCCAGATCCGACAGATCATGATGGGTTTTTTGCTTTTTACTGCCGACCAGTCCGACCGAATTCGCATGGAAGCGCGAGCTCGAACCAAACACCAGAACCTAATGTCCGCATCTTCGTCTCCATAGCTTCGATGCCTCCATAGGATCGATCGTGTGTTTCTGTTTCCGTTCAGCCCGACGTGAGTAACAGATCCACGCAACACCCACTCCTTGTCATCCTGACCGGAGCGCAGCGCCGCGAGCGAAGTGTAGGGACCGTGGGTTTCGGACGCCACAACTTTGCTTCGGGGGGCCGCACAAACCCAGATCCCGCGCTTGCCCTTGCCGCGCAAGCGCGGCTCGGGACGGCGCGAGGGATGACAGTGAGACTGCAGACTTGGACTCCCCACCCAAACCCAGATCCCTCCACTCCGCTCGCTGCGCTCCGGTCGGGATGACAGTTCTCTTCTTGAACTAGATGTCTTGAACTAAATGTCGTAATACAGCGCAAACTCAAACGGATGCGGTCGCAACCTTACCGCGTCCACCTCCTTGGTGCGCTTGTATTCCATGTAGGTGCTCAACAGCTCCTCGGTGAATACGTCGCCCTTCAGCAGGAAAGCGTGGTCCTTCTCCAGGGCATCGAGCGCATCTTCCAGCGAGCCCGGCATCGAGGGCACCTTGGCCAGTTCCTCCGGACCCAGATCGTAGATGTCTTTGTCGAGCGGCTGGCCGGGATCCATCTTGTTTTCGATTCCGTCCAGGCCGGCCATCATCATGGCTGCGAATGCCATGTAGGGGTTACAGCTGGGATCGGGTGGACGGAATTCCACACGCTTGGCTTTCGGTGAAGCCGAGTACATCGGGATACGGCAGGCCGCCGAACGGTTCCGCCGCGAGTAGGCCAGGTTCACCGGCGCTTCGAACCCCGGTACCAGGCGCTTGTAGGAATTGGTGGTGGGCGCAATGATCGCCGCCAGCGCCGGGCCGTGCTTGATCAGCCCGCCGATATACCACAGCGCCATCTGCGAGATGCCGGCATAGCCATCACCGGCAAACAGCGGCTTGCCGCCTTTCCACAGCGACTGATGGGTGTGCATGCCGCTGCCGTTGTCCTGGAAGATGGGTTTCGGCATGAAGGTCACGGTCTTGCCGTACTGGTTGGCCACATTCTTCACGATGTACTTGTAGAGCATCATGTGGTCCGCTGAGCGCACCAGCGAATCGAATTTCAGGTCAATCTCGGTTTGTCCGCCAGTCGCCACCTCGTGATGGTGGCACTCCACTTCGAGGCCGCAGTTCTGCATGGTCATGACCATCTCGCTGCGCAGGTCCTGGTAGTGGTCCGTCGGAGGCACCGGAAAATAACCTTCCTTGTAGCGCGGACGGTACCCCTGATTGTTCTCCACCCGGCCCGAGTTCCAGCGTCCTTCTTCCGCATCGATGAAATAGAAGCCGTGCTGCTCACGCTGATCAAAGCGCACGTTGTCGAAGATAAAAAATTCTGCTTCCGCTCCGAAGTAGGCCGTATCCGCCACCCCGGTCGAGCTCAGATACATCTCCGCTTTCTTCGCGATGTAACGCGGGTCACGGTCATAGCGCTGTTTGGTGACGGGATCGACAACGTCGCAAACCATCACCAGCGTGGGTATTTCAGTAAAAGGGTCGAGTATGTAGGTGGTGGGGTCGGGAATGAGGAGCATGTCGCTTTCGTGGATCGCTGCCCAGCCGCGAATGGATGAGCCATCCATGCCGAATCCCTCGTCGAATGACGCCTCGCTCAGTTGGTCGATGGGATAAGAAACGTGATGCTGCAATCCCGGCAAGTCGGTAAACCGGAGATCGAGCATTTTCACTCCGTTTTTTTTCACAAACTCCAGGATGGTCTTTGGATCAGCCATGGATCACTCCTTTGCAAGCTTTTCGGATTTTGTTGAGGTCGGCCCCACCGTTTCGCAACGCCGTAAGCGGTGTAAAACCGGTCATGGATGTAAGGGAATATTGCATGCCTGCTACAATCTTCTCGCATTGTGCAGGCCGGACGGAGTCTAATCCGGCTGAGGCTGTGCAAGGAAATCTATTGTTTTTATGGTCCGGATAACCGGGCTTTATGCCGCGCATCGGGCTGGGTTTTCAGGTAGTTACGTAGCGAAAGAGCCGTCAGCACTCAGCATTCAGCCCTGGCAAGTACTGAGGCGATTGCAGATCGCTGAATGCTGATTGCTGAGTGCTCTCATGGACTTCGAACAGCTCGAAACGTTTCTACAGGTCGCGCGCCACAGCTCTTTCTCCCGAGCCGCGGAGAAACGCTTTCGCACCCAGCCTGCGATCTCCTCCCAGATTCGGGCGCTGGAGGAAGAAGTCGGGGCCAAGCTGCTGGACCGCTCCGGAGGAAAGGTCTCGATTACCGCATCCGGCAAACTGTTTCAAAAATATGCCGAGGAAACTCTCGAAGCCCGGCGCGCGGTCCTGACTGCCATCGCGGAGACGGAACGGGTGCCTCGCGGGGAGATCATCGTGGGCGCCAACGAAGGCACCTGCCTGCATATCCTTCCGGAAGTGTTCGCCGAGTTCAAAAAGCAATATCCGGACGTGGCCGTGAACATCACCCGCGCCGACTACGGGAAGATTCTTGAATCAGTCATCGACAATTCCGTGGACTTTGGATTCGTGTCACTGCCGGTCACCGACACACGACTGACCGTGGTTCTGATCCATCGTGACGAACTGGTGCTGATCGCGCCACCGAAGCACCCGCTGGCAAAACTAAAATCCCCCACAATCGCCGAGATCGCCCAGTACCCGCTGGTTCTGCCCAAAGCCGGACACACTCGCGACGGGTTGGAAGAGCTCTTCCACGAATACAAGCTGAAGCCGCAAATCGCCATGGAACTCGATTCCAGCGAACTGCTCAAGCGGTTCGTGGCCGCCGACGTGGGCGTGGGGTTCATCGCCCGCTCCAATGTACAGGAAGACGTCCAGGCCAACGTGCTGGTCGCGATTCCAATGGCGGAAACACCGATTCGCCGCGACCTGGCGCTGGTCTTC
Source organism: Terriglobia bacterium (assembly GCA_963801545.1). Taxonomy (GTDB): domain Bacteria; phylum Acidobacteriota; class Terriglobia; order Terriglobales; family Acidobacteriaceae; genus JAIQFF01. The sequence continues at coordinate 101,811 of CAWDFF010000025.1, read as the reverse complement.
CGTAAAGACAAGGCTCTCAGCCGGGCCGCTCTGGCCTTCATCGACACCACCGTGAAGATCAAAACCGTCGAACCGGTGGCTACAGCAAAACGCTGATTGGCTTGTCGCAGACCGCGTTGCCCCGGACGCGTCCTCGACTTCGCCCCAGTTATTGAAGATAAGGATGATATGAGACTGAAACTGCCCCCTGGAGTTTTTAAGGCTTACCTGTTCGATTGCGACGGCACAGTCGCCGATTCGATGCCGCTGCACTATGTAGCGTGGAGCCGAGCCCTTTCGGAATGGAACTGTGAATTCAGCGAGGAGCTTTTCTACGCCTGGGGAGGCATGCCCGTGGCCGAAATCATCTCAACGCTTAACAAACAACACGGGCTGCATATGCCGGTAGACCGCGTGGCCAGACGGAAGGAAGAACTATATTTCGAGATTCTCCCTCAACTTAAGGCAGTCCCGGAAGTGCTGGAGCAAATTGAGGCGAGCCATGGCCGGATTCCCTTGGCGGTGGTATCCGGCAGCACGAGGGACTCGGTGACAGCGTCGCTGGAGGCGCTCAAGATCCTCGATCGATTCGAGACGTTGGTTTGCGCCGGAGACTACCGGAGAAGCAAGCCCGACCCGGAGCCATTTCTGGTTGCCGCAGCCAGGCTGGGAGTCGCGCCGGAAAACTGCCTGGTGTTTGAAGATACTGATATGGGCATACAGGCCGCGACGGCCGCCGGAATGGCGTCGGTAAAGATCCCTCAGCCCTGGCAGAGGACTCCTGAGTCTGCGTAGGCCCGGACGCCCCCGTCCGGGTCGGCGAGCGACGCTCGCCAGGCTTTGATAGTGGCGGACGCGAAAACTGCGGAGCTGCGCTCCGCTGGGCGGGTGGGGGCACCCGCCCCTACGTGTTTCGATATTGGGTTAGAATTCCGGCAGTGAGACTTGTCCATCTAGCCTTGCTGTTGGGTTGCGCTTCCCTGCTTTTCGCCCAGACTCGTAAGCCATCCAACCCTCCTTCCGCCTCCAGACTGCTCTCCATTAAGGTGACCGGTTCGAAGCGCTACACGCCGGACGAGATCATCGCCGCCACCGGCCTGCAGCGGGGACAGCCTGCGACGGAGGATGATTTCAAGGCGGTGACCCAGCAACTGGGAGAGAGCGGTGCTTTCAGCAGCGTTGCCTACACCTTCCAGTTCTCCCCGGAGGGTATCAAGCTGGAATTGCAGGTTGCGGACGGCGACCAGTTCGTGCCCGTCCGCTTCGACAATTTCGTCTGGATCTCCGACCGGGACCTGTTGCAGAAACTAAGTGCGAGCGTACCGCTTTTCCAGGGCGAGCTCCCTCTGTCCGGCAAACTCGTCGACCAGGTTTCGGACGCCTTGCAGACCCTTGCCATTGAGCTGAAGCTGAAAGGCCGGGCCGATTATCTTCGCTCGGGCCCCGCCGACGGCCCCGTCGAAGCCTTCGACTTCAGCATCACTGGCCAGGACATTCGTATCCGCCAGGTGGGATTTCCCGGGGCCGGCCCCGCCGAATTGCCCGCCCTGGAAGCGGCTGCAAAGCAGATGATCGGGCAGGAGTTTGTTCGCCCCGCACTTCGGATTCAGGTGGACAAGAACTTCCTGCCGGTCTACCTCGAGCGCGGCTATTTGAAGGCTTCGTTCTCCGATGCCCAACCCAAAGTTGTGGAGGACACCCCGGACGAGACCCTGGTGGATGTGGTTTTTCCGGTGTCTCCCGGCTTGCAGTACAAGCTCAGCGAGCTGCAACTTTCCAGTTACAAGCTATTTCCGATTGAGAAACTACGTGGGTTGATCCGTCTGCAACCGGGCCAGATTATCAACGTTGTCGAGCTGAACAAGGACATCGAAGCCATCAAGGGACTGTACGGCTCTCGCGGCTACATGGCGACCCGGATCGTGGCCACGCCAGAGACGAACGACGCGGACTCTACGGCAATATACGCGCTCCGATTTCAGGAAGGCGACATCTACAAGATGGGAGACCTGGACATTCGCGGCCTGGATAGCCACAACACCGAGCGCATAGCGGCTGCGTGGAAACTAAGGCCGGGCGACACTTACGATGGCCAGTACCCGAAAAAATTCACCCAGGAAGCGATGAACCTTCTCTCCGGTGACGACTGGAATATCGTGGTCCGTGAAACGGTAGAGGACAAAGATAAGACCGTGGATGTCTCGCTCCATTTCGAGCGCAGGCCGTGAATCTGCATCTAAACAGAATCGCAAACAGCCAACCTAAAGAAGGAGAACCAGTTTGACGAAATCGCTTCCGTCCAAAACAGCTTCTTTCCTCGCAACTTGCTTGTTGATGGGAACGGTCCTGATAGGAACAGTCCTGAACGTACCTGCCGCTTTCGCTGCCGACAAGCCCCAGAGCCTCACCGGCAAGGTCAGTGATGCCATGTGCGGCGCCAACCATATGATGGCCGGCGCAGGCTCTGATTGCGTCCGGGCATGCGTGCAAAAGGGCTCGAAGTACGCTCTAGTAGTGGGTGACAAGGTTTACGTCCTCGACACCAGCGACAAAGCCACGCTGGACAAGCTGGACAAGCTGGCTGACAAGCAGGCGAAAGTCACCGGCCAGGTCAACGGAGACAGCGTGACCGTCAGCTCGGTCAGCGAAGCGAGGTAGGCCCGGCGCCGCGGCGTCCTAAGAGTATTTACTTCGGCGCTTCGCGGCTTCTTTTCTTTCGATTTTCATATTGCCTCCGTGCCTCCTATGTTATGTTTTAGCAAATTTTGTCACGCGGCATCGGAGGAGGAAACTCGAATTGTCTAGAGACATGGTCCCCAAGAAGATTTTCTTCACCAAGGGGGTCGGGAAGCATCGCGAACGTCTTACTTCATTTGAGCTGGCATTGCGGGACGCCGGCATCGCAGCCCAGAACCTGGTTCGAGTCTCTTCGATTTTTCCACCACAATGCAAGCTGGTGCCGCGGTCGCAGGGACTCAAACATTTAAGTCCAGGTGAAGTGGTATTTTCCGTGGTTGCGGAAAACTCCACCCATGAACCGCACCGCCTGCTGGCTTCCAGCATCGGGGTAGCCATCCCCGCCGACCGGAATACGTACGGCTATCTCAGCGAGCACCATTCTTTCGGTGAAACCGAAGACGCGGCCGGGGACTACGCGGAAGAACTCGCGGCCGAGATGCTGGCTACCACCCTGAATGTGGAGTTCGATCCCGACCGTTCCTGGGATGAAAAGAAAGAAATTTACCGGATTTCCAACAAGATCGTCCGCACCGCCAACGTGACCCAGTCCGCGGTGGGCGATAAGCGTGGCCTGTGGACCACGGTGATCGCGTCGGCTGTCCTGATATTTGATTAGTGGTTTTGTAGCGCCGGCGGCCCGCCGGCTGTCGTGGGGGCGTCCCGCCCCCACTATTTATTTCCGCGCCATGGCTTTCTCCCTCTTCACCCGATGATTCTCGCCATTCTTCCCTAGCCGTTCCAGCACCGCGGCCACGATCAATGGCAAGCCCACGGTCGCATCCACAAATACCTCGCCAAATTTTCCGCCTTCGGACGGCGGAACGAACTTTCCCCATGAAATTGCTTCGCTATATGGACTCCCTGATAAGCCACCCCAGTACACCGGTTCGGGGCAAATCCGCAAACCGTAGTGATAGCGCTTCAGCGGAACATTTTCTCCCATGCGCCGGTGCCGGAGTTCGATGAACGGCCCAAACTGCTGCGACCAGTTCCGCGGCACTCCTCCGCCGATGGTGAAGATACCCAGCCGCTTCTGCCGCAGGAGGGTTGAGGCGAAGTGTTCGAGGTCTTCAAAGGGATCGAAGCGCAATTTGTGTCTGCCTGCGGCTTCCCGCATGCGGTTGGAAAGTGCGACGTCCAGCCCTAGTTCGGAGTCCGTAAAAGCCGGAACGAAGACCGGCACACCTTTCTCAAAAGCCGATTTCAGAATGCCCCGCTGATCTTTGGCGTGGCTGGCCAGGTGTTCTCCAATGGCGTGGTTGAGCTTGTAGGAACAGAGAATTTCGCTGGGATCCCACTGTTCCAGCACGTCCCCCATTACTTTCTCGACGTCGTCGAGGTTGGTCTCCGGCTCCAGCGTGTCGTAGACGCGGTTGTAGCCCTGCTCGTAAAGTTCCTCATCGGACACTTCGGGGTTGTAGCGGAAATGTGCTCGCCCCGTGGCCTCAACCAATCCATGCGCCATCAACGCGCCGGTCGAGACGATGGCGTTGACGATGCCCCGATCGATCAATTCAGCAACGATCAGCCCCTGCTTGGCCACCGTCATTGCGCCGGCCAGGGTCATGACCACGAAGCAGTCCTTGTCGCGGGCCATGGCTTCGAGGACGTCGACGGCTTCGCCCAGTTGCCGGCCGGTGAATGCAGTCTTGGCCATGGCGCGCATCAGGTCATCGATCGAATGCACTTTCCTGAGATCGAGAGGCTCCAGTGGAATCAGCCGGTCTTCGATTGGATTGTGCAGATGGCGCTCCACACCGGCGCCGTCATGATTGTTATGTTTCAAGTTGCACCCCCCGCTTGCGAAGCACTACTTTACTAGAAGCCCGTGAGACATTGCTACACATGCCAGCACTGAGAACTAAGAACTGACGGCTGGAAACTGTTATCCTAATTTCGATAACCTGAATTCTAGTCACCTGTCATAGTTCCAGCTCTGAATTTTATCTTTGCCTGAATTTTGTCTTTGACGGAGGCTCGCTCCTTGCCGCCACAAACATTCAAGGTTGGGCTCGTGCAAATGTCGGCGACGCCCGATCCTGACAAGAATTTGCAACGTGCGATCGACAAAGTCCACCAGGCTGCCGCCCGTGGCGCGCAGATGGTCTGTCTGCCCGAACTCTTCCAGACACAGTATTTCTGCCAGCGCCAGGATCCCAGCCTGTTCGACCTCGCACAGCCCATTCCGGGACCGGTCACAACCCGGCTCTCTGCGCTGGCGAAGCAGCTTCGCATCGTTCTCATCGCTTCTCTCTTCGAGAAGCGCGCCCCTGGCGTTTACCACAACACCGCTGCAATCTTCGACGCGGATGGCTCCCTGCGCGGGCTGTATCGCAAGATGCACATTCCCGACGACCCGCTGTACTACGAGAAGTACTATTTCACTCCCGGCGATCTCGGCTACCGCGCCTTCGACACCGGTTTTGGCCGCGTAGGGACGTTAGTTTGCTGGGACCAGTGGTATCCCGAAGGCGCCCGCCTGACCGCACTGCAAGGCGCGCAGGTGATCTTTTATCCCACCGCCATCGGCTGGCATCCCTCGGAGAAAGCCGAGTTCGGCCAGTCGCAACACGATGCCTGGCGCACCATTCAGCGCGCCCACGCCATCGCCAACGGCGTCTACGTGGCCGTGGTAAACCGCGTCGGACATGAAAACGGTGACGTGCGCGGCAACGCGGTTCCGGGAGACGGACTGGAATTTTGGGGAGGCTCCTTCCTCTGCGACCCCTTTGGCAAGGTCATCGCCGAAGCCTCACATGACAAGGAAGAAATTCTGGTAGGCGAAGTCGACCTGCATGCCCTGGAAGATGTCCGCCGCAACTGGCCCTTTCTGCGCGACCGTCGCATCGACAGCTATGGCCAAATCACGAGCAGGCTGATCGATTGAGCCCATCCCTCATAACAAACCATGTAGGGACGGGCGCCCTCGCCCGTCCAGGACGAGCACAGCTCGCCAGGCATTTGGCTGGCAGGCGATTGCTGTAAATTAAAATTCAAACCGATAGCCGATGAAACCCTCCCAACCCGACTTCCGCATGCCCGCCGAATGGGAGCCGCACGCTTCCACCTGGCTGGCCTGGCCGCACTACCGCGGAGACTGGCCGGGGAAATTCGAACCCATCCCGTGGGTCTACGCCGAAATCATTCGCCACCTGGCCCGGCATGAGCGGGTCGACCTTATCGTCAAGAGCGCGACGTCAGAAAAACATGCTCGCAAGGTTCTAAACAAGGCAAATGCTCTTAGCAAGAATGTCCGGTTCCATCGCTGGCCGACGAACCGTGTCTGGACCCGGGACTCCGGCTGTACCTTCGTCAGGAATGCAGAATGCGCGGGCGGGTCGCCCGCGACCACAAGGGCTGATCCCACCGCCACCCTCTCCGCTATCAAATGGCGCTTCAACGCCTGGGCCAAGTACTCCAATTATCAGCATGATGAGAAAATCGGCAGCCGCATGGCCAAGGCCGCTCGCGCCCACGAAGTCCGCCCGGTCCATGGCAAGTTGCGGGTCGTCCTCGAAGGCGGATCCATCGATGTCAACGGACGCGGCACTCTTCTCACCACTGAAGAATGCTTGCTCAGCAAAGTCCAGCAGCGCAATCCGAAGATGTCCCGGACCGACTACGCAAAGTTGTTCGCAGACTACCTCGGAATCAGGAACGTGATCTGGCTGGGATCCGGCATCGCCGGTGACGACACCCACGGCCACGTCGACGACATTACCCGCTTCGTTTCCCCCGACACTGTGGTCACCGCAGTCGAATCCGATCCGAATGACGCCAACTACGAATCGCTCCGAGAAAATATCCGCCGGCTTCGCGCCGCGAGCGATCAGGACGGCAAGCCGCTGTCCATAATCGAACTGCCCATGCCCGGCCCGGTGGTTTTCGAGAAGCGCCGCTTGCCCGCCAGCTACGCCAACTTCTATATCGCGAACGGGGTGGTGCTCGTCCCGGTGTTCAACGACCCCAACGACCGTTTCGCTCTGGATATTCTGGCTGATTTGTTTCCGGATCGCGAAGTTGTCGGCATCTATTCGGGAGATCTGATCTGGGGCTTCGGCGCAATGCACTGTATGACTCAGCAGCAGCCGGGAGTCTAGTCGTCGCTTAGTCGTCGGCTTAAGACTACGCTTTCAGCTGTCAGCTGTCAGTTACAGAACACTCGCGGATTCGCCCTGCGGAAGAGTTAAAAGTTGGGGCGTCTTGCTTTGCTACGACTGAAGACTGACGACTGGCGACGGTCTGTAGACTATCTTTTGTATTGCGTCGGCTGCGGACCCTTCTCTAGCATTTCGCGGTTCCAGATGGCGCCGTCGCGGGTGTAACTGGCCAACTCAAAATCCTGGGTCAGCTCCAGCGCGTCGGTAGGACAGGCGTCCTCGCACAATCCGCAAAACATGCAGCGGCTCAGATCGTAGGTGAAGTTGGTGAGTTCCTTGCGGCGGGTCTTCTCGTTGCGTTCGCTCGAAACCACGATCAGATTTTCCGGACACGCCAGCGCGCACAGGTCGCAGGCGATGCACATGGTCTCATTGGTATCAGGATTTACGTTAAGCCGCGGCGCCCCGCGATAGCGCTCCGCCACCTGCGGTCGCTGTAAGCGGATACTGCTCGGTATAAATCTCTTTCGGATCCTGATAAAGAAAGGTGACCTTCAATCCCTGAAGCAGGTCCACCATGAAGATCTTGCGCAGCAGGCTCGGAATGCCCATATCGCAGTAAGCATACCATTAACCGTTGTCGTCGCAGAAGCTAGGCGCGTGAGGGGGCGAGACGCCCACCCGACGCCGGACGCCAGCGCTACGGTGGAGCGCCCCGGAGGGGCAACCGATAGTAGCCCGGCGTTTCAACGCCGGGTAGTGAGGCAAAATGATTACCGTCCCGGAGGGACGGCTGAAATACCGCGCACAGCCTCGGGTGGCTCGTTTCAGGCGTGCCTACCCGGCTTTCTCCGGCTACTATCACCCGCCCCTGAAGTGGCGGGCTCCCGTCAATCGCCCCTCCGGGGGCGCCTGAAGAGTATGCTCATCACATCGCATGACTGATAACCGTAATCCCGACGTCGCCTGGAAATATCACAACGCTACCAAGCACTCCTACGCCAGCGTCCACAACAATCCACATTTTCTGGATTTCGACAACCAGCCCTTACCGTTCAAGATTTACCCCACGCTGGAGCCGTCTCCGCTGCCGGCCGAGGTGCGACAGACTGGCGTGGCCGCGCTTTCCGCTATCTCGGAAATCATTCCTCCGCAAACCTCCGCGGCGCCTGACTTGGAAGCTATCGCCCAACTGCTTTACCTCTCGGCCGGCATCACCCGGCACAGAAAATATCCGGGTGGCGAAATCTACTTTCGCGCTGCCGCGTGTACAGGGGCACTCTACGAAGTCGAGCTGTATCTGGTTTGCGGTGATCTCACGAACCTGGAGGCTGGCGTCTACCACTTCGCCGCCGCCGAGTTCGGCCTGCGCAAGCTACGCGCCGGAGACTACCGCAGCGTCCTGATCGAAGCGACCGCCGCTGAAGCCGCCATCGCTCAGGCTCCGCTGACCATCGTCTGCACCTGCACCTACTGGCGCAATGCGTGGAAGTATCAGGACCGCACCTACCGTCATTTCGGCTGGGACAACGGCACCCTGCTCGCCAACCTGCTCGCGGTCGGCACCGCCCTGGGTCTGCCCGCCAAAGTAGTGTGTGGTTTTGTGGATGACACAGTGAACGCTTTGCTCGATGTCGATCCGAAGCGCGAGGTCGCTTTCTCGCTGGTGCCGCTCGGCTACGGCTCCGACCTGCCTCCGCAAGCGCCGGCGGAAATCTCCCATCTCGCACTCGAAACCCTACCGCTTTCCCGGCACGAAATCGACTATCCACTCATGCGCGAAATGCACGCCGCCTCGTCGCTGCATTCGGCCGCAGAGGTTGCGGCCTGGCGCGGTGGTACTCCGCTGACCAACTTCCCGCCTCCAAAGGGACCGGTGGTTCAGCTCCAGCCTTTGTCCGACGCGGAGATACCTCGCGACCCGATCGAGCAGGTCATCCTGCGGCGCGGTTCTACTCGCAAGTTTGCCCGCACAGCGATCACCCTGGCGCAACTCTCCACCATGCTGGACCGCGCCACCCGCGGCGTACCGGCTGACTTTCTCGATCCCGTAGGATCGCAACTCAACCATCTCTACCTGATCGTTCACGCTGTCGAGGGTTTGGAGCCCGGTGCTTACGTGTTCCACCGGAACCAGAAACTGCTCGAATGTCTGAAGCGGGGAGACTTCCGTTCTCAGGCTGGCTACCTGGGGCTTCAGCAAGCACTGCCTGCCGACGCTGCGGTGGACGTATTCTTCCTGGCCGATCTGCGGCCGATCCTGCAACGTTTTGGCAATCGTGGATATCGCGCCGTGCAACTGGAAGCCGGCATCCTCGGCGGCAAACTGTATCTCGCTGCCTACGCCCAACATTTGGGCGCCACCGGCCTCACATTTTTTGACGAAGACGTCACAAGCTTCTTCTCCCCTCACGCCGAAGGCAAGGGCGCCATTTTCCTGGTGGCTCTGGGCCACAGCGTCAAAACCAAGGCGTAGCACAACCTCCTCAACGACTAACGGAAGAATTCATATGATCGTGATCATTGCGGGCCTCCCGGGGACAGGCAAAAGCACGCTGGCGCGAGCACTCGCGCAGCGGCTGCCGGGCGTGGTTCTCGATAAGGACTCAATTCGAGCGTCGCTCTTCCCACAGGCATATGTCGAGTATTCGCTATCGCAGGACGATTTCTGCGGGGAGATCATGCTGCAGACTGCCGCATATCTGCTGTCCAAACATCCCGAACTCAAGGTTCTGTTGGATGGCCGCACCTTCTCGCGGCGATACCAGCGCGACCGTGTGATCGAGTTCTGTTCACAACTGGGAACCACCTGGGCCACGCTGGAGTGCGTCTGTTCAGAAGCGACAGCAATAGGTCGCATCGCGGAAGCGGTGGCGGCAAACAGCCACCTTGCCGCGAATCGCACACCCGAGGTCTATCGCGAAATCCGAAAGGCATGGGAGCCGATCGACCAACCCAAACTCGCTATCGACACCGACGAAAACTTTGAATCATGGGTCGATCGAGCGGTGCACTATCTGACCGCGCAGACTTTCGTCGCCTAACGGTTAGCGGTTATGATCTTGCCGCTCCGACGGCCGCCGCTGAACGATGGCGAGAATGCCGACCAACGCTGAAAACAATGGATTACTCTCTCCCGCATCACCAAAGTCACCCCGAATCTCAATCAGCCCTCAGCCCACGTGCTATACTGACGTTGCGTCTAATTCCACGGTTGTGGTGCGGTTGCTCCGGTTTTGTGCCTGAATTCCCGCCTTAAGTCCCTCCCGTTCGTCTTCGGCGTAATTAAAAACTGGCAATGCAAGTTGCTGTGCTCGCCCGGAAGCTCGTGTGCGCGCCGCGATCGCTTCCGCCAACAGAAAAAGAGAACAAACACGAATGCAGAGTTTTTCAGAACTACCAATTTCTCCTTATACCCAGGAGAGATTGTCACACGCTAAATTTGTCACCCCTACACCGGTTCAAGCCGCAGCCATCCCGGAGGCACTCGCGGGCAAAGATGTGCTTGCCACGGCGCAGACCGGAACCGGCAAGACCCTGGCCTTCCTGATCCCGATTATCGAGCGCCTGCTTCGGCCGAATACCTCGGGAACTGCCCTGGTGCTGGTGCCGACGCGCGAACTCGCCATGCAGGTAGTCGACCAGTACAACGCCTTGCGAGGCGCGAAACTTTCGCCTGCAGCCCTGGTTGTAGGCGGCCTGTCGGAAGGAACCCAACTGACCGCGCTGCGCCGCGGCGCTCGCCTGGTGGTCGCCACTCCAGGCCGTTTAGAAGATTTCCTGGATCGCCGGCTGATCACTTTCCAGGCGCTTGAAGTCCTGGTCCTCGACGAGGCCGATCGCATGCTCGACATGGGATTTCTGCCCGCGCTGCGCCGGATCGCAAAAGTCCTGCCTAAAGATCGGCAGACTCTATGTTTTTCCGCGACGCTTGAAGCATCGGTCGCTCATCTGATCAGTGACTACACCAGAAATCCGGTACGTCTGGCCTTCGGCTCCATTCTGAAGCCGTCGGAAAATGTCCGTGTACAGGCCTTTGAAGTTGCTGCCGACCGCAAACAGGAAATGCTCCACCGCCTGCTGTCGAAAGAAACTGGACGTTGTCTGGTCTTTGCACGTACCAAACGCGGGACCGAGCGGCTGGCCAAGAGCCTGAACCGCGAAGGTTTTGCCGCCGCCATGATTCACGGAGATCGCTCCCAGTCCCAGCGCACGGCGGCCTTAACCGGATTCCAGCAGGGGCGCTACCGTATCCTGGTGGCCACCGACCTGGCCTCCCGCGGCATCCACGTGGAAGATATCGTTCACGTCATCAACTACGATCTGCCCGAGGTAGCCGAAAACTTCATCCACCGCGTGGGCCGAACTGGACGTGCCGGCGAACTCGGTGTGGCCTCTACTCTCTTCGCCCGGGAGCAGCGCTCAGACCTGCACCAGTTGGAGCGCACACTGGGCATCCGCATGGAAAGAATGCCGGCGGACGACGCCCCATTCGAGCGGCCAGCCCGCAACCGAACCGACGTCGAACCCGGTGAAGCATCGAGTCGATCGCGCATGGTCCGCCTCCCCGGAGAAGTCCTGCAAATCCAAATGGGTAGCTAACAGCGGCAATGTGGGGACGGGCGTCCCCGCCCGTCCAGCGGAGCCCCGCCTTTTTCCGCCTAGCGTCGGCATGCAACAACACCACGCCACCCATATACTCTTCTTGACTTCATTCATCAGGAGGCAGCCATGGCCGCTTTACCCGACGGCTTTGATGAGTTAAAACAGCGCCTGCGGGCGACGTGGATGGCCGGGGATTTCGGTGAGATCGCGCGCCTCAACTCGCGCGGGGCCGAAGACTTCGTCGAGCGATTAAATCTGAAACCAGGGATGAAAGTACTGGACGTCGCTTGCGGCACCGGAAACCAATCTATTCCGGCCGCGCGCTCGGGCGCACAGGTTACCGGACTCGACATCGCCCCTAATCTGCTGCAACAAGCTCGCCAACGCGCTGACTTGGAAAAACTTAAAATCGAGTTCATCGAAGGCGACGCGGAGAAATTACCTTACGACGCAGCCGAATTTGACGTAGTGATGTCCATGTTCGGAGCCATGTTTGCTCCCCGCCCGGATGTAGTTGCTTCGGAATTGAAGCGAGTCTGCCGCCCCGGAGGCTTGATGGCGATGGGCAACTGGACTGCGGAAGGCTTCGTCGGCCAATCCTTCGTGATCACCGGCCGCTACGCTCCCCCTCCGCCGGGGATGCCTTCCCCGTTACTGTGGGGAGATGAAAAAATTGTAGCCGAGCGCTTGGGTCCGGGGGTCCGCCTCGAGACCAGGAAGCAGAATTTACTGTTTGATTTTCCCTTCAGCCCAGCTCAGGCGGTGGCGCATTTCAGAAAATACTTTGGTCCCACTCAAACTACGTTCGCGCGACTGGACGAAGCCGGTCAGAAAGCTCTGGCTGACGACCTGACCAAGCACTGGGCGGCCAACAACCAGGGTGACGAGACGCACACCATCGTAAAGGCGGAGTATCTCGAGGTTCACGCCAGAAAAGCGTGACAGATTGATTTTGTGATGGGTTTCATTCACTGCGCACCAGGACCTCAGTTGTGGGGCGGTCCAGACCTATGCCATACCATGTTGTGGCCTTGACCATGAGCCAGGTCCGGCAAGGCGGGCTGGCGTTTCAACGCGAACTGGGCGCGATCCTGCGCGACTCCAGTGACGTGAAAGTTTATTCCTGCAGCCCCTTCGATCTCGAAGAACGGCGTCGCATGAAGGACCGATTCGGCGGCGATGTGGTTTACTTCTTCAACGACGCTGCTCTTCGGGAAAGCATGCGTTTAGGTATCGACCTGCAGTTTGTGGCAGAGATCTCCGATAACGAACTACCCCGCAGACGCGCTCTGGTTGTCGGCATCCCCGACCGGAGTGTGGGGACCTGACCATCCGCACCTGCGGGTCGCTGAAGAACCAGGACCGCTGAAAATCCGTTGTTGGCGCGGAAAGCTCGGGTGGGCGGCGGTTTTTCATCCGCCGGCCCACCCTTCGCCTTGGAGGCAAAGGGTGGGGCAACGCGGCGGGAGCCGCATTCAGTTCACTTGGAACTTCTTACCGGCGCCACGGATGACGCTCGACAAACTCGCGATGCTCGAATCTACGCGGACCCCAGAATTCCGGCCGGACATAGTCCCGACGGTAGTAGCCGGGATAGTCCCAGCGCGGACGGACATACACCGGTCCGTAGGCGTAAGGATTCGGCCCATAGGCGAAATAGGGCGGCGGAGCAACATACCCGTACGGGCGAACGTACACCGGACGCGGGTAGGTCGGCCCGAGCGCAATCACCACACCGGCGTGTGCCTGTGGCGGATTGATACAGATCAGCATTACTACCAGTCCAAACAGTGAAAGTGCGGTTTTCTTTAACATTTTGGCACCCTCCATCCTCGCATTGATTAAACCCACAGGGGAGGGAAAAGTTGTTTCCTGAAGCGAAGCTTAAATGACTGATTCGGCAGGGTTAAAGGCCTTAAATGCGTGGGGATCCTCCGAGCTCTTTGACTTCGTAGGGACAGATGTCCCCATCTGTCCGGGCGGGGCAACGCCCCGCAATTTTTCACCCGGCCGGCGAAAACCTGTCGAGCTTCGCTCGACTGGACAGATGAGGACATCTGTCCCTACGTGGCCTGTGGTTCAGCCACGCCCCCGAAAGCTACCCCGGCCAGCTATAATTCGTTGCTTCACAATTCGTTGCCTATAATTCATCACCCATGAAATCTCTCCTATGAAATCCGTCCGCTTGAACTCGCAGTTGTTCTGTGTCTGCATTTTCTCTCCGCTGCTCGCCGTCGGGCCGCTCTACGCGCAGGATCGCTCTTACGGGCGCTCCATGGTCATCACCGATGGCGGCATTGTCGCCACCAGCCACACTTTGGCTTCCCAAGCCGGGGCGCAGATTCTGGCGCGCGGCGGCTCCGCCATGGACGCGGCGATTGCCGCCAACGCCGTGCTCGGCGTCACCGAGCCCATGATGAACGGAATCGGAGGCGATCTGTTTCTGCTTTATTGGGACGCGAAAACCGGCAAGCTGTATGGCCTGAACGCCAGCGGCTGGGCGCCGCGCGGGCTCTCGATCGACTATCTGAAACAAAAGGGCACGCTGCAGATGCCACAGGCCGGAATCGACAGCGTGACCGTCCCCGGCGCAGTTGATGGCTGGGCCAAAGCCCATGCCCGCTTCGGACGGCTGCCGTGGAAAGATCTTTTCACGCCCGCGATCTATTTCGCCGAACATGGCTATCCGGTACCCGAAATCATTCACGATTTCTGGGAGGGCGATGCGCAGGCCCTGAAGCAGACGCCGGAGGCAGAGCGGATCTTTCTGCCAGGCGGCAAGGTGCCGGACGTGGGAGAGATGTTCGCCAATCCGGATCTGGGCAAGACTCTGCGTCTGATTGCCGAGCAGGGCCGCGATGTGTTCTATCGCGGGGAAATTGCACAGTCGATCCTGGCAACATCGACAGCTCTCGGTGGAACCATGCAGGCGGATGACCTGGCGGATTTTTCCGCGGAATGGGTCGATCCGATTTCCATCATCTACCGGGGCTGGAAGGTATACGAGCTGCCGCCAAACGGTCAGGGCATGGCCGCGCTTGAAATGCTGAACATCATGAGCACGTTGCCCGCTGACAAGGGTGGGCCGGTGTCGCCGACAGAACTGCACAATCGCATCGAGGCGATGAAGCTGGCGTATTCAGACCTGTACCGTTACGACGCCGACCCGCGCTTCGCGAAGGTGCCGGTACAGGGATTGCTGTCCGAGGACTATGCCCAGCAGCGCGCGAAACTCATCGATCCGGAAAAGGCGAATTGCACCGCGGCCAGCGGCAGTCCGGCCAGAAGCGACACCACCTATCTTGCGGCAGTAGACAAAGACGGAAACATTGTCTCGCTCATACAAAGCCTGTATGACGCCTTTGGCTCCGGAGTGGCGGTAAAAGGCAGGGGCTTTGTCTTGCAGGATCGTGGTGGTCTGTTTGTTCTCGAGCCTAGCCATCCCAATGCCCTGGCGCCCCGCAAGCGCCCCTTTCACACCATCATTCCCGCCTTCATGGAGCAAGGCGATACGCATATCGGATTCGGCATCATGGGCGGCTCCAACCAGCCCCTGGCGCACGCGCAATTTGTTTCTAATCTTGTGGATTACGGATTGAATATTCAGGCTGCGTTGTCCGAGCCCCGGTTCACAGTGCGCCCCACCGATGAGGGAATTGGCTGCGACATATTGATTGAGTCGCGAGTGGATCCGGGCACGCTGCAGCAGTTGCGACAGAAGGGCCACAAGCTCAAGGTGAGAAAAGAGTATTCGACGGCGATGGGCCGTGGGCAGGCAGTGCTTCACAATTCCAAGACGAACGTGAATTTTGCGGCGTCAGATCCGCGCGCCGATGGCTCAGCCGAGCCGGAACCGGTTCCCGCGCAGTAACGTATGAAACTTCGACAGTAGCGCCGGCGGGCTCGCCGGTTGTCCGGAAGCCAGTGTGGGTCCGGGTCTCCGACCCGGAGAGGGCGGGTCACCAGACCCGCCTGAAGATTGAGGCGTGATCCAGCCGGAGATTCTATTCGCGTAGTTTTTCGTAAGCCGGCGTCCCTTCGACTGCGCTCAGGCAAGCCTTGCCCTCGGCGGCGGGCGGGATGCCCGCCGGACAGCCGGCGAGACGCCGGCGCTACGAAGAATCCTTTTCGCCACCATCTATCGATTTCTTCCAGGGTGCGCCCCTTGGTTTCCGGGACGAATCGCAACACAAAGACGAATGCGGCGATTGAAACCAGGGCGTACATCAGAAACGTTCCCGGCGCAGTGAAGGCCTTGACGAGTGAGAGAAACGTCAGCGTGACCAGCAGCGTTCCGCACCACAGAAAGATGGTTGCCACCGACATCGCCCGTCCTCGGATGCGCGTTGGACATATTTCCGACATCACCACCCAGGTGCCGGTTCCCACGCCCACCGCAAAACATGCCACGTAGGTGAGCACAAAAATCAGCACCAGAATCGCTGGAGCCTCGAAACGAATGGCCGCGGCAACCCCAACCAGCGATAAAGCCATTCCCGCAAATGCCGACATCAGCAGCGGCTTTCGCCCAGCGCGATCGATCAGTGACATTCCGAGAATGGTCGCGATGAAATTGATGGCGCCGATGATGACGTTGGCCCAAAGCGCCGTGGTCGCGGTCTGGTGCGGCACGTGCTCCAGGAAGACGAGCGACCCGTAGTAAATAATCGTATTGATGCCGGTGAATTGGCTGAACAGGGCGATGAGGATCGCAACCACCAGCGGTCTCCTGAAGGCGGGATCGAGCAGGTCTCCGCTCTCTTCCGCAATCGCGGCTCGGATCTCGTTGATCTCTTCGCGGGCCGCCTCCGACCCTACCATCTGCGCCAGAAAATGTTCCGCATCGGGTTCCCTGCCCTTCTGCACCAGCCAGCGCGGGCTTTCGGAAATGAACAGCAGCGCAATCAGAAAACAGAGTGACGGAACCGCGGCAGATGCGAACATCCAGCGCCAGTTGGATGGTCCTGTGCCGGTGAGCAGATAGTTGACGCTGTAGGAAAGAAGAATGCCGATCACGATCGCAAGCTGATTGAGGCTGACCATCAGTCCGCGACTCTTGGCCGGAGAAATCTCGGCAATATAAAGAGGCGAAAGAGTCGAAGCGATTCCGATGGCCAGACCGCCGATCACGCGTGCGATTACAAACTGCACCAGGTCGCGGGGCAGAGCCGAGCCCAGCGATGAAACCGTGAACAAAGCCGCGGCTGCCAGCAGAACCCGTTTTCGTCCGAAGCGGTCGCTGGTGAAAGCGGCAAGGCTAGCCCCGACCACGCATCCCAACAGCAGGCTGCTGGCGGCAATTTCGGTTTGCGCCTCGCTCAACCCGAACTGGCTTTTCAGAAACACAATGGCGCCGTTAATCACGGCAGTATCGAAGCCGAACAGGAGGCCGCCGATCGCGGCCACAGCCGCCGGCAAATATACGTATCGCGAGGAACCCCGGATTTCACCCATAAATTGATTCTTAGGTGCTCTCTCTAATTCGACGGTAGACTCGGCTTTCGATTTCGCCGTCAGATTTCCAGCAAGCGCTGTTGCAAAAAGACCAGACCCGCAGCCCCCGCAACGCCGCCATAGCCCGCCGCGCTCTGAAAGACGATCGGGATTTCGCGGCCCAGCAGGATTCGTGTGCGCTGCGCTACCTTCTCTCGAATCGGGTCGAGCAACTGCGAACCTGCGTCGGCGATATTGCCTCCGAGAATCAGCACCTCAGGATCGAAGACGTGCAGAAAGCTGACTACGGCGGCGGTCAGATACTCCATAGCGCGGTCCAGTACATAACGTGCGCTCTCGTCTCCCCGAGCGGCGGCGCCAAAAATATCCTCCGTGCTGGGCGGCTGGCCGGTGCTGTCGAGAGACAGCGTCGCCGGTGCGGCGCGGTGAAGATGAGCCAGGTAATCGGACTCAATGGCGCGCGAAGAAAAGCGGGTCTCGACGCAGCCGTAGTTCCCGCAGATACACAATCCACCATGCAGATCGATGGTCATGTGCCCCAAATGGCCTGCGGCTCCGGAAGCTCCGCGGAGGATCACGCCATCGACCAGCACCGCCCCGCCAACGCCCGTGCCAAGGGTAAGCAGGACGACATTGCGTTTTCCGCGTGCGCTCCCCCACAGGACTTCCGCAACCAGCGCGGTGCGCGCGTCGTTGTCGGCGTAGACCGGCAAATCGCCGGCCCCGATCACATCCGCCAGCAGTTTTCCTTCGAGAAAGTAGAGGTCTCCGGGCAGGCTGTTCACGCGCGAAGTAGTCGTGTCGATCACGCCTTTACAGCCGACGCCGACTCCGCAGACGGGTACCCCGGCACGTTTCAGGACGGAATGCACGAAGTCGTGCAGCGCGGCAGGCGTGCGGGGTGACGGTTCACGGAAGCTTTCAATAAGATTTCCGCCGAGTCCCACGAGAGCGGCCTTGATTGCAGTCGCGCCAATGTCAACGCCCACTGCAATCGCCGCATCGGAATGAGCCGCTGGCCTGTCTTGGGTCACAATCGTTGTGAATTATACGCACTCTGTGCAATCCTAGTGAGCCGATCTGGGCACCATCAGTGGACGATCAAACACAAGCCAACAATGCGAAAGAGGCCAGCCTCACGTTCTTCGAACGAGCGATGGGCTATTTGCTGGAACTGAAGCGTACCCAGGCTTCGGTAATTCAGCAGGCGGCCGAGCTTTGCGCCGATCGGATCGCACGCGGCGGCCTGGTTTTTCTTTTCGGCAATGGACACTCCCGCATGATGTGCGAGGAAATGACCCCACGCCAGGGTTGTTTTGTCGGCTTCGTCGCACTAGTGGAGTTAGCGCTCTCGAATCATGCGGCAATAGTATGTGCCAACGGTCTGCGCGCGCCGCTCTATCTTGAGAACTACGAGGGCTACGCCGAGCAGATTCTGAACGGTTATCATTTCGGGCCTGATGACGCCTTCATCGTGATCTCGACCAGCGGGATTCGCCCGGTGATCGTAGAGGCGGCAATGGGCGCGCAGCGGCGCGGATTGCCGGTGATTGCCATCGTGTCGAAGGCGCATTGCGAACAGGCGAAAGCTGCCCACTCTTCGGGCAAGAAGCTCATCGATTGCGCTGACCTGGTGATCGACAACCAGTGCCCTCCGGGTGATTGCGTGGTCGAGTTGGAGGGGCTGGAGTGGAGAACCGGGCCGATTTCCACGATTACCGGGGCGATGGTCATCAACATGATTCGCTGCGCGACCGCCGAAGCCCTATTGGCCCGGGGAGTAAAACCAGTGGTTCTGCCCAGCCATCAGTTTGTGGGCAACACCAGCGCCGCCACCCAACTGGAAGCGTTTTACGAAGCCTACCGCAAGAGTCTGAAGCATCTGTTCGAATAGCCAGGTGGATGAAGTTCTCCTAATCACGGGCTCGTCGGGGATCGCGGCTGCGGTCGCGCGCATGTGGGCAGCAGCGAATCCCGTTTTCATTTTTGGAGTAGACGAAAATGCATGCAGCGGTCTCGCCGCCGATTTGCCGCGCGCCGGTTTCTTCGTGGGAGACGTGCGCGATGAAGCTGCGGTTCAGCATGGCGTATCCGCGTGCCTCGATCGGTTTGGCCGGATTGACGCGCTCATGAATGCGGCCGGCATCAGTGCCAGATCCCTCGGGGACGGTCCCTTGCATCAGTGCACCGCCGAAGCGTGGGATGCGGTCATGCAACTGAACGCCAAAGGCACATTCCTGATGTGCCGCGAGGTCCTCCAGTCGTGGACGAAGATGCGGCAAGCGGGAGTCATCCTCAACACCGGAAGCGTGCTGGCGCGTCACCCGCAACCGGATCATTTCGCGACGGTTGGTTATGCGGCCAGCAAAGGAGCGATCGAGTCTATGAGCATCGCGGCGGCGGCATACTACGCGCCGGAAGGCATCCGCATCAACGTTATCGCACCCGGACTGGTGAATACTCCGATGACTGTGCGAGCACAAGGGAATCCTGAGATCAAAGAATATATAACTCACAAGCAACCGCTGCGAAAGGGCATGCTCGCAGCGGAAGACGTTGCCAAGACCGCATGCTTCCTGCTGGGTCGAGATTCAAGCCCGATCACGGGTCAGATCGTGACCGTGGACGCGGGTTGGACGGTAAGCGCATGAAACCAGCTTTACGGACGACAGTGGTCGGGAGTTATCCCTTTCCAGGGTGGTTGGAGTTTGCTTCTGCACACCTCGATCAATTTGGCGAAGCAGACATTGAGGAACTGCGTACGGACGCGGTGATCGCAGCGGTCCACGACCAGGTTGCCGCCGGATTGGATGTGATCACCGACGGAGAGCAGACGCGATACGATTTCAATCTCTCCTTCTACGGCCGGCTGGAGGGCATCAACACTACGCCGGTTTCTCCGCGGCGTTTCGGGCCGCCGGCGCACGATCAGCGCGGAAAATATGAAATCACCGGAACGATCAGGTCAGGCCACGGGCTGGGCGCTGTCGAAGAGTTCAAACGCCTGCAGAAGGTTGCGCCGCCCGGCCCGGCGCTGAAGGCCAGTGTGCCTGGTCCCTACACTTTGAGCGGTCGCGTCAATCCAGGCGGAGCTTACAAGACGCGTTGGGACGTGACCGACGCACTGGTTCCGATAGTTCGTGCAGAACTTGAACAATTGTTGAAAAGCGGTTGTCAGGAAATCACCCTCGACGAACCTTCGATGAGCTGCTACGGCCATCGCGAGGACCCGCGCCGCTTCGTCAAAATATTTAATGAAACAGTCGAACCGGTTGTCGGCCACTGCCGGCTCTCCACCCATCTTTGCTTTGGCAATTACAAGGGCCGTGCTGTGGGTTTGCGCCGGTACGCGCCCCTGTTTCCCGCGTTTTTCGAATTGCCAGTGCAGGAGATTCATCTGGAAATGGCGAGTCGCGAATTTGCCGAGATCGAAATCATTCACGAGATTGCTGCCCGTGGCATCGACGTGGCGGTCGGCATTATCGATGTAAAGAGCTACTACATCGAAACTCCCAACGATGTTGCCGATCGAGTGCGCCTGTGCTTGAAGCATGCGCCCGCAGAACAACTCTCCTTCGCGCCCGATTGCGGACTCAGCCAAACTGCGCGTTGGGCGGCGCGGCAAAAATTGACCAACATGGTAAATGGCGTGGCCACGGTCCGAAAGGAACTGGGGCTGCGGTGATCCGTCCGCTTCAGTCGCACGACGCGCTGCTGGCGGATATTCGCGCTTCCGACCGTCTTGACGGCAGCTTTCGCTTGTGGTGGCTGGGACAAAGCGGGTTTCTGTTGCAGTGGCACGGCGTCCATGTCCTGCTCGATCCCTATCTTTCGGATTCACTCACCAAAAAGTACAGTCAGACCGACAAGCCCCATGTTCGGATGACCGAGTTAGTAATTGACCCGGCCCGGCTCGCATTCGCTGATATCGCAACCTCCACTCACAATCACACCGATCACCTCGATGCTGAAACTCTCCGCCCGATCCTGGCGGGAAACCCGCGCCTGCAGCTGGTAATACCCGAGGCGAATCGCGGCTTCGTTGCCGAGCGGCTTGGCATAGAGCCTGCCCTTCCCGTTGGAGTCGATGATGGAACCACCGTCGAAATCTCAGGGGTTCGATTTTCCGGAGTAGCCTCGGCTCACGAAAGCGTGGAGCGTGATGAGCAAGGCCGTGCCAGGTTTCTGGGATATGTCCTCCAGTTCGGAGAATGGACGATCTACCACAGCGGCGACACGGTACGCTATCCGGGAATGGCGGAGAGGCTTCGACCGTTCGGAGTTCAAGTCGCACTTCTGCCCATCAACGGACGCGCTCCGGAAAGACGCGTGCCGGGCAATCTGTTTGGCCACGAGGCCGCGCAGCTGGCGAAGGACATTGCGGCCGAGCTGGTCATTCCCTGCCACTTCGACATGTTTGCGTTCAACACCGCTTCGCCCGATGAGTTCCGGCGCGAGTGTGGCCGGCTGGGACAACCGCACAAGGTTCTGCAGTGCGGTGAACGCTGGGACAGCGAAAGCTTGCGAACACCGCATACGTAGAACCAGACGTCCCGTCCAGCTAAGCCCGTGTGAGGACGGGTCGGAGCCTGCCCTGAGCGCAGTCGAAGGGACCCGTCCTAGTCGAGCGAAAGCTCGACAGTTTTCCCACAGGAAATTGAGACCGAGCGGTGAAGGGGAAGCTCGCCAGATTGTTCGCAGATTAAGACCTGCCGGGCGTTGCCCGGCCGGGCGGGCGAGGGTGCTCGCCCCTACATGGATCGTGGTGCGTCGGCGATCTCCAGCCCTGCCTTGCGGAATCCTTCGATCAGATGCTTGACGAGCTCAGGATCCCACCACTTGCCAAGCTCCTCACGCGCCACCACGGCGAAGTCCGGTCTTATGGCGAGCAGATCCCGTACCGCGTTGTGTGCCGCGTCCAGTTCGCCGAGCTGCCCGTACGCCGCCGCAAACGCCGCATGCGTACGCCAGAAGCCCGGCATGTTGACCTTGAGGGCAACGTCAACCGCACCGCGGTAGTCGCGCTTGCGGTAAGCATTGAAGACCGAGGGAAACCAGTACCAGCCGGGATGGTGAGGGTTGAGTTGCCGGGCCTGCTCCACCAGGGCACAGCCGCGCTCCCAGTCGCCGGAATACGCGATCAGGAAGCCCAGATACGCAAGGGTGAACCCGTCCATGGGATTGAGATCGATGGCGCGTTCTGCGGCGCTGCGGAAGGCTCCGAGCTCCCGGCGGAAGAACAGGGCCGAGGCCAGGGCATGGTAGGCGAGGTGATTGGACGGCGCCGGCTCGACCGCACGCCGCGCAGCCGCCAGCGCGCGTCCAATGGGATCGGGCCGGAGGTTGAACCCGTGCGTGTACTCTTCCCGGTACATCATCGACAGCATGGCCCAGCAATCAGCGTCATCCGGGCGTCTGCTGCACCGCACGCTCCAGCGCAGCCCGGGCCGCGGCATGCTCTTCGGCGTTGACGCGCTGAAAATGCGCGAAGCTACGCAGCACGGCCTCATAAGGGCTTAGCAAGTTGGGATCCTGGTTGCGCAGAGCCTCGCTCATGGTGTGCGGCAGAACGCCGTGGGTATCGGCAACCGTAGAGACAACTCTCGGGACGACGTCATCCTGCACCGCAAAGATCTGCTCCGGGCGAAAATTACGATCGTAGGTTTCGGCCCAGAGATGGACGCCGGAAGTGGCATCGACGAGTTGAGCCGTGATGCGCAGAGTGGATCCTGCCTGGCGCAGGCTTCCCTCCATTACGTAGCGCGCTCCGAGTTCCCTTCCGACGGTTCGAACGTCGACGGCCTCGCGGCCGTATCGCAGCGTCGAGCTGCGCGCGATAACCCTGAGATACGAGAAGCGCGACAGGCCGGTAACGATGTCCTCGGACAGCCCGTCGGCCAGGTCCGTGAGGTCGGTATTGGCACCGCCGTACTTAAAGGGCAGCACCGCGATCCAGAAACCCTCCTTAGCCCGGGTAGCGCCCGAGTTGACTTCAGCCACCGGATGCAATGCTGGCGCCGGGCCCATCGATGGCGAGTCAGCGGTGACCCGGCGCAGTCCGTCGCGAATCTCTCGCGCCGACGAAAAGCGATCTGCGGGGATCTTCTCCAGGCAACGCCGGATCACCCGGGACAGCTCTTCCGGAACGTCTAGCCGGAGTTCGTTCAGCGCTCTGGGCGTGTCACGCAGGATCGCGGAGGCCAGCTCGGCTGACGATTCGCCCTCGAACGGGCGCCGGCCGCTTGTCATCTCGTAGAGTATGACGCCCAGCGAGAAGATATCCGTGCGATGGTCGATGGCGCGGCCTGCGATCTGCTCGGGCGACATGTACGGCAGCGTTCCCATCACGACGCCTACCGCCGTCTGCGCCGCCGACGTCAGCGTGGCGTCGCTGGATTTGTCCACGCGCACATCTTTGGCCAGCCCGAAGTCCAATACCTTTACTCGACCGTCGTCGGTCACCATCACATTGGCGGGCTTCAGGTCGCGATGAACGATCCCTTTCTCGTGGGCCGCGGCAAGCGCCTGAGCAAGGGCGTTGGCGATCTCGATAATTTGGTCTAGAGCGAGGCCGCCCGCGCGAATGCGGTGCTCCAGCGACTGCCCCTCAATCAGTTCCATGGTCAGAAAATGGATGCCTTCGGCTTCCTCGACCGAGTAGAGAGTTACGATGTGCGGGTGGTTGAGGGCCGCGACAGCGCGGGCTTCGCGCTGGAAGCGCGCCAGGCGTTCAGGGTCGCGGGCCATCTCGGCGGGCAGGACCTTGAGAGCGACGTCGCGGCCGAGCTTGGTGTCAGTGGCGCGATACACCTCGCCCATGCCGCCGGCGCCGATCGCGGCGGTGATCCGGTAATGGGAGAGCATACCGCCGAGCAGATCGAGCCTCCTGAGAACCGCGCGTGGTCAAACTGTCGTTTTGTTTCGGGGCGAGCGCAGGCCAATCTTACACCCGAGGCTTGCACCGACTGCGTAGGCACAAACCGCGTACGCCCGGACGCCCCGTCCGGGCTGGCGAGGCAAGTTCGCCAGGTTATCTGCAGGCAACTGCCGGGCTTCGCCGGCTGGGCGGGCGGGGGCGCCCGCCCCTACATTGGCTGCAACGGGACGCGCTTCCGAAACGTATCCGATCTTAATCCTTGCGGTGCAGCCCATCCTTCAAGCAGTGGTATAGTTTTTTGCCTGATCCGGGAGGCCGCATGGCGGAAGCCGCTCCGCTTACCTTTCTCTGCATTACCACCTACGAAAAAGGCCAGGAATTCATGCGCGAATGCAAGCGCCAAGGTTGCCGTGTCTTTCTGCTCACGGCGGAAACCTTGCGCAACGCCGACTGGCCGCGTGAAAGTCTGGATGAAGTCTTCTATATGCCAGCCGACCTTCCTGTGCCCGAGATCGTCAAGGCTGTCACCTTCCTGGCGCGTGATAAAAAGATCGACCGCATCGTCGCCCTCGACGAATTCGATATGGAGACGGCAGCCACACTGCGTGAGCACATGCGCATCCCGGGCATGGGGCTGACCACCATGCGTTACTTCCGCGACAAGCTGGCCATGCGCATGAAAGCGATGGAGAATGGAATTCGGGTGCCCGACTTCATCCCCGTTCTGAATCACGCAGATATTCGTTACTACCTCGACCATGTTCCCGGCCCCTGGGTGTTGAAGCCTCGGTCAGAAGCTTCAGCCATCGGAATCCGGAAGATCGAGTCCGCGGAGGGTTTGTGGCCGGTGCTGGAATCGCTCGGCGACCAGCAGTCTTCTTTTGTACTGGAAAAATTCGTTCCCGGAGATGTCTATCACGTGGACTCGGTGGTGTCGGAGAACGAGGTGGTCTTTTCCAGCGTGAGCCGCTATGGCTCTCCACCCATGGCGGTAGCGCAGCAAGGCGGCATCTTTACCACCTACCTCTTGCCGGGCGAGTCAGCCGAGGCGACCAGCCTGCGCCAGCTCAACCATGACCTGATCAAGGCCCTGGGACTGGTGCGGGGAGTGTCCCACGCCGAGTTTATCGGCGCGCACAGCGACGGGAATTTCTACTTCCTGGAATGTGCCGCGCGCGTAGGCGGCGCCTACATCTGTGAAATGGTCGAAACCGCCACCGGCATCAACTTGTGGCGCGAGTGGGCGCGCATCGAAATCGCCGGCGGCAAACAGCCTTACCATCTCCCAGCCATCCGCAACGACTATGCCGGAATTATTCTCTCCCTGGCTCGGCAGGAAGAGCCGGATACCTCGGCCTACAACGATCCTGAAATTGCCTTGCGCCTTAAAAAGCGACACCATGCCGGCCTGGTTCTGCGCTCCTCTGATCCCCAGCGGGTTCAGGATCTGTTGAAGGCGTATTCTGAACGGTTCGCGGCAGAATTTCTCGCCATAGAGCCGCCGGGAACCAAGCCGGCGGCCTGAATCTGACCGTTAGGCTGGCGTTGAATCCGGCAGGTTCATCTGAAAATTCTCCGCAACAGACCACGACGCTTGCATGACTGACTCGAATTCGGCTGGCGGCTTGATTCAAGCGTCGACTCCACCAATCGAAACAGCAAAAAGATTGGCTTCCAAGTCTTACAGCCTCTGCAAGCGTCCCTGACGCTGTTCATCTCCGGTTGGTCTGCGGTATTCCACAAACGTGCGTTTAATAGATGCGGTTAGGCGCGCACGGGTGGTGTGAAGAAGTAAGCAGACGATCCGCTTCTCGCAGCGCCGGCGTCCGCCGGCTGTCCCGAGGGCGGCTCGCCCGCTGACCACACTATGCAATTGTAGGAAGGTGATTCAACGGCTATCATGCCACCAATTCTGGCTTCCTGCCCGCGCAATTTACTTCGGAGTGATCGAGCCAGACGGAGGACTAGCTATGGACGCTCTGCTGTTCGTGCTGTACGCGATTTTCTTTGCTTTCGTAATCGGCACGATTTTGAAAGGTTTCTTTCAGGTTAGGACGGCTGAAGCCGTCGTAATCCAGCGCATGGGCAAATTCCTTCGGGTGGCCAATGCGGGCATCAACTTCAAGTTGCCGTGGCTGGACCAGATCGCCGGCCGCATCGATTTGCGCGTGCAACAGCTCGCACTCGACGTGGAAACCAAGACCAAAGACAACGTCTTCGTGAAGATTCCAGTTTCGGTGCAGTACCACGTCATCCCGGATCATGTGTATGAAGCCTTCTACAAGCTGGCCAACCCCAAGCAGCAGATTTCGTCGTATGTGTTCAACGTGATTCTTGGCCACGTGCCCAAGATGAATCTGGACGACGCTTTTCTGCAGCAGTCCGACATTGCGGTGGCGATCAAGGAAGGTCTCGACGATGTGATGAAGACCTACGGCTATGCCATCGACCAGGCGCTGGTAACCGACATCGAGCCCGATGAAAAAGTAAAGTCGGCGATGAATGAGATCAACGCGGCGCAGCGCGAACAGGTTGCGGCCAGTGCGCGTGGCGAAGCCGAAAAAATCCTGAAAGTGAAGCAGGCCGAAGCCGAAGCCGAGAGCAAAGCATTGCAAGGCCAGGGCATCGCCAATCAGCGCAAGGCGATTATTGACGGGCTGAAACTGTCGGTGGAGTCATTTGCCGCGGCGGTCGAAGGAACTTCGCCCAAGGATGTGATGATGCTGGTGCTGGTCACACAGTACCTGGATACGCTGAAGGACATCGGCGCCCAGGGCAAGAGCAACACGATTTTCGTATCACACTCGCCGTCAGCTGTCGGGGATCTGTTCCGCCAGATGCAGGATGCGGTCATGATCGGACAAACCGGCGCCACCGCCTCGAAATAAACTACGGCCCATGTCGGGGCGGGCGAAGCCCAGCAGTCCTGGCAGGCGTTCGCGACTCCCGTTTCTGGTTTCCAGTTTCTGGTTCCTTCTCTTCTTGGTACTTGTGCTCCCCTGAGAATGCCCACTAGAAACTGGAAACTGTCTCATCTACTCGCCCCTGGCGACCTTCGCTCGCCCGCCCGGACGGGGCGTCCGTGCCTACGTGGTTTCTGGTGCCGCCCGCAGCTCGGGAGTCTTTACATGCTCTGGACGGAAACCGAGGCCTAGCAGGCGTGCCGGAATTCGCTGTAGAAATGTCCAGCGTCCTATGAGCTTCACAGCCCAGGGAGGTGAAAGCGGTTTACTGCTACTCAACACATTCTTGATCACGTTGTTTTGCGCGAACAGTTGAAAGCGTTGGGTGGCGCGAGTTGGAAATGTTCTTCTCCGCTGGACCGCCTGCAATGCGTCTTCGGTCACAGTACCCTGCCGCAACTTTTCTCCCAGAATGTTTGCGGTTGCCACAGCATCCTGAATGGCGAGGTTTATCCCCACACCACCGATGGGGGACATGGCATGGGCAGCGTCTCCAATGCACAATAGTCCGGGTCGAGACCATTGCTTCAAACGATCCACCACGACCGTAAGCAGCTTGATCTGGTCGTCCCAATTATTCAGTTCGGCCACACTATCTCGCAGAAATGGAGCCAGCCGCGCGAGTTCCTCGCGCAGGACCGGCAGTCCTTGCCCTCGAAGTTCGTCGGCCGTTCCTTTGGGGATTACATAGGCGACCTGCCAATAATCTTCGCGATTGAGGAGAACCAGGATTCTGCCGGCGTCGAACCGCCCCAGGCTTTGTCCGGGGTCGGCGGCGCGACGACTCAGCCGCATCCACAATACGTCCATGGGAGCACCCAGGCTGACTACTTCGAGGCCGGCGCGTTCCCGAACCAGGGAATGACGGCCGTCCGCTCCTACGATCAGATCGGCTCGCACTTCCAATTGTCCCGCGGGCGTCTTGGCCGATACCCCCACGACTCGGCCGTTCTCCTCCAACAGATCGGTGGCTTCCGCCTGCATCTTCAGATGAAATCCGGGATATCGCCCAGCCTGCTCGGAGATGAAGTTCAGAAACTCCCACTGCGGCATCAGCCCCAGGAATTTGCAATGCGTCGGTAGATGAGTGAAATCTGCGATGGTGACGGTTGCGCTGCCGATCTGGCCGGCAAGCTGGCGCACTTCCTGATGGGGACGCTTCAGAAATTCATCCAGAATCCCCAGCTCGTACATCACTTCGAGCGTGGAAGGATGGATGGTGTCGCCGCGGAAGTCGCGGAGGAAATCGGCGTGCTTCTCGAGGACAACGACGTCAACCGCCATCCGCGCAAGAAGAAAGCCCAGCATCATGCCCGCTGGTCCGCCTCCAACGATGCAGCAGCGCGTCCGCAATACCTCCGCCACGCGCGGAAATATACACTAGCGGCGTTGCACTTGGACAGTGGGGGATGAAATCAGGAGTTGCAGGAAGGAAAGGAAAAAAGAAAAGGCCGTGACTTTGGTTATGCTCTAGCTGCCAGCTCCTGCGAGGGAGCGTAACAACGTGGAGGCATGCACCATCACGGCCCTTGATGTGATCGCTGCTTTCGCAGTTCCAAACCCCAACCGCCCCTCGCAGAGCTGTCGGTTTTTTCGGGTTCGGTCGTCCGTCGAGTCGCCCCGCCGGACTGATCACCCGGCCTACTTCGGAGTGGCCAAGTTTTATTTGGGCCAACCCTTTCGACCGTCGACGTTTGCGAAGTTAAATGCATTGACGGTAAATGTCAACGCCGCTTTTAGGTGCAAGCACGATTTTTCTTCCTGTGCAAATTCAAAATTGTAGTTTGTTGAAGCAACGATGCTTATAGGTTTTGGCGATTGCGAAATCCGCGTTTTCCACAAACTATTCCACAACACACAATCCACGTTGCAAGGGCACGGAATAAATAACTTGACGCCAGAATCGTTCTGAAGCATGTTGAGGAGAGCAAAGCGGCAGGATGTCGAATCTCGTAGCCTACGTTGATGGCGGTTCTCTGGGGAATCCGGGGCCGTCGGGCATTGGCGTAGTAATCGAGGGCTGTGCTGGCGGAACGGTCCGGATCGCCAAGTGGATCGGGCGCCAGGACAACAACGTCGCCGAATATGTAGCCCTGCTCGAAGCCCTGCAATATGCGGTGGCGTTGAAGGCCAGAGCGCTGCATGTCTATTCCGACTCCCAGGTAATCGTCAGGCAGATGCGCGGCGAGTACGATTGCCGCAGCCCGCGACTGTATTCCTTGCACTGGATCTGCCGCAAGTTGACCCGGTCTCTGAAGTTTTCCATCACCCACGTGCCGCGCGAGCGCAACATGGAGGCCAACGGCCTGGCATATTCTGCCGTCCGCCAGCAACTCGGCATCCCACTCCGAGCCACGTAGGGGCGGGCGCTCCCCGCCCGCCCTAGCCGGGCAAAGCCCGGCAGTTTTCCGGCCAGCAAGAAAGACCTGGCGAGCTTCGCTCGCCTGCCCGGACGGGGCGTCCGGGCCTACGTGGTTGGTGGTGATACATGGACCGGTGGCGCAAAAGCATCTGGCGCCGCCTGATACCAGGCCCATCTGTACTCGCGCCAGTTCCCGACGGTCCCCCTTCGTACTGGGTTGTTCAAGATGTATGCGATCTTTTCGTCCAATTTTTCTGAGCAGCGCAACACTCTGTCGAACGATTCCTCCTGCCAGATCACTCCATGACAGCCAGTTCGTCGGTTGATCAGGTGTGCCGACGCAGACTTGATCGCCTGCATGGTCTTGGGCAGAGGCAGCACCAGCGCACGATCACAATCTATTAGTGGCGTCAGAATCAGGTGCACGTGATCTGGCATAACCACGGCAACGTGCAACTTGTACCTCGTTTCGTGATCGTGCAGGCAACAACCGAGCACAATGTCGCGAGCCCAGCTGGGTAACACGGCGCGATTCTTGGTTACAAACGTGACGAAATGAGGTTTGTCATCGCGCTGCAGGTGCGGGAGATTGCGGCGATAGAAAGTCATGGCACAACTAATTGTGACGCCGTCTCGTGTTCGGTGACGCTTGAATAATTGCACACAGGCCCATTTCGGGACCGCGAGAACTACTCGAGCCACGTAGGGGCGGGCGCCCTCGCCCGCCCTAGCCGGGTGAAGCCCGGCAGTTTCCGCCAGCAAGAAGAACCCGCGAGCTTCGCTCGCCTGCCCGGACGCGGGCGTCCGGGCCTACGTGGTTCGTGGCGACTTGCGTCTTCACCAAAGGGTCTGCTAGCTTTCCCCTTCCTCATGCCTGAAACTGCCACGTTATTGGTGACCTGCGCAGACCAGAAGGGCCTGGTTTCTGGGATCTCCAGCTTCATCTTCCGGCACGGCGGCAATATCCTGCAGTCGGATCAATATACCGATCTTGAAGCCGGCATTTTCCTGGCGCGCTTCGAGTTCCACCGTGACGGATTCCAGATTCCCCGGGACGAGATCGCCAATCGCTTCCGCCCGCTGGCCCAGGAGTTCGCAATGAAGTTTGAACTCCATTTCAGCGACCACATCCCGAAAATCGCGCTGTTTACCTCGCGCTTGCCGCATTGTCTGGAGGACCTCCTGCAGCGCCAGTTAGCAGGAGAATTCAAAGCCGAGATTGCTCTCGTCATCAGCAACCATGAAGATGCCCGCCTGATCGCAAGCCGATATAACGCGCCGTTCCTGCATTTTCCGATTACCACAGAAAACAAGAAGCAGCAGGAAGCTGAGGAGTTGCGCGAACTGAAGTCGAGAGGGGTTGAGCTGGTTGTGCTCGCCCGTTACATGCAGGTCCTGACCGAGGATTTCATCGCCGCCTATCCCGATCGCATTATCAACATTCACCATTCCTTTCTGCCCGCCTTCGTGGGCGCCAAGCCCTATCATCAGGCCTCCCTGCGCGGAGTGAAGCTGATTGGGGCCACGGGGCATTACGTGACCATGAATCTGGACGAAGGTCCGATCATCGAGCAGGAAGTGGTCCGCGTGTCTCATCGCGATTCGATCGATGACATGATCCGAAAAGGGCGGGACCTGGAGCGGAATGTGCTCGGTCGGGCGGTGCGCCTGCACCTCGCTCACCGGGTCCTGACTTACGGCAACAAGACCGTAGTGTTCGACTGAGAACCGCACCGCACGTCCGCCACCGCCGACGTAGGCCCAGACGCCCCCGTTCGGGCAGGCGAGCGGAGCCCGCCAGTTTTTCTTCACGCGGAAAACTGCCGGGCTTTGCCCGGCTGGGCGGGGCGCCCGCCTCTACATTGATTCTTGATTACTCGAAACCGGGGCGGCCGGCGCGGATCCGTTGCGAAAAGTCAGGGGCGTCATTGACCGTCCGTGCCACGGGATTGATGTACGCTCGCTTCATCAGTTCCGGAAAAGGGAGTTCGCCCGCGAAATTTCCGTGGGTGTAGAGAATTTCCGGTCCGCGGCCATTCAGAAGAATCCACCAGTCATGCAGCGAGCTCCCGGCGGGAAGCTGTCCCGTGGCGGCCATTTGCGTGAAGATGTTGGTCGTACAGTTGTCGGTGGCGGCGTTGTACCACTGAGGATGCTGCCGCAATTCGTTTGCGCGCTGGAGATACTCGAGAAAGAGCCGACGGGACCAATCCGGGCCCGCAGTGGTGTGAAACAGGTAGACGTCTTCACCAGTTCGATAATTGGAGCGAAGCCGGATCAGGTCGCGCTCATCAGCCAGAACGTACAGCACTTCGTACTGCCGGAAGAAACCGCGGATCGCGGAATAGCCTTCACCCACCTCGTCCCGCGTTTCGATGGAAGCGGCGACATGATCGTTATCGCCAAACTGGAAACTGACGATGGGATGCGCGATCCACGGCGAACCCCAGTAAGTAACGAACAAGTCGATGCCGCGAAGTTGGCTCAAGAATACAGTTTTGGTCAGCCATGCACAGGTGTAGTCGAGCTCCGTGCGATAGGCGCAGTTGCGAAAATTATGGATGGTCACCTGGTCGCGGTCGATTTCAGCCCACGGGGTTTGGGAGTCGTCAGGTTGCCAGTCGCGATTGTTGGAGGGTTTGAGCGAAAGCCAGCACGCCAGAACAACCAAGAATCCCGCCAGGCAGACAGCCATCCGAGGCTGACGTCGCCTCGCAAGAAAGACCAAAACTCCCATGACGATGAGGTAGACGACCGGAGTCAGAAGGCGAAACTTCGAAAAAGAAAGGTCGAAGTACAGGGCTACCGTCGCCCAAAGTGATGCCGCGGTCAGCAGCAACCAGGCAAAACCGATCCCGAACCGCCGGAGATACCGTTTCCACCAGGCAGAGTCGTGGCCGTCCATCAATATGCCATCATCGGACTGACCCTTAATTTGGTTGCCCCCCAGGGATTCGAACCCCGATAAGCAGATCCAGAATCTGCTGTCCTACCATTGAACGAGGGGGCAACTCTTGGTGAGATGGTGGAAAAACGATCCGCTTTGATTCTATGGGCATGCGGGTTTGCGGTCAACAAGGTACCCAAAGCCTTTAACCGCAGAGGACGCTGAGGAAAACGTTGAGACCGCAGAGAAATGCTCCCACCAACGACTTCCGTTCCGGCCCTGGGGAATACACGAAGGTACACTGGGCCGGTTGAAGGCCTCAGAGCTACCCCCCTTCCCGGTTACAATCTGGCTATGCGGTGGGGAAAGTTCATCCTGATGGCTTGGGGATTGGCTGGGGTGGCTTTCTGCGCTGAACAGCCGTCGAACCTGCCGATCTTGCCGTGTGCGGA
Source organism: Terriglobia bacterium (assembly GCA_963801545.1). Taxonomy (GTDB): domain Bacteria; phylum Acidobacteriota; class Terriglobia; order Terriglobales; family Acidobacteriaceae; genus JAIQFF01. The sequence goes on along the minus strand of CAWDFF010000025.1, from coordinate 69,393 downwards.
AGGCTCTTCCGGAGCGGTCTCCTGCAATCCGTCGAAGAAAGAACTTAAAGAAGCGGACGACGCATACGCAAAAGGAGTGCGGCTGCAGCGCGGAAAACGGTTGGATGAAGCTTTCGATCAATTCGAGACTGCCGCTCGGCTCGTTCCCAAGAATTTCGAATATCTGACGGCGCGGGAAATGGCCCGGCAACAGATCGTCTTCGATCACCTGGAGCGCGGCAACGCCGAGATGCTCAAGGGACGTCAGATCGAGGCTCTGGCGGAATTCCGCAGCGCGTTGCACCTGGATCCGCAAAATGAATTTGCCCAGCACCGCCTGCGTGACGCGCTGGGAGAATGGGCACCGAAATCGACAGTCGTGCCGCAGGCCCTGACGGAGTCGGTCGAACTGCGAGCAGCGCCCAATCCGGGCCGGGCCGACATCCATTATCGCGGCGATGGCCGGGGACTGCTGACCCAGGTAGCTGCGGCATTTGGAATCACGGCCCGCTTTGACGATTCGGTGGCTTCCCGCTCAGTTCGTTTCGACCTGGGCCAGGCGGATTTCTACACGGCGATGGCCACCGCGTGCCAGATGACCCACACCTTCTGGACGCCGCTGGGTGACAAACAGATTCTGCTGGCCGCCGAGTCGGCACAAAACCATCGGCAGTTCGATCGCATGGCTTTGCGCACCTTCTATTTGCCCGGTGTGTCTTCTGCTCAAGAGCTGACCGACGTAGTGAACCTGCTGCGTAATCTTTTCGAGGTGCGGCTGGTGAGTCCCCAACCGCAGAGCAGCACAATCGTAGTCCGGGCTCCGCGCGACATTCTCGACGCCGCGACACGAATTCTGGACGGGCTCGGGGATTCGCGTCCGCAGGTCATGCTGGACGTGCATGTCTACGAAATCACCCACAGCCTGACCCGCAACATGGGATTGCAGATTCCCAATAATTTCCAGTTGTTCAACATTCCCGTGGGCGCGCTGGCGGCGCTGGGAGGACAGAACATCCAGGACCTGATCAACCAGCTCATCTCCGGCGGCGGCATCAACCAGGCCAACTCGCAAGCCCTTTCCGGGCTTCTGGCGCAACTCCAGGGTCAGCAGAATTCAATCTTCAGCCAGCCGCTGGCCACGTTCGGCAACGGCATCACCCTGAGCGGGTTGAGTCTGGGGACGGCGGGCGGAACGCTATCTTTGAACGAAAGCAACGTGAAGACCCTGGAGCATGCCACGCTGCGGGTGGCCCAGGGCAATGACGCAACCTTTCGAGTGGGCAGCAAGATTCCAATTCTGAACGCCAGTTTCGCGCCCATTTTCAATACGCCGGCGATTGCGTCGGTAATTCAGAACAACACTTTCCAGACCCCCTTCCCTTCTTTCAACTACGAAGATATTGGCTTGTCGGTGAAAGCAAAACCCCTGGTAAACGGGAACTCAGACGTGAACTTGCAGCTCGAAATACAGTTCCGCACTTTAACCGGGCAGTCGATCAACGGGGTTCCGGTGATGTCAAACCGCGAGTACAAAGGCAGCATCACTCTGATGAATGGGGAGCCTGCGGTGGTGGCAGGCTCGGTTTCGCACGACGAGACACGCAGTCTGACCGGCATTCCCGGACTCGGAGCCGTGCCCGGACTGAACCAGGTGATGACCAGCAATAGCAAGCAGGTTGACGATGACGAGTTGCTGCTGGTGATCACGCCACGAGTCATTAGCCGCAATCAGAATGAAAACGCCGAAGTGTGGATGCTGAAGTAGTTGTCATCCTGAATGGAGCGAGGGACCTTGTGTATTGCGGACGCCGCGCGGGAAATGCATGGTCCTTCGGGCGCGGCTCCTTCGTAAACGAAGGAACCGCTTCCTCAGGATGACAATGGTTGGTGGGGTAGCGAACTTCTAGTTCGCGCCCTTGCCAGCGTATTCTGTCAGGCTTTTCAATACGTCGTATGGCAGCCCGCCCACGTTACTGATTTTCCTTCCATTGATAAATAACGTTGGCGTCCCGTTCACTTCGAGGGATGCGCCCAGGGCGACCGATCGCTGTACCCGTCCAGTGGTTTCGGGCTTGGCGGCGCAGGCGGCCGTCTCTGCGCCTTTCACGCCGGCCTGATCTGCCAGGGCGGTGAGCTTCTCGTCAGCGTTGGCTGCGGTGATGTCCTTTTGCGCGTCGTAGACGCTCGAAATAAATTTCCAGGCCGCATCGCTCGACCCACGTCCGATGCAGTCTGCGTAGTTCGCTGCCTTGGCCGCCCAATCGTGCGAGGGCAGTGGAAAATTCTGAAACACCAGGCGCGCATTCTTCTCTTCTGACATCAGTCTGTCGATGGTCGGCTGCGCCTCTTTGCAGTGTGGGCACTGCAGGTCGCTGAACTCGACAATCGTTACCGGAGCATCTGCCGGACCGCGTGACGGGCCATCTATCTTCTTGCTCAATTCCTCCTGGGCCGCGGTGAAGGGATGCGCTCCAAAAGGAATAATGTCGCCGACCACGGCATGATGCCCATCGGATGTGACATAGAGCCGGTTGTTCTGCTGCCCCTGAGCATTGCTGAGCACGACCATCACCTCGGCCAGTCCCTGAGCCTCAGTGGGCCGAATCGCTACGATCTTCCATGACACCGAAGGATCGTAACCAAACATCTGCTTCATGAAGGCATTGACGGTTTCCTCTGACGGCAAGCGGGTGCTGAAAGTGGGAACCGGAGGGGTCGAATCTTTTGTTTTATCGGCGGATTTATCGCCCGATCGAGCGCTGGACTGTGCAATCCCAAACGAGGCCAGAAGGATGACAACGGAGCAGTAGAGCAAAAAGCGGTGCATAGTTCCTTTCCTGGGAGCAGATTCCTGTGAACTGTCGCGTCCTAAGCAGTCAGCAATCATCTACGATCACGCGCCCGTTTTGGCGGCGATGGGGAGACGGCGGCCGGTGCCGAACGCTTTCGGTGAAATTTTCAGACCGGGAGCGGCTTGCTGGCGCTTGTATTCCGCACGATCGACCATGCGGATCACCCGCTGCACCAGCGCCAGAGCAAAACCGCGATCGGCGGCAATCTGTTCGGCCGCGTGCGAGTCCTCGACATAGTCTTCCAGGATCGCATCCAGAATCTCGTAAGGCGGCAAGGTGTCACTGTCTTTCTGATCGGGGCGCAGTTCCGCCGAGGGCGGCTTCTCCAGGCTGGCCTCGGGGATCACTGCGCGGCGCGAATTCACGTAGCGGCTCAGGCGATAGACCAGCGTCTTGGGAACGTCCGAGATCACCGCCAGCCCTCCCACCATATCCCCGTACAGCGTGCAGTATCCCACCCCCAGCTCACTCTTGTTTCCGGTGCTGAGCACGATCGCGCCAAACTTGTTGGAGAGCGCCATCAGCAACGCCCCCCGGTTCCGCGCCTGGATGTTTTCTTCCGTCGCATCTTCCTTGCATCCTGCGAACACATTTTGTAGCACGTGGCGATAGCTCTGAAAAATCTCGGTGATGGAAAGCAGCTCAAAACGAATGCCGAGATTGTGCGCGAGCGAGCGCGCGTCTGCAATCGAACCGGGCGATGAATACGGCCCCGGCATGCCCACGCCGATCACATTTTCCGGCCCCACCGCGTCGGCGGCGATGCATGCGGTCAATGCCGAGTCGATGCCTCCGCTCAACCCGATAATCACCTTCTTGAAATCGCACTTGCGCACGTAATCGCGCGTGCCCAGCACCAGCGCGGCATAGGCGCTGGCCTCTTCTCCCTGCATCTGCTCGTGGATTTCTCCCGTCAGGCGGTCGGAATCGAAGTAGACCAGATCTTCCTCGAACGACTTGCCCTGTGCGATCACCTCGCCCGCACAATTCAGCACCATGCTGGAACCGTCGAAGACCAGGCTATCGTTGCCGCCCACCTGGTTTACCAACGCCACCGGCACCCGGTCCTGACGGGCGATGGTGGCCAGCATCTCGCGGCGGAATTCACGCTTGCCGATCCAGAACGGAGAAGCGGAAATGTTCAGCACGAAATTGCCGCCCGCCTGCACCAGGGCTTCGACGGGATCCACGGTGTACAGGCGCTTGGGCCAGAAATGCTTGTCGTTCCAGGCGTCCTCGCAGATGGTGAGCGCCATCTGTTTGCCGCAAAAAGGAAACAGGGACTGACTCTTGGCGGGAGCGAAATTGCGCATCTCGTCGAAGACGTCGTAGGTCGGTAATAGCATCTTCGACTGCAGGAAGGCGATGCTGCCGTCTCGCAGCAAGGCGGCGGAATTCATCACCGACTTTCCGGTCTCGGCAAGGGCCGGAGTCACCAGCCCGCAGATTACGGCGATGCCGCGAGTTTCCGCGGCGATTCGTTCGGCGGTCTCGCGATTGCGTGCCACAAAGGCGGGCCGCTCGACCAGATCGCGCGGCGGATAGCCGCACACTGAAAGCTCGGGAAACAGAATCAGGCCGGCCCCGGCTGCGCGCGCCTGATGCGCGAAGCTGATGATCTTGGCAGCATTCCCGGAGAAATCCCCCACCGTAGGATTAATCTGTCCCAACGCAATCTTCACCCTTTAAGTGTAAAGCGGGAGTGCAAAGCAGCCAAGTCAGGCGCGTGGTGCGTCGGTTGAAAGCAGCGCTCGCAAGTTTCGTAGCGCTTTTTCGTAGCGCCGGCGTCCCGCCGGCTGTCCCGAGGGCATCTTGCCCTCGGAGGTTCAAGCCTCAAATTCTATTGCAAGAAAACTGCCGAGCTTCGCTCGGCCTGGACGGGCGGGACGCCCGTCCCTACACAGTCTTTCTACACAATCTCGTGTGATTAATTTGGCGGAGGAGCCGGGCCGTCCTGACCGAGCGGGTCCGGGGGCGGCAGGGGCGCGGGCGCTCTTCCTGCGGCGGGAGAAGCAGGATCGGCATCTTCCCCCGGCCGGCGCAGCGACGGCGCATTGGGCGGGCGCACCTGAGGCTCGGAGCCTTTGGCCACGGTGGGTTGTTCCAGGTCAACCTCTTTGTCGGTGCGAATAATTTTTTCGCCGTTTACCTTCATGATCTCGAGCCGCACCACTTCGTCACCGGAGAGCCGCACGAAGTCCACATCCTGCGGCGGATCGCCGTAGATCCATTCTTCGTATTCGGTGTCACCATCTTTTTCGCGGACTTTCTTGCCTGGCCGGCCTTTGGAAGCAATGACCATCTCACGATTCATGCCAACCAGCACCTGGTGGCCTTTAATGGCATCCCTGATTTTGGGCGGAAGGGTGTCGAGGTAGGCTTCCACCGCGGACTTGGCATTAAAATCAAACACCGGACGTAGCAAATCCTTCAGCTGCTGCGGCTCCAGTTCGGGCACGTAACCGTTAAATACGAGATCCACATACGAGCCACGCGGATTCGCATTAGCGTCGCTGGGCGCAACCGTAGTCATGCCCCCGCCCCCGCCAAACTGGATGTGCTGGTACCACTTCTCCTTTTTGACCGGACCGCCGTTAATCTCGAAATGGATGCGATCGTTCTTCACTAATATCTGGCTGATGCGGGCCTGGTCGCCGGGCTTGGCCGCCGGTCCCCACATGGCAAGCATCCGCTGCAGTTCGTCACCGCTGGGCGTCAGTTGCCCGTCTTGTTTCAAAGTCAGGCCGGTTTTGCCCATGGGAAATGGGGAACGGATGTAGACCAGCTCGGCATCGAAGGCACGAATCAGATCCATGCGGGTTTGTTTGGAAATGTGAGCGGGAGAGGTCTTCTGATCGTCGGCACTCACCAGGGCCACGCAGAAAAGCAGGATGGGCAGCAAAACGGCAACGCAGCGTGGCTTCATACGACACCCCGAGCCTGTGATTGCCTTGATTATAGCGCGATTTCCGCGTAGAAGAAGATCGATTGTCGGAGGCAACGCCCCATGGCACGCATCGCAGGTACTGATCCCCGTCAACACACCTTTCTTTCGGGTATTTTTATCCGGATCGTCTATGCCCTGACCAGACGCAAGGTCGGGCGAGTCGTGATGCCGGTCAAGATTGCTGCGCATCACCCAGGAATCCTATGGGGCTACGGGCAGATGGAGCAGTCGCTGTTCAGCAGCCGGCGTGTAGACGAGAGTCTGAAGAGCCTCGCGAGCCTTCGGGTTGCGACGCTGGTGGGGTGCCCGTTTTGAATCGATATCGGGTCTGCGGTCAGCAGACAGGGCGGCATTGCAGCGAAGAAAATTCTGGAGCTGGCAAACTACCAGACTAGCCAGATGTACAGCGATGTGGAGAAGCTCGTCCTGCAATATGCAGACGCCATGACCCGAACGCCGGTAGAGGTATCGGATGACCTTTTTGCCAAACTGCACTTCCGGTTCGGCGATGCGGAAATGGTAGAGCTGACATCGACCATAGCCTGGGAGAATTACCGCGCCCGATTTGATCACGCCTTCGGGATCGAGTCGGAGAACTTCACCGAAGGCGCTGTCTGCGCTTTGCCGGTCGACAGTATCCAAAATTCATGAACCACCAAAGACACAAAGTTGCACGAAGCGCCAAATCCTAAGGTTTCCTTCGTGTAGATTCGTATCCTTGGTGGTGAAACTAGGACACTACCCCTCAGGCCGGAGACTTGAACCGCAACTATTGCAGAAGGACTTTCTGCTTCAAGTCCTCGGCGGCTTGCAGTACATTTTCAGGCTTCCCCAGGTCGCGCCAGTAGTATTCGTCGGCGCTAAAGGCGAGGATTTTTTCTCCTTGCTGAGCCAGCCCCTGCTGAGCGAGCCGAAGATAAGAAGTGATGATGGAAAAAACACCCTCTTCGCTCATCAGGTCGAGAAACCGCGGAGAAATGACGTGGATTCCCGAGAAAGCCAGGCTTTGGGCCTGCTGTTCTGCTCCCACCCATTCAGATTTCCCATCGCGCCCTGATCGCCGGCCGCAAAGCTGAAGCTCGGAGTTGAAAAGAAGATATCGGGCAGTCTCACGGTCTTGTACCGCCAGCGTAGCCAGAGCCTGAGCCTGTTCGTGAAACTCCACCATGCGTCGGAGATCGATGGTGCTGATGACATCCACGTTGTGCAAAATGAAAGGCTCCGCAGAATCACCGGACCCCTGGCGGAAAAACCAGGCTGCGTTTTTCAGGCCGCCGCCGGTGTCGAGCAGGACCGGCTCGCGTGAGATTTCCAACCGCATGCCAAAGTTATCGTGGGCCTTCAGATACTCCACAACCATGTCGGCGAAGTGATGCACGTTGATGACGGCTTCATTGACTCCAAACGACCGCAAGCGGATGAGGGTGATCTCCAGCATGGTGCGGCCTGCAACCTCTACCAGTGCTTTGGGGCGATCGTCGGTGAGCGGCCGCAAACGTGTGCCGAGGCCAGCCGCCAGAACCATCGCTTTCATTGGCCCAGTTTCTCCAACTCGCGATGATGTACGACGACCTCAATGCCATTCCGGCCGCGCAGACGCTTGGCCAATTGCTCTGCCAGGTAAACGGAGCGATGTTGTCCACCAGTGCAGCCGAAGGACACCATAAGGTTCTTGAAACCGCGACGCTGATACTCACCCACGCTGGCATCGACCAGAGACAGGACGCTGGCCAGAAACTGGTGCACGCTTTCCTGCTGGTTCAGATAGTCGATCACCGAAGCGTCTTTGCCGGTTAGCGCCTTGAAACGCTCTTCACGCCCGGGATTGGGAAGGCTGCGTCCATCGAAAACGAAACCGCCGCCGTTCCCGGTTTCGTCCTTCGGCCAGCCCCGGTGAAAGGAAAAACTGAAGATACGCACCGTCAGATTCTCTCCGGATGAGGCCAGGCTCAGTAGCTTCTCTGACCCCAGCATGCTGTTGAATGCATCCATCAGGGTGGGCAGAGCTATGGGAAGCTCAACATTGTGGAGCAGCCAGCGCAGGTTGGTCAGCGCGTAGGGCACGCTCTGCAGAAAATGGGCCTTCCGTTCATAAAAACCGCGGAAACCGTAAGCTCCCAGGGCTTGCATGATGCGGACGTAAACGTAGGCGTAGTAGTACTGCATGAACGCTTCGCGCTCAAGCTTGACAAAGCCCGCCAGAGATTCGAGGTAGTGATCGAGCAGCTGCTGGCGTAACTCCGGCGGAAGATCGGCCTTGGCGTCGTATAGAAGAGATGCGACGTCGTATTGCAACGCGCCCTTGCGGCCGCCCTGATAATCGACAAAAAATGGCTGGCCGTCGCGCAACATGATGTTGCGGGACTGGAAATCGCGATAGAGAAAGTAATCGCGCTTCGCACTCAGCAGAAACTTTGCCAGGCGGCTGAAATCATCTTCCAGGGCTTGCTCGTTGAAGGGAATACCGGCAAGCCGGAGAAAATAATATTTGAAGTAATTCAAATCCCAGGTGATGGACTGGCGATCGAAGCTGGGCCGGGGATAGCAGATTTTGTAATCTAGATCGTGCCCGGCCTCGATCTGAAAGCGCGGCAATACCTCTACTACCTTGCGATACGCTGCGACCACCTCGGGAGCAATGTTTTTCCCAGAGCGATTTTTCGAGAGAAACTCGAACAGCGTGGTGTCTCCGAGGTCCTCTTCGAGGTAAGCCCCCTGGTTCAAATCTTCGGCGTAGATTTCCGGCACCGGCAAACCGTGGCGGCGAAAATGCCGCGAAAATTCGATGAACGCAGCATTCTCCTCGCGCACGCCATACACAATGCCAATGGCGGTGCGGCTGCCGCCGGTCAGCCGGATAATGCTGCGTCCTGAACCACCTAACTGGCCCTGCAGCCGCTGCACGTGCTCGACGGGCACGCTGAAATGCTGCTCAAAAAGTTGTTGGAGAACGTCCATGAAATGGTTCGGTTTTCTGACAACCAAGATACCATCGGCCCAGCTGAACCCGTGGTGTAAACCGGAGCGCACTCCGCATCCGTCGGTTACTTGTGTAATCGGGAGGTCGGAACAACACTCTTCATTGGAACTTATCGATCAGCATCAACTCGCTGGTCTCAGGTTTGCTCCCGCAAAAAAGGATCGACTTCTCATCCGGCGAGACACTCAGCCCCACATACCCCTCGGGGAGGTGCGAAGTCACAGTGGTGGTCTGGCCGGCGTTGTTGAGGAACTTCAGCGTAGTGGTATCGGCGCGAAAGTAGATTCCGTCCCTGACTACATCAAAGCTGTGCAGGTGAACGGACGGAATGACCTGGGTTTCTTCTCCGCCCGCGAGTGGGACCTTCCACAGGCTGGTGTCGGGCGCTTCGGTCTTGGTGTAATAGAGCCATTTGCCGTCGGGAGACCCGATCGGCGCGAATCCACCTCCGCGAGTGAGTTGTACGGGCGTGCCCCCTTCTCGCGGAATTTTCCAGAGCTGAGTAGAGCCGCCGGAATTCGAAGAGAAATAAATCCAGCGGCCATCCTTGGACCAACCGGGAAAGAAGTGATTGGCATCGCCCGACGTAACCTGGCGCAGACCGGTGCCATCCGCTCCAATTGTAAAAATCTGGGATCTGTCATTCACCCGCGAGTAGAGAGCGAGTTCTTTCCCGTCCGGTGACCAGGCGGGAAGACCGGTATATTCCACACCGATTGAGGTGAGCTGCATGCATTCTTCGCCTGCGCTGTTGCACGTCCATATCTCCAAATTGCCGCCACGTGCCGATTCAAACGCAATTCTTTTGCCGTCCGGAGAATAGCGCGGAGCGAAGTCGCTTCGGGTGGAGGAGATGAGTGCCACCGGCGGTTCCGGAGCTTTGCCGCGCGATGGAATCTGCAAGCGCCAGATGTTCTCGCCTCCTCCAGATTGGCGGGAGAAGGCCAGGCGCGGCGAACGACGCGCGGTTGTAGGCCAGCTCGCGGTGCCAACTTGCAAATCTGTCGCTCGGCGTCCGGGGCGACTTGGCACCGGCAGTCTCACCAGCAGCTGCCCACTGTCCTGCCGGCCCCCATTCTCTTTGTCGGCTCCCATGATCAGTTCGGTGCCTTGGGAATTCCATGCAAGTCCGGTCAGCCGTGAGACGTTCTCGGGGTCTTTTGCTTCGCCTTGCGGGGTAAGGTTGGAGTCGAGAGAAACCGTGTAAAGATCCTCGATCCATCCGCCCAGGTGGGAGCAGCGGCAAAAAGCCAGCGTCCCGCCATCGGGAGAAAGCGCGGCACAAGCGTCTCCAAGCGTCCCCGCGGGTGGAAATGTGAGCTGGCGTTTATCCCCCACCTGGACCGGAAACACAAACAGAGCCACCGGCTTGTCCACGGCTATGCGGTCGGGCAAGACCAGTGAACGGCTGTCGGGCGTCCAGGTCAAATAAGGGCCGGGCATCCACTCGATGTCGGGGACAAATATCTCGGTCAACTTTCGATCCGGCCCACCAAGAGCCGGAATCAGCATGACGCTAAAGTGACCGCTCCCCTCATCTCGCAGGAACGCGATCTCACCACCGTCAGGCGACCAGGCGGCCGCGAGGTCGTCCTTCGCATCCTTCGTGAGTTGCAGTGGCGGCCCTGGGCCGATCGCTTTGACGTAGATGTGGGATTTTTGTTGCGTGGGGCCGTTCCAGGAAAATGCTACCTGAGCGCCATCGGGCGAGAGCGAGGGCTGCATCTCCACTCCGGGATAGGTAGTAATCGGAACGACGTCAAATTTCGATTGCACCGGGCGTTGCTCGCGGACCCGCCAAACGATTCCGGCTACCAGCAAAGCAATGATTCCCAGCGCAGCCAAACTCCAGGCAAGAATCGGTCTCCGTTTGCTTGGCGCATCGGGAGGCGAAGGGACGACAAGCCGTCCTGAATCGGATTCCTCCTTCAACTCCTTCAGCGAAATCGCCAGATCGGCCATACTTCGCAATCTGCGCTCAGGGCTCTTGCGCAAACACCTGGTGATCAGACGTTCAAGCTCGAAGGGAGCGCCAGGTACAAGGGTATGGAGCGGCTTCGGTTCGTCGTGAAGGATTGCCGACACCGTAGCCATGCGCGATTCGCGGCGAAATGGATTAATGCCGGCGATCATCTCGTAGAGGATGATGCCGAACGAAAAAATGTCGGAGCGAACGTCCAACGGCATTCCTTCGGCTTGTTCAGGCGAAAGATAGGGCACCGTGCCGACCAGAATGCCCTGCCCGCTCCAGCCCTTCCCCTCTGTCCCTGCGGTCATGGTCGAACCGGACATATTGGCGGTAGGTTCGACAAGCTTTGCCAGGCCGAAATCGAGCACTTTGGCATTGCCGTTCTCGGCGATCATGATGTTCGTGGGTTTCAGATCGCGATGCACAATGCCCGCAGAATGCGCGACGGCCATAGCGTCCGCGATCTGCGCCCCATACTTAAGTGCCTCGGAAAGTCGCAGGCCTCGGCGTCCGATCAGGTCTTCCAGCGTTTTTCCGCTGACGTATTCCATCGCGATGTAGGGCAGGCCTTCCCACTCACCAACGTCGTAAATGTGGATGATGTTGGGATGGTTCAGGGCAGAGGCCGCTTTGGCTTCGTGTACCAGCCGGGGCAGGCCGGCGGATCCGACCGCCTCGGCCGGAAGTACCTTGATGGCGACGAAGCGGTCAAGGTGGGTGTCGCGCGCTTTCCACACGACCCCCATTCCACCTTCGCCGAGTTGTTCGACGATCTGGTAGTGGGCGATGGCCGCGGGAATGATACGGTCGGTCATGCGGCAGCCTTCGGAAAATTGGTGGAGATTGTAACGCAAATCCTGCTGATTAGTAGCCTGGGTCGCACACGGTCTCGATGTATTCCTAGCTCGACGATACCCTCAGCCCGTTCCGCGCCACCTGCAGCGGGAGCACGCGGCCTCCGTTGTCTCCAATAACGGTGGCTACCCGGCTGGCGGCGCCTTTTTCAACCAGGAAGATCACGCAGCCTCCGCCGCCCGCGCCGCAGGCTTTGGCCGCCCGGCCGCCGTGCCTGGCGGCTACGCTGATCAGCTTGTCGATGAGCGGGGTGGTGATTCCGGGGGCGTTGGTGCGGCGCAACTTCCATTCTTCGCGCAGCAGGCGCGCGACTTCCTCCCAATCGGCATCGAGCAACGCCTGGTGCATGGCCCGCGCAATAGAAACGATGCGCTCGAAGTTGCGGAATACCCGCTTGTCACCGTTGATGTGCGCCTTGAAGACTTCCCAGTTGTTGATTCCGGACTGCCGCGGCGCCCCGGTGTAGGCCAGGACGAAGCGTTCCTCGATCTCTTCCGGCATCACGGTCACGCCTTCGCGGTGAATGCCGTCGGCGTCCAAATGGATCGCGCTGACTCCTCCGTAGAGCGCGGGATAGTAATCCTGACAGCCGGTGGGTACGTGGATGACCTGGGCCTCGACGTTCTGAGCGATGACCCGCATCTGCTCCAGCGTGACGTTACGGCCGGTAAAACGAGCCAGGGCGGCGGTGCTGGCGATCATGAGGGCAGACGATCCGGAAATGCCGGCGCCAGCGGGCGACTCGGAGTCAGTCTCCATGAGCAAGCCTTCTTTGGGCGCGAAGAATTGCAGCAGCCGCGCAGCCAGGGGAAGCCGAAAGCGGCTCGCGGTGCGCAGGGCTTCGAAGCTGGGGAACTCCTCTTCCCGGCGAGTGTCGAGCGAGCGTAAGTGGATGCGCTTCCCTTTTTGCGGGGTGATGCGGCAGGTGGTGAGAATGTTGACCGCGAAATTAACCGTGATCGCGCCCGGATGAAACAGGTACAACGGCCACAAATCGACAGTCCCGCCGGCCAGATCGGCCCGGCAGGGCGCCTGGGCCACGATCCTGCCTGCAGGATCCGTGTAGCTTGTTATTGGCATGCAGTGTTTTTACCACGATATGAATGGCAATGAGGCTAGCTTTTGGGGGACGTGTCGCACTCCCAAGGCGGGCGTTCCAATGTCGGGGCGAGCGTCCCCGCTCGCCAGTGCGAAGGCCAGGCCGGACGGGCGAGGACGCCCGTCGCTACATTGCTAACGCACGACTAACACTTCACGGACATTGTCCCGCGCGAGGAAAAATTTGATGGACCCAAAATCGCGGAAGAGATTTTCTATATGCCGGTTGTTGAACACCCGTTGCAGCCGGAACCTGCTCGCGGTTGCGCGCGGCGAGCCTTTTTTCGCGTCACCGCGGCCGTCAATATGCTGCATCTCCAGGGTGTCGCCGCCTACGATATGATAGCGGTAGCAAGGCGCATCCGGGCCCGCTTCCTGGGTGTGAAAGAACGCCAGCAGAGCGCCTCCCGGCTTCATCAACGACCAGAGTCGTCCGACCACCGGCTTCACCAGGCTTTCGTCCAGATAGTCGGCCAGGTTCCAGCACAGCACGATGTCGAACTGGGCCCCGGGGAACACCAGGTTTTCTTCCAGAAAGCGCTTGCTATCCAAGGCAGGTTTGCCAGCTTCATCTTTCGTGGCAAGGGATGGATCGGTGGAAGACACCAGCAGATCTTCGCTGTAGATCTTGTGCCCGCGTTCGGTGCAATAACGGATGTTGGCCGGAGAGGTGGATCCCAGATCAAGCACGCACAGCATCTCTTCCGAGTCGAGTGACTTCACCAGTTCGGCCAAACCGCTGGAGCGGCGCGTGAGCCGCCGCGATGCCGAACTATCTGCGGGATTTTGCGTTGCGTTGTCGGATGAATTGCGAAAAAGTTTCATTGAAGCTTTATGCAGCTGAAGCCCTTGGCGACCGCCTCGCATCCGGTCCGTTCCCTACGCCGTCAGAGAACCGGGGGAATGAGACTACTTCCCTTCGACCGCGGCCTTTGCCGCCGTGGAACCGCCGCCCGCCGAGCCCGAACCAGCCACGGCGGATGAACTGGCCGGCTTCGCATCTGTCTTCGACATCTCCCGCTGGATATCCACCTTGCCCTTGAAGTACGCCCCTTCTTCAATAGCCACTCGTTGCGTGACGATATCGCCCACCGCGATGGCGGATTTGGTGAGCTCAGCCCGCTCGCTGGCGCGAATGTTGCCTTCCAGCTTGCCTTGCACGACTACGCCCTTGGCATTCACGTTGGCGCGTACCTGACCATGCGGGCCGATGATTAACTTATTACCGGACAGTTCGATGCTGCCCTCCACCTGGCCATCGACGTACAGGTCCTCGCTGCCGGAGAGTTCTCCCTTGATGATGACGGACTTGCCAATGTGCGCAAACTCAACCGTCTTCGGCGTCTCCATATTTCGGCCTCCTCGGGCATATTTCCCACTTGAAACTGGCGCGGGACTTGCAGGTAACCAGTGACCTGCCAGGGACGGAAAGACTGAAAAAAACACACGCCCCAACAGTCGAGAATGCTATTTTGCTCTTGCTCGAACTATATCTTACGGCGACCACCGGGGCAACCTGACAAACGCCGCAAAACCCGTAGCTTTCGCGGTTCCAGCGCGGATCGCTCCGGGCTAATTAGACAACAGGGCAGCGGGGCTTTTCGTCTAATCTAGTTGGGTGTGGGCTCATTCTTTATGAAACTGATCCCATTTCGGGTCATATCTCTAATATGCACCGCCCTGGTGCTCAGCGCTGCCGTCGGAAGTGTTGCAGAGGGCCCTCCTGCGGTAACGCCGATTGAGTTGGTCAGGCGCGCCGTCGCGAACGAAATGAAGTCCGATGAGCAGCCGGTGAAGTACATGTTCCGGCAGCGCAAGGAAACACCGAACGGCTCGCAAACCCGACTCATGGTAGAGACTCGCGACGCCCTCGCCGGCCTGCTCGTCGCCTACAACGACCAGCCGCTCAACCAGGAACAGCGTCAGGGAGAATACGACCGGCTTGAGCGCTTCCTGCGTGATCCGGAAGAGCTGGCTCGCAAACGAAAACAGGAAAAGGAAAATTCCGAACGGGTGAAAAGCATCCTGAAGGCGCTGCCAGACGCCTTCCTCTTTGAGTACGACGGAACCGACACCGGTAAGCTCGGGCGTAGGGGAACCGGGGACCAAGCTGGTCCGGCTCAAATTCCGTCCCAATCCCAGGTATGAGCCGCCGACCCGCGTCGAACAGGTCCTGACCGGCATGGAGGGGACGGTGCTGATCGATCCGCAAAAAGCAGCATATCGCAGCCATCGATGGCACCCTCGCTAAAGAAGTCAGCTTCGGGTGGGGCATCCTCGGCCATCTCGACCGAGGGGGACACTTTCTTGTGAACCAGACCAACATCGGCGGCGACAACTGGTCAATCGCACGCATGGACCTGGCTTTCACCGGCAAGCTGCTTTTGTTCAAGAGCCTCAATTTCAAGTCCACCGAGGTCTACAGCGATTTTCGTCCCGTGCCCCCGGACTTAACTTTTGCCCAGGGAGTGGAACTGCTGAAGAAACAGGAATCCACCGTGGCGGTCAATCGGAACGGCAGCGGCAAGTAATCCGCAAAAACGAAAGCCACTAATTCCCTGCTCCGGCAAGCCCGCCATAAACATCTATATAGCACTCGGAGTGTGCCGCCAGCTTCGATCGGTCCTCTCACCCGCGGAATCTGATATGAGAGAGTTTTGAGGAGAAACGCTGATGTTTCTGATTCTGACTGCCATCTTCGTCGCGGCACTGTGTCTGTTGATCGCAATCTGGATCAAGCGTGTCCGAGCACGAAATGAGATGGAGCAGCACAGCATCACGCCCGAAGCACTCCATTCACTGTTGGTCTCGGATCAAGAGGTTCTTGTTTTTGACGTTCGCCAGCCCCTCGACTTGCTGGCCGACTCTGAAATTATCGTGGGCGCAACCAGGATTCCTCCCAAAGACCTGCTGGAGAATCCGTCGCTCATCCCGAAAGAGAGAGATTCTGTCGTTTACTGTACGTGCCCGAGCGATAAGACCAGCCGGCAGGTCTCAGAGCGAGCTCTGTCCATGCATCTGATGCGGATCAAATTCCTCAAGGGTGGATTGGCAGGTTGGAAAGCGAAGGGCTACCCGGTGGAGCGATACGAGACGCCTTTTCGGCTCGACACTCGAACCTAGCTCCGCGCAGAGAGACGCTTCTGGCAGGCTTTCGCATAAAAACGGTTACGGTGTCTACTTCCCCGACCCCGCCGCGATCGTCTCCTTGCGCACCGTGAGCTTCTCGATCAGATCTTCGCGAACGCGGTATCCGGTTCCGGGCTTGTCACTGACCGTGATGGTTCCTTGCGCGCTGACTTCCACTTCGGGCTCGATGATGTCTTCCTTCCAGTAGCGTTTGGAGGCCGAGACGTCACCTGGCAGGCGGAAATTCTGCAGCGTGGAGAGCGCAATATTATGGGCGCGGCCGACCCCTGATTCGAGCATGCCGCCGCACCAGACCGGAACGTTGTTGTCCTGGCAAACATCGTGGACTTTTCTGGCTTCGCTGAATCCGCCCACCCGCCCCACTTTGACATTCACGATGCGACAGGCCTTGGTTTCGACTGCGGCCGCCGCGTCGCGGGCATGGCGGATGGACTCGTCCAGGCAGATCGCGGTCTGCAGCTCACGTTGCAGGCGGGCGTGGTAATAAATGTCGTCATTCCACAGCGGCTGTTCGATCATCAGCAGTTTGAAGCGATCGAACTTGCGCAGGTGCTCGACCTCGTCGAGTGCATAAGCGGAGTTGGCATCGCAGCTCAGCAGAATGTCGGGCCAGCGTGATCGAATCCTTTCGAGCACATTCAGGTCCCATCCCGGCTTTACTTTTACTTTGATACGGCGATAGCCCGCCGCCAGCTCGCTCTCCACCTTGTCGAGCAGCTGTTCGACGGAATCCTGTATCCCGATCGAAACTCCGCACTGAATCTCACGTGTCGTTCCCCCAAGCAGCTTCCACAGGGGCTGCTGTTTCTGCCGGGCCTCGACGTCCCACAGTGCATTTTCAACGGCCGCTTTGGCCATGCGGTGACCGCGCACTCTGGCCATCAGCCCGGCGCTCTCATGGGCGGCGGTCAAGGCGCGTCCCACCACCGCAGGCGCAAGGTAATGCTTGAGGGTGGACCAGGCGGTCTCGATCCATTCGGAGCTGTAATAGGGATCTTCGCCGGCCACGCACTCTCCCCATCCCCGCACTCCCTCAGAATCGACGGTGAGCAGCAGAATGCGGCGGCTATAGATACGCCCGAAGCTCGTTTCGAAAAAGTGCACGAGCGGCATCTGGATTTCGCGCAGCGTAACGGTTTCAATCTTCATGAGAATTCAATTTGAGTACGACCAGTTTTCGTCCCACCGGCCCAGCAGGAACCTGCCATTTCCCTGTTGATCCCGTTCGTATCCGAGCACTGCCAGGCCATCGGAAAATGCCTGCAGAAAATCGCGCCGGTTGGACTCCTGAACCTCGGCGGCACATGAGCGCGTCGCTGGCGAAGCTTTCCAGTTGTAGATCTCAGCCGGAACCTGGATTGTCTTTAACGTCTCAAAAGGACGTGGGGACAGCGTGGTCTTCCTTGCGTCATCGCTCTCCGGCTGCAACAGACTCTCCACCCGTTTCGACTTCAACCACCATTCTGCAACCAGCCGGTCTGAGGGCAGTCCGCCCTGCAATGGCGAAGACGTGATCCCATACTGGTTGACGCTATAACGACGCGCGATGGCTCCCAGACGTGTAATGTTCAGATAGGAGTTCTTGATTTCCAGGGGATCGAATGTCCATTCGATCAACTCGAATCCCTGGGCGAGCGCGTCCTGCCGCTGAAAAAGTTTGATTTGACGTCCCAGCCCGGCATTACGATATTCGCGGCGCACCGCCAGCATCTGGGAGTGCAGGTAGGAGCGTCCGCCCCGCACGCCCGGCAGGGAGAAGGCGAAGGCCACCATTTTGCCGTTGTCGAAACCGCCAATGACCTGTCCGCCGATCTTCTCGGCCACCACGAACATACGCAGCGGTACGAGTTCTACGTCGGTAAAATTCCAGACTTCTTTCTGCAAGGCAATGCAGGCGGACATTTCGTCCAGACTATGGCACTTGCGGATCACCATCGTGCCCGGCGTCATCCTTGTTCGCGCTCTTTCTTCCGCTCTGTCGCAGGCTCCTGAAGTTTTGCCTGTTGCCACAGCGTTTCCAGCTCCGCCATCGACGCCTGCTGCGGGCCGCGTCCCGAGGCGCGCAACTGCTCTTCCATCCATTGAAAGCGTTGTTTGAACTTGCGGTTGGTCTTGCGTAGCGCTGACTCGGGATCGAGCGAAAGATAGCGCGCAATATTCACCAGCACGAAAAACAAATCCCCAACTTCTCCCTCCAGACGTTGTCTGAGGTTCTCGGGGATTTTGGGGACCCCCGCTCCCGCAATTCCCCGCCCGTGAGGTCTAGGGCCCGGGGCTGGAAATTCTTCCAGATCCTGCTGCAGCTCTTCGGTTTCTTCCTGCAGTTTTTCAAACAACCCGCCCATGTCGGGCCAGTCGAATCCCGCGTGCGCGGCGCGAGAGCTGAGTTTGTAGGCTTCCATCAGTGCCGGCATTGCGATGGAAATACCTGCCAGCAACGACTCTGATGCGCCGGCATCCTTTGCGGTTTCGCCCGCTCGCGCCGATCGCTTCTTTTTCTCCTCGGCCTTCAGAGTTTGCCAGTTCCGCAGTACCTCAGACGACGTCTCAGCCTTCACGTCGCCAAAAACGTGCGGGTGACGTTCTACCAGCTTGTTGGAGAGTCGGTCGAGCACGTCGTCGATGGAAAAAGTTCCCTGGTCCTTGGCCATCTGGGCATAGAACAACACCTGGAGGAGCAAGTCACCCAGCTCGCCCGGCAGCTCATCCCAATCGCGATTGTCAATCGCCTCCAGAACCTCGTAGGTTTCCTCCAGCGTGTAGGGTTTGATCGAATCGAAAGTCTGTTCGCGGTCCCAGGGACACCCGCCCGGACCTCGCAGGCGGGCCATGATCGAAACCGCCCGTTCAAAGCGTTCCCCAGTGGTTGGCATGAGCCCAAACACTCTAAACGAGACCCGTGGGTGGGAGCAATGAACGACGGTCTCGGTCGATTGTGTGGGGCGGGCGCGCTCGCCCGTCGCTCTTGACCTTGCGCCGTGCGGATCCCTTGTTGGCTACCAGCCCTCTGACTATCAAAGGCAGCGGCGGGGGCGCCCGTCCCTATGTCGGTCGCTCGCGAACCTGCAATTTTTGCTATCTTTCCCACATGAGCCGGAGCCCGAGCTGGTGCGGAGTGATTCTGGCGGCGGGTGAGTCCACGCGCATGGGTTCGGACAAAGCGCTCTTGCCGTGGCCTCCGCTTGCCCGTGGAGTTCCGTTGTCAGGTGAGACGTTTGTCTCCGCCGCGATCCGCGCCCTGATTCCCTTCACCGACATGGTGGTAGTGGTTGTGGGAAAAAACGAGCCCGACCTCGCTCCTGCGGTATACGCGGCCGGCGCATCACTGGTCCGAAATCCTTCGCCTGAACTCGGACAGTTCAGTTCTCTGCGAGTGGGGCTGCGGGAAGTCCTGAACCTGGGCCGCGACGCCGCTATGATTACGCTGGTAGACCGTCCGCCCGCCAGCGCGGCGGGTTTGGACAAATTGCGGTCGGCATTTGAAGCTGCGCCTTCAGAGACGTGGGCCGTAGTTCCGGAATACAACGGCAGGCACGGACATCCCATCCTGGTGGGCCGGGAAATGATCGAGGCATTTCTGAAGGCTCCCGAGACCGCGACTGCAAGAGACGTGGAACATCAATACCGACAGCACGTGGAGTATGTGGCAGTCGATGATCCCCATGTCGCCATGAACGTGAATACGCCGGACGAGTATGCCGCTCTCACCAATCCGCAGACAAGATGACTCCCTCAAAAAGCATGAATCCAGAAAATATGAACCTGCATTCTCCACTCAAAACCGAAGCCTTTCTAAAGTCGGTTCTACAACTAAGGCCGCAGCTGGCCGTCTTTGACTGTGACGGTACTTTATGGCCGGGCGACGCCGGCGCGGGCTTTTTTGAATGGGAGTTGAGTCGCGGCGTGGTTTCCGACGAAGTCGTGCGCTGGGCCCGAGCCCGCTACGCCGATTATCTGGCCGGCAAAGTCAGCGAAGACGATATGTGTGCCGAAATGGTGACCATGAATCACGGACTGCATGAAGCCGAAGTCGAGCGCGAGGCGGCGCCGTTCTTCGAAGCCACAATCGCGCGCGACATTTTTCCGGATATGAAGGCGCTAGTGCTCGATCTGCAGGCCATGGGCTGCGAGGTATGGGCCGTCTCTTCCACCAGCGAATGGGTCATCCGGGCAGGTATGAAAGCGTTCGGAATCCCTCCGCACCGGGTTCTGGCAGCGGCTGTCATCGTTGAGGACGGCAGGATCACGGACAAGATGATTCGGGTACCGAGCGGCAAAGGCAAGCCCCTCGCCATCCGTGAAGTGATCGCGCGAACTCCCGACGCAGTCTTCGGAAATTCCATCTGGGATGCGGACATGCTGGAAATCACCCGTCATCCATTTGCGATTAATCCGACGCCAGAGCTGGCGAAAATCGCACGAGAAAAGCGATGGCCAGTCTATTTCCCCAACTCTGTTCCCGCCTTATAGATTCTTGATGGCTGCGGTCAGAGCGTCCATCGCCAGGTGGCTGGCGTGAAGCGACGCCTCAGGCAGTCCGCCGATGGATCGCACCAACTCTTCCCGCCGCAATTGACGGGCTTCAGCGATCGTCTTTCCCTGCAGCAGTTCGGTGAGGAGCGAGGCACAAGCCACGGCCGAAACACAGCCTTGGGCGAGAAATCGAATTTCATCGATGCGGCTGTCCGTCACTTTCAAAGTGAGCTTCAGAACGTCGCCGCAAGCAGGATTCTCGATCTGGACAGAGGCATCCGGATTGGCCACTTCGCCGGCGTTGCGCGGATGCTCAAAGTGATCAAGAACCTGAGGAGAATACATCGCAAGAAATTGTATCGCGCCCGTGTGGCGCGGACCTGTCCTGAGCGAAGTCGAAGGAGCCCTCGCCCGCGGCTTTTGATTTCGCTCGGGGCCGCGGCGGGCGGGCCGCCCGCCGGACAGCCGCCGGGATGGCGCCGTTACTTTTCAACCTCGAAATCCACCTCAATCGGCTCAATCAGCGGCATCAGCCAGCTCACCAGCTTCTGATGCACCGGATGCGGCCCGTACGCATCCAGCGCGGCCTTGTCGGCGAACTTCATCACGCCTCCCAGCTCGTATCCCTGCCCGCGCGGCGAAATGTTCACCCCGACGATGGTCTCAACCAGACCCGGGATCTGTCCCTGCAACTGGCGAATCCCAGTGATAACGCGTTGTTTCTGTTCTTCCGTAACTCCCGGCTTCCAGCGAAAAGCAAACATGTGGATGTACATGGTTGAGGTCATGTCCTTGGAAAGTTGTAGCAACTCGCGGACGATTGTACCGTGCGAGCCCTGAGACAAACTGCCGAGCATGCTTGGCTGAGCAGGCTCGACAGCCGGAGGCCGGTGTCCCCACGTGGCCTCTGCCTGTAACATGAGTTGGTGTTCCCCGACTTCACTCCGCAGCGGGTTGTTTGTCTTCAGCCGAGCGCAACCGTGATTCTGGCTGCTATCGGCAGGCTGGATCGGGTTGTGGCCTGCACCAAATACTGCGCCGATGTTTGTCCGGAAGTCAGGAGCGAGCAGAAGGATCATTGTTGCCGATTCCTGGACGGCACAGAGCCAGCAGATCATTGCGGCTCGCCCCGACCTGGTGATCGCTGCCGTTCCCTACCAGGAGAGGGCTGTGGTGGAAATCCTCAAGACGGGAGTGCGCTTTCTCGGACTAGCACCCAAAACGCTGGCGGATATCTACACTGACATCGCGACCATCGGCGGAGTGCTCGGCGCCGGAGAGTGTGCACAGGCGGTGATTGCCGACATGAAGCGCGAAATTGAAACCGTTCGCAGCCATGCCGCAACCCTCAGTGGAAAGCGGCGTCCGCGCGTTTTCTGCGAAGAGTGGGGCAAGCCTCTGATTGCGTCGCAGAAATGGGTGGCAGAGTTGGTGGAAGCGGCGGGCGGAGAGTTTCTGGGCGAGCCCGGCGCCCAACGCTCCCCGGAATCGATTCTGGCCGATGATCCCGAGGTCCTGGCTGCTGCCTGGTGCGGCGCCGGCGACCGGGTTCCACTGGAAAAGATCGTCCGCGACCGTGGCTGGAAGAAAATGCAGGCAGTGAGAGCGGGCCGCGTCTACTGTATTCGCGACGAACTCCTGAATACTCCAGCCCCGACCCTCATCGCCGGCTTGAGGGCGTTGGCGGCGGCGATTCATCCCGGGTGTTTTCCACAACCCGACGGTCTAAGATGTATCACGGAAGCGCGGGTTTGAGCACACGCGTTCTCGGCCGAGATGATCCGGGGCATTCCATGCCGACTAGCTCTTCATTCGCAGAAGTTAAGACCGAGATCGACCGCCTGAACCAAGCCGCAGGTTCGGTGGAAGATCTGATGTGGGAAATGGTGAAGTTGTTGCATGATCGGATGCTGAAGTACAACTGGGTCGGCTTCTACATGATCGAGGAGAAACCTTTGAGCGCGCAACCGCGCATGCTGGCGTTGGGACCCTTCCAGGGGGCCATGACGCCGCACACGCGTATTCCCCTGAACCAGGGGATTTGCGGCGCGGCCGCTTCCACCGGCAAGACTGTCGTGGTGGACGACGTCAGCGTCGACAATCGTTACCTGGCCTGCTCCACTGAAACGAAATCTGAAATCGTGGTGCCGGTGTTCGTCCGCGGCAAGGTGGTGGGCGAACTCGATATTGACAGCCATTTTCCCGCTGCCTTCGGCGACCAGGACCGGCAACTGGTCGAGTACTGCGCTTCACTGGTGGGCAGACAACTGGAAAAGTCGCAGGCATGAGAGCCAGCCGAGACCAATCAGGCAAACCGCGGGACAGGCTTGGGTGGCACGGTTTCGAGCCAGTCAGTCGCGGCGCCCTTTCTAAAGAGGTTTCTTGCCATCCCTGAAGCGAGTTGTAGCAGCCCTGGTTTTCAAGGACGAGAAGATCCTCGTCTGCCAGCGCACCCGCTACCAGACCATGCCGCTGAAATGGGAGTTTCCCGGAGGCAAGATCGAAGAAGGCGAGCAACCGCGCGACGCCCTGCACCGCGAACTGGAGGAAGAGCTCGGCATCGAAGCCACGATCGGCGAAGAAGTGGCGCGCATCCGCCACGAATATAAGAACGGATCGGCGGTCGAATTACGCTTCTACGCGGTGCGTGAATACAAAGGCGAAATCGAGAACCGGATTTTCAAAGACATGCGCTGGGCGACGCGCTCGGAGTTGCCGTCTTTCGATTTCCTGGAAGCCGATTTGCAACTGGTGAAAGACCTGTCAGAAGGAAAAATCCTGTCCGGCGCCTAACCCGACCCGCCACGCAAGGTCCAGAACCAGGCAATTGTCAGGCCCACCATGACGACTGTGGTCACCCAGGCCACCGTGTTGTAGAGCCGTGAGTTCACAAACTCACCCATAATTTCCTTGTTGTTTACGAGCAGCAGCATGAAGACAAGTACGAACGGAAGCACAAGGCCATTGACGACCTGGGACAGAATGGAAATTTTGACCAGGGGGATATTTGGCATCAGAATTACCCCCGCCCCAGCCACGATCAGGATGGTGTAGAGCCAATAGAAGAGCGGGGCCTCGTTGAATTTCTTGTCCACGCCCGACTCGAATCCCAAACCCTCACAAACCGCATAGGCGGTGGAGAGCGGCAAAATCGAAGCCGCGAACAGCGAGGCATTGAACAGTCCCATGGCAAAAAGTATGTAGGCGTAGTCCCCGGCCAGGGGATGCAGGGCTTGAGCCGCGTCTTTCGCGGTGTTGATGTTGTGGTAGCCGTGCACATACAGTGTCGCGGCGCAGGCGACGATAATGAACCAGGCCACGATGTCGGTGAAAATACATCCCGTCACTACATCCAGGCGCGAGGCTTTGTACTGGCGCCGGGTGACCCCCTTCTCGACAATCGAGGCCTGCAGATAGAACTGCATCCAGGGCGCGATGGTGGTGCCGACCACGCCAATCACCATATACAGGTAATCCTGGTGCAGGAACATTTCCTTGTGCGGCGGCACGATGGTTGCTTCGAGAGCGTCCAGCCAGGCCGGCTTGGCCAGTACTCCCGCGACGATGTAGGTCAGGTAAAAGAACGAAGCTGCCAGAAACACTTTCTCCACGGTCTTGTACTGGCCCTTGACCACGATCAGCCAGACAATGACCGCACACACCGGAACCGTGTAGTACTTGCTGAGACCGAAGAGTTCGAGGCTGCCGGCGATTCCGGCAAATTCCGTGACCACGTTGCCGAAGTTGACGATGATCAGTCCGATCATCATCAGGAACGTGACACGAAGGCCAAACTCTTCGCGTATGAGGTCGCTCAGGCCCTTTCCGGTGACCGCGCCCATGCGGGCCGCAATCTCCTGCACCACGATCAGCGCCAGGGTAATCGGGATCATGGTCCAGAGCAGCATGTGCCCGAACTGCGCTCCAGCCGCGGAATAGACCCAGATGCCGCCAGCATCGTTGTCTACGTTCGCGGTGATGAATCCCGGACCGACGACCGCGAAGAAGAGCAGAATCCGAATTTTCCAGCGTTTCAGAAATGGCATGAAGCACGCGAGGCGGCCAGGAGTGACCGATCAGCATAAATGCGGGAGAGGAATATGGGTAGATGAAATCGGGGATCTTCGTAGCGCCGGCGTCCCGCCGGCTGTCCGGAGGGCATCCTGCCTCCGCTGCAAGGGCGAGACACCCTCACGACAGCCGGCAAAGCCTGCCCTGAGCGAAGTCGAAGGGATGCCGGCGCTACGAAAAACCTGCGACGATGTTCAGGGTGACGGAAAAGCTCGGTTACAGCTTGGCGCGCAGCAAGCTGATGATGTCGTCGGAGGTGATGACCCCGGTCAATTTCTTGTTGTCATCCACTACTGGCAGAGTCAGCAGGTTGTACTTGTCGAAGAGTTCGGCAACTTCCTTTTCGCCGGCTCCAGCGTGGGTGGAAATCAGGGGTTCCTGGGTCAGCGACAGCATAGGAGTGTCAGACTTGGCCAGCACCAGCTTGGCCAGGGGAACGGCCCCCGCCAGGGTGCCTTGCGAATCCGTCAGGTAGATGGTGCTCACGCTTTCGACTCCACCTTCGAAGCGCCGCAAAGCCTCTATTCCGTCGTGTACCGTGGCGGCAACGTGGACCGCCAGGAACTCGGGATTCATCTTGCCGGCGGCGGTGTTCTCCTTGAACTCCAGGAGTTCGACCATTTCCTTGCGTTCCTCGGGTTGCATCTCCAGCAGGATTTCCGAGGTGCGTTCTTCCGGCAGATCGGCCAGCAGATCGGCGGCCGCGTCCGGCTCCATCTCTTCCACGATTTCCGCGGCCCGGTCGGAATCGAGCGACTCGACGATGGCCTTCTGCACTTTGGGCTCGACTTCCTCCAAAGCTCCGGCCGCCACGTCTTCGTCCAGGGTCTCGAAGACTGCCTCGCGTTCGTCCGGAGCCAGATCCTCGACAATGTCGGCAATGTCGGCGGGGTGCAGCTTGGCCAAACGATCGTGGGAAATCTTGAGTTTCACCCGGCGCGCGGGATCGGTTTCGATGAGATCGACGAAATCCCAGGGGATACTGCGCGGCGGGATTTGCCGCAGCAAGGCTCGCAAGGCTACGATCGGAACCACGCCCTTCAGCAACCGCCGGACTGCGCCGCGTGGCCCTACATCGACCGAACCCACCCTCAGCACCGGCCTGTTCTCGATCAGTTCCTGGGACAGGTCCAGATCGTTCACCCGGACCACCTTCCGTCCGAAGACATCGATCACCTGCTGGTCAAGAAGATCGCGCGACAGCAGCAGCATTCCCTCCGAGCCGTCGTTTTTAGTCCAGTTGGCCGTCGGCAAATCCGTCCGAATCCCGTTATCCATGGAGGTCACAGAGCCGAAGGGCAGCAGCCAGGTTCCAGCTGCGGTCTTGACGATAAAGCAGGCGATCCGGGCCCGGTCATCCTGGGGGATCAGCGCCAGCTCGCGCACCCGGCCACAGCGGCTCCCGGCGGTGTCAAACACCGGGGTTCCCAGCAGTTCGGTAAGGGCGAACGACGGCATGTTGCGAGAATACTCAACTGAGAGGCAAGAATCCACTTGAGCGTTGAAATTGAGCACGGCCGCGGTGTCCGGCGGTCACAGCGGCGGTTTAAAGGCCGGGTAATGGACTCCCGCGTTGACATTTGCACAGCGTAAGGGCAAACTACCGCATTCGCTGTGCCGCGCGTTTCTTGCGGGGTCTAGTCGTGGCCTTGCGCAGGGTCGCCGGACAGCGGAGATTCCAGGGTTCGAGCGCGTATTCGCCCAATCTTCACCATGACCGAACAGCGGGTCTCCTATACGTTGGATTCGACGCTGGAGACCGTCGACAGCGCGGAGCAGGCAGCCAGCCGGATTGCATCCGAGGCGGGCTTCGACGATGACGAGGTCATGCGGATCGCCATGGCCGTCCGCGAAGCCGCAGTCAACGCCGTTCTCCATGGCAACGCCTATGATCCCGGCAAGAAGGTCAGCCTGGCGTTTGAGCGGATTGGCGCGGACCTGATCATTACCATCCGTGACCAAGGCAAAGGCCTGGACCCGGACAAGATTCCCGACCCCCTGGCGCCGGAAAACCTCTTGAAGACATCCGGCCGGGGCATTTTTCTTATTCGCTCGTTCATGGATGAGGTGCAGATCAGCCCCTCCCAGACGGGCACCGAAATTAAACTCATCAAGCACGTCCCCGGATCGTCCGAGGGCGTTAAGGAGGCTTCCCAGTGAGCATGAAGACCAGTACACGTCAGGTTAACGGCGTCACCATCGTGGATTGCAGCGGGCGCATCACTCTGGGTGAAGGCAGCGTCACCCTGAAGGATGTGGTCCGCGACCTGCTTTCCAAGGGACAGAAGAAGATCCTGCTGAACCTTGGGGACGTGAACTACATCGACAGCTCGGGCATTGGCGAGCTGGTCAGTGCTTTCACCACGGTGCGTAACCAGGGCGGCGAACTCAAACTGCTCAACCTGACCAAGAAAGTTCACGATCTGCTGCAGATCACCAAGCTGTACACCGTCTTTGACGTGAAAGACGACGAGGCTGGGGCGATTAAGTCGTTCGGCTGAGCTTCACCTTCAACCGAAATTCCTTCTGTTTCTGGCGAGGGCCGGCAAGATGACCGGCCCCCGGCTGTTTTCCGTTGTGGGAATTCCAACAGATTTCTTTTCCGCGGAAAGACCCTTCCTGCGTTCCCCGCCTTACACTTCACATCGAGCCGCAGGTTGAGCGTGGTGGTTCCGGTCGCCCAAGGGTTTGCGGGACACTCCAGCGTTTGGCCGGGAATTCCTGCCTTTGGGGTGGAGTAGCGCCCGTTTGACTTCGCTCAGGGCAGGCTTTCAGCGCTGCATCAAGGACATCCCGGAAGCCGCTTCAGCCGCAGGGGTAGCAGGTTGGGCAAGCAACTCGAGGTAAGAGAGCCAGAATGTCTCGCATCAATAAATTTCAAACGCTCTGCATCATCCTTCTGCTAAGCAGCTTCGCCCGCCCCGATTGTCTCCCCTTCGACCAAGCCAAGAAACACGTGGGCGAACTCAAGTGCGTCACCGGGAAGGTAGTGCGGGTCAAGCAGGGCTCGCGCGGAGTCCACTTCCTGGATTTCTGCGACGACTTCCGCCTCTGCCCGTTCACCGTTGTAATCTTCCCCGGCGACCTGAAAAGTGTCGGCGATGTTCGACAGTTGGCGGGCCGGATGATCGAGATCCACGGGCAGGTCAAGGAATACGACGGCCGCGCAGAAATTATCCTGGAAGAATACCGCCAGCTCGGCGGCTCCGGCGCCAGAATCCCTCCTCTACCCAAAAACTACGACGTGGAACAGAAGGGACGCTACAGCGCGGGAACATTCAGCCACGCCAAACCGGCAAAAAAAGCTGCCAAGAAAAAACAACCGGCCAATCTGCCGGCGGCAGTACCGGAGGATTCGGAGTGAAAACCGACCGAGCCTATTAGGGCAGGCCAATACGTCACAGCAGGTCAGCTACACCATTCCTCTCCTTAGCTCCGGCAACTGATAAAACGTCCCACGCCAAACTATGCCGCCGCGCCACAAGGTCAGGAAGGTCGACCGCAGCAGGATGTAGAGGAACAGCAACGTGCTCACCGGATGCAGGACAAAGTAGTAGGCCGGAATATCCGACTGTGTCGACATTCCTACATAGATGGCGAACATTGAGAACAGGGCTACGGCATACCCCAGCCGTGGCCAACCATGCGCCAGAAAGACTCCGGCAAACGGCATCAGGTTAAGAAATGCCAGGGCGAAGCAGGAAGCCAGAGCCCGCGGCCACTGGAACGACATAAGGGCAAAGAAATTCTTGGTGAGATTGTCGACCACGCCCATCGCGCCTTTGGCCCAGCGAATGGAAATCAGATCCGCGCCAAAGACATTGCGCTGGGCAAAGCCCGCGTTCTTTACCACCTTGCCCAGCTTCATGTCGTCGAGCACTTCGAAGCGCAGGGCCGCGTAGGTTCCCACCGCTTCGTACACCTGCCGGCGGACCAGGTTGAATGCTCCGACGCCGATGTGATCTTTGGTTTTTGGATCGGCAACCTTCCATGGACGATGACCAAAAACAAACAGCGTCTGGAAAAAAGCAATCATCATTTTCTCGCCGGGAGTCTTCATGATCATCCGCGGAAAGAGCACGAGGTGGTCGGCAGGCTCAGTTTCCGCATAAGCCAGGGCGCGCCGGAGAGCGTCAGCCTTGAACAGTACGTCTGCGTCGGTAAACAACAACCAGTCACCACTGGCCTGATTGCCGGCGCTCCACATGGCGTAGGGCTTGCCCATCCAGCCAGAAGGCAGGTCGGAGATACGGATTACCTTCAACCGGCCGGGAGGCGTCGCGGCGGCAATTTCTTCCATGATCTCGCCTGTACGATCGGTGGATCGATCATCGACCGCGATGACCTCATAGTTGCTGTAGTCGAGAGCGAGCAATCGAGTGAGCGTCGCCGCGATGTCCGCAGCCTCGTTGCGCGCCGGAACAATGATGCTGACTCTGGGGTTGCCGGCAGGCCTCCGATCCCACTCGGGGCGAGAGATATCCGCAATGGTCGGAACCCCAAGCATGGCGTCCGCCAGACGCCAAAGCCACGCCAGCCCCAGGGTGCAGCCAGCAATCCAGTGGAAATAACTCATCCCGCCGGGACTCCGCGGGCGCCAGTGTCATCTTTAACCCGTATCTCCGGAGCAAAGCGCATGCCGTAAAACAGTATGGCAGAAGAAATCCCCATGGCGACCACGGGCAGAATGAAAGCAGCCTGAAGCGAACGCTTGTCGGCAACATATCCCATGAGTGTTGGTGAAGGCACATCGCCGAGGAGATGGAAAAGGAAGATGTTTACCGCGATGGCAGTGGCGCGAATGTGGGAACCGACCGAGTTTACCAGCGCGGTGTTGAGCGGCGAAGTATTCAGCAAAAGCAGGAACGCCGCCACCGCGATGGCGGGCACCATGAATGCTCCCTTGTGAAATAAGGCAACGATCATCACTGGCACACCCAGGCCCATGCTGACAGCAGAAACGAAGTAGTACGAACCCTTCATCCTCGGCAGCAGGCGGTCGCCCAGCCAGCCTCCGGCCAGCGATGCCAGGATGCCATCGACCACGACGATCTCGCCGAAAATCAGATTTGCCGACTCCAGACTATAGCCGCGAGCTTGAGAGAGGAATGTCGGCATCCAAACCTGAATTCCTCCGAGGGAAAATGTGCCCGCGGCCATGCCCAGCGTGACCATCCAGAACGCGGGGTTGCGCGCCAGGCCCAGAAATGTTCCCCGCTCCGGAGTTTCCTTCTGCGAGTCGAACTGGCCACGCGGCGGTTCCGGAAGGAACCATACCGCCAGCGCCAGCAGGAAGCCGGGGAATGCGGCGATGTAAAAGGGAAAGCGCCATCCCATGGTAGGTCCGAGCTTGCCTCCGAGCAGGTAGCCCGCCGCTGTACCCACCGGGATTGCCAGATAAAAAATCCCGAAGATACGGCCGCGTTTGTTTTCCGGAAACGAGTCCGCAACAAAGGTGGGCGCAATGGTGACAAAGGTCGCCTCACCAACTCCCACCAGGGTGTGTCGGAGCAGCAATTCACCGTAAGTGTGGGTGACCGCGGTCAGTAACGTCAGCCCGCTCCAGAACACCGCGCCCAGCACGATGATCAGCTTGCGTGAGTAGCGGTCGGCGAGAGGACCGACAAAAGGCGCGGCCACCATGTAAAACAGTAGAAAGGCGCTGGTGAGGTATCCAACCTGCGCATTGGTGAGGCGAAATTCGCTCTGCACCAGCGGCTGCACCGCAAACAATACCGACCGGTCAATGTAGTTGAGGAAGTTCAGCGTCGTCAGGATGACGAGCGCTGTCCAGGGATAGAGTTTGCGTGGGGTCACTTGGTGCAGGAATATAACATGAGCCTCGCATCCATGGCAGAGTAGTAACGATTGACGTTATTAACGGTCCTCGTTATGATGAAACAGTGATCAAGAGTTTCGCCACCAAGCAAACGGCGGAAATCTGGAGAACGGGCAGGACCCGGGGATCTCCTCCCGGGAGTGTGGCGAGACGAAAACTGGCGATGCTGGACGCCGCGGGGAATCTGGAAGATTTAAGGATTCCTCCTGGCAATCGCTTGGAAAAGCTTAAAGGAGACCGACATGGGCAATACAGCATACGCATCAACGATCAGTATCGAATCTGCTTCCTGTGGCGCGACCACGATGCGTACGACGTTGAAATCACGGACTATCACTGAGCGGCACTGGAGGACACGACAATGAGCATCACCCGAAAAGGTACTCCGACCTGGCGCGTGCATCCCGGTGAAATTCTGCGAGAAGAGTTTTTGAAACCCATGAAACTCTCTGCCTATGAGTTGGCAAAGCGTTTGCTGGTTCCGGCGCCTCGGATTAATGACATTGTTCTGGAACGACGGGGAATCACAGCCGACACCGCAATTCGACTGTCCCGGTTCTTCAGGACGACTGAGCAGTTCTGGCTGAATCTGCAGGGAGCCTATGAAGTAAGCCGGGTGAAGGCGGAACGCGGGGCCGAACTAGAACGAATCGAGCCCCTAAAATCGGTCGAAGTACGAGTTGGATAGGTAAGACCGCGGAGCGTTGCTCCGCCGGGCAGGTCTGGACACCTGCCTCTACGTATTCTTTTCTGGACGCGGCCATCTAGCCACCACCACCGTTGAGATTCCTCCTCGCGGACGAAAATCGCCCTTCACTTCCGCCCACACTGGTCTGGCCCAGCGCACTACGTCTTCCAGTACCCGATTCACGATGTTCTCCTGGAAGATTCCTAAGTTGCGGTAGCACTGCAGATACTCCTTCAAAGATTTCAATTCCAGACAGTGCTTATCCGGCATGTAGCGGATGGTTACCGTGCCGAAATCGGGGAGCCCGGTTTTGGGACAGACAGAGGTAAACTCGGGGTCGTCCACGACGATCTCGTAGCCGGGAAACTGGTTCGGCCAGGTTTCGATCTCCGGGAACCTGGATTTAAGGCCCGCTTCAGCATGTCCGCGGGTGTAACGTGGTTTGGGCATCCCTTATTGTAACCAGCGGCGACCTGCCAGAAAGCGTGTAATACCCGGTTCTCTACCGGAATTGAGTGCATCTAACCTGACAAGAGCATGTGCCCGGGGATGCGGTGATACATTACTTAGCGGTATTTCAAACATAATGGCATTGTCCGCAAATCATCAGTCTTTTTTTGTCCGGCACCGCTGGCTGCTGTGGGCAGCCGGAATCGTTGCCGCCGTGGTGTTGCTGGGCTCATTCATGTCGCGGGGTGACGTCGTCCCGGTGCGCACAGCCACGGTTGAACGCGGCACCATTCTCAGCGTAGTTTCCACCAACGGAAAGGTTGAGCCCCTGCAGAGCTTCGAGTCTCATGCCCCGGTCGGAACCACAGTCAAAAAGTTGCTGGTCAAAGAAGGTGACCACGTAAAGAAAGGCCAACTTTTGGCGCAGTTGGACGACGCTGAAGCCAGCAGCCAGGCGGCCCGGGCCTTGGCCCAGGTGCGAGCCTCCCAGGCTGAGACTAGCGCCGTGCAAAGCGGTGGCAATCGCGAAGAAGTTTTGACCCTCGAGTCTCAGCTGGTAAAAGCTCGCACGGGACGCGACACGGCGCAGCGCAATCTTGAAGCTCTGCGGCGTTTGCAGCAGAGCGGTGCGGCCTCGCCGGGTGAGGTAAAGCAGGCTGAAGATCAGCTTGCATCCGCGGAAGCCGATCTCAAATTAGTTGAACAAAAACAGAAAGACCGCTATTCTCCGCCCGAGATCGCGCGGGTTGAAGCGCAAAAAACGGAGGCGCAGAGCGCCTACGCCGCGGCCGAAAATATTCTCCAGCAGTTGAATATCCGCGCTCCGTTTGACGGCGTTGTCTATTCCCTTCCCGTACATCAGGGCTCATACGTCAGTCCTGGGGACTTGGTGCTGCAGGAGGCTGATCTATCCAAAGTGCTGGTGCGCGCCTATGTGGACGAACCCGACGTGGGCCGCCTGTCCCCCGGACAAAAGATCGAGCTCACATGGGACGCAGTGCCAGGCCGAACCTGGCAGGGCTCGGTCAGTTCCGTGCCTTCGACCGTGAAGCTGCTGGGGACACGGAACGTGGGGGAAGCTACCTGCGTCGTGAATAACAGCGATCTCAAGCTGTTGCCCAACATCAACGTTGGAGTGACGATTGTCACCACCGAGCATCAAAATGCGCTGACGGTGCCGCGCGAGGCTGTTCGTCTGGATGACGGAAAAACTTTCGTTTACCAGATCGTGAACGATGAACTGCAGCGGCGCGATATCCAGACTTCCATTTCGAATCTTACCCAGGTCGAGGTAACCGGCGGAGTCACGGAAAAGGCGCTACTGGCGCTGGCTTCGACCAACTCCAAGCCGCTGCACGAAGGGTTGGCCGTGAAAGTGGTTCACTGACGAATACAATAAAAATGAAATTACGCATAACAATTCTGATTTTGGTATCGCTCCTCACCGTTACGCTAGCCGTGGCCGATGACTCTGCTCCGGCGCTGTTAGCCGCGGGACGAGTGGACGATGCCATCACCACCCTGCGCTCGAAGATCAACGCTTCGCCAAGCGACGCGGAAGCCTACAACCTGCTGTGCCGCGCGTATTTTTCCATGGGCAACTGGGACCGCGGCATTTCTGCCTGCGAAAAGGCGATCGCTCTCGACCCCAACAACAGCCGCTATCACATGTGGATGGGCCGGATTTATGGGGAGAAGGCCAACGATGTCATCTTCTTTAAGGCCGCATCGCTGGCCGGTAAAGTGCGCAACGAGTTCGAGGCTGCGGTGAGACTGGACCCGAACAACGTGGACGCGCGCAGCGATCTGGGCGAGTTCTATCTGGAAGCCCCGGGGATCGTCGGCGGTGGTCGCGACAAGGCCGAGGCGCAAGCGCGGGCGCTGGCCGCGCTCGATCCCGCCAAGGCGCACTATCTCTACGGCCGCATCGCGGAGAAAAGGAAAGACCCGGCCGAGGCTGAGAAAGAATATCGCGCCGCCATTGAAGCCAGTCACGGCAGCGCCTTGACCTGGTTCAATCTCGCACTGTTCTTCCGCCATCAGCAGCGATGGGACGACATGGAAGGCGCTATCCAGCACGCAGTTTCGGCGCAGGTGGATCGGCCGGAAATCATTATGGAGTCGGGAGAAGTCCTGCTGCGCAGCGGGCGTAACTTTCCAGCGGCGGTCCAGTATCTGCGCCGGTACCTGGCCTTGAACTCGAAGGTGGAAGAAGCCCCGGCGTTCAAGGCTCACTACCTGCTCGGCACAGCTTTGGAGAAACAAGGCGACAAGCAGGCCGCGGCCCAGGAATATCGCGCGGCGCTCTCCTTAGCCAAAGATTTTTCCAGCGCCCAGGAAGCTCTGGACCGGTTGAACCAGTAATGTGCGGTCCTCCCTGCTCCGAGCCCTTCCTGAGCGGGTTTCCGTAGCGCCGGCATCTTGCCGGCTGTCGTGAGGGTGTCTCGCCCTCGCGGCGGAGGGCAAGATGCCCTCCAGACAGCCGGCGAAACGCCGGCGCTACAAACCCCTACCGAATCTCAGCACTTATTTACAATCGCTCTGTCTATCCAATGGATTTTTTCTCGAAGGTGAACAGATGAGATCTGTGTCGAGTCGCGCATCGATTATTTCCATTCTCTTGCTCGGGATTTCTATCTTTGGCGCCGCACCCCGGCTGGCCGCCGAGCCCCTGCCGCTCAAGCGCGCGGTGGAATTGGCATTGGCACACAGCACGACTGCGGCCGCCGCCAGCGCCGACGAGCAACGCGTCTTTGCTTCCTACCGCGAGGCGCGAAACCAATATATTCCGCAGCTCGTGGTCGGCTCCGGACTGGGCAAGTCGTGGGGATTTCCGCTCAGTCTGGAGGGCGCGGCGCCTTCGATTCTCAACGTGAATTCTCAATCCACGATTTTCAATCCCGCAACTCGCGATTTTGTGCGCGCCGCCAAGACGGATTGGAACGCGGCTACGATCCAGACCAAAGACCAGAGGAACCAGGTGATCCAGGACACGGTCTTGAGCTACGCCGAATTGGCCAAATGGGAAACACTCGTAGCGCGCCTGCAGGAAGAGCACGCAGCCGCGCTCCAGACCGAGCGACTGGTTAGCGAACGCATCAAAGAAGGAGTGGATAACCCTCTGATGCAAAACAAGGCACATCTCACGACTGCGCGTCTGCGCTTGCGATTGGCCGAGGCGCAAGGGGCCATCGACGTCATTCGCACCCGGCTATCGCACTTGACCGGACTTCCCGCCTCCGGCATCGAAACCGTGCCCGATTCCCTGCCGCCTATGCCTGAGGTGAAGCAGGAAGACGATCTTCCCGGCCAGGCGGTCCGCTCGAGTCTCGCGGTGCAGGCGGCTGAAAGCCGGGCCACGGCGGAGACTTTCCGGGCCCGGGGCGAGCATCGCGCCATGCTGCCGTCGGCGGATTTTGCCGCGCAATACGGCTTGCTGGCCCGGTACAACAACTACGACGAATTTTTCAAGACCTTTCAGCGCAACAATGCGACGATCGGGGTGGTGCTTCGTTTCCCTTTTTGGAGTCCGTCGCAACGTGCTCGCGCCGAGGCGGCCGACGCTACTGCGTTAAAGGCGAAAAAAGACGCGCAAGCGGCCCGAAACCAGGTATCCGAGGAAACCCTTCGGCTGCAGCGTTCGGTGGAACAGATGGCGGCCGCGCAGGAAGTGGCTGATCTCGAGTACAAGGTGGCGCAATCGAATGTGGAATCGCTCGAGACCCGTCTGGATGCGGGAACCGTGGGGTGGCACGACCTGCAGGACGCACGCGAGCAGTCCAACGAGCGTTACAGTTCTTTACAGGACGCAAATTTCGAACTGGAGCGGGCGCGCATCACGCTGCTGCGAGCCACGGGTGAACTGGAAAGCTGGCTCGGCGTAGGTAAATAGCTCATGAATATTGACTGCTGATTCTCGCTCTCCAGGGCGCCGAATTCGCGGTTCAACCCAAAATCGTTGAGCCCATCCCTGTACCCACGTAATCTAAGCTAGAGATAATGTAAGTGCTTGTGTGACTGGGAGTTGGAGTGGCCTGGCAAGCTCGCGGCAAAGGTTGCCGGATGTACCTGAATTGTACCTAGGTTCGCGGCAAAATCGATGCAGAAATGTTAGGATAAGTCATTCACAATTATGCCTTTAAAAACACTTTTTCTTAACCCGCCTTCGTTTGAAAACTTTGACGGCGGAGCCGGTTCGCGGTGGCCTGCCACGCGCGAGATTGAGTCCTACTGGTATCCCGTCTGGCTCGCCTACCCCACCGGGATGCTCGAGGGTGCGCGCCTGCTGGACGCCCCTGCGCACCATGTCTCGGCGGAAGAGACCATCAAGATTGCCCGCGACTACGAGTTTCTCGTGCTCTACACCAGCACTCCCGGCTTTCCGGGCGATATCCAGCTGGCCGCCAAGATCAAGGACGAAAACCCCCGGATCAAGATCGCTTTTGTCGGTCCGCATGTGACCGTGCTGCCGGATCGTACGTTGAAGGATGGGACCGCCATCGACTTCATCTGTCGCAAGGAATTTGACTATTCCGTGCTCGAGTTCGCGCAAGGCAAGCCGCTGGAGGAAATCCTCGGCATTTCCTTCCGGAAGAACGGATCGGTAGTCCACAATCCCGACCGGCCGCAGATTCAGGATCTGGATGCGCTGCCCCATGTCACCGATGTCTACTACCGCGATCTGGATCCGCGGCGCTACAACGTGCCGTTCCTGCTCTATCCCTACGTCTCGCTGTACACCACGCGAGGCTGTCCGGCGCAGTGCACATTCTGCCTGTGGCCACAGACCACCAGCGGCCATGCCTGGCGCAAACGCAGCTCCGATGATGTGGCCCGCGAAATGGCCAAGGCCAAGGAATACTGGCCTTGGGTAAAGGAATTCTTTTTTGACGATGACACCTTCAACATCCAGAAGGCACGCACAGTCGAACTCTGCGCCAAGTTGAAGCCGCTGAATCTGACGTGGTCCTGCACTTCGCGCGTCACCACCGACTTTGAAACGCTCAAGGCGATGAAGGAAGCGGGCTGCCGGCTTTTGATTGTCGGCTATGAGTCCGGCGATCAGCAGATTCTCAAGAACATCAAAAAAGGTGCGACTCTGGAGCGCGCCCGCCAGTTCACCAAAGATTGCCACAAGCTTGGCCTGGTCATCCACGGCGACTTCATCATGGGCCTGCCTGGTGAGACGCGCGAAACCATCAACAATACAATCGCCTTTGCCAAGGAACTGGACGTTGAGACCATCCAGGTCTCTGTGGCTCACGCCTATCCCGGCACTGAGCTTTACGACTACGCAGTGAAGAACGGATTCATGGTGGCGGACACCAAGATGGTCGACGAAGGTGGACACCAGCTTGCCCAGATTCAATATCCGGGATTGCCTGCAGATGAAATCATGTCCGCCGTGCACCGCTTTTACGACGAGTACTACTTCCGGCCCAAGGCGGTCTACCGCATTCTCAGGAAAGCGGCGTTCGATGGCGTCGAGCGCAAGCGTCTTTACAAAGAAGCAAAAAGCTTCCTGAAACTGCGCGCTTCGCGAAACAAGTGGGTCAAGGAGAAGCGCGAAAAGGGAGACTCGACGACCGTGGCGGAGCCCGCCAAGGCCTAGCTACTCGAGGAACCAGAGTAGCTTGGGTGGAGCAGCGCTTCAGCGCTGCATCTAGACCATTCCCGAGGGCGGCTTTAGCCGCTGTGGTTTGCCGGTTCCTCCAGCAGCACGTTCGTCAGCAACCTTCTCAGGAAAGACAGTGTGACTTTTCGTAAGTATCTGGTGCTGGCCGGGGTGACCTTGTTTGCGGCCATCGGCGATTCTCTTCTCGCCCGTGGCATGAAGCAGGTGGGCAACATCTCGTTGCAGCGGCTGCCGGACGTCATTTTGACCATCCTGAATCCCTGGGTCGCCCTGGGGATTATTTTTTTGCTGGGATTTTTCGCCGCCTACATGACCGCCCTTTCGTGGGCTGATCTGACCTATGTTCTGCCCGCGACTTCGCTCGGATATGTCCTACTGGCGCTGATCGCCAAATTTCTGCTGCACGAACAGGTGACCACCACTCGCTGGCTGGGCATTGCGTTGATCTCAGCGGGAGTGGGATTCGTTACTCAAGGCCCGGCCTTGACTCGCCACCCTCGCGATCAGAAAGAAGCCAGCGGCGACCGCCTGGCTGAACCCGTGGGCACGAGGCCCGTAGGTACGAGGCCCGGGCGCACGAGGATGGAGCCATGAAACACGCCTACACCTGGGGCGCGGTCTCTGGCCGTCGTCGTGGCCTCTACCACCGGAGATGTCCTGCTCTCGAGAGCCATGAAGCGTGTGGGCGATGTGGGCGAACTCTGGCGCCGCACCGGTCTACTGACGGTGGCCGGCAGAATTCTGCGCAACCCCAGTTTCCTGCTGGGCATTCTCGCCATGGCGCTGGCCTTCTACAGTCTGCTCTTCGCGCTGTCCTGGGGAGACGTGAGTCTGGTGGCGCCGGCTTCCGCTTCGCTTACCTTCGTGGCCAACGCGATTGCGGCAAAGATTTTCCTGCACGAACGCGTCGATCACCGCCGCTGGATGGCGGCCTTGCTGGTGGCCGGCGGAGTACTCTTGCTGGCAGCTTAGAATCGCGAAACCGTTTGCCGAGCAGCACCACTTTATGTGTCGACGCGGGGGACTCGCCCGCGCGGAATTCTCGTCAATCCGCAAACTGAATCGTTGCCAGGAGATGAACCGTTCCTGCGTTCGCGCGCCAAATAATTTATAATGCCCAGACTGATTCGAAAGTGGGCGCGTAGCTCAGCTGGCAGAGCAATGCCCTTTTAATCCCTTCGGAAGCTTTGCAAGGAATTGCACGAAGTTGCAGAAGAGTCTGTTTATGCGGGTTTCAGCGATTCAGCCAAGCAGGGAATTGCAAGGAATAGCACCCAAATCCAAAACCAACTGACCCCAGAACTGACACCAGAAACTCAAAGAAACAAATAATCGTGGTCGTTGCCAGCCAGCCATTGCTGACCAATTGTGCTGATAACGGGTTCGTAAATACGGTAATCGGCTCCGCTACTAACGTGATCCAGGGCGGTTTGTAGCGTGGTTTCTAGCTTGCCTCGCAAAATCTCTTCATTCCAGTCCAGCGGCACTCGTGATGTGAGTTTAATTCTCATATGGCTCCTCATAGGTAAGGGTATCACAGCGACAAATATGGAGGTCTTAAAGTCCGCAGTGTGGAGATGGAAGGGAGTCAACTCGTGACCTGGAAAATTAGCCAAAAATAGCCGACACCAAAACATGCCAATGAGGTGAAGCCTAAAGTCTCACTGAGAGTGTAGCCCAACTTTGTGTGAGGATTTCCGTGCTGGTATTCCTCGTAGTTGCGAGTGAGCCAGACCATAAACCCAATGCCAAACACAACGCACCATGCCAGCAGAAGAAGAGGTGAAGCAAAAAACCATGGCAGATGCCCGCCCTGTCCGTGCAACGCGCTAGACCCTACCAGAAGGACTATCGAGCCTGTCGCCAGACCTATGATGAACTCTGATAGGCGGACATACTTCACTAAGAACTTCTCGAATTCGCCCTTTTCCCCCTTTGGGTCTAGGTTGTATGACTCGTACTCTTTTGTTAGATAGCTTGCCGTCCCGATCACAATGAACAGCGCTGGGCCAAGCGTCAGGCCGCTGAAACCTGGAAAGGGATGCCACATAGTCAATTCACTTCATCGGCCATCGTGAATCAATCTACTTCATAATCTCTTCTGCCCAGCGTACCG
Organism: Terriglobia bacterium; assembly: GCA_963801545.1. Taxonomy (GTDB): domain Bacteria; phylum Acidobacteriota; class Terriglobia; order Terriglobales; family Acidobacteriaceae; genus JAIQFF01. Next base: position 30,291 of record CAWDFF010000025.1, on the reverse strand, counting down.
CGTCCGCTATTGCGCAGATCATAGCAGGTACTCGCGTCCCGCCATCGTACTAGTGAAAATTGTCGTGGACGGTGGGCTATGATGATGGGGATATGACGCAGGATTTGGTGACAATACTTCGTGATCCCATGGTGAGAACAATTCTCGCTGTTGCGGCAATTTCCATAACAGTACTCCTTTTTCTGATAGGGCGGCGCAGAAAAGGCTTGAGCTATATGCTCTCGAAGACACGGGTCCTAGGCGTCCATGAAGCGGTCAACCCAAGTAGAGTGCAAATCCTGTTCGACGGGCAGCCAATAACAGACGTTCACCTCTTGATACTCACAATCAACAATTCGGGCAATGAGCCTATCCGAGCCGACGATTTCGAACGCGCTTTCCGATTTAGCTGGGCTGAGCCAGCGAGAATTCTTACGGCGGAAGTCGTAGAAGTAAACCCTGAGAGCCTGCATCCGACAATCAAAGCTGGCAGTAGCGAAATAGTTTTGGATCCGCTGTTGCTGAATCCGGGCGACTGGCTCCGAGTAAAGACTTTGATAAACCAAGTTAGCAAACTATCCGTTGACGCGCGTATTGTGGGCGTCAAGAGAATCAGCAGGACCATTGAGAGTGGTAAGGAGACATTTGGTATTGTTAGAAGGCTTTTGTGGGTTGCGGCACTGGGAGTCGTTTTTCTGATAGTAATGCTAGTTGTTGAATGGTCGAGACTCGTGGTACCAAACAGTCGAGCGGAGGTTCATCTGACTCAAGTTTTCGGTCTTGTCATGCTACTTCTTCTGGTCGACCAACTGAAAACCAGCTTCTTAGAGCTACGAAATTACTACCGCGAGAATAAAGACGGTTCCACATGATCTTTCGATGGTGATAACCGAGCTGCCTTCTTCTTCGCAGGTCGCTGCCTCGTCATCCATCGCAGTGAGTCCGACAAGGTAGCAAACGATAACATCTCCAGCCCGTCAATGTGGGCATCGTTCTGCGGACCAACGTTCATCAATTTCCTTCATAATCTCTTCTGCCCATCGAACCGCATCCGCGATTGCGCTCATCGTGGCAGGAACCCGCTTTCCGCCATCGTACTGAGCCAGTTTCCGCGCTGCAAGAATTGAGGCCGCAATCAGGATCACGCGCTTGCGGGATTCGTCCACGGAGGCAGTTTAGCACTTTCGGTTTTTGTTCGCCAGCACCGCTGTAGGTTTTGGTACTGCCGCCTGTTGCCATCCACAGAGGGGCATCGATGGCCAATTTTGGATGGTCGGCGTATAGTGCCGTCATCCGAGGAGTTCGATTCAACGTAGTCCTATACGGAGGCGTGACGATGAACGTGACGATTAAGCTGACCGGAGAACAGCAGAAGCAGATCAAAGACGCGACAGGTAAGAACCTCACAGAGTGGAACATTGACCTCCCCGCCACGGACGATATCACCGAGAAGGAACTTGGGGAGGTATCCGGCGGCGTACGTGCAGGTGGCGATAAGCTGAAGTACTTGTAAGAAACCTCCAGTCGGCTTTGGTACAGTTTTTTGTATTGGATCACTGGCAGCGTTCAAACGCCGCCTGAGGCCTTCCTCGTTTTCTCCCGGCTTTTGCCAGAGCTGGGCCATTTCGCATTCGCCCCGCTTTCGCCATCGGCCTTGATACGCTGTCCCCTTGGCATTCCAGCCCATGCCGTCGTTACGCAGATATCTGCGCCCTTTGACCACCCCGACTGGATATTCGAATTAAAAAGTACGACGGGTTCCAATCTTCGCCCTAAACTATTTCGCCTACAACTTCATCAAAATCCATCGTACACTTCGCATGAGTCCGGCAATGGCCGCTGGCGTTACGGATAGGCTCTGGAGCGTGGAAGATTTGGTTGAACTCTGGGAAGCATACGAATCTCGGAGGGCGGACAGACTGGCGTAAGGAGCTAAGCAATGAAAACTAAGAGAACAGAGGCCGACCTATCCTCAGAAGCCCAAGATTTTGCCAAGAACCATCCCTATGACATGGAAGGGTCGCTAGCTCTCGCCAGAAAGTTGGAGGACGAAGCCAAGTCAATGAAAGAATACCCGACCATGGCGATGCGAACCGTTAATAGGCTCCTACTGAAGCGATTTGAGAACGCCAAGGGAAAATCAAAGTAGCCGACTACCAAAACCTCGGCTGGCTGGATTGCATCGTCGAACACTGATATTCTGAGCGGTCGTTTTGTATGGATTTTCCCATGACCCCATTCTGCCAGATCGAATACATACCCAGTGACAGCGACGTAGGTATGCCGTGCAGCGATCTTGGCATTATTGTCGCGCCAGCAGTGTAAAATCATTCAGGAGGCTCACCATGCGCCTTCTTTTGATTCAACTGCTGTTCTTGTCACAAGCACTAGCGCAGCAGCCTGTGGCCACCTCCAGAATTCCCGAAACCTGCGCGCTAACGAAGCCTTATCAGGCCAGCCTTTTCGTTCCTCCCGCGCCTTATAGCCCAAGTACGTCTGATCGCACGTTCTGGTTTGGTACAGACAGGTTATGGACGAACCTCCGAGCTGACGCAATATGGTCGCGTGGAGATAAGACATTTTGGTGGAGTGAAGATTGGGGACGTTACAAGTGGATTCCCCAAGAGGACGCCTTAAAGTTGATAGTCACCGCTCGAAGGTTGGATGGGATAGCTCCGCCCGCAAGAATCTTCAAGGCCAATAGCTCACGAATTGGTAGAAACCCTGTTTTGATTGGGGGCATAGAATTTCAGACGTCAGGATGTTGGGAGATTACGGCGTGATACGAAGAGGATGAGTTGAGTTTCGTCGTCTGGGTTGCTAATTGAGGCACTGTGAATGCTTGGTGAGCGCTAATCCAGAGCGGTGTAGAATGAGTCCTTACGCGAGGCTGATATGTTATCGCGTTGCCTCCTTTTTCTGTCCTGTCTGATCTCCGCTCACTTATCTCTGAGCCAAGAATCAGGCAAACCACGCGTCCCAGCTACGAAGCCGCCAGCGGTGGTCTCCAAAGACATCGTTTACGTGGTCGGCGATGTACACAGTCCCGTGGGTGTGCGTATGGGCGATACCGCGCCGACCACGGTGCTAAAGGTACTGTCGATGGCGGAAGGACCGAACCCGACCGCCAGCTTGCACAAGGCCAAAATCATTCGGAAAGGTGAAAGTGGCCGCATTGAGATTCCGATAGACCTCAAGGAGATTTTGGCGGGGAAAGCTTCGGACGTGACGTTGCAAGCCGGTGACATCCTTTTCGTTCCCCGCAGTTCCAGCAAGAGTGCCCGCAAACCACTGAACGAAATCTTCTACGACGTTCCCCCATATGACCCGCTGCAGAGACCTACTCCGATCTATATCCGATAAAATGTTCTGGGATATGTGGAGAAACTCCATGAATCTATATCAACTGCTCTTTGCACTTGTGTCTTTCACCTTGGTTGTTCCCATTCACGCGCAGGCGGAATCTCAGGCTCGGATTAACGTTTCGCTGCAGACGGCGAGTCAGGCTTTGGATCACTATCGGGACTACATCGCGCCTACCCTGAATTGCGACGAAGCGATTGAGAAGACTCTCCGCGATACTTGTAGAAATCTGCTGCGAGCATTGGACCAAAACCTGCATGATGCAAGAGAAAAAATCGCTGACTATCGCCGCTTACCGAATCCAAAAACTGTCGATCTGTACGACATTCAGCAAGTGTTTCAGGGAATCATGACAGCAGTAGAGCGGTTCGGCTATGAGCCAGAACGCTACGGTGAGCATTTTCGTCCTTGGCATGCCGCAACCTACAACAACTTCGTCAAGATAACGGGTTGGCTTGGAGAAGAAGTGAGAAGTAGCATACGCGATGAGTGTGGGCGTGGCTAACAATCCATGTGCTGCGGGCAATCGTTCTGAGTCATGCGGTGATTGCCACGTGACTCATTCATGTGTGAGGAAGCCCGTTCAGAACGAGCGCCACCCGTTCCCGCTTTCGGACATGCCCGACAGGACTGGTTAACATGTTCACCTGTCCTCATTGCGGGCGGCAGACTGCCGTGTTCGGAGCAGATCAGTGCGACACGATAGACATGGGCCGGGTACGTGTGAACGCTGCTCAAAACACAATAGGCGCCTATTCCTACGCCAGAATCGTATTACTGATCCCGTCATCGGGATATCGTTCACTATCCAGAAATAAATGCCCAGACGCTATGTAATCGCTTACAAACAAAGGGGTTGACGCTGATGCTGCGTTCGTCTATAAAACGAAAAGATGACCAATAAACAGGCGCACTTTCTCCCGGACTGGCGACAGCTTTGCCAAGCTGCTTTGTTCGAAACCAATCCCGTGAAATTGCTTGAACGGATCGCCCACGCTCGCAATGCCGTTCTTGATCGCATTGAAGACGGTCATTCGAAATCGCCGAATGGGGAACAAGCCGCGCTGCGAAACGCATTGGCTACGCTAGATAATCTGCGTAGGATTACGGAGCGTCAAAATGGCTATCAGTCAAAGGCTAGTGGATCCTTACCGAGAGATCAAAGTGCCCACCAGCTATAGCTGGCAAGAGTCATATCAAGCGGCCCTGCTCGAAACCGATTGGACGAAGATGCAGGAGCGCGTCCAGACGGCGGAATCTGAGATACACAAGAGGCGGCTGGAGCTTTCTCAAGACCACGGCGGGACGCAGGAAGAAAGGGACGCTCTCGTCAATGCTATGAGCGGTCTTGGAGTTCTGCGAATGAATGTAGCTTCGTTGTTGGAACGGCAGAATCTAGGTGGTACCCTCGTGAGGAAACCTGTTCAACATGAGCCGCACCCACCTCGACCCACTTTTGAGTCTTCGCCCGACAAGGCTAGCTAAACTGACACCCTTGAAGGAAGGAACGTTCACTCAGTTTTAGCCTGCCAAATCGAATATCTCTCCAGTGACAGCGGCGTAGGGACACCGTGGTTCCTGCCGCTGGCCCGTTCCATTCCGGCGCTAGTCGCAATACCTGCGTAATCTGGTGCGAACAGACTCTGCTAGATCAGACTCAGCACAGAGGTTTGGAACATGAAACGCATCGTCTTGCTCCTATTGTTCGTAGCTGTGTCGCTACCGGGTCTTGCTCAGGTAGCTCGACCGTCCGTTTACATCGAACCGCAGAATGGCTTTGAAACTTATGTAGCTGCTGCGATTGCAAAAAAGCAGGTTCCTGTCGATGTTGTGACTGATCCGACCAAGGCAACGTACACGCTGAAAGCTGCTCCAGTCGAGATCAAACAGGAATCCACAGGTGGCAAGATCGCCCGGTGCTTGTTTGCCTATTGCGCCGGAATTGAGGATAAGGGAAACGTCTCCGTACAGTTAATCGAAGCGAGTTCGAGCAAAATGCTTTGGGCGTACTCCGTGAACAAGCAAAGAGGCGGAAGCAAGAATCAACAGTCAATGGCGGAAGCCGTTGCCAAGCACCTCAAAGAGTTCCTCTCTCAGAAATAGACTGACTGGCATCTGATCTTCTGACGGGGACAGATGCCCTCGTCCTCCCTAGGCCACCAACGCCGTGCGGCAAGCTCGCTGTAGCGAAGTGCAGTGACTGCGGTGCTGCGATCTGTTCCGACTGTTGCGTGGAATGTTGCGGGGATTCGTTCTGCGAACTGTGCTACGACTACCACGTAACGACTTCGTGCGTTAGGAAGCCTTTCAGAACCAGCGACAGGTTTTTGCTTCGCACAAGGCTGGCTGAAGTAAGGTAAGTTCCCTAGCACGGCGGTGCCATTTACTTACAATCGCCACGATCATAATGTTGATCGTGAGCAGCGCCTCGGGGGAGGGGCTGGTCGACAAACGCCCAAGACTTAACCGAGTCTTGGGCATTTTGCTTAGAAAAAAGATGGCTAGTGTACGTACGTCAGCGTACGCTCGTTTTCAATTGACCTGCCAATTGCCTTTCGTAATAATTTTACAAAAGTTCGTTGGGGCTGCGGGAGGTCACATGGATATCAAGACCAAGTATGGTTGGCAAGAACTCTACGCGACCGCACTGCTCGAAACCGACTGGTCGAAAATAGGGGAGGAAATCCAAGTAGCGGAGAATGGGATAAGAATGAGGTTCTCCATGAACCACGGTGGGACGCCCGAAGAAAACCAAGCCATCGAGGATGCTCTGAACGGGCTGAACGGGCTGCGGAAAGATGTTGCTTCGTGGCAGGGATCGAAGCGGCCAAGCTAGGCGGAAGTCAACCCAGTTTGTTCAGTTCCTGGCAGTTACTAAATGCGCTGCCTGCGGAGCCGCGATCTGTTCCGACTGTTGCGTGGAATGCTGCGGAGGCAGGTCATTGAAGACGCACTACAAGGCTTGCGCACTCTCAAAAGGAGTGAATTGGGTTCTCCCGACTGGGAGAACAAGAAGTGATCACGCGGCGTTTTGATAAAGCAGACTGCGGGCTTTGTTGACCAAAATGGCCGCAGGCTGTGATTTGGAAACCAGTTCGGAAATCCCGATTAAACGGGCTTGCTGCTCTCCGAACACGTCGCCGAACGCGCTGTACATGATCAGCGGTACCGTAGGCATCAACCGTTTCAGTTCGCGGGCCGCGTCAAGACCGTTCATTACAGGCATTGAAAGGTCTAGCACGATCAAGTCCGGGTGCAGTTTCAGAGCCTTCGCAATCGCCTCTTTTCCGTTCTCTGCTTCTCCGCAGACCTCGAAGTCCGTTTCGCGTTTGAATAGCTCACGGAGCGCCAGAAGAATATGGGCGTTGTCATCAACGATTAAGATCGTCTTTGCCACGGTGCTCCCTTGAAGCCTACGATGCAGTCGTCTTTTTCGGGTTGCATCGAGACTGGTTATTTTTGCAACCATCTTCTGGCCGTTTTCGCCTGCCTTTAGGGCAAATCCTTTAGGCCAGATTCCAGCTGCACGGCTAAACTGAAAAGGCATTTATCGAACCCTGTTATTCTGAGACTTGTTTGTCCATGCAATTCCCACGCCATTTCTGAGGAGTGCCTGCCCATGAAGGACGTTTACGAAGTTCTGAGACAGAAAGAGCTTGAAAAATCGAGGCTGGAAAATGAGGTCGAGGCGTTACGTGTGGTAGCCCCTATTCTGTCGGAGGACGGGGAAGCTGAAAATGACAACCAACCGACCTTGCGGCGTGCGGTAAATACGCCGCAACCTGACCACAGTGGGTGGCAAGCCAGAGGCAAGAAGCCATTGCCGTAAGGATTCTGATCGGGCATGTGCAGAGGTGGAACAAGCGTGACACGTGAATTCCAGCACGAAGAAGCGGCGATTGGGGTGCACGACAAGGTTGAAGCTAAGGTTGGATCAGGATCAGTGATAGTAGAGCAAAGCGAACTGCACAGCCTAATTGACGCGATTAGCGAGATGAGAAACCTTGCCGCTGACGGCAGAGCCATGATGAATATTGGGGTCGCATGAGCAAGGGTTCAACTGTTGCCGAGTTGGAGAGACTCAGGAAAGCCCGCGTAATGAACGCCTATTGCCAGATTGAATTTGTATCCAGTGATTCCGACATCGGTATGCCATGTGGCAAGCCTTCTGTGGCGAAGTGCTCAGACTGTGGTACGGCGATCTGCTCTGACTGTTGCGTGGAGTGCTGCGGAGATTCCTTCTGCGGCCTGTGCTACGACTACCACGTCACGCATTCATGTGTGAGGAAGCCCGTTCAGAACGAACGAAATGTTTTTGATTCGCACAAGGCTGGCTAGTCGTTCAGAAGTGGGGCGCGATCTCAATCTGCTGCAATCAATCGACGGTCACGATGCGGGTTGGTACGGGGTTGGCCTGTACTTAGCTTGCACTTTTCCCCTGGCGCGGCCCCACACGTCGGACATCGGACAGCCAGTATTTTTTTTAGGCTGAGTTCTTTTTTTGGCACGACAGTCGAACTCGTTCAGTTGCTTGGAAAGTTGCCAGAGGCGGTCGTATCTGTCAGCGTACTGTTCCACCTCTTCTGGGCTCATGGCGCTGAGAGCACATTGGCTATTTAGAAATTCGCTTTGCTGGTCAAGAAGGCCGCACATCTCCGTGCTTATTTCGTGCATGCGCTCGTGACATCCTGCAGCGGCTCCGCAGGAAATGCTGGTCAATTTTGAACACTTTCCCTGAGATCAATTCATGCGCAAGGAGCGACAAGGCTAGTTAGGCATCTAGCAGTTCGTGGGGCTTAATCAGACGGATTCGGGAAAGACCGCTGCGAATCTCTTTCAATCAACCGCTCTTGTTTGGCGTCGAGGAGCGCAGTAATTTGCTTAATCAGCGCCATCAATTTCTGTGAATCTTGTTCGTTGGCTGCTAGCGCGCACAATTCCATCCACTTCTCTCTGTTCTCTCGCATGGCCATTACCTCCTAGGCATGCCTGTTTCTGACGATCCACGCGACGTGTAGCACGAACCGTGCCATCGTTGTATTTCGAGTGGTTAGCTCCTGATCGGAAAAGGAGTCAAAAGGAAATAATGCTAGAAACGAGAAAAATCGTTATACAGGAAATACCCTACTTGGTTTGCCCTCCGCTTTTTTAGCTCACGTCTCGCTTTTACACTTGTATTCGGCGAATTGAACTCGAAGACTCTCTTGCGCGTCCGCGACCCTTTTCAGGGCGGTCAAGGGAACGTAGCGATCACAAAGAGTGCAGACACCAACGGCTGGAATGGTGCCCAACCATTTGGTGACTCTGAGATTGCGTTTCGGCATTGCCACTATCGTACTCTCAACCAGATTGGTGCGTGCAACCTGAACGTCAAGATGGAAATCCATTTCGTGGTGCAGCACCAATTCTGCCAAATCGAATACGGATAGCGATAGTGACATTGACCTGCCCCCCAGAAATTAGTCCATTGGAAATGTGACTTCTCCCATTTAGGATGGCCCACCCAGGGCCGGAGGAGGAGTCGTGCGCAAGAGTCGATTCAACGAAGAACAGATCATCGGCATTTTGAAGGAGTCAGAAGCAGGGACGGACCCGAGCGAGCTGTGCCGGCGACACGGGATCACGCGTGGAAGTCTCTATCGCTGGAAGGCGAAGTACGGAGGCATGGAGGTGAGCGAGGCGCGGCGGCTGCGGCAACTAGAGGAGGAAAACCGGCAGCTGAAGCACGCCGTCGCCGAACTGCTGCTGGACAAGCGAGCGTTGCAGGCGGTGGTCACAAAAAAGTGGTAGGCCCGCAGATGCAGAGGCAGGCAGTGGGAATCATGCGCTCGGAGGTTACCGTCTCGGAGCGCCGCGCCTGCGGGCTGATCGAGATGCATCGGGGGACCTGTCGCTATCGACGGCGGAGGAACGAAGATCCGGGTTTGCGGGAGCGGCTGCGTGAGTTGGCGGCGGTACGGCGACGGTTCGGTTACCGGCGGCTGAAGGTCCTGCTGCAACGTGAGGGGTTCCATGTGAACCACAAACGGGTGTACCGACTCTATGTGGAGGAGAAGCTGGGGCTGCGACGGAAGCGCGGACGCCGGAGGATTCCGACGGCCGCCGCACGTGTGGCTCGGAAGCTACCGCTACGTTCTGACGAGCTCTGGACCATGGACTTCACGCAGGATGCGTTCGCCACTGGGCGACGGTTCCGAACGCTGAACCTGATGGACGGCTTTACACGCTACGCGCTGCGCATCGAGGTAGACACCTCGTTGCCAGGGCTGCGCGTGGTGAGGGTCCTGGAAGAACTGAAAAAGCAGGGACGCAAGGCGGAGGCCATCGTGATCGACAACGGGACTGAGTTCACGAGCCAGGTGCTGGATCAATGGGCATACGAAAACCAGGTGCAGCTGCACTTCATCACGCCGGGTCGGCCGATGGAGAATGGCTTCATCGAGAGCTTCAACGGCAAGTTCCGCGATGAGTGTCTAAACGAGAACTGGTTCATGGATCTGGCCCATGCGCGAGAGCGGATTGAGGAGTGGCGGCGCGATTACAACCAAGTGCGGCCGCACTCGGCGCTCGGCTATCTCACGCCAGAGGAGTTCACAGCACGGGCAGCGAGCTTCTACAGCGATGGAGTGGGGCAAGGGACCTCAAACGCCGGCCCCTTGCCCCACACCCCCATCCCCGCTACGCAGAAAGGCGTGTGGGGCGAACAGAAACCGGAGAAAGTCTCATTATCCCTGGACTAAAGATGGGGGGCAGGTCAGACACATTCCTTTAAACAGTGTCGCACTCGCTGCGTTGAAGAGATTGCCTTCGAACGGTGCTCAGGTCTTTGCATTCAAAGGCTACAAACACTGGTTTGATAAAGCTGTTGTCCAGGCAAAAATAGAGAACTTCACGTGGTACTCTTTACGACATAGTTTTGCGAGTCGCTTAGTGATGGCGGGAGTTGATATTCGTACCGTGGCAGAGCTTATGGGACACCAGACAATTCAAATGACAATGAGATATGCACATCTGGCTCCTGCTCACACTCTCGCGGCTGTACAGATGCTGGTTCCAACTGGCACCAGAACTGACACCAAGCGTTTGGGGCGAGTTGCTAAAGCAAAGGCAAAACTTGAGTAAAGTATTTGTAATGTGTTTGTTGTAGACAATGTGGGCGCGTAGCTCAGCTGGCAGAGCAATGCCCTTTTAAGTAGCGCATGAAAGTGAAATCAGGACGTTAGCAGGCATCTCGGGGACGGAAAAGCACCTTCAGAGCAGGCGGGACTGGCTTCCGTTCCCAGATTCGTTCCCAGATTTTACGGCTCGGGTTGTCGCCAATCTGGGCACGACTCGCGACGCACCGGACGGGGGTCTTCTGGCGCATGAACGGGCAATTACATCTCAACCGCGTGGCTACAAGAAGCAACCTCAAGGGTCCAAGCCCGTTTATCGCCAGATAGCAGCAGTCGAACAACGTGACGAACAACGACCTCTTTTTGAGGTGGGAATCTTTGAGGGAGACGTAGTTCAGCAAGACCCCAGCTTCATCGCGCAAAGCTCGGACGCCGAGGTCTATTTTCATTCGCACTTAAAGGATGCAATCGCGGATGCGGAATCCGAGTTTCAACAGAGCATCGCCACTGGACAGTGTGAGCCATACCACCCAGGTCTGGTGCTCTGACCGGCGTTCCCAGCTTGAACCTATTTTATTTGACGAAACGCGCGATGCTCAGCGGTCGGAGGTCCATTCGGGTCTTGCGCCGGTATTGTCATACTGCCATTCTGAGCTGGAAGCATCTCCAGAGCAAAGAAGAAATCGCTCCCAAACGTCTCCGGAAATTTTTTATGGTCACTGAAGGCATCCGTCAGTCCGTTTTCTATTGCGCCAACGAGCCTGGAGAGGCACTCTATCAATTCGGAAAGGTTAACCGACACATCTCTCAACCTCAACGTCACATGGTCGAGAGGTGCTGTAATTCTTAACCCGGCAGGCATCACCGGCGCATATTTCCCTCCGGGCATTATTGTCCCTGCTAATAGCAACTGGGTGTAAACCGTGTTCCGCACGGTTTGGCTCACCCAACTGAGAGTGCCCCACACGGCGTCTCCCGCCTCGCCGGATTTACGAATCTCTGACTCCATGTGCTGCACAGCATGGCGCAGTGTCTCAACTGCTTCAGCCTTTTCCAAGAAATTCCTAAATTCGGGAGATTGATTCTTGTTTCCAATGCTCGAAAAATTCTCTATTAAGCCGCGGAAACGATGAACGCTGTCAACAACTGACCAAGCAAATAGAAACGCTGGACTGGCGGAAACTATTGGATTTTCGGAAGGACCATTCGACAGCGGTTTCAACTGTGTAACGAGTTGTTCGTAGGCGAAGTCTGCCATTTCGGCTGCATACCGCATGCCATCGCAGAACTGCGCCGCCCTTGGGAGAAGGTTGCTAGGCAACCGGCGAAAGGGAGAATTCTCCTTGATGAGCATTTCCGTGATTTTAATACCAGAAGCCGAAGGCTGCTTCCAGCCTGTGAGCGCCGCGAGATTCTGGACGAACACATCGCGCAGAAATTGGCTTGACGGTCCTCGTGTTTTTCCTCGTCGCCTTTGTAGCCTTCTCGCCTTAGCGTCCAACCGTTGTGGGGTCCCCCTATACGAACTACCGCCTTCTCTCGGTTAGTCACTTCCTGCTATTCCCAATCGCCAGTTGCTTGCTGATGAGTTCCACCAGCTCTGCCGGAGTCTTGTGCTTGTCTCTGTACATTTCAGCCATGCCTTCCGCCGAATCTGAGCTTTGATGTTCTGCCACAGCACTCAGGAAGGCATCAGCACCGGATTGGTTATACACATCCAACAGGTGGGTCAGGAACGCCTTAATTTCCTGCCGCTCCCTAAATATTCTTGACTCTACTTGCTTGTCTCCCCAGGTTGTGCCATCCACAAACTGAACCCACAACACTTTCGCTGTCCCGGAAGTCTGACTAGCCAAGCTTTGTAAATCCGAAGCGTCCAATGGAAGCGTCGGGGTCTCGACAACATCGAAGTCCCGATTGACATCAATCTGCATTGAACTGAAGTAGTGGTCATGCTCACTGTTGAAGTTAATCACCGGATTCACCAAAACTACGGCCACGACAGCTAATACTGCCTGAGGAGACTTATTGTGTCCAACCACGGTCAAAACCGAAGAGTTTTGGTCAAATGCGAAAGTCCCCTCAAGAGCGATGGGGCTACCCTCATTAGACGTATCAGTGATTGGGATAGTCGTTGCGGACGCAAGTGCTGTAACCAGCAGCACAACCATTGCTAAAGAGCACTTCGTCATTGGTTTGTCCTCCTTACGGGTTGTGGTAGCATTTTTGTGTAAAGTATCTGGTGGGACTAGTAAACCTCCCGTTGGGCGGCGGTTCACAACCTGTCGAATATGTTGTAGTTGAGGCCAACGTCTCGGTGGTTATGCAGTAACAAGTGGGATTGTTGGTTCTCCAGGTTTGAGCAGCCGGATACTGGGCAGTACACTGGGCGGTCTGGACGGTGTAATTAGCATTTGCGTTACATACCAATCCATCCGACCAATATCCGTTCAGGGTCGCCTGTCCTATACCCTGCGTGCAACTGGAAGTGACAAGATTCATGGTCACATCTGCTAGAGAAAATTCTGCAAATAGCAAAATGCACAAGGAAACATACCGCATTCTCCTAAACATGTTTTATTCTCCTTGGCCAAGCCAGAAGAAACTGCGATGGACGATACCCACATTTGGGCCGATGTCAAGCATAATGTTGCCGTCTGTTCGGAAAATCAAAACGAGGGCTTCTCTGGTTGTCTGTGAGGTATAACGGCGGCACAATGCTTTGGCGTCTTCGTTGCAGAGCGACGGTCATCGCTGCTGCCCTGGGCGCGGCATCCCCACCTGGAAATCGAAATGGATTGCAGCAGTTCTCCACTTCGTTCTGGACGGGCACCGCGCCACGTCGCATAAAAAAGGCAACCCAGAAGGATAGAGGGTTGCCCTGTTTCCACGCTGAGCAAGCCAAACCAAACCTAGCCAAGCCTGCCCTGCCGCTCATTCTCGGTCATGAGCCTTCCGCCTCTGGGGCCGCCCCGGCTTCAACCCTTCCCAATCGGCAGCGCATCCTCGGGGTCACCGGGTTGCGCGTCGAGAAATTCGCGGAGGCCGGTGGACTGTACGCTTACGATTTGACTCCGGTGGGTGACGGCACCCAAAGAGATTTCCCCCTCTCCGTCCTGCCAACGGCGGCCGAATTCCTCCGGCGTTCCCAGTTCTTCCGGCATGTGTGGCGGCGTGCCCCAAGGTGCATCTTGCGCCTGCTCCAAAGAGGCAGCCTTGGCAACTTTCCGCTTCTGCGGATCGCGCACCGTGGCGTCCACGATCACTGCAATGCAGCCGAGGTATCGCTGCCACGCGGCGGGTAGTTCCTCGAAAGATGGATTGCACCGACTCAAACCCATGCCACTGAAGCCTTGGGAGGTCAAACTCTGCACAGGAAACTTCAGGTCAATGTCCGTAAGCTGAAACTCGCCACGCTCTGCTGGATTGGCGCGATCCGGGGACAGCTTGTGCTCACGTAGCGTCTGCTCAATCGGTTTTTTTCGCAAGTTGTTGTAGGCGCGTAGCTCAGTTGGTTAGAGCGCTACCTTGACACTCTATTCAAAGTCGTAGAATCAGAGAGTTAACGGGCGCATTTGGGAACAATCAGACCGCTACAGCGCATTCGGTTCCCACGCTTGTTCCCAAGGTTGTTCCCACGGCAGGCAGGTGTTTATCTGGCAACAGTGGCAACTGCTGCGTCGGTCTACCGACGCGAATGAGCATAGAGTAAAATATTTGATCGAATCGAATAAAATCTTCTGAAAATCTGCTTCTTCATTTTGAACGCAGATTGCGGATCGTTCATTCGACCCTGAAAGGTAGGTGTTCTAACGAGAGAGGAGTAATGCGATGAAATTCAAATTAGCAATTTGCATGTTTGTCCTGACAGCCGCAACACTCTCCTATGGCCAGGGCTTCTGTTGCGCGAAATGTAGCACCAGTGCACCCGGTTGCGAAACCCTCCCTGTCACCCACTCCTGTGCATGCATTTTGAACGGTACCAGTTGCCGAGTCTGTGGGACTTGTTTTAAGGATTACGGCTGCGTAACTTGTCCGCCGGGTTGTCCCTGTTTTGCACAAAAAGCGGCAGCACAAGGGCCAGGTTCACAGGCCTTTCAGGACGCTATCAAGCTGGTCCCCGACAGAACGACGAATCCATGGACTACCAGCAAAACGCTGACAGATGCGATCCGGGTTCAGTCTAATACCCTAGCTACTATCTTGGTAGAGGAACAGCGGGACAAACAGCTTGCCGTGCCCATGTTCCTAGTATCGAATGGACCAAACGTACTGTGGTCACCCTTAGGGCACCCGCATAAAGGCACGTCTTGGAAAGAGGACAGGAATGGTGATGTATGGACAATCACACTTCTCGATCCTCCTTTATTCCCAGATGATCCCGCTACTTCTCCTACAAAGCTGGTACTAAACCGGGACAAGTGGGAACTGTACGACAAACAAAACAAGCTGGTGGCTAACGGATTGGTAGAATCAAGTAATGCTGGTCTGTCAGAATCCAACAGTGGTCCCCAGTCCGCCGATCTTAAGCTGGTTCCCGACAAGACAAAGAACCCGTGGATCACCAGCAAAACATTGAACGACACTGTTCGAGCTTACTCCAATACCCTAGCCCGTCTTTTGGAGGAGGAACAGCAAGACAAGCAGCGTGCGCTCCCTATGTTCTTGGTGTCGAATGGACCGGGAGTTCTCTGGTCA
Organism: Terriglobia bacterium; assembly: GCA_963801545.1. GTDB lineage: Bacteria > Acidobacteriota > Terriglobia > Terriglobales > Acidobacteriaceae > JAIQFF01. Next base: position 15,136 of record CAWDFF010000025.1, on the reverse strand, counting down.
ACTACTGATCCGAAGACCAACACAAGTTGGAAAGAGGATAGGAATGGTGACAGATGGACCATCACACTTCTAGATGCACCTTTGCCCCCTGACCCCCCTACTTCTCCGGCGAAGCTAGTATTGGACTTGGATAAGTGGGAACTATACGACAAAGCGAACAACCTGGTAGCTAACGGATCGATACAATAAATGCTAGGACAGGCAAGCCGGAAAACCTTTCCGGCTCCTCGCCCACCCAGATACACGAAATTAATGATTGACATAAACGGTAATGTGGTAACGTCTGCTGGAATTTAGGTTTGAGTCCGCAAAGGGGGTAGCTTAGATAACTCGGAGGTTTAGAGATGAAGCTCCTTTCCGTTGCACTCATTTTGTTCTCTTGTTCTTGGCAAGCGGTACAGGCCCAAGAATGTTCCTACTGTTTCTACAAACCTACCCAAGATAGATATGGTTGCGCATCTAGCTGTACCGACCCCGGCGATGGGTGCGGCGGATGCTGCAAGCTGGTTGACCAAGGCACAGCCTGCTACGTTGGAGGTTGTTGCCTAATTCAAGGTGGACACGGCTTCTGTTACGACAGGACAGGGGCTACTTGCGGCAACGATTACTCCTGCCCTAACGGCACCGCGTCTACTTCTTCTTTGGGTGCGTCTGGTGCTCTGAAGGACACAGCGCTTCCCGGTTTCCAGAATCCAAACTCGTCAGAAAACCGAACCCTTCTAACTGACATCCCATGGATTACAGACAAAGACTTTCCGAAGCGATTGCGGGAATACTCTCCGAGCATGGCTACAGCGGTCGCTCTATTTCAAGACACCGTCGCAGCGGACCCGAAAACCTCTATGAGGGAATATGGTGTGCGAACCTTCAGCGCAGTTCTGCGCTCGGGTTTTCCATCAAAAGTGAAGGTGTCTCATGCGGCAACGGTCAAATGGGCGGTGTACCTGGAAAAAGCCGACACGGAAAAGGAAGGTCCAAAGGCGCCGGTAATGCTCCAGATTGACGGTAATAACTGGACGATGTACCGCGCGTTAGAGACTCCCGGTCCTGACGGTCACCTACGAGAAGCAGTGGCCGAAGGAACTATTCAATAGTCGGACGACGCCTCCTTTTTGTAGGCGCGGCGTGTGGGATTGCTAAGAGCCGCCGGGGTCAGGCCGCCGCACCAGTGTGTCCCATTGTCCGGGTGGATCGGGCAGCGCCTCGTCGGGATCAGCGTCGGGCTGCGCGTCCAGAAATTCACGGAGGCCGGAGGACCGCACTCTGACAGTTTGATCCCGGTTGACGGCACCCAAAGAGATTTCCCCCTCTCCGTCCTGCCAACGGGGGCGGAATTCCTCCGGCGTTCCAGCGTCGAAAGTTTATGTGGAGGTTCAATCGGGCTCGGCTGTCAATCGCACACTCTGGACCGGTTCTCGCGTGCCGTCTCCGCTTTGACCTCCATTCGCGCCCGTTATACGTCCAGTGCAACACGCTTTTGACCAACATCCCAATGTTCAACAGTACAATTGCACGACGCACGCGCACGCCGTTTGTGTAATCGTGATTCGAGCGGGACTCAATCCCCCTCCGCTTTAACGAGCGCTCCACAGCTTCCGCGGTTACGTCCACCACTTTACCGTTGATGGTAACCCAGGCGTGCGGGAGGGGTTCGACAGACTCCCAATACTGAAAGTGATGGTCACGGTCATAAATCATCATGCGTTGCGCGTTGTACCAGCACCGTTTTACAGGATACTGCGGAGGTCTCCCATCGCAGCAATAACGCTTTCAAGGTAGTGCCGGTCATGCTCGGTCATGAGCCTTCCACCTCGGGAATCCACTTCAACCCTGCCCAATATCCGGGCGGCTCATCCGCGGGGTCAAGGTTTTCCTCTTCGTCGGGCGGGATGGCGTGCTGCCATATTTCACACGTTTGAGTCGCTCGGTTCCTGGACGTAAACCGTACTTCGATTTCCCCGCGTTGCCACCGCTCAAAGAATTCCTCGGGGGTGCCTAAAGAGTCGGGGAAGACAGGAAGCGGTTCGGTTGGCCGAAAGGCGTCCACTTCCCTAAGCAGTTCGGCGCGTTTCTGCTTCGATAGCCTGCGCTCGGCCGCCCAGATTCGCACGATGGCACGGAAGAAGGCCAAAGAGCGCTTCCATCGCTCCGTAGGTTCAGGTTCGAGGAAGCTGACTTCGGCCCAGATTTTCGCCAGACCCTTGGGAGGTTCTTCCCCAAGCCTAATTTGCAGTCCTGCGACATCTTCAAGCGGCAGCCGTTCGCCGTCTTCGTCCTGAAAGGCTGATTCCGAAACCTCGTCTCGCGGCTGAGGGTCTTCAGGCAGACCGTAAGTCTTCAGCAGAAAGTCGTTCCATTTCTCCGGCGCGTCGCCCAGCGCGATAAGGATCGGGTCTTTTTTGGGTCTCGGCATCCGAACACTCCCAGCCAATTTAGATGCGAATCGCCGGTTATTGGGTGCTGAAAAGGTGCCGCTTTCCGCTCCCAGAGCGGCATCTGGACGATGTACCGACTCTTGTTTGCTTCCTATGGGTTACGGACTTTGTACCGGTAGGGAGAGGCAAACATGACAGTTCGCAATTCAGACCCACAGAGTTCCCACGATTCAGCCGCCCAGCTTGGCGAACTGGCGGCTAAACTCCGCACCAAAATCGTCGCACTGGCACGGGCAGTGGGAGCGCAAGGACTCACGGCAAACGAGGCCGAGCGTGCCATTCCAGAGCACAAGGGACACTGTGTTTCACCTCGCTTCGCCGAGTTGGTAGAACGTGGCGACCTGGTGCGAGTGCTCACGGGCTATGGCAAGCCCACCAAGAGATTCCCCGGCGGAGTCCCGCGCTACGTGACCCACTTCGACCGCGAAACGCGACGCGATGTCATCTTGCACTGGTTACCGGAGTTCGCGCCGTCCGCTCCGAAGAAAAACGCCACCAGTTCCGAGCAGCCCGAATTGCCGTATTCGGAGACTGAAATCGCATGACATCCTTCCTGCTCAATCCCGGCGACCTTGTGGAAGTGCGCTTCCTTGGACCGCGCAAATGGGCAATCTATGCCTCGGAAGCCGCCGTGATCGAGTCCGCCTTGGATCAACCGCAAGTTGCCGGGCTGGACGCCTATCAAACGCTAAACCCACTGGCACCCGAGACACCGGAAAAGCATGGAGTGCCGCGAGACGTACTCTTTCAACCGTCCCGCGGACAGCTTTCCACGGATGCGGACATCGCACGGCGGCGTTGGCTTCTGCTCGATTCCGATGTGGTCAAGCCAACCGGAACAGCCGCCGCGTCCGCGCAAACGGAAGCCGCACACGCGCACAGCCGAGAGTTGGAGAAAGTCTTGACCGCGGAAGGTTGGCCGCTCCCTCTCGCCTTTGACTCGGGCAACGGAGGACATCGGGCGTACCGTCTGGACCTGCCCAACGACCACGAGACTAGTTTCCTGCTGTCCAATCTTCTTCATCTGATGGCGCGGAAGTTCGATTCGGACGCGGTGAAGCTGGACAAGTCCGTATCAAACGCCGGGCGCATCACGCGGCTTTATGGAACACGGAATCACAAAGCCGGGCGGGACTCCGCGGTGCTGTCCGTCCCTGATTCGATCCAGCCCGTCACCCTGGAGCAAATAAATGCCGTGCTGGAGAAGTGGCGCGGTTCGCTCGGCTTCAAGAAACCTCTCGCACCTCGGGCCGGATCTTGGACGCCCGAGCGAATTGAAGCCTTCCTTGCGTTCTATTCGATTGACTCCCGGCCTCCCACAGAAATACCCGCGGGTCTGCTGTGGGTCATGACGCCCTGCCCGTTGAATGCAGACCATGTGGGCTCATCACCGGCGGTGATTCTAACGAAATCGGGTTGGCCTAAGTTCCGCTGTAATCACAACTCTTGCGGATGTGGAAAGCTGCGTTGGGCGGATTTTTGCAAGAGACTCCACCGCATCACGGGAAAGTGGTTCCTCTAATGTCGCCTGAAGAATCCAAGCAAGCTATTGACGGCATCCTCGCGGACAAGGTTCTGAAGGATGACGCACGTTTAAAAAACGAAGTCCTATTGCAGCACATGGTCCGCGTCCTGAAGGAAGTGGGTGATTTCCTTGAGGTCCAGGCAGGCAGCGAGGGCAGAGTCCCAGCGTTCCTCGATTCAGCCACGGGAAAGTTGTGCCTGATGATTCCCGGCAACCCGGAAGCTCGTGAGCTGCTGAAAAAATGGTTTGGTTGGCCCAAGCATTTTGGATGGGAAGAAAAATTGGGCATGGACCTGGACGGAAGCGGGTTACCGCGGCGGACGCTGCACCGGCTATCGCACTACGAGGCCGCAACCCACGTCCTCTACTTGAACGAGTGGGACGGGCATTTCCTCCGCATTGACCGCGAGGGACAAATCAGCCGACATGTCAACGGCTTTGACGGTGTTCTGTTTTTAGAAGACCAGGAACGGGCGCACTCCACCGACATCACCGCGGCGCAAGCCTACAAGGGCAAGGCGTGGCAACTCGGGGCCGATAGTGCGCTAGTGCGGCACATTTTTGACGTGGTGACCTTCGACGGAGAGGTTGGCATTGACCGGGAGACGGCACACGGCATCCTGATGGGCTTTCTCTTGGCAATGCTGTTCCGGGAGCGGGTGCAGACCCTACCGATTCTGCATTTTCATTCGGGAGCAAGTGGCACAAAAAAGACGGCGTGTGCGGTCGCTATGGGTTGGGTGCTATTCGGCATGGGCTTTAAGGCCACGGCTTGCCCGGAAGATAAGAAGGAAGCGGAAAACATCCTGCTCAATTCGCCCGGCTACGTGGTCCTGGACGAAAGCAACAAGATGTATTTGCTTCAGGACATGCTCAAGGCGGTGGTCACGGGTGCCTATCTGAGGCGGCGAAAGTATTTCACCACGGCGTCCGAGGAAACCTTTCCCGTCGTCACAGGCGCGGTACTCACCACAAACTCTCTGAGCATCACGGAGGACGCGCTAACCGCACGCATTTTTCAGTTGAACGTTGTGGCCGGTGATAAGGAGTGGAAAGCCGAATTTCAGATAGCGGAGGAATGGCGCACAGGCAACCTTCGCGCTGTCTTGTGGACCGAATTGGTAGGCCGGGCAGCCGCCGCTATGCGGGAAATCACCAGCGCACAGCAGACGGGAAACGCCCACCTCACGGTGTCACACCGCATGTCTTCCTTTTGGGTCTTCCTTCGGATGTTGGCCCGACAAGAGGGATGCGAGGACCGCCTGCTCAAGTCCATTGAAGTTGTCAATCGGATGCAAACCTCCACGATGGAAAGTCAGGATGACCTCGCGCCTCTATTTGAGAAGGTGAGGCAAAACAAGGATTACGAGGGTAAGTGGATGAGTGCGGCTGAGTGGTCGGACGTGCTGAAGCGACATGCGCCCTATGGTGGGCTGTCACTCCAGATTGAAAAACTGGTGTCCTCCGCGGCGCGGCTGTCAAACCGCATGGAGCAGTCCAAGGACCGCCTCGGCATTGAGGTGCAGCGCGGTGTACGGGCGAAGGAGTACCGCCTACGCACACACATCTTGGAATCAGGTACCCACCCTACAAAATCCACTAATTTAAAAAATAGTGGGAAATAGAGAAGGGTAGGACAAGAGGTCTGCGTGTGTGGAGCGTTGAAAACAAAGGAGTGCGAATGCTACGACTCAACGACACAATTGACCACGCGATGGATGATTGGTTTGCCCGACTGCGGACTCTACCCGCAATCGAGCAGCACGCTATCGTAGAGGCCGTCAAAATTGGCATCCGCTGCGACACCGTGGACGAGATTGGTCCGGCACTGCTGACACTGGACCCGGTTCTCGCCGGGCTGTGGGGCGCGTGGCGGGAGATTCTGGACGCGGAGGCATGGACCGCCACACTGAGGACCGTTTTCACCAAGGGCGATTGCTCCACGTGAGACCCGCGTTTCGGGAGCAGCCGGGCAGCCTATGGGGGGTATGGGGGTAATTTCTTGAAAGCGACTTCGTTCTACCAGCGCTTGCCTGATTAATTTGCACGTTTTTTCTATTTTTAGAGGTCTATTTACCACATAGTAAACATGCTTTGGGGGGGCGCATCCGGCCCGGAACCGATGGGAATGGGAGTTGGCATGGGGCGACGATTGAAGTCCGACGATGAGAAACGATTGACGGGCAGCAAGCTAGGTCCGCCCGAATTCAAATTGATACCGGGTGAACCGTTCAAGCCGCGTGGCTTGTCACCTCGCGCTGGGCAGGAATGGGACAAACTGCTTGGCGAGATGCGGGAGTCCGGCATTCAGATGTGCGTGGCCTATCGCGCCGCCCTGACGCAGGCGTGCACGGTCCTGTCGGACCTTGCCGAAGCGTGGGCGGACATCCGGGAACACGGACGGTACGTCACCAGCGCGAGTGGCGTCCGCAAACTGAATCCCGCGGTGACCGATACCAGCGCCCTGAATGCCACACTCAGCAAGTGTCTTTGGCAACTCGGGCTGACGCCACGCGCACGACAGACTCCCTCGCCAAAGAAGGAATCGGACGGGCCAGATGAGTTGGACCGCATCCTGAACGGGGAAGACGATGAAGACACGCCCAAGGCCGCTCTATGTAGTCACGGGCGTGAGCTAACCACTTGCGCGTTGTGTACCACGGAGGGCAACTAATGAAACCAGATTATCGTGAGCGACTGTCCGCCCTTGGTTTCAGCCGCCCGGAGATTGACGCGGTGTCGTTCTGTCTGTTGCGAATGGGCATCCTGGTGCCAGGTTGTAAGCATGAGCGGCCCAAGTTTGTTGCCTGCTACTCACCGGACGAGGGTGAGCACATCAGCGAGTTACGTTGGCAGAAGGCCATGCGCGAATCCGGTTTCAAGCCTGATGCGATTCGCCTTGCTGAGCATGGTCTCGGCGTTTGTCTGCCGGACTGTGAACTCTGCCCCACGGACGGGACGGCGTGAGGCTGTGCAGCGGATGCGGCACCAAGCTGCCCGAGGAAACGCGAGGGCGGTGTGCCGAGTGCCAAGCGGAGAGGCGGCCCAAGACCGATGACGGGATAAAAGCGCATGTGTCGCCAAATTCTCCGTCACGCGACATATACGCCGAACTTTATGCGTCGCCCGATTGGAGGAAGTGCAGCAAGTTGCAGCGAATACGGTTTCCATTTTGCGAACGATGCGAACGGAAATTGGCGACGCTCTGTGACCACCTAATTCCCGCTGTCCAGTTCGTTGAGTGGTGCCGAACGCGGGTGAAATTTCTAATACCGACGCAAGCATTTTTCTGGTACGGCAACCACCAGTCGTTGTGCGACTCCTGCCATCGGCTGAAGACGTTGGAAGACGAAAAGAACATAGCAGCCGGTGGACCGTGGCCGGACTTGTGGGCTAATCCCATCCGTCCGCCGAAGAAATACGTCTGAGGGCAATCATGGAGTTCGAGCCGTTGATGTCCGATGCCGAGGCCGCGCAATTCCTCGGAGGACTGCATCGAAAAACCGTCCAGCGCATGGCGAGGCGCGGGGAATTGCCTGCCTTCCGCATTGGGCGCTATTGGCGCTTTCGTGCCAGTGAGCTATCCGCGTGGCTCGTGCTACATTCAACGGGCCAGAACCCGCCTGCTCAAACTCGAAAGGAGATTTGATGAGCCGACGGAAGTATCAGCAGGGTTGTCTATACCGTGAGAAGCGGAAGGCCGGTCCCAACTGTTGGGTGTTCCGGTACCGCGATGGGCAGAGCAACCGAAAACACATAGTCGGAACCGTGGAGCAGTTCCCAACCAAGTCCAGTGCGATGAAGGCTTGCGAACCACTCCGCGCAAACATCAACCGGGACACCCGTTCTCCGCGAACAGTTGCGGAATTGGTGACTCACTACCAGGAGAAGGAATTGCCAGACGACAGCGCCAAGTCTTACTCCACGCGGAAGGCGTACCAGTGCTACTTCAAGAACTGGATTGTGCCGGTGTGGGGAGGCTACAAACTTTCCGCCGTCAAGACGGTTGCGGTGGAAGATTGGTTGCGAACACTGTCATTGGCACCCGGCACCAAAGCCAAGTTGCGGAACATCATGTCCACACTTTTCACTCATGCCATGCGCTATGAGTGGACGGACAGGAACCCAATCAAGTTGGTGCGGCAATCAGCAAAGCGGCAGAGCACGCCGGATGTTTTGACGGCGGAGGAAATTCGTGCGCTGCTTGCCGAGCTAGTTGGTCCGTACTACGTGATGGCGTTCATCGCGGCGGTCACCGGTTTGCGCGTCAGCGAGTTGCTTGCGCTCAAATGGGATGACATGGACTTTGCAGCCGGGGAAATCCGACTCAGCCGTGGCATAGTGTGTCAGCATGTCGGTGCGCTGAAAACCGAAACGTCACAGAAGCCTGTGGCGTTGGACTCGGGGTTGGCTGCTGTGCTGCTGGACTGGCGCGGAAGATGCCCTTACAATCAAGAAACCGATTACGTGTTTGCATCGCCGGAGAAGGACGGCACCCAGCCGGTGTGGCCTTCAAGTGCAATGTCGAAACACATCCGGCCTGCCGCCAAACGAGCCGGAATCGTGAAGCACGTTCGTTGGCACGTATTCAGACACTCGTTCGCAACACTCCTGAAAGGGAACGGTGAGGACGTGAAGACGGTACAAGAGTCATTGAGGCACGCGGACAGCAAAGTCACGCTGGACACCTACACTCAGGGACTCATGCCAGTGAAACGTGAGGCACAGCGCAAGGTTATCCAGATGATTGTTCCCATTTGTTCCCAGACATCTGAAATAACCCCGGCAAGTGCCTTTGATTGCAATGTGGGCGCGTAGCTCAGTTGGCAGAGCAATGCCCTTTTAAGGCATGGGTCGATGGTTCGAGTCCATCCGCGCTCACCAAGCATTTCAGCAGCTTACAGAGCAGGGGATGCTCTGTATTCGGATCTCCCCACAAAAACCTCCACAAATCAGGCACCGTATACCTTTTCCTCTTGCTTGGCTCCGGTGTCGGGCAGTGCAAGGATCGGATCCGAGTCGAGCAGTTCTACAGCCTTGCGCGCTATCGGGGCGGGGGCTCATGAAGGTGAAACCGGCGGCGGCGCCGGAGCCGGATCGGCGGTGGGTCATTTCAGACCCGCGAACGCTTGAGCATGGTTGGCTGATACAGCCGTTCACGCTCGATTCCCGTAATCGCTCCAAGTTTCTTTCGCCTGAGGAGTTAGGTTCGTTTCTCATCTGACCACCCCAGGGCTTGCGCCGTGGGCTGCATTCTTCCGCCGCCTCGCGGCTGGTCCCGCGACTTAGGTCTACGTATCGCTGCCCTACACTACGAAATATTTCGCGCCGGGATGGTGTACGACAATCGCGGAGGTGGACTGCTCCGGCTCCAGCAGGAATCCGGCGGTCAAGCGCACGCCGATATTCTCCTCGGGATGGAGCAGGGCGAAGAGCTTGGTCTGGTCTTCCAGATTCGGGCACGCCGGGTAGCCGAATGAATATCGCGAGCCGCGATACTTCTGGTGGAAAAGATCGCGGATGTGGGGCGAGTCTTCGCCGGCGATGCCCAGTTCTTCCCGCATCTTCTTGTGCAGATTCGGCCAGGGCTTCGGCTGTCTCTACGCTGAGCCCATGCAAGTAGAGATATTTCGTGTACTCTCCGCCTTCGAACAACTTCTGCGTTTCTACCGAAGCCTTGGCGCCCATCGTGACCAGCGATAGCCCGATCACATCCATTTTCCCCGAGGATTTTGGGGCGAAGAAGTCGGAGATGGAGAGCTTGCGGCCTTCGCGCTGTCGCGGGAAGGTAAAGCGGAGAAGCTCCCGAGACTGTGTGGAGTCCGGGTCGTACACGATTACGTCGTTGCCTTCACCTTGGGCGGGGAAATATCCGTACACGACCTTCGGTTCGAAAACTCCGGTCGCTATGATTTCATCTTCCAGCTGCTTCTTGATGGGGCGGAACTTTTGCTCGACCAGGCGCAGATAGTCTTCCTGCGAGGCAGTCTTTAGCTGCCACTGGTTCTTGAACAGGGCGGTCTCGTTGATGTAGGGGAACAGCTCGCGTAGATCAAAGTCCTTGCGGACTTTCACGCCCCAGAACGGAGGCGTGGGAATATTCGGAGCGTCGCTGACCACCGGGCTTCGTTCCGCGAACACTGGCCCGGTTTCTTCATCCACCGCCGCCGCTTTCGCGTATTCCTTGACGGTGCGGCCCTCTTTGAGCCGCGCCTGCTTCTTGCCGTTCGCGGTGGCCAGGTCTTCCATGATGTGCAGGCCGGCGAAGGCATCGTCGGCATAGAACACCGCGTTTGAGTATTCGCGCCGGAGATCGTCTTCGACGTATTTACGGGTCAGGGCGGCGCCGCCGCAGATCACCGGGAACTCCAGTTTCTGGCGCTCCAGGTCCTGGATCACATACTTCATCTCCAGCGTAGACTTCACCAGCAGGCCGCTCAGTCCGATGGCGTCGGCCTTGTGCTCCAGAGCGGGATTGACGATCGTATCGCCCGGTTGCTTGATGCCCAGGTTGACGACCTTGTACCCGTTGTTCGACAGAAGAATGTCGACCAGATTCTTGCCGATGTCGTGACGTCGCCTTTCACCGTGGCCAGCACGATCGTGGCTTTCTGTGAGCCGGCCTTCTTCTCCATCTTGGGTTCGAGCCGACCGCCTGCTTCATCACGCCGGCGGAGTCGAGCACGGACGGTAGCTGCATCTTGTGGTAAACACATCCCCACCGTGCGCTGCCATCGCGCAAGACATCGTGCAGGTCGGAGCAGAAGAACACTGGACTAACGCTTCTTCAAGTATTTCTTCCAGAATTTTCTTGTGCGCGCCCTCGCCAACTGCCTTCTCGCCGTTGATGATGGCAAACTTGAGCTTGTCTTCGACGGAGAGGGTTTCAACGTGCGCCGTGGTTTCGGTTTCGCCTTTGCCCTTCTTGCCGGCAAAGTGGTTGATGTATTTCTGCAGGGGGTCGCGATCGGACGCCGCATCGCGGTAAATCAGCTTGAGCGCAAGATCAACTTCCTCTTGAGGGATCTTGTACAACGGATAGATTTTGGGAGAAGTCACGATGGCCATATCCAGGCCATTGTTGACCGCCTCGTGCAGGAAAACAGAATTCAGCACCCGCCGGGGATAAGCATCGAGGCCAAAAGAATGTTGCCGACACCGAGGACTCGTCTTTACCTCGGGCAGTTCGTGCTTGATGCGCTTCCCCACCGCTTCTAAAGTTTGAATGCCTGCGGAACGGTAGTCTTCCTGCCCGGTTGTAATGGGCAGGGTCAGCGCATCGAAGATCAGGTCGATACCGCGAAGCCCGTACCTTTCCGTGGCCAGTTTGTGGATGCGTTTGGCAATGGCGACTTTCTTGTCGGCGGTCAAGGCCATGCCGTCTTCGTCAATGGTCAAGGCGATCACGGCGGCGCCGTACCGGCGGGCCATGGGCAGAACTTTTGAAGTTCGCTTCTCGCCGGTCTTCGAGGTTGATGGAATTGATGATGGCCTCGCCCGGAATCCGCTTTAGTGCCTCCTCGACCACGTCGGCTTCGGTGGAATCGACCAGAATCGGAGCGGGCACGCGGGTCGCGACTTTTTCCCAATATCGAGGTGATGTAGCCTTTTTCGTCTTCGCCCACGATGGCGCAGCAAAGATCAAGCATGTGCGAGCCTTCGGCCACCAGTTTCTTGGCCAGGGCCAGAATGTCGTACTTCTCGTTGCGCACCAGGTTGCGGAAGTGTTCCACCCGTGTGGTGGTGTTCATCTCTTCGGCGACGACCAGCGGCTTGGGATCAAGATCCAGCGGAACCGAAGTGTAGGCGCTGGACGCTGCCGCCGTGGGCTTGACGTCTCGCGCCGCCGTGGCTCTACCCCGGAAACTGCGTCCACCACAGCTTTCAGATGTTCTGGCGTATGCTCACATCCGCCGACGATGCGCACACCATACTCGGCAACGAAACGCTTGTGATACTGGGCCAGTTCGGCAGGCCGCGAGCCGTACGGCGGTGTCCACCCTCGTCTTGCGGCAGGCCGGCATTCGGGAGAATAGAAATAACCTTGGTCGAATTGATGCCGAGAAACCGCACCGCATCGTTCATCTCCTGGGGCCCGGTGGCGCAGTTGAGACCGATCACGTCGACGTCGAAAGGTTCGAGCGCGGTAAGCGCTGCGCCGATTTCGGTGCCCAGCAACATGGTTCCGGCGGCTTCAAGCGTGACCTGAACCGTTACCGGCAGCCGCTTTCCTGCTTTCTGCATGGCGTCGAAGATTCCCACTAGCACCGCTTTTGCTTGCAGCAGGTCCTACAGGTCTCGGCCAGCAGCACGTCGACGCCGCCCTCGATCAGCGCGAGGGCCTGTTCCGTGTAGCCCGCCACCATATTGTCGAATGTGATGTGCCCCAGTGATGGCAAGAGCCTGGTAGTCGGGCCGATGGAGCCGGCCACAAAGCGTGGCTTGTCTTTGGTGGAGAATTGCTGCGCGACTTCTTTGGCGATTCTGGCGGCAGCGATGTTGATTTCGGCAACTTTATCCTGCAGATCGTACTCGGCGAGCACCACGCGGGGCGCCGCCGAAGGTGTCAGTCTCGACCACGTCGCAGCCAACCTTGAAGAAGTCAGCGTGAATGTCTTTGATGATGTCCGGCCGGCTCAGAACCAACAGTTCGTTGAACCTTCTTTACCCCAGAAATCGTCCACACTGGGATTGCGGAACTGGATATTGGTTCCCATCGCGCCGTCGTAGATAACGACGCGTTCCTTCACGGTTTGGAGAAAGTCAGACATTAGTCCCTGGTCGTCAGTCTTCAGTCGTCGGGAAGACAGTTGTCAGGTTGTCAGTTGTTGGGCTGACTGATGTGACTGACGCCTGACGACTAGTCTAAATACACAAACGCCGGCCCGCTGGGGACCGGCGTGCTCGCTTGTAATCCCAATCTATTGAACTTCAGCTCCCCTGCACAGGTGACGAAGGTGCGCCGCCGTCCACTCCGCTTGATTGAACACTGCATTGGCTCCCATATGCGCTGGCTGGGGGGCCAGCATCTGCTCCTTGCGATAGACCAGGGTGGTGGTGTTGTAGCTGGCGATCTCGAACCCGTGGCCGTGGGTAATGGCGTCGGTGGGGCAGGCTTCCACGCAATAGCCGCAAAAGATGCAGCGGTTGTAATCGATGTTATAGACCTTGGCGTAACGCTCGCCGCCGCTGATGCGGTGCTCGGTAGTGTTCTCGGCAGCCTCGATGTAGATGCAATTCGAGGGGCAGGCCGCCGCGCACAAGAAGCAGGCGACGCACTTCTCCAGGCCGTTCTCGTCGCGCTGCAGCACGTGGACGCCGCGATAGCGCTCCTGAAACTTCGGCCCCTTTCAGCGGGCCCGGACCGTCGGGGTAGTTTTCCACCAGCGTGGGCTGGAACATCTCCCGGAAGGTGATGCTCATGCCTTTGGCAATGGCGGCGATGTTCTGGAATAATGGGATACCTGGTTAGTATACCGAAAAACTGGATTGCCGCAGGCAGCGGTACCGCGATCGATGTAGCGGGCGCCCCCGCCCGGCCGAGTGAGGTCCCCAGCGAAATCTGGGGCGCTGGCCTCGCCCACCCTACGGCACCACGAAGCGCAGCCTCCCGGAGGGCGCCTGATAGTAGCCCGGCGTTTCAAGACCGGGGGCGACCGGCAACAGTCCCCGTCCCGGAGGGACGGCTGAAATGTACACCCGGGCCGCGACCGATCTTTTCAGGCGTGCCGACGGCACGCGTAGCCCTCTCGTCATCCCACCCGCCACTGGAAGGGGCGGGCTACTATCAGAGGCCCCTCCGGGACTCCCCATAGATCCGCATCCGAAGCCTCCGCCATCCGAGACCAGGCCGCGGCACATAAACTGCATCGTGGCAGTTGTATTGCACAGCGGCAGGCGTATATGCTTCGGTTCTGCAAAGGGGCCTCTGCAGAAAATCTCTGCGTGATCCGTGTGCGCGTTGGTATCGTTACCAATATTCTTTGAAGGAGTACACATGCCTGATCAATTTGAGAGCTGCAAGCAAAAATACCAGCCGGTCTCGGGGGCCAAAATTCAGGAGGAAGGCGCACAACTGCGGAACCTGAATCTGGATGGCAATCAGCTCTACCTCAAAGCCACTGCAGTTTCGGAGGCGAGCAAGAATCGTATCTGGGATGCGATCAAAGCAGTCGATCCAAACTTTGCCGACCTGAAGCACGACATCGAGGTCCAGCAAGGTGACCAGAGCTATACCGTGCAGCCGGGGACAATCTGTCCAAAATCAGCCGACATTTCTACGGCGATGCCAACAAGTATCCTGCCATCGCCAAAGCCAACAATCTGGAGGATCCGACAAAATCAAAGTCGGCCAGAAGCTTGTGATTCCGGCCGCCTGACCGGAACCTGGACTTCAATCCAGGACGTTTCCGTGAAATTTCCAAATGGCACCTGGACACCAATCCAGGTGCCGTTCTTTCCGACTTTCGAGTATCAGCGGCAAAATCACCACCGCGTTTTCGAGAGGAAGAGGCTATGGCGAAAGAAATTGACTCTTAGCGCTGGGGCGCTGTTCTTGCTTCTTGGGACAATTGCTCCTGCCTATGCACAGCACGAACACGAGCAGGGAGAGCAAGGCAGGCCCCCGCAGCAACAACATCAGCAAGCGAGACCCGGCAACAACCGCATCAGGAAAGGGCCGCACCGCCACCACATCAGGCCGCCAGACCCGCGCCACGACCGCAGCAAAGCTACGGCGGCGCCTATCACGGCGGTGTCCAGGCCAACGGCCCCACCCATGGCGGCGTCCACCATAGCGGGGTCCCACAGCATCAGGGGCAGGTCCGCGACGGTTTCGTTGAATCCCGGGCCGGACGTGGCATGACGACCATCGCACCTGGCGTCAGCGCGGCGGCTATAACGGCTACCGGATTCCCGATGACCGCTTCAAGGTCTACTTCGGGCGTGAGCATCTTTTCCACGTCGGCCAACTTCCGCTGGTCTTCGTCGGCGGGTACCCGCGCTTCCAGTACGACGGCTATTGGGTCACGTTCGTTGACCCCTGGCCGGAAAGCTGGGCTCCGGTCTGGTATGACACTGACGATGTCTATATCGACTACACCGACGATGGGTACTACATGTATGACCGCTCGTACCCCGGCGAGGGGGTCGCAGTCACGATCTCGTTCTGACTTGG
>CAWDFF010000024.1:0-18087 GCA_963801545.1 Terriglobia bacterium | reverse complement strand
CCCTTGACTTGCCTCATTCCGACAGTCCAGAATCCAGGGTCCAGCGTCCATCTGCGGAGGGTCTTGATGGCTTCGAATCCAGTGGCATCGTCCCGGCGGTCGTTTCTGAAGCTTTCAGCCACAGCGGCGACCGTGGCCGGTTTTCGCCTGGTCACCGAGCCTATGCTTGCGCATGCATCGCGGCATCATCATTTCTCGTCTGACCGCAAGGATGTCGTCTTTCTCGATTCCAATGAGAACCCGCTGGGGCCCTCGGCTGGGGCGCGGGAAGCGATTGCGGCGATTACTCCTGACGGCGGGCGCTACCGCGACGATCTGACCGACGATCTGGTCAAGCTCTTCGCGCAGCAGGAGGGACTGAAGACCGAGTACGTCCGCCTGTTTGCGGGATCGAGCGAACCGCTGCACTACACCGTGCTGGCCTTCACTTCGCCGGCCCGGAGCTACGTTACTGCCGATCCCGGATATGAAGCTGGCATATTCATGTCCAAGGTTTCCGGCGCGCGCGTGGTGGCCGTGCCGTTGACCAAGACCTATGCGCACGACACGCATGCGATGCTGGCAGCGGCGCCGGATGCCGGGGTCATATACATCTGCAATCCCAACAACCCAACCGGAACGCTCACCCCACACTCCGACATTGAGTATGCGGCGGAGAACAAACCGAAAGGGGCGGTCGTGCTGATCGACGAAGCGTACCTGCATTTTTCCGACGCTCCATCCGCAATCGACCTGGTGAAGGCAGACAAGGACGTGATCGTGCTGCGAACCTTCTCCAAGGTGTACGGCCTGGCGGGGATTCGTTGCGGCTTTGCGATCGCGCGTCCCGACCTACTTGATCGGCTGGACAGTTTCGGTGGCAACTTCATGCCCATCACCGCAGTGGCAGCAGCCATCGCCAGCCTGAAAGATCCCCAACTGATCCCGGAACGCAAGCGTGTCAATGCGGAGGTGCGAGGCGAGACCTTTCAGTGGCTCGACCGCAACGGATACAGCTACATTCCTTCTCAGTCAAACTGCTTCATGCTGGACACGAAGCGTCCCGCGAAAAGCGTGATCGAGGCCATGGCCCAGCAGAACGTGATGATCGGCAGAGTGTGGCCGGTGATGCCCAACTGGACACGCATTACCGTAGGCACCCACGATGAGATGGCGCATTTCGAGGTGGCATTCAAGAAAGCAATGGAAGGGACGGTGACGGCCACGCCGGTTCCTCGCAAGTCGCGGGGGCATATAGACGGCAAGATCGTGCCAGCATAAAGCGACTTCGCGTAGTTTTAGGAAATTGTACTACCGGCCGTAACCCGCCGTTGCCTACGGCACACATGCCGACGTACGATGAGCGGCCATGACCAAGCTGCTTGCAATACTTTCCCTCTCCTTCTTCCTGGTGGCGCCGTTCGCAACGGCGCAGAACGCGAACCTGTACGCCATCCGCGAGGCTACGCGGACGCCAACGGCGTCATGATCTATTACAAGATCTTCGGGCACGGCAAGCCGCTCCTGATCCTGCACGGCGGGCCGGGCGCATCCCATGACTATTTCCTGCCCTATCTGACGCCGCTCGCCCGCCATTACCAGCTCATCTTTATCGACGAGCGCGGCTCGGGCCGCTCGCAAAAGCTGGAAGACATTTCCGGCTACACCGTAGAAAACATGGTGGAGGACGTCGAGGCCGTGCGCCAGGAGCTGGGGCTGGGGCAGATCATCCTGCTGGGACATTCCTATGGCGGCGTACTGGCACAGGCCTATGCCCTCAAGTATCAGAAGAATCTTTCGCACCTGATCCTCGGCAGCACGTTTTCGAGCACCAAAACCCTCAATGATGTTTTCACCCAGATGAAGCAGAAGATGTCGCCCGAGCTGCGCGACCGCATCGACAAACTGGAAGCAGCCGGCCTGTACGGTCACGGCAAGGATTACGAAAAGAACCGCTATACCACCGAGTACATGATTGCCGCCTGGGGCGAGGGATATTTCCCGTACATCTATCACAATCATCCCGACGCGAACTATGACCCGATAGATAACGGCAAGATGTCCTGGGACCTGTACCGTGAAATGTGGGGCGAACATGGCGAGTTCATCGTCGACGGCAATTTGAAATCGGTCGAGTACATGGACCGCCTGAGTTCCATCAAGGTACCGACGCTGGTTCTGGTAGGCGAAAATGACGAGGTCGACCCATCGATGGCACGGGCAACCCACGAAAAAATCGCAGGCTCGAAGCTGGTAATCCTGCCAAAATCCGGCCACATGACATTCGTGGACCAACCAGTGATATTCGAAAAGGCGGTAGAGGATTTCCTGGGTAAGTAGTCGCGAGACCGGCGGAATTGGGCACTCCAGCCCTGTCCTTCCGGGCGACGCAGGGCCTCGGCTCCGATGTTAAAGTGAGTTGGGCGCCAAGCTCTCGGTCCAAAACCCTCAAAGGTTGAACAATCGAGAGCTTCGTGCCCGCCATCTAACGCCCTATGACGCTGCACTTCGCACGCTCGGCGCTTCTGGCTTTCGCTCTGCTCGGAGCCTCAATGGCGCAGCAGGGGGCCGCCACGGGAGAGCCTGTCGTCCTGAAAACCGCTTCTCTTCCGAGGAGTTTTTTACGCCAGCCCTATCATTTCAAGCTGGAGGCGCAAGGAGGAATCACTCCCATTCAATGGGAAGTGACGGCCGGCACGCCGCCGCCCGGGATCGATCTGGCCCCGGACGGGACCCTCTCCGGCGCGGCCACCGAGGCTGACACTTTTCATTTCATCGTGACCTTCACCGACAGCGGGAAACCGGTGCAACAGAAGAAACACGAATTCAGCCTCGAGGTCGTGGCCCCGCTCCTGATCGAGTGGAGCAAGAAGCCCAAGATCACGGGGCGCAGGCTGGAAGGTTCGATCAAGGTATCCAACCAGACCGGCCAGGATTTCGATCTCACATTCGTCGCATTAGCGGTGGACCCGACCGGACGCGCCACGGCGGTGGGCTACCAACATTTCACCTTGAAGAACAATACTGATGACTTTGAGATTCCCTTCGGAGAAAATCTTCCGTTCGGAGCCTACGAACTGCACGCGGATGCAATCGCAGAAGTGGCGGAGACCAACACCATTTACCGGGCCCGATTAACCACGGGAGAAAAGCTGCAAGTCTTGCTGGGACCGTGAAAAGGATTTTGACGGTGGAGCGACGGGCGTCCCGCGGGTCCAAGCCGAGCGAAGCTCGGCAGTTTGGAAAGAAATCCAGCCCGAAGAAAAATCCCCAAAAAAATAAGAATCCCGAGGTGATGTCAAGCCCATTCATCTCGGCCAGTAGCTCGCTTTAGACCCTCACCGACCTGCTGCATAGCTTCCCTTGCGGGACTCTACGTGCGATCTTGCTCGGGCTCCGGGCTCACCGCCAACCGGACAAACCTGCTCAACGCCTCGGGACTCTATCCTGCCTTTGACAAATCTTCTTGTTCGCCTCGACCAGCGCTTTGCTATAGACCCTTACCCGCCTTCCCTCCGTCATTTTGCAATGCAGAGAGTGACTTGGCTTGAGCCCCGGACGCCGCACCAACCGGGAAAACTTCAGAAGCTGTCAAAGAACGAGTTTGTTTTTACTCCTTTCATTTTTAGAGTCAATAAAAAATCGCATCCTGTATGTGCTTAAAAATCAACCGAGTGCAGCCCATCCACAGCCCCTTGTCGCAAAACTTGTGCACCGCAGAAAACCCCTCGCTACTGTTTCACCACGAGACATCGTTCTCGCGAGCCTCAGGCAAGCGCTCCAGAATTTGGCAGCACTGCAATCACAATTCTTAATTTGTGAAAATCAAAGCAGGAATCTTGATGGAAGCGGAGTTCGCTGTATTGCCATATCCTTCGCGAGTCTTCTTCGAGATTTTCTTTATAGTCTTCTCCACAACTATGCGACGAGTCTCCCTCCGGCATCAGGTAAAATGCCGCCTTCCAGAACTAGGGAGGGCGTAAGTGGGGAAAAATTTGCTTCTTTTTGCTCTCGCCACGCTGGCGTTTGCGAACGCAGCCGGGCAGAAGGCAGCAACTCCAGAGCAGCGCACCGCGCGGTATTTCGACTCCGTGCGCCGCCAACCCTCGCTCTTGCTGGCGTTCCTGCGGGAAATGCCCAAGGGAGGCGACCTGCACAATCATCTGGCGGGAGCGATCTACGCGGAAAGCCTGATCGACTTCGCCGCGCAGAATGGCTTTTGCGTGGATCGAACCACTTCTGTTCTGATCGCACCGCCCTGCGACGATGCCTGCGACCGCTTTGCCAGCAAGCCGTCCATAAGCTGCGCCTACCGGGACCAGGTGCTTTACAACTCCATCATCGACGCCTGGTCCATGCGCAATCGCAGCGGCGAAGAGCCCGGCCATGACCACTTCTTCGCCACCTTCGACAAGTTCCTGCCGGCGATGGTCAACCACACCGGCGACGCCATTGCCGAAGCCACCGCACGCGCCGCCTCCGACCACCTGCAATACCTTGAACTCCTGCACACGGCGGACGGCACGCTGGCGGAACAACTGGGAGCAAAAGTCGGATGGGACGACGACTTCGCCCGGCTGCGGCAAAAACTGCTCACCGCCGGCATGAACGACGTTGTCGCCACCACCCGCCGGCAACTGGATCGCGACGAGACCAAAATGCGCCAGGTGCTGCGTTGCGAAACGCCTCAGGCCGATGCGGGATGCGCCGTCACCGTCCGCTATATTTATCAAGTCCTGCGCGGGCTGACCCCACAACAGGTCTACTCGCAGATTCTCCTCGGCTTTGAACTGGCGCAGGCCGATCCGCGTTTTGTGGGACTGAATCTGGTCATGCCGGAAGACTGGTACGTGCCCATGCAGGACTTCGACCTGCATATGAAGATGCTCGACTCCCTGCACGGAATGTATCCTCAGGTGCACATCAGTCTTCATGCCGGCGAGTTGGCCATGGGCCTGGTTCCGCCGGAAGGACTCAGCTTCCACATTCGTGAATCGATCGAGAAAGGACACGCCGAGCGCATCGGGCACGGCGTCAGCGTCATGAACGAGCGCGATGCTGTCGGTCTGCTGCGCGAAATGGCACAGCGCAAAGTGCTGGTGGAAATCTGCCTGACCTCGAATGACGTAATACTCGGAGTGCGGGGTCCAGACCATCCGCTGCCGGCGTATTTGCGTTACGGCGTTCCAGTGGCGCTGGCAACCGATGACGAGGGCGTATCGCGGTCCGACATGACCCATGAATACCTGCGGGCCGTCGAAACCTACGGACTTACCTACGCCGATTTGAAGCGGATGGCGCGTCACAGCCTGGAGCACAGCTTTCTGCCGGGCGCGACTTTGCCGCTAGCCTGCACTGCCACGACCTGCGGAAAGCTTCTGGATTCCAGCCCGCGGGCACGAGTACAGTGGAAACTGGAGCAGGCCTTCGCCGAATTCGAGAAAAAGTTCTGAGAACTATTAGCCGGGAACTGGAAACTGGCTCTCTGTTTTCCTTCTAACGAATACGAACGGATTAAATCGCTCCCATGGCTTCCCACGACAGCTTCACTAACTCCGAATCCGCCGCACACTTTCTGCTCTCGCAGACTCCGCTTCGTCCGCGGATCGGGCTGGTGCTGGGCTCCGGTCTGGGCAGCTTTGCCGACCAACTCTCCGACGCGACGCGGATTCCCTACGCCAATATTCCGTTCTTTCCGCGCTCGACCGCAGTCGGACATGCCGGGCAGATGGTGATCGGCCAGGCCGACGGCATTCCCGTGGCCGTCATGCAGGGACGCGTCCACCTCTACGAAGGCTATACCGCCCGCGAAGTCAGCTTCCCGATACGAGTGTTTGACCAGATGGATATTCACGCGGTTATCCTGACCAACGCCGCCGGCGGCATCAATCTGGAATACCAGCAGGGCGCGCTGGTCGTAATGACCGATCACATCAACCTGCAGGGCGACAATCCTCTGGCCGGTCCCAATGACGATCGCTTCGGCCCGCGCTTTCCGGACATGACCCTGGCCTACTGGAAACCCTACCGGGAAATTGCCCTGCAGGCGGCAAAGAAAGCGGGGAAGACGCTCTACCAGGGCGTGTACGCTGCCTTGCTGGGACCGAATTATGAAACTCCAGCGGAGATCCGCTACTTGCGGACAATCGGCGCAGACCTGGTCGGCATGTCGACGGTCCCCGAAGTGATCGTTGCCCGCCACATGGGAATCAAGGTTCTTGCGATTTCCTGCGTCACCAACATGGCCGCCGGAATTCTCGACCAGCCCATCAGCCATGAAGAAGTTCTGGAAACGGGCGAACGCGTGAAGGGTGACTTCATCGCCCTGCTGCGCGCGGTGTTGCCAGAAATCGCGAAGGATGTAGCTTAGTGCTGTGTGGCGCGGGCGCCCTCGCCCGCGTGCTGCCATCACCGAGAACCACGTAGAGGCGGGCGCCCTCGCCCGCCCAGCCGGGCATGCCCGGCAGTTTTCGGTTGGCAAGCGGTTAGCCAGGCGAGCTCCGCTCGCCCGCCCGGACGAGGGCGTCCGGGCCTACGTGGTCTTCGCTTAAAACGTAAACTTCGCCGCTATCTGGATCACCCGCGGGCCGCCGCCGCCCAGGCCGGGATTAGTCTGTGCCTGATCCGGGGTCTGCGTGATCAGGCCCCCCGGGCCAAAGCCCGGCACTACAAAGAAATTCGGGAGCGCGAAATTGGGATGATTGAAGATGTTGAAGAACTCCGCCCGCAACTGCAGATTCGCGCGCTCGAAAAGCTGCGTGTTCTTGCTGACCGCGAAATCGACATTCCAGAAATGCGGTCCGAAGATTTCGTTACGGCCAAGGTTGCCGAACGTCCCCACCGCGGGATCGGCAAAGGCATTCGCGTTCAGATAACCGATCGTGTCCGGCGCCGATTCCCAGTTGGAGTTGATGGGATTGATTCCGGGCACGACGTCAGGCCGCTGATGGAAGTTGGAAGGCGTGGGAAAGCCGGTGCCGCTGGTGTCGTCAGAATTTACGATTGGAACCGGCCGCCCGCTCTGTGCGGTGACGATGGTATTAATCTGCCATCCCTGCGTCAGGCGCCGGGGGCCGCGAAAATTGGGCAAACTGTAGGTGAAAGCTGCAGTGAAACGATGGCGGGTATCAAAGTTCGACGGTCCGTGCTCGGCGCGCAGGTTGTTGGAATCCTGCGGCAGTGCGACTGTCGCAAAATTGAAGTCGATGCCGTCGGAGGCATCGTCGAGCGACTTGGACCAGGTGTAACCGGTGAATCCGGAGAGGCCGTGCCAGTCCCGAGTACGCAGCGTGGCTTGCAGCGCGTGGTATGTGGACGCGCTGATGGTGGCAAATTCGTCCATGAACCCGTAGTTCGGATTCGGCCGGTCGCCATTCACATCAGGTTGATTGGCGTCTCGCAGACGAACCAGTTTCGTCCCTTTGCTGCCGACATATCCCAACTGCAATGCGACGCTCTCCGCCAGGTTCTGCTGGATATTCAGATTCCAGTTCTGCACATAGGGTGTGACCAGGTTGCGGGGAGTGAAAAAAATATCCGCACCCGGCGCGGGAAACGGTGGCGCCGGCGCAGTGAAGATCGGCGCTCCAGGATTGGTGCCATTGAACGCAGTTGGATCGTAATTGTTGCCGAGCGACACGACCGCTTGGGGACCGATGGGATTGGTCGCCAGCCCAGCGGAGTTTGTGAAGTTGGCGATCAGAAGATCCTGCGGGACGTAGTCGAAGTAGACCCCATAGCCTCCGCGAACAACCGTCTTGGGCAAAGCGTTCCAGGCAAAACCTACGCGCGGCCCCAGGTTGTTCAGATCACGCTTGTACACACCGTCCAGGCCATCTGTGCCCACCAGCGCCAGGTTGCCATCGCTCCCCAGATTGGAGAGCAGGTTGTGGCTTTCGCCGAGCGGACCAAAATATTCCCATCTCAGACCAAAGTTGAGAGTAAAACCGGAGCGAAGCCGGAAGTCATCCTGCGCGAAGAAACTCATGCCGTTGTTGAAGGTGTTGCGGCGGGTGTTGCCGGCGTTCGCCGAAGGAAAAGTATCGCCCTGATAAAAGCTGACCAGAGTCAGCGCGCCTGGGTCGTCGCACCCCGGAGCAGCGGGGCAAAGGGTGAGGCCGGTGGGATCGGCCGGACTGAAAGAAAACAGCCCGCGCTCCAGGTTGTCATTGAAACTATCGATCTGCGCTCTGCGGTATTCGCCGCCGAATTTAAATGTGTGGCGTCCCTTGTTCCAGGTGAAATTATCGAGAATCTGAAAGCTCTGGCTGGTGCGTCCGCGCGGGATGCTGAAGCCGCTGGCGCCCAGGTTTTCGAACACGCCGCCGAAATCGATCTCCGGCAATCCGAGTTTGCCGGTGCCGGGAATAAACGTCGAGGTTGGCGTCCCCAGGCTGGCCGGATCGAAGTCGGCATCGAGCGAACTGAAAGACGTGCGGTAGCGGCTGTATCCGAAGCGGACTTCATTAATTTTGCCGTAGCCGAGAGTGGAAAGCAGGCTGGCGGATACCAGTTGCACCCGCGTCGGTGAACTCTGCGCGAACTGCGGCAGACGCGAGCCCGCGCCAAAACCCAGGCCTCCGAGCGGAAAAACCTGCTGGCTGCGAGCAAAAGCGTATCGCCCCGTGATCGACTCGTTCGAAGTGACCTGATGGTCGATCTTCGCAATAAAGCTGTCAACATCGTTCTTGTCCTCGACGCTGCCGGGCGCGGTTCCGGTCGTGGATACGGGAAAAAGCCCGAGCATGTTAGTCAGGGCCTGGCTCGGGGTCATGCCGTTGCCCGCAACCAACTGCTGGGCCTGGGCGATCTGGGTCGGCGTGGGCACCAGCAGGCTGAAATCTGAAGTCACCCGCTCGCGCTGTCCTTCATACGCGCCGAAGAAGAACGTCCGGTCTTCGATGATTGGTCCGCCCAGGGACGCGCCAAACTGGTTGTTGCGGAAAGCACTTTTCTGGGCCGGCTCGCGGTTGAAAAAATTCCGCGAATCCAACGCGTCGTTTCGCAGAAATTCGAAAGCCGAACCATGAAAGTGATTCGTTCCCGACCGGGTGATGATGTTGACCACCGAGCCACTGTTGCGTCCATATTCGGCGCCGAACTGGGATTGCAGGTTGAATTCCTGAATGGCATCAATCGGCAGCACCGAAGCCGGAGCCCCGCCGATTCCGGTCTGGTTGAAAGCGGAATTGTTGAAGAAAGGATCGTTGTTGTCGGTGCCATCCAGGGCGTAGTTGTTCGAGCGGTCGCGGCTTCCGTTGATCGAGAACTGTCCAAAGCCGCTTTGGATCGCGGCCACGCCCGAGGGTTCCACGGTCGCGCCCGGCACCAGAGCAACAAGCTTGCCGAAATCGCGGCCATTCAGCGGCAAATCAGCCACCAGTTGCTGGCTCACAACCTCACCCAGCACATCACGCGTGCTGTCCACCAGCGGAGTCTCTTCCGTAACCGTGATCTGTTCCTGTCTTCGTTCCACCTGCGTCAGGTCGAAGTCCGCTGTGGTATCAAGGCCGACACTTACCGTCACGTTCTGCGCCACGGGATTCAAATTGGCGGCCTGCGCCATCACCACGTACCGGCCCGCGGGCAATTCCGCCAGCACGTAACCACCGTCGACGCGGGTAAGAGTTTCGCGGCTGATGCCGGTGGCGTTGTTCCTGGCCGTGACCTTGGCCCCTGCCATCACGTTGCCGCTGGGATCCACCACGTGCCCGCGAATCGATCCGCGATAGCTCTGCGCAAGAAGAACGCACGGCATGAGCAGCAACACCAATAAAGCGGTCAACGCTTGAGTATTGCGGAAGGTTTGGAGAAAGGTGCCTGATGTCTGCTCATAATAGTTTGCTCCGACTTGTAGCGCCGGCGTCTCGAGGCGTCCTGCCCTCGCGGTGGGGGCGGGACGCCCCACGACAGTCGCCGGGAAGGGCGGCGCTACAAAAAGCCGAGCTTCGTAGACCGGCTAGAGTGCACCGAACGGGATGCGCTAGAGATGTCCGAAACCTCGCTCAAGATTCGGTCTACCTCCTGGGGCGTGAGATGAAAATACGGGACCGGCGGCGTCACCGCATAAGTCGCCGCAAAACTGCCCTGGTTCACCGCCAGGCCTAAGTGGTCGCGCGAGTTGATGTACAGCAACGGCTTCTTCAACGGGACGTCGCTGAAAGTTCGGACGAACGGAACATTCATCTCCGCCTTGCCGATGGTCAAGTGGACGTCCTGGCCGTGTCCGTAGCCGAGCTTGAGAAAATCTTCGCCGCTGATATTGGTCACCAGGTTGCCGAACGGTCCATCGGTGGCGATGACTTCGCCGCCAAGCCCGCGCTCATCGAGCCGGGATGCCGCAAGATCCAGCCGGATCAACTGGTTCACCGCCAACTCCGGCCCCACCTGTGTCCAGTCCTCACCGTGCGCAAGATGTGCGCCCACTGGTGAAAAAATGTCGCGACCATGGAAAGTCGACGACAACGCCGCGCCGATCATCCATCCCCGATTCGTAATCTCCCTCGCCGCTTCAATTCCATCGCGGTCCTGCACCAGGGTCATCAGCCCGTTATCCGGCAGCACAAAATACTGGCCTCGCTTCGACTTCGCCACGATGGCTTTGCGTGTGCTCCCAACCCCCGGATCGATGACCACGACGAACACCGTTCCAGCAGGAAAGTAGAGACTCGCGCCTTCAAGAAAACGCGCGCCGTCGAGAATAGAAAACGGCGTGACCTGGTGCGTAAGATCCACGATCCGCAACTCGGGCGCAATCGAGTACATCACGCCCTTGCACAGGGCAACCGAATCGTCGATCACGCCAAAATCGGTCATGAAAACGACCGTAGGCCGCGCTTGTGCGGCACTCGTTTGCGCAGCCAGAGTCTGGCGCCCCATACCAAGGAGCAGCAAAGATGCAATCAGGACTTGCGATACCCGGCGTGTTTAAAAATGTGTTCATGGAAAAATTGGGAAAGCGGTGAAAAGCGCTCCTGTCTGATTAAAGCCTATTAGTTTACTGGAGTTTTGTGCAGATGCAATTGCGCCAGTTCCCACGATGCAACCCGGGTTGCCCGTTGCGGGCGCCCCCCGTCTATAATCCCTCAAGCTGGTTTCATTCCCCAGGAGGTACGCATGTCCTCGGCTATCCCCGACAAGTATCGTGATCTGTTCAGCAAGCGCGCGTTCGCCAGTCTGGGCACACTGATGCCCGACGGCCGTCCCCAGGTGACGCCGGTGTGGTGCGATCTGGAAGGCGATCACGTGATCTTCAATTCCGCCAAAGGCCGCCAGAAAGACCGCAACGTCCGCCGTGATCCCCGCGTGGCTCTGGCCATTGTCGATCCCGACAATCCCTACCGCTACCTCGAAATCCGCGGCCGCGTCGTCGAAATTACCGAACAAGGCGCCGACGCTCACATTGACAAGCTGGCCAAGAAATATTTAGGAGTGGACAAGTACCCGTATCGCCAACCGTCGGAAGTGCGCGTGATTTACAAGATCCAGCCCGAGCATACGACCATGATGGGCTGATCATGATGTGTGAGCGGCGATCGAAACAAGTAGCGCAGGATGTCCTCGCGACTGTCGCGAGGGCATCTTGCCCTCGCATTTCCTATCCGGTGCTACAATACATTTCCAAGGAACCCCATAACCCATGCTGACCGCACAGACCGAAACTACCGCCCTCGACCTTGTCTGGATTCGTTCCCAGTTTCCTTCACTCACTCAGACCGTCGACGGTCAGCCGGCTGTTTTCCTCGATGGCCCCGGCGGCACTCAGGTCCCGCAACGCGTCATCGATGCCATCAGTGACTATCTGAAAACTTCGAACGCCAACACCTGTGGCGCCTATGCGACCAGCCGCCGCACCGACGTCGTCATTTCGCAAGCTCGGGCTGCCATGGCGGATTTCCTTGGCTGCGGCCAGGATGAAATAGTGTTCGGCCCCAACATGACCACGCTGACCTTCGCCATCAGCCGCTCGATCGGCCGGGAACTCGGTCCGGGGGACGAAATCCTGCTCACTCATCTCGATCACGACGCCAACGTTTCGCCCTGGCGCGCGCTCGAGGAACGCGGTGTAACCATTCGCTTCGTGGACGTGAATGAAGCCGACTGCACGCTGAACCTGGCTGACCTGGCACAAAAGATCAGTACTCGGACCCGAGTAGTGGCGGTCGGCTATGCTTCCAACGCCGTGGGCACGATCAATGACGTGAAGGAAATTATCCGCCTGGCCCATCAGAAAGGCGCTTTGGCCTACATCGATGCCGTCCACTACGCGCCCCACGGCCCGATCGATGTCCGCGCCCTCGACTGCGATTTTCTGGTTTGCTCGACCTACAAGTTTTTTGGACCGCACATGGGCGTGCTCTACGGCAAGCGTGAGCACCTCACCCGCCTGCAGCCCTACAAGGTACGCGCCAATACCAACGCCATTCCCAACCGCTGGGAGTGGGGAACTCTGAATCACGAATGCATCGCCGGAATCGCCGCTTGTGTCGATTATCTGGCCGATCTGGGACGCCGCGTGGACTCATCAGCGGCCGATCGCCGCTCCGCCTTGGTCGCTGCCTATCGTGCCATCCAGCAATACGAGCGAGCGCTGGCGGAAACTATGATTCGCGGCTTGCGGGACATCCCTGGACTCAAACTCTACGGCATCGCCGACCCCGCGAAACTCGACCGCCGCTGTCCCACCTTTGCCGTGCGCATCTCCAACCACACTCCGCGGGAGCTTGCCACCAGGTTGGGCGAGCGCGGTTTCTTTACCTGGGATGGAAACTACTACGCTCTTAATCTCAGCGAGCGCCTTGACGTGGAAAAGGACGGCGGCTTCCTGCGTATCGGACTGGCGCACTACAACACCGCCGAAGAGGTCTCTCGTCTGCTGACAGCGTTGCAAGAGATTGCGGGGTAGTTGAGTCGGTTATCGTTACAACTGGGAACTCAGTGCTGGCAACTGACAACTGATTTTAAACACGCCGCACTTGTCCAACTCCCATAGTCACGATCTTTCACGACGTAGCTCAATCACCTGATCGCCCTTGCCGATCAACACCACCGCGGCCATCCCGATAAACAAACCGTGCGCCACCACCCCGGGCATGCTTTCCAGTTCGCGGGCCAGGGCGGGCGGATCGGGAATCTGTCCGAAGTTGCAGTCGAGAATGTGATTGCCCTCGTCGGTGATAAAACGGTTTCCCCTCGAATCCCTGCGCACCTTGATCACAGCACCCAATGCAGCAATCTTCTTCGCCACCAGGGTTTCTGCGAACTTGATTATCTCGACTGGGACTGGAAACTTTCCCAGCACCGGAACCTGTTTGCTGGAGTCGGCGATAATCACCTCTTTCCGGGTAGCTGACGCCACGATCTTTTCGCGCAGGAGTGCTCCGCCTCCACCCTTGATCAGCCGCAGCCCGGGATCGACCTCATCCGCACCGTCGATGGTGACATCGATTTCCTGGAATTCATCGAGCGTAGTCAGCGGAATTCCCAGGGTTGCCGCGAGTTCCTGGGTATGAATCGAGGTCGGTATACCGCGAATCTTCAGTCCAGCCTGCACCCGCTCACCCAGAAAACGAACCGCGTAAGCGGCTGTCGATCCCGTTCCCAAGCCTACGATATCGCCATCGCGCACGAACTTCAGACTGGCGCGCGCCGCCGCTTCTTTTTCCCGATCATTAGCCATGCCAGTCACTCTACCGCCTTCGAGGCCACCGCTTCAATGAAGAGGATGGTTGTGCGACACGAAATTTGCCAACTACGATCGCAGCCGACAAGACGCCTGACTCCAGGTTCATTTCTGTATTTCCTGTGCTCAGCTTGTGGAAAATTTTCGGCGAGGGCTGTTCGTGTCACTTGGGGGCAGCGCATTTTCTAATATTTTTCGCTTCTGCGCGTTGACAGCAATCCACTTTGCGCGATTCGAGAGTTGCACCAAAGTTTTGTGATTGACCGCATCGCTGATCGCGCGTAAATTCGTTTTCACCCTCGACAGGAAATCCAGCCAGCAAACTAATTTTCAGCAAGACAACCGAACTCCATTAACCTTCCCCTCCCCCCGAGGGTGGCAAAGTGAGGAAAGCAGACAGCGAATGGCAGGTCTATCGAACACGATTTCTAATCCGAGCCAGGCAACTCACCGGACCACTAGAGTTCCGGGATGCGCTCGGGCGCGAACATCGCGGTCAAAGAGGCGACTATCTGGTTGAGTCCTCCGACGGGACGCAAAGAATCGCGCCGCGCGAGATTTTCGAGGATGTCTATGTACCCATGGGTTCCGTCGTCGACAAGTGGCCCTCGCTAACGAGGCGCGACTTTTCGATTTCGGATCTGAAGCGTCGGAGCTCGGCTCGTGCCGAGATGCCGGCGTGAGAAGCTCCGACCACAAAATCGGAACCTTGGCAGATTCGGGTGGCACGGGTTGCAATCGTGCCACTCCGGATTCTTCCGTTTGTCATTCTTGGCGGTCTTCAGCAGCCAGGAATGATTCCCCAGGAAGGCTGTTTGTGGAGAAACCGGGGGGCGGGGCCAGCATCCCACTTGTTAAGACTGGGATACAATATATGGGGATATTCCCTTGACAGCCCCAACATACGGTTGTACTGTTTGCATCCCATAGTGCTTTGGACGCATCCAGAATGAAGGCGTGGCGATGCGGGGCAAGTGCAAGAAAACACAGGCTGACACCGTATTCGAGGTGATCCGGTGCTCTCCTGTTGGATGGCGGGACCCGTCCTTTGGACGGGCTGATAGTGCGGTGGCCGCTCCCTCGTAGTTTGTGTTCGTTAACTCCTCCCGAGGGAGCGACGACAGTTGACAAGTCAAGCTGTGGAAAATGCCTCGAAAAGAGGGCTGGCAATCCCTTTCTTCCAGGCTGATATTCCGACTGAGAACAGAGAACTGGGGACTGGGTTTCAGAAATCGGTTTTTTCAGATCGGCCAAACGAGAGTCCCCTAATGGAACGAGACCAGGATTTAGAGAAATCAGCATTGGATTTTTAGAGATACTGGAGACTGGAAATCGAGAGCCGCAGGCGACAGAATTCACAGGAGAGAAGAGACGAAATGGCTGAGGTAAAAGATAAAGGAGCCCCCACAGCTGCCGAGACCAGCGCTGTTCCCGGCGTAACCCCGGTAAACCCTGCCACCCCCAGCAAGAAAGCCCCGGGCCTCAGCTTCCGCCGCTTTTTTACTAAGACCAGCGTCTCTCCCTACGACGAAATCGAATGGGAGAAGCGCACCGCTCAGATAACGGACGCCAAAGGCAACGTGATCTTCGAGCAGAAGGACGTCGAAGTCCCCAAAGATTGGTCGGTGACCGCCACGAATATCGTGGCCAGCAAATACCTGCACGGAACCCTGGGAACGCCGGACCGCGAGAGCGGAGTGCGCGCGCTGGTAAGCCGCGTGGCTGAGACCATCCGCGACTGGGGTTTGTCGCAAGGCTATTTCAGGACGCCGGACGACGGCGCCACTTTCCACGACGAGCTGGCTCACATTCTTCTTCGCCAGTACGCCGCCTTCAACTCGCCGGTCTGGTTTAACGTGGGCTGCGATCGCATCGAGCCCAACTCAGACGCGCAGAACTGGCACTGGAATCCGGCAACAGCGCGTGTAGAATTCGGCGTCACCGGCTACAGCACGCCGCAGTGCTCGGCCTGCTTCATCAACTCGGTGAAGGACTCGCTCGATTCCATTCTTACCCTGGCCAAGACCGAAGGCATGCTCTTCAAGTGGGGATCCGGCACCGGCACGAATCTGTCTTCTTTGCGTTCCTCGACGGAGGGCTTGAGTGGTGGCGGCACCGCCAGCGGCCCGCTCAGCTTCATGAAGGGCTTCGACGCTTTCGCCGGCGTCATCAAATCGGGCGGCAAGACTCGCCGCGCCGCGAAGATGGTCATTCTCAACATCGATCACCCGGATATCGTCGACTTCATCGAGTGCAAGTCGAAAGAAGAAGCGAAAGCGCACGCTCTGATCGCCTCGGGATATGACGGCTCGTCACCCGACTCGGACGCCTACTCATCCATCTTCTTCCAGAACGCCAACAACTCCGTCCGCGTCACCGATGACTTCATGTACTCGGTTCTCCGCGACAACGGCTTCACCACGCGCGCGGTCAGAGACGGCCGCCCCATGGAGAACTTCAAAGCCAAGGATCTGCTTTTCAGGATTTCCGACGCCACCTGGCGTTGCGGCGATCCCGGCATGCAGTACGACACCACCATCAATCGCTGGCACACTTCGAAGAACACGGCGCGCATCAACGCCAGCAACCCCTGCTCGGAATACATGTTCCTGGACGATTCCGCCTGCAACCTGGCCAGCCTGAACCTGCTGAAGTTCGCTCCCAATGGCACATTCGACGTGGAAGCTTATCGCCACGCCGTCGATGTGCTCATCACCGCGCAGGAAATTCTGGTCGACAACGCCGGCTACCCGACGGAGATGATCGCCAAGAACTCCCACGACTACCGCCCGCTGGGTCTGGGCTACGCGAATCTCGGCGCTTTGCTGATGGCCGCGGGACTTCCCTACGACTCTGACGCCGGACGCGACTACGCCGCCTGCGTGACGGCAATCATGTGCGGCGAGGCCTATCTGCAGTCTTCGCGCATCGCCGCATCCTGCCCGGCCTTGGTGCCCGCCACAGAGCCGACACAAAAAGGCTTGGCCGAAACCAACCTCGGCGCCGATGTTGGCAATGCCCACGTGGGACCGGGTCTCCGACCCGGTCAGGCCGAGCAAAGCTCCGCAGCCATGCCCGGCGGAGCCTGCCCCGGCTGGTACATCAACCGCGAGCCGTTCCTCGACGTAATCCGGATGCACCGGGCGAGCGTCAACAACATCAACAAGACCAACGTCCCAACTCCGCTCTACGAGTCCAGCAAAGCCGCCTGGGACGAAGCCCTCGCCCACGGCGAAAAACACGGCTACCGCAATTCCCAGGTAACTGTTCTAGCTCCAACAGGAACAATTGGGTTCATGATGGATTGCGATACTACCGGGATTGAGCCGGATCTGGCGCTGGTCAAGTACAAGAAGCTGGTGGGCGGGGGGATGATCAAGATCGTGAACAACACGGTCCCCACCGCGCTGTTCAAGCTGGGATACGATCACGACGCCACCGACAAGATTGTCTCCTACATTGACGCGACCGGCACTATCGAAGGGGCGCCCGATATTAAAGATGAGCATCTGGCGGTGTTTGACTGCTCGTTCAAGCCGGCCAAGGGGACGCGGTCGATCCATTACATGGGCCATCTGAAAATGATGGCGGCGGCGCAACCTTTTATTTCCGGCGCCATCTCTAAAACGGTAAACCTGCCGGAGAACGCTTCCGTGGAAGACATCATGGAAGCTTATCTCCAGGCATGGAAGCTGGGGTTGAAGGCTGTGGCCGTTTACCGTGATGGATGCAAGAAGTCGCAACCGCTGAGCGCATCCGGGACCGCAACTGCGCTGAGCAAAAAAGGCGATGCAGCGACGGGCGTCTCGCCCGTCCCGCAGGAAGAAGACAATCTCAACGCTCCGCCACGCGCCCACCGCAACAAGCTGCAGGAAGAGCGCGCCTCCATCACTCACAAATTCAAGGTGGGCGACCACGAGGGCTACATCACCGTCGGGCTTTATCCCAATGGTGAACCGGGCGAGCTCTTCATCACCATGGCCAAGGAAGGTTCCACGGTCAGCGGCCTGATGGACAGCTTCGCTCTGGCCGTCTCCATCGCGCTGCAACACGGCGTGCCGCTGAAACTGTTCTGCGAAAAGTTCGCCCACACCCGCTTCGAACCCAGCGGCTGGACCGGCAACGCCGACATCGGCTATGCCAAGTCGATCATGGACTACATCTTCCGCTGGCTGCAGTTGCGCTTCCTGACCGGCCAGCAGGGCATGCTGTTCGAGAACCTCAAACTGCGGACGCCGGGCGCCGGACCACACGCAGAAGGTACCGGAGATGCAAGCGGCTCCGTGGTTGGTGACCAGAGGTCTGAGGTCCGAGGTCCGACGCCCGGTTCCGTCCACGCCGCCGACGCTCTCGCCGGACTCATCGACCTGGGCGACGCCCCCACCTGCAGCTTCTGCGGATCCATCATGACGCGCAATGGAAGCTGC
>CAWDFF010000023.1:0-115725 GCA_963801545.1 Terriglobia bacterium | reverse complement strand
CGAGCGCATCTGCTTCTGACGGACCCCAGGTTCCTGGCTGATAGGGGTGGACTGGGGTGGCATTGTCGAGTACCGGATCTACGATCCGCCACGCCTCTTCGACATAATCCTGACGGGCAAAGTGCATCTGGTTGCCGTGCATAGCGTCGTCCAGCAGCTCCTCGTAGGCTTCCATTTCCTGCACATCGGACGCATCGTTGGCCATAAGCTCGGTCATTTTGCCGCGGAATTCGTCACCTGGCGCTTTGACCTGCGCCGCGGCGGCGATCTCAAGATTCGGGGTCACGCGAAACCTGTAGTAATTGTTCGGTGGCGGAGTCTCGGAAAAGACGGCCGGCGTTTGCCGCAGATTGACCACGACTTCGGTAACGGTCACCGGCAACGACTTGCCGGCGCGAATGTAGAAGGGCACACCTCGCCATCGCCAAGAATCGATAGACAAGCGCAGGGCGACATAGGTTTCTACTTGCGAATCGGCTTTGACCCCGGGCTCGTTGCGATAACCGACGAACTGGCCGCGAACTACATCGCCGGGCCCCAGGGTCTGAATGCTCCGCAGAACCTTGACCTTCTCGTCGCGCACTCTCTCGATCTCCATGTTGGGAGGCGGTTCCATGGCGATATTGCTGAGCAACTGGAGCAGGTGATTCTGAACTACGTCGCGGATCGCGCCGGCCTGCTCATAGAAGCCGCCCCGCCCCTGCACGCCGAAGTCTTCGGCCATCGTGATCTGGACATTTTCCACCGATTGACGGTTCCAGACCGGCTCCAGGAAGGAATTGGCGAAACGGAAGAAGAGAACGTTCTGGACGGCGTTTTTTCCCAGGTAATGATCGATGCGAAAGATATTCGATTCAGCGAACTCCTGGTGCAGGGTCTGGTTCAACTGCTGCGCCGAGGCCAGGTCTCTTCCAAAAGGCTTCTCTACGACCACGCGCGCGCCGGTCGTACAACCGGACGATTTGAGTTGCTTCACCACTTCGGGGAAGAGATCGGGCGGAATTGCCAGGTAATGAATCGGGTGTTGTGCTTTGCCCAACTGCTGCCGTACCTGCTGAAAAGTCTTTGGATCCGAGTAATCACCGTCAATGTAACGCAATACATTCATCAGCTTCTGGAATCCGTCAGGATCCAGACCGCCGTAGTGTTCCACGCTGTCTTTGGCGCGCTGTTTCAGCTGGTCGAGATTCCAGCCAGACTTCGCCACCCCGATGACGGGGATATCGAGCCGTCCGCGCTTCGCCAGCCTCTGGAGGGCAGGAAAAATCTTTTTATGGGCCAGGTCGCCAGTGGCTCCGAAGAATACGAATGCGTTCGATACGATTGCAGTCACAGATCACCTCGTCAGGCATGCACCGAGTGGTCTCTGAGGATATCGTCTTTTTCCCGTAATGCTTTTCCATTTCTCTGCCGGGCTTCGCCCGGCTGGGCGGACGAGGACGTCCGCCCCTACGTGTCTTAGCTGAGGGCGAGGGCTGACGGCTGCCTCACTCCCACTCGATGGTTCCCGGGGGCTTGGACGTGATGTCGTAGACCACGCGGTTCACGCCTTTTACCTCGTTTACGATCCGGCTGGAGACGGTTTTCAGCAACTCGTGGGGCAACGGCACCCAGTCGGCGGTCATGCCGTCTTCGGAATGCACGGCGCGGATGGCGCAGGTGTAAGCATACGTCCGCTGGTCGCCCATCACGCCTACCGACATCACCGGCAGCAGTACTGCGAATGACTGCCAGATTTTGGTGTACAGGCCGGCCTTCTTGATTTCCGTGACCACGATGTCGTCGCATTCGCGCAGAATCTTCAGGCGCTCCGGCGTAACCTCGCCCAGAATTCGCACGGCCAGGCCGGGACCGGGAAAGGGCTGGCGCTGAAGAACTTCCGGCGGCATGCCCAGGTCGCGGCCGATGTTTCGCACTTCATCTTTAAATAGATCTTTCAGCGGCTCGATGAGTTTGAGCTTCATCTTTTCGGGGAGGCCGCCGACGTTGTGGTGAGTCTTGATGGTCTGCGACGGTCCGCGCACCGAGCGCGACTCGATCACGTCGGGATAAAGCGTGCCCTGCACCAGCCAGTCTACGCTGCCTTCGGCCTGCGCGATGCGATTGGCCTCCTCGTCGAACACCGCAATGAATTCATTTCCAATGATCTTGCGCTTGGTTTCGGGATCGGTGACCCCCGCGAGCTTGCTCAGGAAGCGATCGGTGGCATCGACCGCGATCAGGCGCAGGCCCAGATGGTCACGCAGACCCTGCTGCACCTTTTCAAATTCATTCTTGCGCAACACCCCGTTATTGACGAACACGCATGTCAGGCGCGAAGGACCCTTGCCGTCGCGCAGAGCGCGATCGACCAGGGTGGCGGCCACGGCCGAATCCACCCCGCCAGAGAGAGCGCAGATGGCGCGTCCATCGCCCACGGTCTGGCGCACGCTGGCGATAGTGGCGTCGATGAAATGCTGCGCCGTCCAGGTAGGCTTCGCGCCGCAGATTTCCAGAGCAAAGTTGCGCAGGATGTCGCTGCCAGATTGGGTGTGGCGGACTTCCGGATGAAACTGCACCGCCCACATCTTGCGCTCGGGCGCTTCAATAGCGGCAACCGCATTGGGGGAACTGGCCACCAGGTGGAAACCGTCGGGCAGTTCTACCGCTTCGTCACCGTGCGACATCCAGACGGACAGTTTTGCGGGCAGCCCACGAAACAGAAGAGAGTCGTGCTGGATCTCGACGTCAGCATGGCCATACTCGCGCTTCTTCGCAGCTCGCACCTTTCCGCCAAGCGTGTACACCATGAACTGGAGTCCGTAGCAGATACCGAGCACCGGCAAACCCAATTGAAGGACGCGCGGATCCGCGGGCGGAGCATCGGCGTCGTACACCGAGCTCGGGCCGCCGGAAAGAATGATGCCCACAGGGGAATAGCTGCGAATCTCTTCCAGGCTCGCGGTACACGGCAGTACCACCGAAAATACGTTTTGTTCACGGATGCGGCGCGCGATCAGTTGCGAATATTGGGCGCCGAAGTCTAGGACGACGATGGATTGGGTTTCCACGGACGAGTTTCTCAGATTGCAGGTGGACTGTAAAGGGCTGATCTTGACGGGCCTGTTACTTCAAAACCACAAACGCGACCTGGAAACACAATCGATTGATTGCTCACATTGGTAATGTTTTACACCAGTAGTTGTTCACACCAGTTCGCAGTTTGTTGTTCTCAGTTCTCAGTGATTTAGCCTTCGACCAGGCCGGGGATGTCGCTGAGAATGTCGTCGTCCGCGGGCACCAATTGAATGGCTGGGACTTCCAGCATGAACACGTAGGCTGCCAGGCGGCCGATGTAAAGGAAATCCACCACGGCGAAGTACAAGAGCGTGACCAGCAGCAGACCGCCCAGAACGACGCCGGCGGGCAGCACTTCGGCAAAAGCCAGGGGCACAGCGGCTGCGGAACTGGCCACCACGAACGCCAAGGCGTGAGCCAGTCCAAACCAGATTGCGGCTGCGGTCACGGACAAGGGATGGGCCCAGCAGAGATCCGCGGCGGCCCGCATGGCGCCGAATGTGTGTTGTTCACGGCCGACGATGAAGATGGCGGCCAGGGAGAGGAACCAGTTCAGGACAACCCAGGCCAATCCTATGAACAGCATTAGCATGTAAAAAATCAGCAGCGCGCTTCCCGGGGAAGGGTCGGGGTTTGACGAGGCAGCCGCGGAGAGAAACAGAGCACCGAGCGAAGCGACCACGGCCGCCAGAGTGACGATTGCGCGAAGGAAATTCAGGTATAGCAGCGAGCCTGGACGGCTGGTCTCGGATTCACCAGATCTTTCCTGGAAGTACTCGAAAATGGACTTGAGGATGGCGGCCCGGCCTAGGGAAGCGAGCAGTGTCCAGGCTACCGTCAAACCAAGCAACAGCACGACCAGCGCAGCCACAGCGCGGGGAGCGCTTCCCTCCAGGATATGGGAGAGGGCCTGCAGGATCAGGGCCGGCTGCCGGGTGCGCAGCAAAAACATTTCTCCTGCAGTGACCGGCAGAGTAGCGAGGTATTCGCGCAAAGAAAATGCGAGCAGGGTTCCGACCGCCAGGCCGAAACTCCATCGCCAGGCGATTTCCGCCAGACCCAGCGACGGCAGGCGGAACATGGTCTGGAAACCTTCCAGCGTGGGGGAATGCCGCTTCATGCCTGATTAACGGACAACGATGTTCACCAGTTTGTTGGGGACCACGATCACCTTAACAATCTGCTTGCCGTCGAGCGTCGCCTTTATCCTGGCTTCGGCCAAAGCACTCTCGCGGACGACATTTTCCGGCGCGTCGGCGGACACGACTACGCGCGCGCGCAGCTTGCCGTTGATCTGCACCGGGATTTCGACTTCTTCTTCTTTAGCGAGCGCAGGATCGTACTTAGGCCAGGGAGCACGCAGCAGACTTCCCTTTTCACCCAGCATCTCCCAGAGTTCGTGAGCCAGGTAGGGAGCGAAGGGAGCGAGCAGCAGGGCGAGGGTCTTTTGGACCTCGAACAGCAGCGGCGCAGGAATCGGACCGGGCGAGGGCGCCCGCGCCACACGGCCTTCTACCACGCGGCCTTCCACTGCGTAGAGTTCGTTTACCAGCTCCATGACGGCTGCGATGCTGGTGTTGAAGTGCCAGCGGCCCTGGAAATCATCGCTGACACGCTTGATAGTCTGGTGCAGCTTACGCTGGATCTTTCGAGCCGCGGGCGGCAAAGGCAATGCCGGTTGCGTATCCGCCGCGTTATCGGCAGCGTGCGCGGCATTGCGGGCTACAAACCTGTAGACGCGTCCCAGGAAGCGCTCGATGCCTTCGACGCCTTCATCCAACCAGTCGAGTTCCCGATCGGGAGAGGTGGCGAACAGCGTGTACATGCGGGCGCTGTCGGCACCGTAGCGTGCAACCATGTCATCGGGAGAGACGACGTTGCCCAGACTCTTGGACATCTTGGCTCCGCCCTTGATGATCATGCCCTGGCTGAAGAGACGCTCGACGGGTTCGTCGTTCTTGATCATTCCCATATCGCGCATGAACTTGGTCCAGAAGCGCGAGTAGATCAGGTGCAGGATGGCATGCTCGATCCCACCGATATATTGATCGATGCCGCGGTCCCCGAACCAGTAGCCGGCCTTTTCATGATCGAATGGCGCCTGATCATTGTGTGCATCTGTATAGCGGTAGAAGTACCAGGACGAATCCACAAACGTGTCCATGGTGTCGGTTTCGCGGCGGGCCGAGCCTCCGCATTTGGGGCAGGTGGAGTTGACGAATTCGGGCACGCGGCCGAGCGGCGAGCCACCGGTTAACGTGATGTCGACATTTTCCGGCAAAATCACGGGCAGGTCTTTTTCCGGTACGGCTACGATGCCGTCCTTTTCGCAATACAGCATGGGGATGGGCGTGCCCCAGTAGCGCTGGCGCGAGATGCCCCAGTCCTTCAGGCGATAGGTGACGGTGGCTTTGCCGAAGCCGTTCTTTTCAGCGTGCTCAGCCATGGCTTTGATGGCGGCGGCGCAGTCCATTCCGCTAAAGGGTCCGGAATTCACCAGCATGCCCTGCATGGTGGTGAAGGGCAGCACCGGCTCGACGGCCGTTTCCTCGGGATCCTGAGCCAGAGGCAGAATCACCAGGCGAATCTCCAGCTTGTACTTTTTCGCGAACTCGTAGTCGCGCTCGTCGTGGGCGGGCACGCTCATGATGGCGCCGGTTCCGTAGTCCATCAGAATGTAATTCGCCACCCAGATTGGGACCTTCTCGCCGTTGTAGGGATTCACGGCATAACGGCCGGTGTTTACGCCGTGCTTCTCAATCTCGCCGATATCCCCGACTTCCCGCGCCTTCTTTTGCTCGGCGATCAACCGATCAACCTCGGTGCGCAGCAGATCGTTATGCCTGGTCAAACGCGCGACCAGGGGATGCTGGGGCGCGAGCTGTACCGAGGTTGCGCCGAAAATCGTGTCCACTCGTGTAGTAAAGACGGTAATGGTGGAAGCGGTCGGGTCAGCGGTTCCATCGAGCTTGAAATCCACCAGCGTGCCTTCGCTGCGCCCGATCCAGTTGCGCTGCATAGTGCGAACTTTTTCCGGCCAGGCGGGGAGACGATCCAGGTCGCGCAGCAACTCGTCTGAATAGTTGGTAATGCGCAAGAACCACTGCTCGAGTTCACGCTGCTCGACCAAAGTATCTTCGTGGCGCCAGCAGCGGCCGTCCACCACCTGCTCGTTGGCCAGGACGGTGCAGCATTTCGGACACCAGTTGACCAAGCTCTTTTTGCGATACGCCAGACCCCGCTCAAACATCTTCAGAAAAAACCACTGATTCCAGCGGTAGTATTCGGGAAGGCACGTCGTGACTTCGCGGGCCCAGTCGAAGCCGAAGCCCAGACGGTTAAATTGCTTCTTCATCGCCGCGATATTCGCCAGCGTCCACTCTTTGGGCGGAGTGTTGTTCTGGATGGCCGCATTCTCCGCCGGAAGGCCGAACGAATCCCAGCCCATGGGGTGAAGCACGTTGTAGCCTTTCATCCACATGTAGCGGGCGAGGGCATCGCCGATGGCGTAGTTGCGCACGTGTCCCATGTGCAGCGCGCCGGAAGGATACGGCAGCATTTCGAGCACGTAATATTTCTGCTTCAGGGAGTGAGGTTCGGCGGCGTAAAGCGAGGGGTCGTTCTGCCAGCGTTCGAACCATTTAGTCTCGATGCGGTGCGCATCGTAGCGGACATCGTCCTGGCCGTCGCGGCTGCGACCTTCACGAGTGACGGACGTTTGTTCTTCCTGGGGCATATAGGAGAAATTCGGAGCAAAAGACAACCTGTCATTTTACAACGAGGCTCGAGGTGATGCGCGTCCAGGGAGTTGTTGATCCCATCCATTCCGTAGAGACGTAGCTCCGCTACGTCTCCCCTGGCCCGCAAGAGAAGACGATGGATCTACCGACGATTCCCGGGATTTTCCAGATCCTTCAGCCAGTTGGCTGGATTGGCCGCGATGTAGTCGCGGACCGCGTCGACAGAACTATTCCCTCTAAGAATATGTTCGTAGAATCCGGGTTGCCAGGCAAAATTCCGCGAGACGGCCTCATGGCATCGGCGTGTAACCCCGGCCTTGTAGGAACGCGCGATGGCCGAAAGGGATCCTGCCAGGGGCGGCACCAGGCCTGGACCGCGGACGACCGCTGGTTCAAGACGGATTTCCAGGTTGGGAGAATACCGATGGTGGCCACCTGACACCAGGATGAAATGCACGTGGTTGGGCATGACGATGAAGCTGTCGATCGTAACGTAGGAATAGTGCGTCGCCAGTGTCCGCAACTCCGCGTCGGCTATTTCGCCCGCGGGTGAAAGCTGCATCCGTCCATCAGCGACGGCGCCAAGCAAGCACGCGTGGTTTCGCACGCAAATGGTCACGAAATACCAAGCCGGCGTGCGGTAGTCCCAGCCAGACAGACGCGTAGTCTCGACGCGGTATTTTCCCTGGTAGAGGGTCATTCTGGATGGCTGGGATGTTTGCAGCAATTATGCGGCATGCGAACGGTCGGGAGATCTTTGCAAGCAACGTTTTTGCAGGGTTAGTTTCATTTTGGACCTCTGCCGCGCGTGACGGTACGGCGGGAGACGTTGCAAGCAACGTCTCTACGGAATGGCTTCATTTTGGACCCTGCCGCGCGTGACGGTACGGCGGGAGACGTTGCAAGCAACGTCCACGGAATGGTGGAGTTAGAGGGAAGCCTTTTGGGCTGCGGCTTTTTGGCTGGGGCCCCGCTGTTTGCGGAGTTCTGCATGGAAGGTTTCGTGGGTAAACTCGGCCCGTCTTCGGAAGAGTTCGAGCAGAGGATCTTCCGGCCCCCTCTGCGCTTTATGGGTTTCGGGTTCGGACGGCGATTCAGTATTGTCCAGGCCTTCAGGCTCGACCATCAGCTCGGGTAAAACACCCTTGCTGTTGGTGAGTACCTGAATGAATTTCTCCAGGTGCTCACGTTGCTGTTCGGTAGTTTGGGCGAACTCGACGCCCATGCCGAGGTCGGGATGCATCACCAGCACCACGCCTCCGGTCCGGAGCTGCACTCCGGCAACCTGCATGGAGAGAATGATGCGGGTGTGGACCGGGAAGGGCGAACCCGTTTCCAGATAGCAGCCCCCCAGGCTGAGGTCGGTGAGCTTGACGGGGGCCGGTGGATCGTCTTCTTCAAACTCCGGGCCACGACTCTCCAGCCATACTTTCAGACGTTCGCTCATTTCAGGGGCCAGGTCAACGAAGCGCAGACCCAGCTGGCGGCCGGGGTTTTCCCAAGCCACTTGAGCGACGCATTCAATCTTGTCGGAGGTTCCGGGCAAAGAAAACTGAATAGTGACCGGGCCCAGGTTTTTTGGACGATGGGCCAGCTGGATGGCCATCCCCCCTTCTCCCAGGTCGGTGGTTACGGCGCGTAATTGTCCGGCTCCGTCGTTGACCTGAATGGTGACCGGAGTTTCGATCGGGATGCGGGCATTGCGGCGGCGTTCCCGTTTCATCAAGGCACGCACGGCGCGAAAACTGGTCTTGGCGCGCTCCGGAGAGAGCGGCTGGTAAAGAACGAAATGGGCGCCCAGATCGAAAGCGCCTCCCAGACCGGTCTGGCCACTGACGATGGCCACAGCCACGGCGCGCTTGTTGCAGGGAGCGGTTCGTGCGCTGCGCAGCACGCGCGAGGCGGTGCGCTGGTCTGCACAGTCCACAATGACTGCCTCAAACCTCCGGCGGGTCAGTTTCTGAATGGCAGATTCGGCATCGGTGCATTGCTCCATGCCGATTTCCAGCTCACTCAGCACCCTCCGGAGCACCCGCACGACCTTCTCGTCTGCACAGAAAACGAGCGCTTGTAGGCTCATAGGACGCTTCCAACTCTGAGAAATCTAAGTATCTCTGTCAACCTCGGGCAGCGGCTCCTTCGGCTTCTTCGTGTTCGTCATCAAGCAGGTGAGCCACACCGCGGAGCTGTTCCGCCGCAGTCTGTAGAGCCTCAATCTGCTTGCCTAGTTGCGCCTGTTCTGCCTGTTTCTTACGCAACACCTCGTAGATATCCCTCACGGTTTTGGCCTCCTTATCGCACTTTAGGTAGGTAGTTTGCGCCCGTCAATGACCGGTCATCCAGGAAGCATTACGCCGGTAACCCGAGGGAAGCGAAATGGACCTCCGCATGAGAGCGGTTCACTTCGTGACGCGGGCTCGAACTTCTGGGAGTGCCCGGGCGGTCGATTGTCAACGACTCCATTACGGTTCAGATTCGGCTGGCGCGCCCCTCAATAGTGTGGCAAGTCATTAAGTTTCTATAATATAGCTTGAAATCCGAGACGCCAGGAGCGATTATTGCGGTTGACTTACCGTGCCAAATGTCCTAGAATCACTATCTTCCGGCGATTGCGGGGACCATCAGAGTACACCTTTTTGTTGCAGGCTGAGCAATTTGGCGTGAATCTTCCCTGGGGTAGTGCGAATCTAAGTTTTCATAGGTAGCTTTTGCAGTCTTAATTCCTGAGCACGAGGCAATTTTCATGGGCAAGCGACGCGGAAATCCCAACTGGGGCAAGCCCGAGCCAATCGGACCAATTACCCCGACCATCACCGAGTTCGAGCAAGTGGTTCGGGAATATAAGCTTTCTCCTGATCAGTACCTGCGCTCCACCCGGCTACGGGAGTGGGCGCGACGCAATAAGAACTCCAAATACATTCCTGAGCCCCTGCTCGAAGCCTGGGGATTCGAAATCGAGTCCACGCTGTAAGCTGGGTGGGTTTGCTGGGTAAGCGCTTTAAAGGCCGCCACATTGGCGGCCTTTTTCATTGTGGCTGGCTTCATTCTGGCGAGCTTCATTTGGCCCGCAAAAGATTTGCCTTCACCTTACGGACTTGCGGATTATCCTACCCGGGATGAAGTTTTCCGGAGACCAGATCGTCGCGGCGGTGGTGGCAACCAGTTTCGCTGCCGGGCTGAATGTTTACGCTACGGTGGCTACCCTAGGGCTGCTGGCGCGCGCGGAAGTGTTCTCGCTGCCGCCGTCCCTGGACATATTGAGCAGCTGGTGGGTGATCGGGATCAGTTTGGCGCTGTTCGCGGTCGAGTTTTTCGCGGACAAGATTCCCGCTTTCGACCTGGTCTGGAACACGCTGCATACCTTCATTCGGGTTCCGGTGGCGGCGCTTCTGGCATACAAGGCAACGGCAGCACTCTCGCCCACGCAGCAACTGCTGGCGACAGCGGCGGGCGGCTTGATCGCGTTTGCGGCCCA
The DNA here is from genome assembly GCA_963801545.1 of Terriglobia bacterium. Taxonomy (GTDB): domain Bacteria; phylum Acidobacteriota; class Terriglobia; order Terriglobales; family Acidobacteriaceae; genus JAIQFF01. Next base: position 105,453 of record CAWDFF010000023.1, on the reverse strand, counting down.
TGGGGGAAAGACGGCTGCCCGGGCCGCGGTCACTGCTTCTCCAGAACCATTTTCCAACGCGGCTTTGAGCCTGGGAGAGGACGGTTTCGCCATCTTTCTGACCTGGTTTGCTACCCGCCATCCTTATTCGGCTGCGGCCATCGTGGCTGTGCTTCTCGTGATCATAGTGTTGCTGGCGCGCTGGGTATTGCGGTCGCTACGGGCGCTGTTTCGCGGGGCGGAAGAAGTCGTGGTGCGCTAAGGACGGAAGTAGGTTTGAGACCAAGAACCGTTTTCTGCCGCGACCGGCAGTGTTTGAGTCATGGAGTTCCTTAAAATTTGGATGCTCTGCATCGTTGCGGCGGTGGTTTACGGAATTGTTCACGATCAAATTACAGCCAGAGTTTGCGTGGAGTATTTCTCGGTTGCCCACCCGATGATACTGCCGGTTACGTCAGCAACTCTCCTTGGTTTGGAATGGGGGATACTTGCGACGTGGTGGGTCGGGTGCGGGTTAGGGGTCTTGCTGGCGGCTTCAGCTAGAGTGGGCTCCCTGCCTTCTCTCAGCGCTCGAGACGTATCCCATCCGATTAGACTCCTTCTGTTGTCCATGGCCTGCGGTGCGTTGCTGGCCGGTGTCGCAGGATTTCTTTTGACGAAGGCGGGCCTGATCTCCTTGCAGGGGCCGCTTTCAGAGGCTGTCCCCAGATGGAAGCATGCTCGATTCATGGCTGATGCATGGGCTCATCTTGCGTCCTATTTTATTGGCTGCTGCGGCGGTTTGGTCCTGTGCGTTCGAGCTTATGCTCGACGCAGGCGACTTGCGTCAGGGTTGGGATAGACAGGTTCTCTGCACCCTTTTTGCTACAATTTGGGGATTATGACTTCGCCTTCGACATTTACCGACGTGCCTACTGCGATTGAGGAAATCCGCGCTGGGCGGATGGTTGTGGTGGTGGACGACGAGGACCGTGAAAACGAGGGCGACCTGACGCTGGCGGCGGAGAAGGTTACGCCGGAAGCCATCAATTTCATGGCCAAGTTCGGACGCGGCCTGGTCTGCCTGGCCATGACCGAGGAGCGCCTGGACCATTTGCGGCTCGGTCCGATGTCGGTGGAGAACACTTCGAATTACGGTACGGCGTTTTGCGAGGCGATCGACGCCCGCGAAGGCGTGACCACGGGAATCTCCGCTTACGATCGCGCTCGCACCATCAAAATTGCGATCGATCCGGCCACGCGGCCGGCGGATTTGGCCCGCCCGGGGCACGTGTTTCCGCTGCGGGCGCGTAAAGGCGGAGTGCTGGTTCGCGCCGGACAAACGGAAGCTTCGGTGGATCTGGCGCGGCTGGCGGGACTGGTACCGGCAGGCGTGATCTGCGAGATCATGCGCGACGATGGGACCATGGCTCGCGTTTCCGATCTCATCGAATTTTGCGCCACTCACAACATGAAGCTGCTGACCGTGGCGGAGCTGATTCGCTATCGCATGCAGCATGAGCGACACGTGCATCGCGTGGGCGAAGCACTGATTGATACGCACCACGGGGAATTTCGCTTGATCGCTTACGAAAGCGAAGTGGACGGCGGCGAGTCGCACATGGCGCTGGTGCACGGCGATATTGAGAATGGCGACGAGCCGGTGCTGGTGCGCATGCACTCGCATTGCCTGATGGGTGACGTGTTTGGATCTACGGGCTGCGACTGTCATGCCACCATCGAAGGGTCGATGCAGAGGATTGCGCAGGAAGGGCGCGGCGCCCTCATTTATTTGCACCAGACTTCGAAGGGCTTTTCGGTAGAGAAGCTGGCGGATCGAACCGCACTTACGTTTCATCGAGACAAACGTCTGCCGTCGTTACCGGACAGTGAGCGTAAGACGCAGCGTGAGGTCGGCATCGGAGCGCAAATTCTTTCCGACCTGAATCTGCGGCGGATCCGGCTGCTGACCAACCATCCCCGGAAAGTTGCGGGGCTGGAGGGATTCGGGATCGAGATTGTGGAGCAGATTCCGGTGGCGCTGGAGCGGGCGGGAAGCAAGAGCCGGTAGTTCCTGGGCGCGCTTTTCGGTCAAGAACTTCAAAAGCCTTTAACCGCAAAGGTCGCTGAGATTAACGCAAAGATCGCAGAGAAAAACTTGCCTGAGAGTTCCTTCCCGCAATGAATAACACTTCCCCGGCTGGCGGCGAATCGACCTACGTGGCGTTGCTTCGCGGGATCAATCTGGGCGGGCACAAGATCGTCAAGATGGACCAGCTTCGGAAGATGTTCGAGAAGATGGGATTTGCGGAAGTAAGGACTTACATTCAGAGCGGAAACGTGGTGTTCAACGCGCCGGCGCGAGATCCTGTGAGTCTGGCGAAAAAGATTGAAGAAAAGATAGTTCACCAGTTTGGCTTTCCTGTGCCGGTGCTGGTGAAGACAGCGGCCGGAGTTGGGGACGTTATCAGGAATAATCCGCTGGTGAAGGAAAAAGACATCGATGTTTCCAAACTGCACGTTACTTTTTTGTCGTCTATCCCAGAGAAGAGCGCGCTGAAAATGCTGGACGGGATTGACGCGGAAGAGGATCGATTTTGCTGCGCGGGTGAGGCGGTGTATCTCTACTGTCCAAATGGCTACCACGCGACCAAGTTCGGCAATAACGTGTTGGAGAAGATGCTCAAGGTGGGCACGACGACGCGGAATTGGAGAACCGTCAACCAGTTGTTCCAGATGACGCTGGGCCAGGCGTGAGGGAAACAGCGAACCGCAGCGGCTAAAGCCGGAATAACTTTTGGAGGTTCTCGGCACGGCTGAAGCCGTGCCCTCCCGAATTTTGTGCCCTTCCCAAATTCAGGCCTTGCGAATCTTGCCGACCGAATACGCGTGCACTCGCGATCCGACTTAACTGGGCTTGCGGATCACGACTTCGCTGTCATTGATGAAGAACTGCACCGAACATTGATCGGAGCCGCAGATCACGGGCAGCAGGCCGGCGAGCTGTTTACGCGTGATCAGGCCGAGAGTGCCGCAGTCGGGACAGGAGAGCACGGCCCAATACGGGTCTTCCTTCTCTCCCACGTGGCCGGCGTTCTCGAGCACGAAGATGGTGCCCGGGTGCATCTGCTCGGGAATCCACTCATTCAGGACGTTCAGTTCTCCAACCATCTCTCCTCCCCAGGGGCCAAACTTTTTGGAGCCAAACTTTCCTGCTTATGATGCTTTTCTGCCACGGCGCGGCAATCGCGACGTTGCCGGTTCACTGGCGCTCACTTTTTTTTCAGCGTTGCGAATTACGGCGCGCACCTGGCGTACGGTGTCGCTAAGACAAATCGCCAGCATGGGCTGGCGGGAATTCTTGAGAATATCCACGATCTGCCGCGCCGAGGTTTCCAGGTAGAGAGTGTGACCGTCGGTGAGGAGATGGTAGTCCGACGATCCGCTTACGGTTTCCGCCAGCCGTTTGCCGAACTCGCGCTGCAGAAAGCGCATCACCTTGCGTACCCGCTGCAAGGAGAAGCCACGGCGGCGCAGCTCGCAGATCACCGCGACCTCGGCGAGGTCTTCGGTGGAGTACAGACGGCGATGCCCTTCGCGGGCGGGAACCACGATGCGGCGCTCATCCCACCACTGCAGCTGGCGCAGACTGATGCCGGTCAGCGCCACTACTTCGCGAGATGAGAAGCGTGTGTGCATCCTGGAGACGGAAATGTTTCAAACATTTGAAATAAAAAATGTTTGAGACATTTTAGGCGTGGATGGGCAGGTGTCAATGGCAGATTTGGGGAGTGAGGTGACTAGAGGAGTTCCGGGGGAGGCTTTTTGCGACGGTGGCCCTTCGAGTTCGCCGGCGGCACACTGAGGGCGGGACGCCGGCGCTACGAGAACCCACCCCCTACGAAGTGGACGATTTCCAGGTGGTCGCCCTCGGCCAGGTCGGTTTCGGCCCATTGGTTTCGCGGGACGATGGTGCGGTTCAGCTCTATGGCGACGCGGTCCTGCTTCATGCCTAAATGTTCGATCAGCTGGGCCAGGGTAGAGGGGGCGGAGTCTTGCTGCTGGCCGTTGATTGTGAGCTTCATTATTGATCGATTCTCGCAAGGAATGAAGGTGGGGGCAAGCGGGCGTGGCTTCTGGTTAGGCTTCTATTTTTCTTAGCTGGAATTTGCGGGTGGCGGTGCGGCCGGAATAGCTGGCTTGGACCAGGACTGAGGAATCGGACAGCGAGGACTCATCGACATCGATTTTCATCTCGGCGTCGCCGGCCTCGTCGGTGAGCACCTGGGCGTAAAGAGGCGCGGCATCGGGACGGGCAAAGCGCACGGTAAGGCGGGCTCCGGCGACGGCGGAACCGCTTTCGGTAACCCGCAGCAGCATGGTCAGATTGCGATCGGAGTGGACTGAGTTGGCATTGAGCCAGTGCAGGTCCAATTCCTTGACAGCGGCCAGGGTCTCGGGGGTTTCCCGCTTGTCCAGGACGTCATCCAGATGGCCGTCGCGGATGGCATCGAGTACCAGGCGGTGTTGATCGCGCAGGCCGTGTTCTTTTTGCTGGTCGGTGAAGCCTCCGGCCAGCTTGTCCCCGTAGGGGCTCGCGCGTTTCCCGATACAGCGGCCACGGACGAACACCTGGGTCTGCAGCAGCAGCTCGCTTTCGCGGGCCTCGCTCTGCACGTGGTAGACGGTGTCGCCCTGTTTGATGTCGGTATTGAAGCCGAAAATCATTGCCTTTTTTGCCGTCAAACTTGGCTATCAAAAAAGAGATTGCGCCAATCAGTTAAAGAGTTCGAACCAACTCTGACCGGTGTCGGGCCCGCCGCTTGACACTCCCAACTATGAAATCTAATCTAGACTGTTTACGTAGCTCTTGGCGCGAATTATATATAGCTCTCCCATGCCCGACAATTACTTCGCACGCTACCTGCCATTACTGATTCACTTCCTGGTCGCAGTCGCCCTGGCGGGGGTGATCGTGCTGCTTTCGTACCTGATCGGGTATCGGCGCCCTACCCGGGCCAAAATGTCGCCTTACGAGTGTGGCATGACTCCGGTCGGGGATGCCAGAGAACGCTTCTCGGTTAAATTCTACCTGGTGGCCATGCTCTTCATTCTCTTCGACATTGAGGCGGTATTTCTTTACCCCTGGGCGGTGATCCTGCGCGATCTCAAGATGTTTGGCTTCTGGGAAATGCTGGTGTACATCGGGATCATGCTGGTGGGCTTCTTTTATGTCTGGAAAAAAGGGGCGCTCGACTGGGGCAAGCCTTCGGCCCGGCGAGGCGAGGTTTAATGCCGCTCGAAGCAGCCATCACCGATCTGGAGCAACTGAAGAACCATCCCGCCATCGCGAAATTGATGGCCTGGAACCCGGCTTCGGTTGAGGGAGCGAAGTTCGATCGCAACGAGATCAGTATTTACGTAGAGCGGTCGCTAATCCGCGAAGCTTGTTTCGTACTGCGCGACGATGCGGATTGTCCGTTTAATTACCTGGCCGACGTGACCTGCGTCGACTGGTTCCCTTCCGAACCGCGATTTGAAGTGATTTACCATTTGCTGTCCATCCCGAAAAAAGAACGGGTCCGGCTGAAGGTGCGGCTTGACGGCGGCAGTCCCGCGCTGGACTCGGTCACGCAGGTTTGGCCGGCAGCCAATTATTTCGAGCGGGAAGTGTTCGATCTTTTCGGAGTGCGCTTCGCCGGGCATCCTTATTTACGGCGGTTGCTGATGCCGGAGGATTGGGAAGGCCACCCCCTGCGCAAGGATTATCCGGTGGAGGGCTACCGCTAGAATTCGCCATGGCACATCTCTCCCCCATGCCAGTGCTCGAACCCGGTCAGGATCGGACCATGATCCTGAACATGGGCCCGCATCATCCGTCCACGCACGGAGTGTTGCGACTGATCCTCGAAATCGACGGCGAAAATATTGTGCGCATCATGCCCGACATCGGGTACCTGCACACCGGGATCGAGAAAACCTGCGAGGCCAAGTTTTACCAGCAGGTGGTGCCGCTGACCGATCGCATCGACTACCTTTGCCCGCTGACCAATAATCTTTGTTACGTGCTGGCGGTAGAAAAACTGCTGGGCCTGGAGATCCCGCCCAAAGCGCAATGGATGCGGGTGATGCTGAACGAATTGACCCGCATCAATTCGCATCTGGTCTGGCTGGGCACGCATGCGCTCGACATCGGCGCCATGACAGTATTTCTGTATTGCTTCCGCGAGCGCGAGGACATCCTGCGACTGTTCGAGATGGTGAGCGGACAGCGCATGATGACTTCTTACTTCCGCATCGGCGGACTGGCGCTGGAACCGCCCCTGGGATTTTTCGAGCGGGTGCGGGATTTCGCCCAGCGTTTTCCTTCCAAGGTGGACGAGTACGAAAATCTGCTCACCGGAAACCCCATCTGGGGCATGCGCACCAAGGGCGTCGGGCGGATTACGGCGGAAGATGCGGTCGCTCTGGGATGCAGCGGGCCGACGTTACGGGGCAGCGGCGTAGACTTCGATCTGCGACGCGATATGCCGTACTCCAGCTACGAAAAATTCAAGTTCAAGGTTCCGGTATCGCAGGACGGCGACGTGTTCGCGCGTTACGCATGCCGGGTGGCGGAGATGCGGGAATCCATTGCGATGGTGCAACAAGCGGTGGATGGAATGCCGGAAGGCCCGATCAAAGCAGTGTCTCCGAAGGTTATCCTGCCTGACCGGGAGATGATGAAGACGCAGATGGAAGCGCTCATCTATCACTTTAAGATTATTACGGAAGGCTTTGCCGTGCCTGCGGGTGAGGTTTATCAGGCGGTGGAGTCGCCGCGCGGGGAAATGGGGTATTACGTGGTCAGCGACGGGACGGCGAAACCTTATCGGGTACACATGCGCGCGGCGTGTCTGGCGAATTTGCAGGCGCTGCCCAGCATGTGCGAGGGTCGGCTGCTGGCGGATGTGGTGGCGGCCATTGGCAGCATTGACATTGTGCTCGGAGAGATCGACCGATAGCGATTGAGTAATTTGGCAATTTAGTAATTGGGTAATTTGAAACATATGGCGAAAACGCAGCCGGAGCAACTTAGGGATCGGACCAAGGCGTTTGCTTTACGCGTGATTCGACTCTTCCGCTCGCTGCCGTTCAAGCCCGATGCACAGGTCTTGGGTAAGCAACTGCTACGGTGCGGAACGTCGGTGGCAGCGAATTACCGGGCCGTCTGTCGGTCCAGGTCAAAAGCCGAATTCGTGGCCAGGATCGGACTGGTTGTAGAAGAGGCTGACGAAGCCGTGCTGTGGCTGGAACTGCTGGCAGAGTCGGGAGTTGTTTCTGGGGAAAAGACCAAGGAGTTGCTGGAGGAGGCGCGAGAGTTGACGGCGATCTTCACGGCCTCACAACAGACAGCCCGAAGCGCAGCGTAGTTTTAAAATTACACAATTACCCGATTGCTCAATTACTCAATGTCACGATGAAGTTCTCAGACCAATTCGAACAACGCTTCTCGGAGATGCTGACGCACTATCCGACGAAACGGTCCGTGCTGGTGCCGACGTTGCTTTACGCGCAGGACGAGGCGGGCTATCTGTCGGACGAAGTCATTGCTGAACTGGCGGGCCGGCTCGAATTGACCGAACTCGACGTTCGCAACGTGATCAGCTACTACTCCATGCTGACCACCAAGCCGCGGGGCAAGTACAACGTACAGATTTGCACCAACATTGCCTGCATGCTGCGGGGCGGCGAGGAACTGCTCGAGCACTGCGAGAAAAAGCTGGGCATCGGGCACAAGGGGACTACGCCCGACGGAGTGTTCACGCTGGAAGAGGTGGAGTGCATCGGGGCCTGCAGCTGGGCGCCCGCGGCACAGGTGAACTACGACTTTCATGAGAACCTGACGGTGGAGAAGATGGACAGGGTGCTGGAGTCGTACTCGAAGAGGTAGAAAGGAAGCAGAAGATTGAGTAATCGGGAAATTGAGTAATTGTGTAATTGGAAAAACCGAGAAGGAGTCGGGACGGTGATTTCGAATTACTCAATTACTAAATTGCCCAATTACCAAATTCATCATGGCTGACCTGGTTTCCCATCCCGATGAAGTGAGAGTCGTCTCCAAGCGATTCGGCCTGGGTGCGACCAATATTGATCGCTACCTCGAGCTGGATGGTTACAAGGCGGTGCAGAAGGCCTTGGGGATGGGGCCGGATGCGATCGTCAATGAGGTCAAGAACTCCGGCTTGCGCGGGCGTGGAGGGGCGGGGTTCAGCACCGGGTTGAAGTGGTCATTCGTGCCCAAGCAGGCCCCCAAACCGAAATACGTTCTGTGCAACGGCGACGAAAGCGAGCCCGGCACCTGCAAGGACCGGCTGATTTTCGAGCACGATCCTCATGCCGTGATTGAAGGGGTGATGATCGCGGGCCTGGCCGTAGGCTCGCACACCGGATACATCTATGTGCGCGGCGAGTACCGCTACCTTCTGGAGATTATGCAGAAGGCGATTGCCGACGCCTACGCTCGCGGATTTCTGGGCAAGAACATTTTTGGCAGCGGCTACGACTTTGACATCTACTGGCACGGGGGCGCGGGCGCCTACGAAGTTGGGGAAGAATCGGCGCTGATGGAGTCGCTCGAAGGCAAGCGCGGCATTCCGCGAATCCGGCCTCCCTTCCCTGCCGTGGTCGGGCTCTGGGGCGGACCTACGGTAATTAACAATGCTGAAACCCTGGCCAGCGTTCCCCACATTATTCTTGGGGGTGCGGAGTGGTATGCCGGTCTGGGCCCGCCGAAAAATGGCGGGACGCGGTTGTTCTGTCTCAGCGGGCATCTGAAGCGGCCCGGGGTTTATGAGCTGCCCATGGGATACAACCTGCGGAAAATGATTTTTGAAGTAGGTGGCGGAATCCCCAATGGGCGCGCGCTCAAGGCGGTGGTTCCCGGCGGATCGAGCACGCCGGTGTTGAAGTCGGACGAAATCGATATCGGCATGGACTTTGACAGCGTAGCCAAGACCGGCTCCATGCTGGGGTCGGGGGGTGTCGTGGTTCTCGACGAAACCACGTGCATGGTGAAGTTTGCCTTGCGGACGATGAAGTTTTATCAGCACGAAAGCTGCGGCTGGTGCATCCCCTGCCGTGAGGGCACGGACTGGCTGAAAAAGACACTGATCCGCTTTCACTCCGGTGGAGGAGTAAAGAAAGACATCGACAACATGTACTACCTCTCGGAAAACATGCTGGGGCGGACGTTTTGTCCGCTGGGTGACGCGGCGGCGATGCCGACCATGGCGTTCATCAAGAAGTTCCGGCAGGAGTTTGAAGATCATCTGGATGGGAAGCCGTGTCCCTTTGAGAAGGCGGCGGAGGCCGCCTTGGTGTAGCGCCGGCATCCCTTCGACTACGCTCAGGGCAGGCTTTGCCGGCCCGATGGGCGGGTGGAGCCCGCAGTTTTTGCGGCGCAACCGGGACCTAAGATAGACACACGCGGAGGGCGGGACGCCCTCCGGACAGCCGGCGGGACGCCGGCGCTACGAAAACCGTATGGCTGATGTGAATCTCACTGTCGATGGCAAGAAGGTCACGGCTCCGGCCGGGACTTTGCTGATTGAGGCCTGCAAGAGTGTGGGCATCGAGGTGCCTTCGTTCTGCTACTACCCCAATCTTTCGCTGCAGGGCGCTTGCCGCATGTGCCTGGTGAAAGTCGAGAAGATGCCCAAACTGCAGACTGCCTGCACGACTGTAATCGGCGAAGGCATGATCGTAACCACCGACAGTGACGAGATACACCAGGCGCGCAAGGGCATGGTGGAACTGCTGCTGGGCAATCACCCGCTGGACTGTCCGGTTTGCGACGCGGGTGGCGAGTGCGAGTTGCAGGACATGACATTTTCCTACGGGGCCGCCGAATCGAAGTACATGGAGCCCAAGAACCACAAGGAAGAGCAGCAGTGGTCTCCGGTGGTGTACTTCGACCGGCCACGCTGCATTCTTTGCTACCGCTGCGTGCGCGTCTGCGGCGAGGGCATGGACGTGTGGGCGCTGGGGGTGCAGAACCGCGGCGTGGGGTCCATCATTGCACCCAATAAAGAAGACCACCTGGAGTGCGAAGAATGCGGCATGTGCATCGACATCTGTCCGGTGGGCGCGCTGACATCGGGAGCATACCGTTATAAGACCCGTCCCTGGGAGATGACGCATGTCGGTACCACCTGCACCCACTGCGCGGACGGATGCAAGACCACGCTGGGCGTGCGCCGCTCCGAAACGGGTATGGAAATTGTGCGCGGAGATAATCGCGACAAGAGCGGCATCAACGGGGATTTTCTCTGCATCAAGGGCCGGTATGCGTTCGACATCGCGCATCATGAAGACCGGATTACGCAGCCGCTGATCCGGAAAGAGGGGCAACTGGTTCCCTCCACGTGGGAGGAAGCGTTCGAGTTGATCGGCAAGCGCTTCAAGGCAGCCCGCGACGAGCACGGCGGGCAGGCGATCGGAGTATTTGGCTCGAACCGCAACACCAACGAAGAAAACTATCTGCTGCAGAAATTCGCCCGGGTGGTTCTGCAAACCAACAATATTGACCATCATCGCACTGCCGACTTCCCGGCTTTCGCCGCAGCGCTTGGCGGAAAGCCTGAATCGACCGCCAGCATGCGAGACGTGTTCAACGCCCCGGCGGCCCTGCTAATCGGCAATGATCCGACCGAGCAGCATCCGCTGCTGGCCTGGCAGATTCGAAATAGTGTCCGGCTGCATCGGGCGAAGCTGTACGTGGTGAATTCGCGGGAGATCAAGCTGAGGCGGCAGGCGGCGGGGTTTCTGCAGATTACTGACGGGGCTGAGGGACGATTCGCTGCGTTTTTGGGTGGGGATGATTCGGTTGCAGACTCTCTGATGACCCCAGGCGACGCGGGCGAGGGCGCCCGCGCCACATTGAACCACTTTCGCGACCAGCTTCGCGGGGAACAGAATTTAGTTATCATTTTTGGATCTGAGATCCGGGGTAACGACATCGCTTCGCTGATGAAATTTGGCTCCGGTGTTGCTGGAGCGAAGTTCATCTGCCTGGGCGACTATGCCAACTCGCGTGGCGCGGCTGACATGGGTCTCTATCCGGACCTGCTTCCTGGCTATCATCCCGTCGCTGATTCGACGAAATTCCGCGAGGAATGGGGCGAGGTTCCGCAGACGCGTGGTCTGACTCTACCGGAGATGGTGGAGCACGCGCGCTCGGGAAAATTGAAGGCCTTCTACGTGGTGGGCGCGAATCCGGTTGGACGATTTCAGATTGATCCGTTTGCTTTTTCGCAGAGCTTCGTCGTAGTGCAGGACATGTTCCTGACGGAAACCGCGGCGCTGGCTGATGTGGTCCTGCCTGCGTCCAACGCCTACGAGAAGTCCGGAACATTCACCAACACCTGCGGCGATCTGCAACTGGTGAAGAAGGCGGGAGAAGTCAGCGGCAGCAAATCGGATTTCGAAATGATGGTGCGCATCGCTGACTCGATGGGCGCGGATGTCCACAAGCTGGTTCCGTTTGGCCGGGGCGCGACCGCGGACATGGGGCAATCGCGCGGCGCCCAATCCGGCGAGGCCGACCGTCACGCAGTGTGGCTCGAGGCGCACGGTCTGGAACCAAAGATGAGCCCGTTCGATCCCATGGCGATTCTGGACGAAATTCAGCGGCTGGTGCCGGGCTATGAAGTCTCGCGGATGGATCTGCTGGCCGGCAACGACCAGCGCACGACGCTGGTGGGAAGTTCGCCGGGCGCCGCTCAGGATCCGGGACTGATTGTCCCCGCGAATGACAATCTTTTCAGCTCCGGCACATTGGGACGCTATTCCCGTACTTTGAATTCGGTGATGGAAAATCGGAATCGGCCGGCGGAAACCGAAGTTGCCGCGGATTGACGGAGTCTTTCCCGGTGCAGAGTGCGAGGGCGGGACGCCCTCGCGACAGCCGGCGGGACGCCGGCGCTACTCAAGAACAGGAACCAGGCATTGAGTATCGGCATCTTCATTATCGTTTCCTTGATCAAGACTGTGCTCGCTCTCTTTGTGCTGCTGACGGCTGTGGCTTACACCGTCTGGCTGGAACGCAAAGTTGTGGGACACATGCAGAACCGCTGGGGACCTACGCGGGTGGGGCCGTTCGGATTGCTGCAGCCGCTGGCCGATGGCGTGAAATTTCTGTTCAAGGAAGACCTGACGCCACCACACGTGTACAAACCTCTCTACATTGCGGCACCCATGATCGCCGTGGTATTTGCCCTGACGTCGATCGCGGTGATTCCGATTGGCAACTGGGTCACCCTGGGCGGACTGCGGATTCCTTTGGAGATTACCGACGTCAACATCGGGTTGCTGATCATTCTGGGAGTGACGTCCCTGGGCGTTTATGGCGTGGCCCTGGCAGGCTGGTCGTCCAACAGCAAGTATTCGCTACTGGGCGGATTGCGGGCCAGCGCGCAGATGATCAGCTATGAAGTTTCACTGGGACTTTCGCTGGTGGGCGTGCTCATGCTGGCGGGAAGTTTCAGCCTGCGCGACATCGTGGATGCGCAGGGGGGAACCTTCTGGGGATTTATTCCGCGCTGGAATATTTTTTATGGCGGACAGTTCTTCGCGTTCTTTATTTACCTGATGGCGGCGTATGCGGAGACCAACCGCATTCCGTTCGACTTGCCGGAAGCGGAAACCGAACTGGTAGCGGGTTACCACACCGAATACAGCGCCATGAAATTTGCCATGTTCTTCATGGCCGAGTACGCCAACATGATTACGGTCGCGGCCGTGGCCTCGCTGCTGTTTCTCGGAGGCTGGCATGGGCCGGTGTTTGGTCCGCCGCTGGTTCGAGCGCTGTTGCCGGTGTTCTGGTTTGTGCTGCGAATTTTTGTTTTCCTGTTTATTTATATCTGGGTGCGGGGCACGTTGCCGCGGTTTCGCTATGACCAGCTCATGGCATTCGGATGGAAATTTCTTTTGCCTTTGGCGATTGCCAATTTGGTGATTACTGGGCTGGTAGTGGCGATTCGATCGTAGGAAGGGCTTTGTAAAGCCAGTCGTTAGTTTTCGGTTGTCTGTTCTCAGTCTCACTGAAATGGTTCATCTCATCTTATTTCTGGTGTTTGGCGCGGTCTCCGTGGCGGGAGCGGTGAACCTGCTGGTGCAGAGGCATCCCATCAACAGCGCGCTTTCCCTGGTGGTGGTGATGGGTGCGCTGGCGGTGGAGTATCTGCTGCTGGGAGCGGAGTTCGTGGCTGCGGTACAGGTGATCGTGTATGCCGGCGCGGTCATGGTGTTGTTTGTCTTCGTCATCATGCTCTTGAACGCTGGGGTGGAGGAGCGAACCAAAGGCAGCCGCGTAGCCTTGCTGTTTGGCGTTCCCGGAATGCTCATCGGCAGCGTGCTGATTGGATGGGTTCTGATCGAGCGGACGGGCAACCAGGCGGTGCCTGCCGGGGCTTTACCGGGTGCGCCGAAGGTGATTGGGTGGCTGCTGTTTCATGATTTTCTGTTGCCTTTTGAAGTGACTTCGATTCTGGTGCTGATCGCGATCATGGGCGCGGTGGTTCTCGCCAGCCATCCCGACACCGAGCAAAAGGAGAAGGAGGGCTGATGGTGCCGATCTCGTATTACCTGATCCTGAGCGGGATTCTGTTTGCCTGCGGCGTCACCGGGTTTCTGATCAAGCGGAACATCATCAGTATCTTCATCTCGATTGAACTGATGCTGAACGGAGTGAACCTGTCGTTTGTTGCGTTCGCGGCGCAGTGGCACGCGCTCAGCGGCCAGATTTTTGTCTTCTTTGTGATGGTTGTTGCGGCCGCCGAAGCGGCGGTTGGATTGGCCATCATCATCTCGGTCTATCGCACGCGCGAAACTTTGAACGTCGACCAGGTGGACCTGCTCAAACTATGACATCCAACCTGCATCTCTGGCTGATTCCGGTGCTGCCGCTGCTGGGTGCCGCTATCAACGGACTCTTCGGCAAGAAATTCTCGCGGCAAGCCGTGGTGAGCGTGGCCCTGCTGTTCAGCGGTGCGGCTTTTGCCCTGGTGCTGTCGGTGGCTGCCCGCTTCTCTTCCCTTTCGACACCGCACATCGAGTTCCTTGCAACCTGGATTCGGGCCGGCAGTTTCCAAGCCGATTTCGCTTTTTATCTGGACCAGCTCTCCCTCATCATGCTGCTGGTGGTTACCGGCGTCGGCTTCCTTATTCATATTTATTCCGTTGGGTATATGTGGGAAGAGGGCGGGTTCTACCGCTTCTTCGCCTACCTGAACCTGTTCATGTTTTTCATGCTGACCCTAGTGCTTTCCAGCAACTACCTGCTCATGTTTGTGGGCTGGGAGGGTGTAGGGCTGGCTTCCTATCTTCTGATTGGATTCTGGTTTACCAAGGATTCTGCAGCGTCGGCCGGCAAGAAAGCGTTCATCGTTAACCGTGTCGGTGATTTCGGGTTTCTCATCGCGCTATTCCTTTTGATCAAGCATTTCGGCTCGCTGAACTTTGAGACGGTGTTCCAGAGCGTGAGTCCGATGAGCCCGGAAAGCGGAGGGGCTGGGCTGCTGACTGCGATTGGATTGCTGCTGATGGTCGGGGCCGCCGGCAAGTCGGCGCAGATTCCTCTTTATGTATGGCTACCGGACGCGATGGAAGGCCCCACTCCGGTGTCGGCGCTGATCCATGCAGCGACTATGGTCACCGCGGGCGTATATATGGTCGCCAGATCGCACGTGATCTTCGACCGGGCGCCGTCCGCTTTAACAGTGGTAGCGATCGTCGGCACACTGACCGCCTTGTTTGCCGCGACCATCGGCATCGCGCAAACCGATATCAAGAAAGTTCTCGCCTACTCCACGATCTCGCAGCTGGGCTACATGTTCATGGCTTGCGGCGTGGCCGCGTATTCGGCGGGAGTTTTCCACCTGATGACGCATGCCTTTTTCAAAGGGCTGCTGTTTCTGGCCGCGGGCTCGGTGATACACGCGGTGGGGGGCGAGCAGGACATGCGGCGCATGGGCGGATTGAAAGAACATATTCCCTGGACGTTCTGGACCATGACTGCCGCCACATTTGCGATTGCCGGATTTCCGCCGTTCGCCGGATTCTTCAGCAAGGATGAGATTCTGTTTCGCGCTGCGCAGGTGAGCCTGGTCTATTGGGGGATCGGCGTCTTCACCGCATTCCTGACTTCGTTCTACATGTTCCGGCTGTGGTTTATGACATTCTTCGGTAGCTATCGCGGGACGGAGCCGGCGGGAGAAGGACACGGTGGACATGATGCCCATGGGCACGACGAGCACGGGCACGGAGGCATCCATGAGAGCCCCAGAGTCATGCTGGTGCCGTTGGTGGTGCTGGCGGTGCTTTCATTGGTCGGTGGATGGGTTGGGAGTGCCCGGTTTGAGAAATTTCTCTCGCCGGTATTCAACGCTGCGGTTGTAACGCCTGCAGCGGAAGTGGCCGAGCACGGCTCGGAGATGCTGTTTACGGGCATTTCGGTGTTTGCGGCGGCGCTCGGACTCTATCTGGCATGGCTCTTCTATTACCGGCGGCCGGAGTTGCCGCAGCAGATCGCGTCAGGTTTGGGCGGCCTCTATCAAGCCGTGGTCCACAAGTATTATGTCGACGAGTTGTACGCCAACCTGTTCGTGAAGCCCCTCATTGCGGGATCCACTTTGATTTTGTGGCACGGCATCGATCGCGACGTGATTGATGCCACTCTCGATAACAGCGCGCATGGCGCAAATGAAGTTTCCGATTCCGTTCGTCACATGCAGTCGGGGAATCTGCGCTCCTATGCCGGATGGGTGGCGGCGGGCGCGGCGGTGGTGATCACTTACATGATTTGGATGGGCACCCGATGAACGCGCACGCCATGAATATGGACAACTGGAGCCCGGTCATCCTGACGCTGGTGACTTTCATACCGCTGGCGGGTGCGCTCCTGTTGCTGCTGATGCCACGACGAGATCGCGACATCCGGGTAATTTCTCTGGTCGTATCTCTGCTGGCCTTTGTGCTGTCCCTGCACCTGCCCGTACACTTCCACCGGGCGCAGACGGGATTCCAGTACGAACTCGACAAGGCCTGGATTCCGACGCCGAATATTCACTACCACATGGGCGTGGACGGAGTCTCCATGTGGCTGGTGGTGCTGACCACCTTCCTGACACCGCTGTGCGTTCTGATTTCCTGGAAATCGATCCATGAGCGGGTGAAGGAATTTTTTATTCTGCTGCTGGTGATGGAGACCGCTCTCATCGGCGTGTTCGTCTCGCTGGATCTGTTTGTGTTTTATTTCTTCTGGGAAGCTACGCTGATTCCGATGGCGCTGCTGATCGGAATGTACGGCCACGGGCGCAAAGTGTACGCGGCCATAAAGTTCTTCATGTACACCATGATCGCTTCCGTCTTCATGCTGGCGGCGATCCTGTGGCTGTATGCCAAAGTCGGAACCTTCGATTTTGTGACCATTCAGAATGCGATCCGGGCCGGACAGGTGGCGAACTTCGGCGCTGCAGCGCAATGGCTGTTTCTGGGATTCTTCGTCGCCTTTGCGGTCAAGGTTCCGCTCTTCCCATTTCACACATGGTTGCCGGACGCGCACGTGGAAGCGCCTACAGCGGGATCGGTGCTGCTGGCCGGCGTGCTGCTGAAGATGGGGACTTACGGCCTGCTGCGCTTCAATCTCGGGTTGTTTCCCGATCAGGCGCGCGCCAATGCCTGGTGGGTAATGATTCTGGCGCTGATTGGGATTATCTACGGCGCCCTAGTGGCGCTGGTCCAGCCCAACATGAAGAAGCTGATTGCATATTCATCCATCAGCCATCTGGGGTTTGTGGTTCTCGGAATCTTCAGTTTCACTCAGGCGGGATTGGACGGCGCGACCTTCGTGATGCTGGCGCACGGCGTCTCGACCGGCGCCCTGTTCATGCTGGCCGGCATCCTGTACGAACGGCGCCACACTTATGAGATTTCTGAATTCGGCGGGCTCGCGGGTTCCATGCCGGTCTACGCAACCTTCTTTCTGTTCATCGTGCTGGCGTCGGTAGGCTTGCCCCTGCTGAACGGGTTTATCGGTGAGTTTCTGGTGCTCAGCGGAGCCTTCCAGGACCACGCGGTGTACGGAATTCTGGGAGCCACCGGCGTGATCTGGAGCGCCGGGTACCTGCTGTGGATGTATCAACGCGTGTTCTATGGAAAGATCACGCACGCAGTGAATGAAAGCCTGCCTGATCTGGACACTCGCGAGCAGGTTGCGCTGTGGCCTGCTGCCGCAGCCGCTTTGGTGATGGGGGTGGCGCCGCTGCTGTGGCTGAACGCCATCGATCCGGCAGTGCATGCCGCCCTGGCGCCGTTCGAGCAACTGGCGAGCAAGGTGGTTGGCCAGTGAGCCCGACTGGAATCGCTCAAGTTGTGCCGCATGGCGTGGAATACGTCCGTATTCTTCCCGAAATCGTTCTCTCGCTATTTGGCATGGCCATCATGCTGATCGATCCGCTGGTGGACGAGCGCACCAGCCAAAGACTGCTCGGCTACATCGCGCTGGCAGGCTCGATCGCGGCCATCGCGGCCACGCTTTTCCAGTCACAATACCCCGGAGTAGGATTCTGGGGCATGATCCAGGTGGATAGCTTCAGCATCTTCTTCCATTTTCTGGTGGTCACGATTGCGGCCGTCGTTATCCTCACTTCTTACGAGTACATGGCGGTACAGCAGATCCGGGCGGGGGAATATTACGGTCTGATTTTGCTGGGTGCTGTCGGCATGTGCCTGATGTCTTCGGCGGTCGAACTGGTGCTCATCTTTATCGCGCTGGAGATTTCCTCGATTTCCACGTACGTGCTGGCCGGGTTCCGGCGGCGAGCAGCGATCAGCAGCGAAGCGTCGCTGAAATATTTTTTGCTGGGTTCGTTCGCCACGGCATTTTTTCTTTATGGCGTGGCGATGATGTTCGGGGCGACCGGGTCCACAAGCATCATCATCATCGGCCAGGTCTTGCGATCGGGGCAGATCCCGGTGCTGGCCTATGTTGGCATCGCGCTGATGTTCGTGGGACTGGGTTTCAAAGTCGCGGCTGCGCCTTTTCATGTGTGGACGCCCGATGTTTACGAAGGCGCTCCCGCGCCGGTGGTGGGCTTCATGTCGACCGCGCCCAAGGCGGCAGCGTTCGCGGTGCTGCTGCGCATCATGTTTGAAGCCAATGCTCCGGGACGGCTTTGGCTGATCTGGGTAGCCGCTGCGCTTTCCATGACGCTGGGCAACGTGGGCGCGCTGGTGCAATCGAACGTCAAACGCTTGCTGGCATATTCTTCAATCGCGCACGCAGGCTATACCCTGGTGGCCTTCGCCTCGCTGCCCAATCAAGGCATTCCCGCGGCAATGTTTTACACCGCCTCATACGCCGCGATGAATGTGGGCGCATTTGCCGTAGTCAGCCACTTCGCCGGCGCTGGAGAGCGTTACGTCACGCTGGATGACTATGCCGGGCTGGGACGCCGATCACCTCTTCTCGCCGCCACGCTAACGATTTTTTTGCTGTCGCTGATCGGAATTCCCATGACCAGCGGCTTTTTCGCGAAGTTTTACGTGTTCAGCGCGGCGCTGCAGGCGAACCTGGTCGGCCTCACCATTATCGGCGTACTCAACAGTGCCATCGGCGCGTACTACTATCTCCGAATCATCGTGATGATGTACATGCGTGAAGCACGGGATGAGGCTCCGGCAGCTCCCGTTTCGGCTTCGCTCGGAGCTGCGCTGGCAATCAGCGTGGCTGCAACGCTCTATCTGGGAATCCTTCCCGGACGAGTGCTAGAATACGCCGCCCGCTCGGCGGCGGATCTTTTGCGCTGATCTTTTGCAGAGATCTCACTGCGCTGAATTCCAACGGTAATCGGTTACTCTGGTCATGGCGGCATTACCGGGCAGGCTCCTTCAAAACCGAAGCCCAGTACGCCTTCCACTCATTTCTAAGGTTGCGAAAGATGGGAATGGATTTATCACTGAGCATTTGACAATCGAGCGTCATGCGTTCATGATGAGTTCCTAATCGAGAGAATTTCGCCGCGGAGGTTGGGTTCATGAGCGATCTCATTCATAGGATTTGGTCAGACGAAGAGGGGCAGGACATCGCTGAGTACGCGGTGATGTTAGCAGTGATTTTGGTTCTCGTTGTAGGCACGATACGACTGGTTGGCTCCAACGCCAACAACGCTTTCTCCGCCGCAGCCAGTTCGGTGAACTAGCCGACAACCAACGGATCCAGTCTACCCGGAGCTTTCGTAGCCGGTTGAGGGAATCGCTCTGACCGGCTCGGAAGCGCCTGCCGGGAGTTGCCGTCCTCTTCTCTGTTCTCTAGCTCTATTTCTCTCTGCAGGATCTTTCCTGGCGAAGGTCCTCAGGGTCGCGCTCGAATGTACATGACCTAGATCCCAGGTCTTGTACACGTCCTCTCCATGACCCACCGCCACGTTCAGGTCCGAGATGGTGGACGGGCCCACTTCTCGCAAAGGACGCGAGAAATGGGGCACCCCTCGTTGCCTCTCTCTTAAACTGGCCGCAAAATGCAGGCTACCCTCCGATTCAGATTCAAGCGCCGAATCGCTCGGCAGCCCGTGCCTTGGCTTTGGCGGCTTCTTCTTCCCGATTCTTTGGCGGTGCGGTGGTTTCAAGCGAACGGAGAAGGCGGGACGAGACAGCGGCGACTTCATCCACCGCCGCCAGAAACGAGGCCTCGTTTGCCTTCGAGGGCTTGTTAAAGCCGCTGATTTTCCTCACGAACTGCAACGAGGCGGCCCGTACCTCATCATCCGTGACCGGCGGATCGAAGTTGAAGAGGATCTTTATATTCCTGCACATACCCTGTGACTTCTCCCTGTGATCTCTGGATTCATGACCTTTGATATGGTAACTCCAGAGTGCCGTGAAATAGCGGCATTTGCGGGAGGAAACGTCCAGAACCATCCGGTGGGGCTCGGGTTGGGTTTGGGCGATGTCGCGTCCTTCCGTGAAGCCAGCAGATCGTGTTTGGGTTGAGAACCTGTCTTTGGGCTATCGCCCCTCCGGGCTTGGTCTTTCGCCCCTCCGGGGCTTGGTCGTTTCCCACTTTCTCCCAGGGCTTGCGCCCTGGGCTGCAATCTTGCGCCGCTTCGCGGCTGGAATCGAGGAGTTCCGTTGCACCGCTCCTTTGCTCCTTTGCTCTTTTGCTCTTTGCTTTTTCGGAAACCGGGTTCGCAGGCACACAGATAAAGCCTAAGCCCTGCCGATACTTAGCGAGAATTTCACAAAAGATAATAAACCTGTCGATCCCTCCGTCCCTCAGTCGACGTCTAAGTAGAGCCTTGTTTCCAACGGTTTCAGCCCGGAGGGAAATCGGCTCCCAATCCGTAATCAAAAGGAGAAATACGATGCGAGTCATGGTCATAGTCAAAGCTAACAAGGACTCGGAGGCCGGCGTTTTGCCGAGCCAGGAGATCCTGGCTGCAATGGGGAAGTACAACGAACAGTTGGTGAAGGCCGGGGTGATGCTGGCGGGCGAGGGACTACACTCCAGCGCGAAGGGCAAGCGCGTCAAGTTCTCCGGCGGGAAGCACACCATCACTGACGGGCCGTTCGCCGAGACCAAGGAGCTCATCGCCGGCTTCTGGCTGTGGCAGGTACGGTCGATGGAAGAGGCGGTCGAGTGGCTGAAGCGCAGCCCCTTCGACGGCGGGACCGAGATCGAAATTCGCCAGGTCTTCGAAGCGGATGACTTTGGAGTAGAGTTCACTCCCGAACTCAGGGAACAGGAGGAACGTCTGCGGAAGCAGGTCGCAGCAAGAAAATAGCGGGTGTCCGCCCTCGCCGTTCCGTTTTTTGAAACGATAGGGTGGGGATGTCGAACCGTGTCTTCGATTGATTGGAATCACAGGTTCGACCTTCGGATCAACAAGGCCCCGCCCTGTCTCTCCAAAAAAACTGAGAGACGAGGACGGGGCACCCGGTCAAACTCCGTGCATTCCTGCATCCTCTGCGGCCAGCTGTGAAAAGGCCGACCAGTCCAGCTTCTCGCCGCCGCGGGCCAGCAAGGTCAGGAACCGGTTGTAGATCAGGCTGGCGATGGGCAGAGGCACCTGAAGCTTCTCGGCTGCGGCCAGCACCAGGCGGTTGTCCTTAAATCCCAGGGGAGCGGCGAATCCGGCAGGCTCGAACTTCTTGTCGGCGATCAATCCGCCATAGGTCTTGTAAACCGGCGCGTTGAAGAGCGTTGAGGTCAGGAAATCAACGTATTGGTGTTGATCCAGACCGGCCTTGCCCACCAGCGCGATCGCCTCACCCAGCGCTTCGATCACCGAGGAAATCAGAAAATTGCCGCTGAGCTTGATCAGATTTGCGTCGGGAGGATTGTTGCCGAAGCGAAAAGTTTTCTGGCCTATGGCGTCGAACAGCGGCTTGCAGTCGTCCACCGCATCCGGCGCGCCCGCCACAGCGATGAACAGCTTGGCCGCAGCCGCCGCTTCAGGACGCCCAAACACCGGAGCCGAGACAAAACGCTGCCCGCTCGCCGCGTGTGCCGCCATCATCCTTTCCGAAAGCTCTACGCTGATGGTGCTGGACGAAATGTGGATCGCGCCCCTGGCCAAGTTTCTGAACGATACCCGCCTCGCCGAAGAAGACGCTTTCCACCGCGCCGTCATCCGCCAGCATGGTAATCACCACGTCGCCCCGGCAGGCGTCCGCCACGTGGGAAGCGTCGCGCGCGCCCAACTCCACCAGCGCCTGCGCTTTGCTCGGCGTGCGGTTATAGACCGTGACCTCATTTCCTCCCTTGAGCAGGTTCGCCGCCATGCCCGATCCCATGTTCCCCAGCCCGATCAATCCAACTTTCATGCCTCACCTCGTTCAGTTTGTGCGGTAGAGGTTGGATGCGGATTGGCTTGACTCGGGTGCGGGGAAACGTCCAGGATCATTCTTCCTTTCCCAAGGGTAGGTTCCCGCAGCCCGGCCCTTCGAGACGAAGTGGCCACAAGCGGTGGGCGCTCTAGCGACCCAACGCAGAGAATTTTGGCGTGTCGCTGTGCCGTATCGCCGCCGCGGAATTTCGGAGCGTCGAACTTGTACCTGCCAGTTGAAGAAGCCTTCGACCAATCAAAAAGAACCATATCGGGTAGAAGGGTCCCGCGATTGCCATGAGGACAACCCCGGAAACTGGCAGGAAAAGCCCGAACACGATGTGGGCGAGATCGAGCCCATGCATCACAATACCGAGGTAAGCGGTGGTTTTGCCGAAGACGGTGCTGTGAAGCATCACGATGGAAATCAGCACAGCACCGCTCTGCATGAGAATTCCACCTATGATTGCACCCGTCCCGTGCCAGATATCCGTTGCCAGTATTGCCTCTCCCGCGGCCAGGAACTGGGCCCTGGTTGCTTCTGTGGTAGCGGCCGCATACTTTTCACTGAGCGAGATCATCGATAGAGCCGTGGGTGTCGCCAGCAGGAGCGTCACTCCAACGAAGGCAAGAGCGGTGGAGAGAATCGCACGCGAACGGTCGGTTCGCCTCAGAGCAGCAAATAGTCCGAGAAACACGAAGTAGTACAGGGGCATCACGACAACAGTAGGCAGATCGAGGCGTAACAGTCCAACAATTCTGTGGTTCTGCAGCAGTCTAAACGCCTCGGCAGCTGTCGCGGGCGGTCCACCCAGGGCTACGAGCTGGACCATGGTCGCGAGGGAGTAGACGATCAGAATCAACGCAGCAATCCCACCCGCCCAACACAGGCCGCTCCAATCGGAAGCGGAGGATTCAACACATGCAAAGATTTCCTGCTCATCTCCAGGCTTCAATGTTCCTCCGCGTTATGTTTGTGAACGCGATCGACTCAGATTCCGGACCTATTCCTTCCTCCCGAAACCTGGCATTCGCTCAGACGGCACGATCGAAAACAGGCAGTGCCACTCCCACGAGAAGAATCAGAGCGCCGCAAAGCAAATAGACCAACTGGATGGGATGGCGGTACCCGATCAGCACAATCTGGCTTGTGATCCAACCGATAAGAATCAATCCGCCAACAACCGCGGAAACCGCCGCAGACCGGTACTCGCGCAGGGCTAACCATCCCCCGACGACGGTGCTGCCGCCCACGACCAGGCACAGCACCAAACCTGGAATCAGATAGTTGTGAAAAGGGGTGCCATCGAGCAAATCGAGCGGCATTCCCAGTAACGCCCCACTCGGGGTTGCAGCCAGGGCTCCGCCGCCAAGCACAGCGCCGACGCCGACCAACAATTCAAGGACACCCAGGCTGCGTGTAATGAGCTTGCGACGCACCATCAAAGTCCTCACCCCGGTCTAAGTACAAAGACCAATCTCATAGAGCCCGAATGGTACGAGAAAGGAAAGAGATGAGCCGACTCTATTCGACATTCGTCACCATCCAGGCACGATCACACGGCAATCGCACGATTGAATTTAAAGAATTTCTACCGTGATTTCCGTGACCGCAATCACTTCCATGGGTATCGTCTGTCACTGCTCGTCCATTCGCGTCCGCCGAATATTGCGTCGATGATGCTGACTTGCCACGTACTCCGCCAGGCCATGGCTGACGAAACTCTCGATGGCGTCGTAAGACCAAAGGGCCGGCGGCATAGCAAGCAAATCGCTAGTGCAAGAGGATGCAGAGGTTGGTTACTTTCGGGCAGAGAGTTCAGCCTGACTGACCCTTGCCTGCAACTTGGCCTATTCCGGCACAGCTCCGGAGCGATTTTCCACAACCCGGCGCTCCGCAGTCTTCATAGCCAGGTCCGTAACCTGTTATGTTAGCAACGTTCTCTTTTGCCGGCGGCGTGGGGATCAGACCCCGCGGCCGAGCGCGACAGGAAAAACCGTGGTGACTTTTGCCAAATCTGCTCCTCCCAACGAGGACAAACGGTGGCGTTTGGTGGATGCCACCATGCGCCGCCAGGGCCAGCAGTCCCGCGGCTTGATTGAGGCCCTGCACACGGTGCAGGAAGCGTTTGGGTACCTTGACGAGCAGGCGCTCCGCTACGTAGCGACGTCGCTGCGAGTGCCTCTGAGTCGCGCCTATGGCGTGGCCACGTTCTATCATTTCTTTACCCTCAAGCCTGCCGGAGAACACACCTGCGTGATCTGTATGGGGACGGCCTGCTACATCAAGGGCGCTACTCAACTGCTCGAAGCGGTAGAACGCGACCTGGACGTCTCCACTGGCGAGACCACGACGGACGGAAAAGTGTCGTTGTTGACCGCGCGCTGTCTTGGTTCCTGTGGACTTGCGCCCGCTGTGGTATACGACCAAGAGGTCGCGGGCAAAGTAACCCCGCAGGCCCTGCGTGAACATCTGTCGCAATGGACGCGCCATGACGCCTGACGAACTGAAACAAATCGCAGAAACTGAACAGGAGTCACTGGGGCGTTTCCGCCATCGGGTGAACATCTGCGTTGCAGCGGGATGCCTTTCTTGCCAGAGTGAGGCGGTCAAGGAATCCCTGGAGAAGGAGGTCTCGCGGCGCGGGTGGGGAGATCATTGCCAGGTGAAGGGCGCGGGTTGCATGGGATTGTGCGCCGAGGGGCCACTGGTTTCCGCTGGAAGTGACGCGGTTATACAAAAACGTTGCTGCTCCGGATGCCGCCGAAATCCTGGATAGCCTGGAAGGCCCGCCGGTATCTCGTCTGCACTGCCCGACCGATGTTCCATTCTTCCAACGGCAGAAAAAAATCGTGCTGGAAAACTCTGGCGTGATCGACCCCGAGCGTATTGAGGAATACATCGCCGCGGAAGGATACCAAGCCCTCATCCAGGCCTTGACAGAGATGACGCCGCGGGAAGTCATCGAACAGGTGATGAAGAGCGGACTGCGTGGACGCGGCGGCGCCGGATATCCCACCGGTCTGAAATGGAGCACGGTCGCAAAATCAGTGGGCACGCAGAAGTTTGTAATCTGCAACGCCGACGAAGGCGATCCCGGCGCGTTTATGGATCGCAGCGTGCTGGAGAGCGATCCCCATCGTGTGCTCGAAGGCATGTTGATTGCGGCCTACGCCGTGGGTTCCTCCGAGGGCTACATTTACGTTCGCGCCGAGTATCCGCTCGCCATCAAGCGCCTGCGGGCGGCGATCCGGCAAGCGGAACGAGCCGGGCTTCTGGGAGCCGATATCTGCGGCACACGTTTCAATTTCAAGATCGACCTGAGGCTGGGGGCTGGGGCGTTCGTCTGCGGCGAGGAAACGGCGCTGATCGCGTCGGTAGAAGGAAAACGAGGAACACCACGTCCGCGGCCTCCTTATCCGGCAATGGAAGGCCTTCTGGGACAACCTACCCTGATCAACAACGTCGAGACCTTCGCCAACATTCCCCCCATCATCCGCAACGGCGGAGACTGGTATGCGCAGATTGGGACGGAGACCAGCAAAGGCACAAAAGTGTTTGCCCTGGCTGGCCGGGTACAAAATACCGGACTGGTTGAGGTGCCGATGGGGATCACGCTGCGTGAGATGGTTTTCGAAATCGGCGGCGGAGTTCCTGAAGGCAGGAAATTCAAGGCGGTGCAGACGGGAGGCCCCTCGGGCGGCTGCCTCCCAACTGAAACACTGGATATTCCGGTGGACTACGAGTCGCTGGCGCGACTGGGATCGATCATGGGATCGGGTGGAATGATCGTGATGGATGAAAGCTCGTGCATGGTCGATGTAGCCAAGTACTTCATGGATTTCTGCATGACCGAATCGTGCGGCAAGTGCGTCCCTTGTCGCGTCGGCACCTACCAGATGCACCGCATTCTCAGCGCCATTACAAATATGACCGCTACGCCCCAGGACCTTGCCATGCTCGAACAATTGTGCGATCTGCTGAAGCACACCAGCCTGTGCGGCCTGGGACAGTCTGCGCCGAACCCGGTAGTGAGCACACTGAAATCCTTCGGGGCGGAATACAAAGCTCACATTGAAGATCACAAGTGCCCAGCTGGAGTTTGCGGCAGGCAGCCGGTTGGAGCCAGCGTATGATCCCGACTCCTGGTGTCAAGACGCTCAAGATCGATGGCCGCGATTGCAGCGCCCGTCCGGATGAGACCATTTTGGACGTTGCGCGCGAGAATAAGATTCTGATCCCCCACATGTGTGAACTGGAAGGCCTCTCCACGGTGGGCGCATGCCGGTTGTGCCTGGTGGAAGTGAAGGGATCCAATAAGCTGCTGCCGTCGTGTGCGACTCACGTCGAAGAGGGCATGGAAGTTACAACTGCCTCAGAACGACTCGCTCACTATCGCAAGATGATCGTTGAGCTAATGTTCACCGAGCGCAACCACGTCTGCTCGGTCTGCGTTTCCAACGGCCATTGCGAACTGCAGACCATGGCGCAGAAGCTGGATATCACTCACGTTCGCTTTCCCTATCGCTACCCCCAGGCGAGCGTGGACGCCTCGCATGACCGTTTCGTGCTTGACCACAACCGCTGCATCTTGTGTACACGCTGCGTTCGTGTGTGCGATGAAATCGAGGGCGCGCATACCTTGGACATAATGGGCCGCGGGATCGAGTCGCGGGTAATCACGGATCTCAACCAACCCTGGGGATCGTCGGAAACCTGTACCGGTTGTGGCAAGTGCGTCCAGGTTTGTCCCACGGGCGCGTTGGTTGAGCAGGGCCGTTCCGTTGCCGAAATGGAAAAACGTCGGAACTTCCTGCCCTACTTGACCCTGATGCGCGAGGAACACGAGTGAGCAAGAAACGTCTTGCCACGGTCTGGCTCGATGGCTGTTCCGGATGTCACATGTCGTTTCTCGACATGGACGAGCGTCTGATCACTCTCTTCGAAAAAGCGGACCTCGTGTACAGCCCGCTGGTAGACGCAAAAATCTTCCCCGAGAACGTGGACATTACCCTGGTCGAGGGTGCGGTCAGCAGCGAGGAAGACTTACACAAAATTCATACCGTTCGAGCGCGGACAAAGACCCTGGTTTCGCTGGGTGACTGTGCGGTCACGGCGAATGTCCCCGGCATGCGTAATCCTTTCGGGACAAGATCGGTTTACGATCGGGCTTACTGTGAGAACGTGACTCTCGATCCGGGCATTCCGGATCAAGGAGTGCCCCGGCTTTTGCCCTATGCGCGTCCGGTACATGAGCTGGTCGCCGTGGATGTTTTTGTTCCGGGCTGTCCGCCCTCTGCCGACGTGATTTTTTACACAGTGAGCGAATTGCTGGATGGCCGGCAGCCGGACTTGAGTTCGAAGACGCGATTTGGAGCTTAGGAGCCGAATTGGAACAGCGCAGAACCATCGTTATTGACCCTGTAACCCGAATCGAGGGTCACTCCAAGATCACCTTGCATCTTGACGAGCAGGGGCGCGTGGAAGATGCCCGGTTTCACGTTACGCAGTTTCGCGGCTTCGAGAAATTTTGCGAAGGTCGTCCGTTTTCCGAGATGCCGTCTCTGATGGCGCGCATCTGCGGCATCTGTCCGGTGAGCCACCTCATCGCGTCGGCCAAAGCCTGCGACGCACTTCTGGCTGTAAGAATTCCGCCTACCGCCGACAAATTACGCCGCATTTTCAACCTGGCCCAAGTGGTGCAATCGCATGCCTTGAGCCTCTTTCATTTGTCGTCGCCCGACCTGCTGCTGGGCATGGACGCCGATCCAGCCCAAAGCAACCTGGTGGGCGTTCTGGAAAAAAATCCTGCCCTGGCGCGCGACGGAATCGGGTTGCGTAAGTTTGGCCAACAGATCATTGAGCGCCTGGGAGGAAAGCGCATTCATCCTGCCTGGGTCGTGCCGGGCGGTGTAAGCGAGCCACTGAGCGGAGAAGACCGCGACGCGATCCTGGGATCGGTCCCGGAGGCACTCGCCATTACCCTGCGCACCATCGAGTGGTTCAAAGGAATCATGGAACGTTTCCGTGAGGAGATCGCGACTTTCGGGAACTTTCCGACGCTCTTCATGGGCATCGTGAAAAAGGACGGTGGCCTCACTTTCTACGACGGCGACCTCCGCATCACGGATGCCGCCGGCAAAGTTGTCGCCGACGGCCTTGATCCCGCACGTTATTTCGATTACATCGGGGAAAAGGTTGAGTCCTGGAGCTACCTGAAATCGGCCTATTACAAACCCAAGGGATTTCCGGACGGCATCTATCGGGTGGGGTCGCTGGCCCGACTGAACGTGGCTGACCGTTGTGGCACCATCCGTGCCGACCAGGAACTGGCGGAATTCCACGAACTGCAACGCACCGCCGTGCTGAGTTCATTTCACTATCATCACGCGCGGCTCATCGAAATTCTTTACTGCATTGAGCGCATGGAGGAACTGCTCACCCATCCTGAGATCCTCGATAAACACGTCCGAGCAATCGCGCGTCCCAATGCGTTGGAAGGTGTTGGCGTGGCGGAGGCGCCCAGGGGTACGCTGTTCCATCATTATAAGATTGACGAACAAGGATTGATCCGCTGGGCCAATCTGATCATCGCTACAGGTCAGAATAACCTGGCCATGAACCGAAGCGTGTTGCAGGTGGCCAAGCACTTCGTACACGGCGAGCGGTTGACGCCCGGCGCCCTGAATCGGGTTGAAGCAGTCATCCGCGCCTACGATCCCTGTCTAAGCTGCTCGACCCATGCCCTGGGACAAATGGCATTGCGCATCCAGCTGTTCAGCCCCAGCGGGCAGGTGCTGGATGAAGTCGTTCGCTCGTAAAGAACCGGTATGACGCAGATCCTGATCGTTGGCTACGGTAACCCGCTCCGCTGCGACGACGGTGTGGGCTGGCGTGCGGCCGAAGCGTTGTCGCTAAGCCTGCAGTTTCCGGAAATTGAAATTATCGTCCGGCATCAACTCGCTCCGGAGCTTGCCGACGACCTGAGATACGCTGATTTGGTCATCTTCATTGATGCTGCTCACGGTGGTCAACCTGGGGAGCTGACGTGTGAACCTCTGACTTTGCAAGAAGGAATTATCCGTTCCCACCAGCTTTCACCTGCGCATCTTCTCGCCCTGGCGCAGCAACTCTATGGGGCTACTCCACGGGCTTTTGCCGTTTCATTGTGTGGCGAATGTTTCGACCACGGCGCGACTCTTTCCGCGAGCCGTGGAAGGCGGTCTCCCGAAGCTGACTGCCCTGGTGGAAAACCTGGCGCGACAGACAACGGCGCAGCCATGTTGCTGAGTGTAAGACAAAAGACAATTCAAAGTGGGCAACTTTTATACGGGCTGGCGGCGCGTCTGATCGGTCGCGGTCGCTACTTCCAGCCGCGTCGCCGCGCGGGTGAGGGCAAATAGGGCGCGCATGCAATCGATTTTTGGGTCGCCGCTCGTCAGCCGCTGCTGGGCGCGCTTCCTGGCTTCTTCTGCCCGTCTGACATCGATTTCCTCGGAGCGCTCCGCCGTTTCTGCCAGGACGCTCACCCGTTCGGGCAGCACTTCCGCGAAGCCCCACGCAACCGCAAGACAGCGCGTCCGTCCATTTTCCCGGTAGCTGATCTGGCCGATGCCCAGTTCGGTAATCAGGGGTGCGTGGCCGGGCAGTATGCCTAGATATCCGCTTCTTCCCGGAAGCTGCATTTCTTCGACCGTGCCCCGAACCACCAGTCTTTCTGGAGTGACGATTTCGAGTTCGAAGGTGTGTGACACTACTGGTCGTTTACCATAAGGCGGTCATGCCGCAACGTCAAGCTCGGTATGGAATACAACTTCCCGCCTTAGGGTATGCACTGTCGACAGCGGAATGCGGATATATCTCGATTTCCCAGACCTGCGAGCGATGCCTTTCACGGCAAACCCGTCCCCGTCCGGAATGGGATCCGAAATCAGATAGAATTCCTCGCCATACAGCCGCATGTGCCGGGCGCGGGAATAGCCAAGTTTTCTGAGTTTCTCACAAATTACAAGCTGTTCATCGTGTTCTTTGGTCATGGCATGAACTCGCTGCTTTTTGATCGTCAGAATCGAGGTTTTACAAATCGTAAACCTTCGTGGGAGCTGAGGCTCTTCTTGCATCTGCAAAAGCATCCGTGTCAGACCGCGGTCAAAGCGTGGCTAAGCTCCACTCGCGAACACCTACACACCCACCTGCACGTGTGGTTCAAATTTCTGCTCGACTGCAAGAGCGCGGGCTACCAGGCAAACGCTCTTGGCTTTTTGCAATAACCGGAGCGCACGCGTCTGCTCCTCTTCGCTGGAAATAGTCAGGTTCGGACGGATCACGATTTCGTTGAAGGAATAGCCAGAATCGGTCTTGTGAACCGATCCCTCAACATCTACTTCCAGGTCGGCATACTCAAGTCCTGAGTGCTCCGCCACGGCGTGAAAAGTAGTTGTGTAGCAACTGGCGACAGCGCTGAGCAGCAGATCTTCCGGCGTCCACTTGCCTTCGAGCCCGTTAAACTCAGGAGGCGCGGTGAAGTGGATGGCATTGGGAGCAGAGCTGGATATTGTGAGCCCGGTCTGTTCGGAATTCCACCAAGCAACGACGCGATATTTTTGTGCATCTCCCATAATCGACTTCCTTCCCTTACGACCGAACAGTCCGACACACGGCCAAATGCGCCGTGCGCTAGAACAGATTGAATGTAACGGTAACCATCGTTTCTACTTCAATTGGCTCTCCATTCAGCAAGAACGGCCGGTAGTGCCATTGTCTGACGGCTGCAATTGCAGCTGGCGCCAACATGGGATGCCCGCTTATGAGCTCGAGTTCTTTGATATCACCCTCCCGGGTAACAATGGCTTTCAATATGACTTCGCCTTGTACCCGGGCTTGCCGCGCCAGAATCGGATAGGTGGGTTCAATCTTCCGAATCAGCAATCCCCGGGTCACTCCCTGCGAAACACGAATCCGTTTGGGCTGTGCCACGGCAAGCTTTGGAACCACGGCCAAGTTCGAAGTCTGACTGACAATGCCGCCGATAATTCCGCCGAGTTGTCCACCGGGAATACCTCCCGCCACTCCTCCCACCACACCGCCTGTGGACAAGGGCGGAGGGGCTTCTTCTTCACGGATCATCTGCACCTTCTCGGGTATCCGGCTGGGAGTGCGTAGCTGGCCATTCAACAGTTCGCTCTGGACCTGCTTGACGACTTTGGCCACCGCCTGCGCCGCAGGCGGGGGTGGCGGAGGCGGTGGTGGCGCCATCAGGTAGGTCAGCAACTGCTGCTTCGGGAGCACGTCGGTGAACATGAGAGGCACGATTATCATGGTGCCGATCACCAGGCACTGAACGGTGAAGGAGATCACCGCTGCAAATTTGCGGCGCTTTCTTTCCTGTGCACCCGAGTCCAAGAGGCTATCGGCAAACAGCGGCCGTTCTGGTAACGGGCCAGGGATCTCCGGTGTCACCTGTTTCTGTGCATCTTTGACCAGCTCCTGAACCTCGACCGGATTCTCAATTTGGGGCTCCCGAACCTCAGTTGCTGTTGGCATGATGCCCTCCAAATAAGTCACCTTACATCCACTCAGATTCTCCATCCTGGGCTGCATACGTGCGGTGCGTGAGGTCACGGCTTTTCGTGATGGGAATCACAAGCCCGGTGCTGGCGTCTTTTGCTGGTCAATTTAAGCAAACGCGCCTCAGAAAGAGGCTGTTTCGATAGAATGAAGCAACCTCCCGGAAGGAACGATGTGAAGGACCCCGGACACGGAGCCCGATCTGCGCTGATTATCCTGTTTGCCATTAACCTGCTGAATTTTTTCGACCGAAACATGTTCGGCGCCGTCGCCGAACCTATCCGCAAAGAATGGGCACTCAACGATTCGCAGATCGGATGGCTGGCTACCGCATTCATTCTTCTCTACGCCTTTGTGGGAGTGCCCCTGGGGCGGCTCTCCGATCGTTGGAAGCGCCCCACAATCCTGGGCATCGGCGTTGCGGTGTGGAGCTTGCTCACGGCAGCTTCCGGAATGGCGTGGAGTTACGGGACACTGTTTGCGGCGAGAGTGGGCGTGGGAATCGGAGAGGCAAGCTGCGCGCCTGCATCGAGTTCCCTGATCGGAGACCTCTATCCTGCCCAACAGAGGGCCCGCGCCCTCTCGTTTTTCATGCTGGGACTTCCGCTCGGCACCTTCTTTGGGAATCTCGTGAGCGGACGTCTGGCCGCGGCCTATGGCTGGCGCGTTCCGTTCTATGTTGCCTGTGTGCCCGGCCTGGTTCTGGCGCTTCTCGCGCTGCGGATTCCTGAACCACTTCGAGGGGCGACGGAAGTGGCGCCACTCGCGGGACGTTCAGAGGAAGGCTCGCCCTATTGGCGAGTTCTGAGAATCCCGACAATCCGCTGGCTGATCGTTTCCGGCGCCCTCTTTAACTTCAACATGTACACGATCAGCACCTTCCTGCCCGCTCTGTTAAGCCGGTACCACGGACTCAATCTCAAGGATGCGAACGCTGTTGCCGCGATCGTGCTGGGGGCGGTCGGGATCCCCGGTTTGCTGTTGGGAGGGTGGGGAGCGGATCACTTCGTCCGGGAGAGGTCGAATGGCCGTTTGCTGCTGACTTCTATTTCCCTGCTTCTCGCGGCACTTTGCATTTATCTGGCGCTCACCCGGCCATCGGGAAGCCTGGTCAGCTTCAGCCTGCTGATGGGAAGCGGCTGCATGTTCTGTTACGTGTACTATTCAGGTGTTTACGCGGCAATCCAGGACGTGGTTCAACCGAGTCTGCGCGCCACCGCAATGGCGATTTATTTCTTTGCGATGTATCTGCTGGGCGGAAGCGTCGGTCCCGTATTGACCGGTAAACTAAGCGACTACTTCGCCCGGCTTGCCATGACCACCGCTGGTTCCAGTTCTATTACCGATTCGTTCCGGGCCGCTGGTTTGCATAGCGCCATGTACGTAACCCCGGTGTGCAGCTTCATCCTCTCCCTGGTCCTTTTCGCCGCATCGAGCACGGTGTCACGAGACATGAACGTACTGCAACTATGGATGGCGCAGCCGGAAACGAAATCGCCGTCGGAAGACAAGGCGGTGTGACACAAGCTCTTCCGTGCGAACGTGGAGGTGAACAGAGCCAAATCCGTGTGGTCTCTATGCTAATCGTGCCCCACAAACGATTCAGACCGCGCCCAATCCCCTCACCCCGTCGTGTGCAAGACAGGCACGCGCTCTTTGATGGGCACCAGCTGCCGTAGTTCGTGTCCGGTGTAGACCTGGCGCGGACGGGCGATCTTCTGTTCAGGGTCGGTGAGCATCTCCTGCCATTGGGCGAGCCACCCTGCCGTGCGTGGGATAGCAAACAGCGTGGTAAACATCTCCGGCTTGAAACCCATGGCCTGGTAAATGATCCCCGAGTAGAAGTCCACGTTGGGATACAGCTTGTGGGTGATGAAATATTCGTCCTGAAGAGCGATGCGCTCCAGTTCGAGGGCGATGTCGAGCTTGGGATTCCGGCCTGTGACGGCGAATACTTTCTCTGCTGTCCACTTGATGATCTTGGCGCGGGGATCGTAGTTCTTGTAAATCCGGTGGCCAAAACCCATCAGCTTGCCATGCCCATCCTTGATCTTCTTGATGTAGGCAGGGACATTCTCCCTGGAGCCAATTTCATCGAGCATCTCAAGAACGGCTTCATTGGCCCCGCCGTGGAGTGGCCCGGCCAAGCCCGCCGCAGCAGCTGCGGTAGCCAGGTACGGATCCGTGTGGGCGCTGCCTACCGACCGCATGGCATTGGTGCTGCAGTTCTGTTCATGGTCGGCATGCAGAATGAACAGAATGTCCAACGCGCGGGCTATGACGGGATTGGCTACGTACTTCGGCTCGACCATCTTCCACAGCATGTTCATGAAATTCTCGGGGTAACTGAGATCGTTGTCCGGATAAACGTAAGGAAACCCGAGACTGTGCCGGTATGACATGGCCGCGATGGATGGCATCTTGCCGATCAGCCGCTTGATCTGCAGCAGTTTCCTCGTCCGATGCCTTGACGGTCACCAGCGCGCAGCCGAGTTGGCCTCGAACTCCCCCGCGAGCAGGAAGTTCATTCTGCTGAAATCTCCCAGTGCTTTCCAACCTTCGCCAGGGCTAACGTTGTCCTGGTGGGATCGGCGTGATAGAACTGTGCGCCGTACTTATTGATCAAGGTGCCACGCTCCCAGGTATTAAAGCTCTTGACCAGCGGGCCGGATGCATCAAAGACCTCACCTAACTGATTCGGCTGCCATTTCCAGGTGAAGTCGACGATGGCATGGCTCGGATTGGTCATGGTGATGCTGGAGATCTGGACCAGCTTGCGGTCGGCGATAGGCACGGTGTAGCTTTCCGTACCGTCCTGCTCCTTCGTCTTGATTACGCCCGCGATCTCCTGCAGTTGCGCTTCACCTTTGGGGGTCAGCGTCACCGGTGTGACAGCGCCCTCGTCCTTCCCCAATTTCACAAGACCGGCCTTTTCCAGCAGGCGGTAATTGGGATCGTGCGGCTTTACAGCCACGCTAGCGGTCACTTTTCCGACATGAACATTAATCGTGGCCGGCATTTGTGCATCGAGCGCCTCGATCACCGAGGCAGCCTCTTGTGGTGTAAGGACTTGCCGGTATTGCCAAAGATAGTACCCGGATATGCCCACGATCACCAGAATGAGGGCCACGATCAGCAGCAATGGGATAGCCGAAGCTTCCCGTTCTTCCATTTCCAGCTCTTGTTCAAACATTTTGAGGCCACCTCCTTCGTCTGAATGTTTCGGTCCAAACAGTTATCACCGACTACGATCTACGACCATTTCCGGGTGTTCATGCCGGAATGTCTCGGTAACATGGCAACTCCAGCAGACCGGCTTACAGGTCGAAAACAAATCCGGAAGCTGGTTAAGCCGGACGTGGTCCCACTCAATCGTCCTGTGATCGGGTCCCATGAGGGCCGGGGTGTGATCGAGATGATGGAGCCGTCCGAAGCGCTTGTGGCAATACACACATTTTCGTCCCTCATACCAATCGGACACAATGTTCCACACCAGGCAGTTCTCCGGATCGGCTTCAACCTGTCGCAGACACTCCTGACCGCAATCCTGGCGCTCCGGCCAGCGTGAGCATTGATCCAGGCGGAGAGTCGAGCCACCGACAAAAACCGATGATGCGGCTTTCCCGGCTGCCACGTCCACCGCTTCTTTGGTGAGCGTCTCCGGGCAGGTTATGAGTCGCTTGCCACGGTACATGAAGTAGGTCTGCAGTGCCGGGATGACACGGGAAAGAACCAGGCCGGCCACAAGGGCGAAGAGCACAATAGCGAGAAGAGTTAGTATTGTCATAAATACCTCCTCCCCGGGAGCTCAGCTTCAAGCCGTATCAGAGGCCCCGGGCTTCTCTGCTAACGTATTGTCACTGTTCTGGTGAAGTAACTGCGGTGCTCATCGTCACCTAGAGATGTGATTGGACTCACTCGCCGGGGGCGAGCTGGAAAGCGTGCCGGGGCCGCCAATCGGGCTTTTCTTTACAGCGATTTGTGCTCAGACGGAGGAGCCAAGCAAGAGATAGCGGGCAGCCGTTTCCGGCGGGACCGGATTGTAGAAAAATCCGGAGGCCCACTCGAAGCCAGTGATATGAAAGACCTGGGGCAGGATTTCTATATGCCAGTGGAAGTCATCCTCGATGGTCTTCCAATAGCCCTCCCTGTGACGGGGAAAGGGGCGGTCGTGGAGGGACAGGTTGTAGGGTGACCCGTCTATGCGCTGCTCCAATTTCTGCAGTACATCGCGCAGGATCTGAGCCAGGTTTCCAATTTGAGATCCTCCCATCCGGCTGAATGTGCTGCTGTGAACTTTTGGAAGCACGCACATCTCGAAGGGAAAGCGCGACGCAAAGGGAGCAAATGCGACGAAATCTTCATTTTCTGCAATCAGCCGCTTCCGCGCCTTCAGCTCCTGCTGGAGCACGTCGCAGTAGACGCAGCGCTCCTTAAGAGCAAAGTAGTCACGAGCGATCATGAGTTTCGTCTTGACTGCGCGTGGCGTTACGGGAAGGGCCATCAGCTGCGAGATGGAATGACTAATGGTCTGCGCGCCCGCTCCTACACCGTAATTTTTGAAGATCAACACATAGCGCACGCGCGTGTCCCCTTCAAGATCGATGATGCGAGCTATGTACGCTCTGATGACGTCAGAAATTTCCCCGATTTCCAGTTCGTGCAGGTTGCGGTCATGCCGCGCAGTCTCGGCAATGATCTCGTGTGCACCCACACCGTTCATCAGATCGTGTAGCGCTTCGGCACGCCGTCCCAGGTCGCCTTCTATCCGCAGCCGTGGTTGGGAATTGGGCACCACGCGAACCGACCATCCCGGCCCGTTAGGAGAAGATCCTCGATTTCGGATTGCGAAGACTTCCGGGGGCGTCGCGGCCTCGTTGCCCTCACAGAATGGGCACAAGCCCGGGCCGCGCGTAAATTTCTCGAAATGAAAGTCTCCGGGATGCACGCCGTCATTCTGTCCCACGATGACCCAGCGGTCAGTGAAGATGTCTTTACGCATTTGGGACATAGCGACCTATCCAAAAAGGCGAAATCGAGGAGCACCCAGGATCACTGGGTTTTGAATCGTGGCGCACCATCCAAAGAAGAAATCCATGTTATCCAACATTTGCGTTGACGCATAACCTACTCCCCCCGAGGCGGTGGTCAAAGGGAGCCGGGCTGCGACGCAGTATATATCACTGATTACCGGCGCCGCGGGATTGTCGAAATCTGCTCGCTATCGAGCTGCGGCCGTCATAATGCCTGCGCTGGTATTGTCACGAACAGGCCAGGCGGATACAATCGTTGCCGCTTTCGAAGTCAAGAGAAATTGCGCTTCACTCCAAATCATGTCGTGCACAAGGAGAAACTATGCTCGGGGGAAAAGTCGTCCAAGTGCTGATGGTTGTGGCCGCCTTCGCGCTCACAGCCGGGGCCCAAGAACAGGCACAGAAAACCATCCAGCACGTGCCCATGAAGCCTACGTCACCGGCTTCGGGCAAAGAGATGTACACCCAATATTGCGCCGTGTGCCATGGCACGGAAGGCAAAGGCAACGGTCCTGCGGCCGACGCACTGAAGACTCCGCCTTCCGACCTCACAGTGTTGAGCAAGAACAATGGAGGCAGTTATCCCTCAGCCAAGGTCGCCTCTGCCATTCGTGGGGATGCTGCGGTAGCAGCGCATGGCAGCAAAGACATGCCGGTCTGGGGGAAACTGTTCCGGACGGTCAGCGGCGGCCAGCAAAGTGAAGTGGATCAGCGGATTGCGAACCTGGTCAGCTATATCAAGACCCTACAGGCGCAATAGCAGACGAAGGATGCGAAGGTGGGGCACGCTCTGTTTGCCTTCGTTCTCGAAGAGATCCAAGAATCCGCGATACTCCCGGCCGAAAGAGGAGAGCTAGTCCGGCCGCGGCTTCCGCCGTCCCACGCGGTTCAGGATACGGCGGACTTTTTTCGGTGATACGGAAAGGCGCGCCGCCACACGGGAAACCTTGCGGCCTTCGCGCTCCCAGACTTTGGGAATGATCAGCTCGGCGAATTCCTCGCTGATCTGCTGGAAAGTCTTGTCACCAACGGAGCCCTGCGACCAGGCGCGCAAGGTAGGATTCACGCTGCCGCTGCGCAGGACTTTGGCCTTCAGGGTCTGCAGATCCTCCCAGGCGCTATCGGCGTGGTCACCTTTGGTGAGAGTAACAACCTGGTCGTAACAACGCCGTGCCGCTTCGGGATCGTCAAAGAAGCGGTTGCAGTGCGTTAGCCCCTGCCAAATGTAGGTATGCGCCAGCAGACGCCGGTTCTCGGTGTGCTTGGCCAGTTCGATGGCTTCCTGGGCGCAATCCTGAGCCAGGCGGGCATGATTGCCGGGATCGGTGCGCTCGCCGATGCCCTCTTCCACACGCGAGTTTTCGATCATGCAGAGCACCAACTTCCCACGCGCCATGAGAATGTGATCGTGCTTTTCTTCGCCCAGGCGGAAGGCGGTTTTCGCCGCGGCCTCGGCGAGCTCAAGGTCTCCATTGTCCAAATGCAGATAGGCGTAGTTCAGGTTCACGCTGCCCAGGCCGTGGTAGTTCTTATAATGCTCGTAGGTGGCCGCGGCTTCGGCGAGTTCGGCCAGCGCCTCATGGCGGAGTTGCTCAAAGCGGCCGCGATACTGCGACTTGCCTCCGCCGTTGCTGGAGCGGCCGCGGGTAGCGGCCTTGCGGCGGCGGGCCGCCTCGGAATCGATTTTGCGGCGCAGCTGCAACGCGATCAGACGCTTGACGTACGCCATGTTGTTGAGCGATCGCGCCACGTTGCGATGTTCCGGGTCGCGCTTCTTGTACTGCGCGATGGCCGCGGTGAAGCTGTCAATGGCGTGCTGGTAGCGTCCCTGGCGGCGCGCAATCCGGCCATACGAAGAATGAATGTTGCCCAGGGTGAGATAGTCGTCCGTCTGGTTGAGGACGGCCTCGGCTTCTTGCAGGATTTCAATGGCTTGCTTGACGTCTCCTTTTTGAAAGAAGAGCCAGCTCTCGAGCACGCGCATGACGGCTGCCATCGGTTGATGGCCGAGATTCAAGGCGAGGTCTCTTCCCTTAACGGCAAACGCCAGCGCCTGGTCGTACTCTCCCTTCATGCGCAGGCAGCGACCCTTCCAGAAATAGGCAATTGCCAGGAGTTCCTGGTCAGCTATTTCCGCTTCGAGACTTAAGACAAAATCGAAGTGTCGAAGGGCCTCTTCTTTGGACTCGTCTGTCATCGCCACCATGCCTTCGGCCATGCGCAAATGCAGGTAATCATGCAGAGGCAACCGGGCGCGCACCGCTTTGGAGAAACGGGCGACAAACTCCTTGACCAGTCCTGGACGCTTAAAGCCGCCGTCTACCCACTGCGCCAGGTAGCCGGCGAAGATCGCAGCATTTTTTTTCTCTGGATCGAACGAGGTGAGGAGTTGGCGGTGCTCTTCCAGCCGTGCCATGCCGCGTCCCACGCGGCGGCACACCAGATCGTCCTTGAGCTGGGCTAGAAACTCATCCGAGATCTCGGTGGAGTTGGGGCTCATCCTTCACACAGACATCACGCATGCAGACGTCGTGCACGCAGACGTCCCGCGTACTCCTAGTCGATATAATCATAAGCCACCAAGGTCAGGAATTCCGCGAAATCGGGGCTGGTTATCATGCGGTCGTAGATCTCGGCGGCTTCCGCGATGCGGCCGCTCTTCAGTTTGCTCTTCTGCTCCGCGATAACCTGGCGAACCATCTCCTGCGTCACCGGACGGCCGTCGCTGAGCCGGGCGCCGTGGCGCAGCCATTGCCAGACCTGGGCGCGGCAGATTTCGGCGGTGGCAGCGTCCTCCATCAGGTTGTAGATGGGAACGCATCCAGAACCACGCAACCACGACTCCAGATACTGCAGGCCCACATCAATGTTCCAGCGCAGACCTTCCTCGGTAATCTTGCCTTCCGGGACGGCGAGCAGGTCTTTGGCGGTGACGTGCACGTCCTCGCGGCGCCGGCCGATCTGGTTGGATTCCTTCATCTGCGCGTCAAAGATTTCTTTCGCCACCGGCACCAGACCGGGATGGGCGACCCAGGTGCCGTCATGCCCGGCACGCACTTCACGCAGCTTGTCCTGGCGAACTTTTTCGAGCGCTTTCTCGTTGGCCGCGGGATCGTTCTTGATCGGGATCTGTGCCGCCATTCCACCCATGGCGTGAATGCCCCGGCGGTGGCAGGTCTGGATCAGCAGGTCCACATAAGACTTCAGGAAATGCTTGTCCATGGTGACGATCGAGCGGTCGG
Source organism: Terriglobia bacterium (assembly GCA_963801545.1). Classification (GTDB taxonomy): domain Bacteria; phylum Acidobacteriota; class Terriglobia; order Terriglobales; family Acidobacteriaceae; genus JAIQFF01. Next base: position 65,786 of record CAWDFF010000023.1, on the reverse strand, counting down.
GCAGCACGAAGTCGGGGTGGTTCCGGAATTTCTTGATGAAACTGAAAATGTAGTCCCAGCGGCCGCAATTCAGTCCGGAGGAGTGCTGGCGCAGTTCGTAGAGGATTTCGTCCATCTCGAAGGCGGCGAGAATGGTCTCGATCAGCACGGTGGCGCGGATGGTGCCGCGCGGAATCCCCAGTTCATCCTGCGCGAAGCAGAAGACGTCGTTCCACAGGCGGGCTTCGAGATGACTCTCCATCTTGGGGAGATAGAAATAGGGGCCAGTTCCCTTGCGGACGAGACGCTGGGCGTTGTGAAAGAAGTAGAGCCCGAAATCAAACAGCGAAGCGGAGATGGGCTTCTCATCCACCAGAAAATGCCTTTCCACCAGATGCCAGCCGCGCGGCCGTACCAACAACGTGGCCACCTTGGAATTGAGGTCGTAGCGCTTTCCCTCGGGACTGACATAGCTGATGGTGCCCTCGACCGCGTCGCGCAGATTGAACTGGCCTTCGAGATTGTTCTGCCAGGTGGGCGAGTTCGAGTCCTCAAAATCCGCCATGAAGACACTGGCGCCGGAGTTCAGCGCATTGATGATCATCTTGCGGTCCACGGGGCCCGTGATCTCCACACGGCGGTCGAGGAGATCGTGCGGAATATGCGCGACGGTCCATTCTGCCTCGCGGATGCGGGCGGTTTCGGGGAGGAAGTCGGGGAGTTGGCCGGCGTCGATCTGTTGCTGGCGCGCGGCACGGCGGGCCAGAAGCTCCTGGCGGCGTGTTTCAAACTCGCGGGACAGTTTGGTGAGGAAAGAGCTCGCTTCAGGAGTAAGAATCTGGGTCTCAATCTCATTGCGGAGGGCTGTGGTTGTGGTCATGTCCATCATTGTAATCCCGGCTCAAACAGGCCCACGGCGCACCTGGGACAAAACGGACGACCTGGCCAATACGGACGACCCGGTTTGGACGTATAAGGGAAATGGGTTCTACTGGGAATGCACCGGGACACCGGGAGGAGATCGACTGCCATGCAAGCTCTAAGCACCACCGAAATGACAAAACATTGGCATACCAACAGCCGCTGGACGGGCACGAAGCGTCCTTACTCCAGCCAACAAGTGGTGAAGTTACGCGGCTCGTTCCAGATCGAGCACACTCTGGCGCGCCTGGGCGCGGAGCGGCTATGGTGGCTGCTGCACCACGAAGAGTATGTTCCTGCCCTCGGCGCCCTCACCGGCAATCAGGCGGTACAGCAAGTGCAGGCCGGGCTGAAGGCGATCTATCTCAGCGGCTGGCAGGTGGCAGCGGATGCGAATAATTCCGGCCACATGTATCCGGACCAGAGTTTGTATCCGGCGGACAGTGTGCCCACCGTAATCCGGCGAATCAACAATGCGTTGCTGCGTGCGGACCAGATCCATCACATGGACGGCAAGAACGGCATGCACTGGATGGCCCCCATCGTGGCCGATGCCGAAGCCGGGTTCGGCGGCAGCCTGAATGCCTTCGAATTGATGAAAGCGATGATCGAGGCTGGCGCAGCCTGTGTGCATTTTGAAGATCAGCTCTCTTCCGCGAAGAAGTGCGGACACCTGGGCGGGAAGGTCCTGGTGCCGACCTCGGAAGCTATCCAGAAGCTGGTCGCGGCCCGCCTGGCCGCAGACGTGCTGGGCGTGCCGACTCTCATCATGGCCCGTACCGATGCCAACAGCGCCCATCTCCTCACCAGCGATATCGACCCGCGAGACCGCGAATTCGTCACCGGAGAGAGAACATCGGAAGGCTTTTTCCACATCCGCGGAGGTTTGGATTCCGCCATTGCACGCGGCCTCGCTTACGCTCCGTATGCGGATCTGATTTGGTGCGAAACTTCGGAGCCGAACGTGGAAGAAGCACGCCGGTTTGCGGAAGCGATCCACGCCAAGTATCCCGGCAAGCTTCTGGCTTACAACTGTTCGCCCTCGTTCAACTGGAAGAAGAAACTGAACGATGAAACCATCGCGAGCTTCCAGCCGGAACTGGCCAAGATGGGATACAAGTTCCAGTTTGTCACCCTGGCCGGATTCCATGCCTTGAACCTGAGCATGTTCGAGCTGGCGCGCGGCTACAAAGATAGCGGTATGACGGCGTACTCCCGGCTGCAGGAGAAAGAATTCAGTCGCGAAGCCGAGTACGGATACCAGGCGGTGAAGCACCAGCGATTCGTGGGCACGGGATACTTCGACGCGCTCACGCAGGTGATTGCCGGGGGTCTGTCCTCAACCACCGCGCTGAACGGCTCCACCGAGCAGGAACAGTTCGCGGAAATGAAGCCTCTCGTGCACCCGAAACATGGTCCAGATGCGGCCTGCCAGCCGATTCTGGGGGAGTGCCCGTCCACGAGCTTCCTGCACGAGATCACGCCAACCAACGAGGAGTCGCTGCTGCCCTCGGGAGACTAGGCACGACGAGGATGAGGGGTAGCCCGGCTCATCCAAGAGATACTACCTTCGCGGGTGCCCCGTCCAAGCTCTGCTTGGGCGGGGTTTTTTGTTGGGGACGTAGTTTCTGCATATCTTCTCGCTGGAAATGTCCCAGAGAAAGCTCCCTCCCTCTCCGACCGGTCCACTGCGACTCAATTTCCACGGCCCCCTCCCCGCGTGATGACAACAGCTGTCTCCATGTCAAGTTCTGGAAACCACGCCACCAGCGCGAGCCACCGGATTGCGATGAATGAAAATCCCGCCCAAGCAGAGCTTCAGGTCTGAGATTCGGAGCTTAAGTTCGGATTCTTAGTTTCAGTTCTCAGATTCTAGTTTTCAGTTCTCAGTATGAGGCAGGTTCGACATGGAGGTGGCCTCGCAGCAGACACCGGGGCCAGACGCAATCACAAGGTGGTGTGATCGCGCGCACTTGCAGGACTGGGAAGCCTGATTTAGTAGTAAGGTTGTTGTTACCGAAACGAGGAAGGTGGAATGTGGCGAACGTGAAAAAAGGAGTGATTGGAATCCTGACCGGAGGCGGCGATGTGCCTGGCCTAAATCCAGCGATCCGGGCTGTGACCATTCGAGCCCTTCGAGAAGGCTACACCGTGCTGGGATTGCGTCGCGGGTGGGCCGGCTTAGTCGAAATTGTGCGCGAGAAGGACTATGACAACAGCGACAATTTTCAAACCCTTTCAGAAGAGCTGGTGAATCGAGTAGGGCGCACCGGAGGGACGTTCCTGCATACGGCGCGCACCAACCCCAGCAAAGTGAAGAAATCCGCTGTGCCACCGCATTTGAAAGATGCTTACAAAGCCGAGCTGAACGATCTCACCCCCGAAGTCCTGAAGAATCTCGCCTGGCTGGGAGTGGAGTATCTCATTCCGATTGGTGGCGACGACACCTTGAGCTATGCCGTGCGGATGCACAAGGAAGGGGTGAAGGTGGTCGCGATTCCCAAGACCATGGACAACGACGTACCCGGAACCGATTACTGCATTGGTTTCAGCACGTGCGTGACCCGCACCATCTCGATGGCCAATAGCCTGCGCACCTCCGCGGGTTCGCATGAGCGGTTTCTCGTGCTCGAAGTTTTCGGGAGGTATGCCGGCTTTACCGCCATGCTGCCTACCATGGCGGGCGCGGCCAATCGCTGTGTGATTCCGGAATACAAGTTCGACATCGAACGCCTGGCGGAGTTGATGGCTTCCGACCGGCGCAAGAATCCGAGTCGCTATTCAGTTGTGCTTGTCTCCGAGGGCGCGACATTCCAAGGCGGTGAGATGGTATTCGAGGGCGAAACCACCGACGCTTTCGGCCACAAGAAGCTGGGCGGCATTGGCGACCTGGTGTCCGACAAACTGAAAGAACTGTCTCCCAAGTACAACAGCGGCAAAACGGTAGAGGTAGTGAATCAAAAGCTGGGTTATCTCGTTCGTTGTGGCGATCCCGATGCAATTGACTCGATTGTGCCCATGGCTTACGGAAATCTTGCGTTCGACCTGCTCCTGGGCAAGATCCACGGACGGCTTGTGGTTCTGAACAATGGCCGCTATGGCAACATCCCAATCGACGCTGTGGTGGCGTCGAAAAAAGTGGTGAACGTAAAAGAGCATTACAACATCGAAAGACTCCGCCCGCACTACAAGAGCTTTGATACGAAGCCGCTGTTCATCATGACCAGTGACTGAGGCTGGGGAACAAACGGAAATCGCGCCCACTGGCGAGCTTTACTCGCCCGCCCCTACGTAGTTTCACTTGGCTGCGAGCGCCACGCCAAATCTTGAGCCTGACACTTCCATTTCCTGTGCGTCCACAACCGCAATCGCGGCGGCGCTCACGATCTCATCGACTCCGGCATCGCGTGGCACTACGTGAACCGGCTTGCTCATGCCCATGAGGACGGGGCCGAGGGTTTCGGCACCGCCGATTTTCGACAACAGCTTGCAGGCAATGTTGGCGGAGTTGAGATCGGGAAAGATCAGCACGTTGGCGCCACCCTTTAGCGAGCTGAAGGGGTACAGCTGCTCCAGCATCACGGGAGACACAGCGGCGTCCGCCATGATTTCGCCGTCCACTACTAGCGTGGGATCGGCTTTGTGCAGCAGCTCTACCGCTTTGCGTACCTTCTCAGACAGGGGATGCCGGGTGCTGCCAAAGCTGGAAAACGAAAGCATGGCCACGCGTGGCACCACGTCAAAACGGCGCGCAGTTTCAGCGGTACACAGAGCGATTTCCACCAGGTCCTCGGCTGTGGGCTCGATGTTCACGCTGGTGTCTGCGAGGAAGTACAGGTTGCCGCTACGGGTCACGATGGGGTAACAGCCAGAAACCCGGTGCAGACCCTCGCGCATGCGCACAATTTGCAGCGCGGGACGGAGGGTATCCGGGTAGTGCTGGGTAACTCCCGCGACCAGGGCATCGGCGTCCCCCATGTGCACCATCATGGAGGCCAGGACGTTCCGGTCCTTGAGCATGGTCCGGGCTTCGACCATTGTGACCCCCCGGCGCTGGCGCAGGCGGAAGAGTTCCTGGACGTAGTCTTCACGCACCAACGAGATCGCGGGATCTATGATCCGAATCTCTCCCAGGGTCAGTCCCAATTCTGCTGCCCGAGTATGGATGATGGCAGGGTCGCCGAGCAGTACCGGAATCGCGATTCCCTCCTCCACCAGGCAGTGCGCGGCGCGCAGAATCCTGTCGTTGTCTCCCTCGGGAAAGACCACCTGCTTGGGTTTGGCCTGAGCCTTGTGGATCATGATGCGAGAGATTTCATGAGCTTTGCCGAGCCGGTTTTCCAGTTGTTCGCGGTAGGCTTCGATGTTCACCGGTTCCTGCGCCACTCCGCTGCGCATGGCGGCTTCCGCAACAGCGGACGCCTCCCACACCAGCACACGCGGATCGAACGGCTTGGGAATCAGGTAGTCGGGACCAAACTTCAGGCGCTCCACTCCGTAAGCCCGACAGACCGAGTCCGGTACATCCTCTTTCGCAAGGGCCGCCAGGGCTCGCGTGGCGGCAAGTTTCATCTCTTCATTGATTGCCGTGGCTCGCACGTCCAGGGCGCCACGGAAAATGAAGGGGAAACCAAGCACGTTGTTTACCTGGTTGGGATAGTCGGAACGGCCGGTTGCGACGATGGCATCATTCCTGCTGGCTTTTACTTCTTCATAGGAAATTTCCGGATCAGGATTCGCCATGGCGAAAACAACAGGCCGGGCGGCCATGGAGCGCACCATATCTTGAGTGACTGCACCTTTCACGGAGCAGCCAACGAAAACGTCGGCATCCTTCATCGCCTCCGCCAGCGAGCGTAGTCTGGTGTCGAGCGCGAAGCGCTCCTTGTGGCGATTCATGCCTTCTTCGCGGCCCTTGTAAATTACTCCCTTGGTGTCGCACAGAATAATATTGTCCCGCTTTACACCCAGTCGAACATAGTGCTCAGCACAGGCAATGCCGGCTGCGCCCGCGCCGTTGAAAACCACCCGCACGCCGCTGATGTCTTTACCAACAATCTCGAGCGCGTTCAGCAGCGCCGCCCCGGAGATGATTGCGGTACCGTGCTGATCATCGTGGAATACTGGAATCTTCATGGTCCGGCGCAGCATTTCTTCGATGTAGAAGCACTCCGGCGCTTTAATGTCCTCCAGGTTAATGCCACCAAAGGTGGGCTCCAGCAGTTGGCAGACCTTGATGATTTCGTCGGGGTCGCGGGTATCAAGTTCGATGTCAAAGACATCCACATCAGCAAAGCGCTTGAACAGGACGGCCTTGCCTTCCATCACCGGCTTGCCGGCGAGCGCTCCGATGTCGCCCAGGCCAAGCACCGCGGTGCCATTGCTTACGACACCAACCAGGTTGCCGCGGGAGGTGTATTTGAAAGCGTCATGTGGATTCCGTTTGATCTCGAGACAAGGATCAGCAACCCCGGGAGTGTAGGCCAGGCTGAGATCGCGTTGGGTACGACATGGCTTGGTGGGCGTTACTTCGATCTTCCCCGGACGCGCGCCAAAGTGATAGTCCAGTGCTTGCTGCTTGGTGACCGGCATACATCGCTCCTTCGCCCGTGCATTTCTGCAGTCGCGAGGCTGCCCGGAGATATATAAGTACTTCGCCTGGCACAGGCTCAACTACGTCAGCAGTTTGTCACTGTCCTCCACCCGTGGCTGTGATGATGATCACAGTGCAGAGTGATCGGGTTCAATTGGAGTGATCTGCGAGAGCCTTATGGCGCTGGAGAAATGTGGCCGATCATCGTTCAGCGTGTCATCGTTCAGCGTATCGGCCGAATTCGGCAGTCTCGTATTCGGGGCCTGATTCACGGGTGCGGCGTTCAGCTTCGATTTTCAGACCTCGCAACAAGGTCCGGCGGACCAGGACCACGCCCGGGGACACCAGAGACCAATAACTGCGGAATTTTGCACGCGCTACCGGATCAGTGGTGACCGCCCGGGTTTCAGTACGGGCCATTGAGGCGGAGGCATCAAGCGGATCTGCGCGTAGCGTAAACGCAATTTTTACGTAGCCGGGCGCGCGGAAGGCTGCAAACTCGTCGGGCGGCATCGCGCGGAAGACGGGGCTTGCTGTCCAGGGCTGGGTCACGGCCCCAAGTACGATCTCGTGGCCGGGAACTTCCGCCAGCACGCCCCAGCCCTGCGTTTTCAGGTCGGCCAGCAGTCCCTGCTGCTGCGACCGTTCGTTCTGATGACTGCTGGCGGCATGGCAGCAAGCCGGCAACTCACGCCTGGCGATTGATGCCGCGCAACCAAGGCAACCAAAGGCTAACTCGCGCGTTCTGAAAATAGCTCGGACAATCGGCGACTTTGACAGATTCATCTCGCATGCAGTAGCGAACGTGATGGCGGCCGGCGCGGCGACGCGCAGGTGATGACAGTCCACTACTTCGTACTCTGGCATGTACAGGTCGAGGAGAGAATCCGATTCTTCCCCGCTCACCTGGTGCTTCATCCGTCCGTATCCATACCACGTGATGCCGGCGTACAAGGCATAGGACGCGGCGGCAATCGCCGCGCCACCCAACGCCAGTCCACTGGCCAGCCGGGCATAATGTTTCGTTTTCATGGCGACCTCCCTGGTCCGATCTGTTCGCTGTTGCTTCAATAGGCGAAGCCGTCTGCCTGCGCGACTGCACCCGCATAAGCTTGATGGTTCACGAACTCCCAACCGGCGGCCAGCGCCTGACGGTCGATTTCAAGCAACGTGGAGTCCTTTACCTTGGCTTCGAGCACTCGCAGAGCAGATTCGCGAGTCAAGCAGTTACTCTCGGCCAACATCGCGCCCAGCATCACAATATTTGTGGCCTTGGCTGAACCGAGCTTGTCCGCGATTTGCGAGGCCGGAACGCAGATCACATCCGCCAGCGGCATGGCGAAGTTCTCCGGCAGCCTGTCGGACGAGTAAAGAATGAGTCCCCCCGGAGCCACCTGCGACGCGAACTTGCGCAAGGAAATCTCGGTCATCGCAATCAGCACCTGGGGACGGGAGACGAGAGGTGTACCAATACGCTGTGTCGACAGGCATACATGGCAATTGGCGCTGCCGGAGCGCATCTCCGGGCCCGTAGGAAGGAAGCCAGCTTACTTCCAGTCCTTCGCGCATACCCATCTCGGCCAGCAACTGTCCGAGCAACAGCACACCTTGTCCGCCAAAGCCGGCGAGCTTGATGGTGAGATCTTCGAATGCATGCGGATACGGCGCCGCAGGGCCAGACGCTTCTTCTTTTCGGATTTCGAGGTTTCGGATTTCGAGCACCTCTGAGACAGGGCGCTGTGGGGGCGCCGAGCCGGGAGGGATTTCCAGTTTCCGATCGCGGAAAACGTTCAGCGGAAAAGAGGGAATCATTTGTTCCGCTACCCAACGGCGAGCATCCACAGGATCCTTGCCCCAGATCGTCGGGCAGGGCGAAAGAATCTCGACAAACGAGAAGCCCAGGTTGTCGCGCTGGTTTTCGATAGCTTTGCGAATCGCGCGGCGGGCTCGCATGATGTTCTTATTGTCTGATAGAGCCACGCGCTCGATATAAACGGGGGCCTCGAGCGTGGAAAGCAGTTCCGACATGTGCAGTGGAAAGCCCTCGTTCCCGGGCCGGCGTCCCCAAGGCGAGGTCGTGCTTTTCTGTCCCACAAGCGTGGTGGGAGCCATTTGGCCGCCGGTCATGCCATAGATCGCGTTGTTTACGAAGAAGACTGTGATTTTTTCGCCACGGTTCGCGGCATGAATGATCTCGGCGGTGCCGATGGCAGCCAGGTCGCCGTCCCCCTGGTATGCGATCACCAGCTTTTCCGGGCAGGAGCGCTTTAAACCTGTAGCCGCAGCGGGAGCGCGTCCGTGAGCCACCTGCACATTTCCAACATCAAAATAGTAGTAGGCAAACACCGAACAGCCCACCGGACTGACAAAGATAGTCTTATCCTGCAGGCCCAGTTCTTCGATGGCCTCAGCGATCAGCTTATGCGCGATGCCATGGCCGCATCCCGGGCAGTAGTGGGTTTGTTGTTTTAATTCTGACTTACGCTCGTAGGTGTCGTAGAACACCGGCGACTTCGAATGGACTATCTGGTAGGCGTTGCTGCCATCCTGCTCCGCCGGACCGCTCCTGCTTTCGTCCACCACCTTAAGCGCTTCGCTTTCCATGACTGTATCCATAAAAGGTACCTTCCAGTCACACACACGCGGTGATCCGCTGTTCAATCTGTTCAAGTACCTCTTCGACCGATGGCACATTGCCGCCGACCCGGCCATAGAACGCAACGGGCTTATTGCTTCCCACCGCAAGCTGTACGTCCTCGAGCATCTGGCCATTGCTCAGCTCAACCACCAGCACACTCTCCGCTCCCGAGGCCGCCTTTGCCAATTCCTTCGCCGCGTATGGCCAAAGCGTAATCGGACGGAACAGGCCGACTTTCATACCTTGCTTTCGCGCCTGCTCCACGGCGGAGCGCAGAACGCGTGACACGATGCCGTACCCAACCAGCAGCAGTTCTGCATCATCGGTCTTGTACTGTTCAAATCGAGTCTCGGATTGCTGGGCCCGGATATATTTCGCCTCCATGCGCCGCTGGTGCTCTTCCAGGTCGTCAGGTTCAAGGTAGATCGAAGAGACCAGATTCCCACGCGTCTCTGGTGTTCCCTTCACAGCCCAGGTCTTTTCAGGGACAATCGCCTCGCGACATTCAAGATCCAGCGATTCCATCATTTGCCCGACGAAGCCGTCAGCCAGCACGATAGCGGGATTGCGATACTTGTCGGCCAGATCAAAGGCCAACATCGTGAGCTCGGCCATTTCCTGTACAGAGGCGGGCGCCAGCACGAAATTGCGATAGTTGCCGTGCCCGCCTCCCTTTACCGTTGCGAAATAGTCGCTTTGCTCGGGAGCGATGTTTCCCAGGCCAGGACCGCCGCGCATCACGTCGACGATCACGCAGGGAAGCTCAGCGCCTGCCAGATAGGAGATGCCCTCCTGCATCAGGCTGAGGCCGGGGCCCGAGGAGGCGCTCATGACACGAACCCCGGCCGCAGCGGCGCCGTAGACCATGTTGATCGCGGCGACTTCACTCTCCGCCTGGAGGAAGGTTCCTCCAACCTGCGGCAGATACAATGCTGCCGCCTCGGTGATCTCGCTGGCGGGAGTAATGGGATATCCGTAGAAGGCCCGGCAACCGGCGAGGATTGCGCCCTTGATCACGGCTACATTGCCCTTACAGAGCCGACGCATGTTGTCCTCCTTGCGCTCCGGCGAGCGCCTTTCGGGGAACCGCCAGCCGGAAAACCGTGATTGCTCCCGGCTCCGGGCAGCAGTAGAAGCAGATGCCGCATCCAGTGCAGCCTTCACCGGCATACTGGGCCGGATGGACGCCGTAGGCGCTAAGGTCAGCGGCGAGTTCCAGGCACTTCGGCGGACACGATTCGACACAGAGCCCGCATCCTTTGCACTCCTCGATATCGATTTCGACGTTACCGCGCGCGAGCCCCGGCATAAGTCACCTCGAGACCGCCTGTATTGCTTCAGGGTGTTGCAGCCATTTGGTGCTTTCGCAGTATTCGTACAGTTCTGCGCGAAACTTTGGATCGGCGATCTGGATCAGGGCTCTGGCCCGCTCCCGGATTGACTTTCCGTGCAGATAAGCGACGCCATGCTCGGTCACGACATAGCGAACTAATCCGCGCGATGTAACTACACCCGCTCCAGGGCTGAGCATAGGCACGATGCGCGAAATGGTCCCATTCTTTGCCGTCGATGGGATCGCGATGATGGGCTTGCCGCCTTTGGAGCGCGAGGCGCCACGGAGAAAGTCAACCTGTCCGCCGATGCCGCTGTAAAACTGATTGCCGATCGAATCCGAGCAGACCTGGCCGGTAAGATCGACCTGCAAAGCTGAATTGATCGCGATCATGTTGTCATTGCGCGCAATCAGCGAGGGATCGTTCGTATAGGCTGTCGGATGAAATTCGAAGATCGGATTATTGTCTACGAATTCGAAAAAACGCTTCGTGCCCAGGGCGAACCCGACGATGATTTTGCGCGGCTTGAAATTCTTGCGCGCTCCGGTGATCACGCCGTTCTCGATCAGCGGAATCACGCCTTCGGAAACCAGTTCGCTGTGTACAGCCAAATCCTTGCGATCGCTGAGGAAGGGCAGAACCGCGTCCGGGATGCCTCCAACACCAGTTTGCAGCACTGCCCCGTCCTCGATAAGGCCCGCTACGTTGCGCGCGATGGCGACGTGCATGCCAGTGACCTCTGGCTTCTTGAGTTCGCATAGCGGCCGTGACGATTCCACCACCGCATCTATGTCACTGACATGAATGAAGCTGTCGCCATAGGTTCGCGGCATATTGTCGTTGACCTGGGCGACAACGTAACGGGCACACTTGGCGGCGGTCAGCGTAGTGTCTACGCCGACGCCAAAACTGCAAAAACCGTGGGAATCGGGAGGCGAGACTTCAATTAACGCCACATCAAGTGGCATAACGCCGCTTTCGAAGAGCGCCTCAATGTCACTCAGATGGATGGGAGTGTAGTCGGCCCGGCCGTCGTTGATGGCCTCCCTTACGTTGCTGCCGATAAACATCGCGTTGTGCCGGAAATGTCCCGTCATCTCCGGGGCCACATAGGGTGCGCAGCCCATAGTCATCATGTGTACGATTTCCACGTCGTACAGTTCGGGCGCGCGCCGCATCAGGGCTTCCACCAGCGTTTCCGGCTCGGCACAGCCCGGCTGAATATAGACTCGCGTCCCAGACCGAACACACTGCAATGCTTCATCGGCGGTCTGGAGTTTTTTCTTGTACTCAGATTCCCAGGCCATTTCCTGTCTCCTCAATGCGCCTTTCCGGTTGCAACCACTTCATGCTGGGAGTGCTCTTTGGGCCTCTGTTCATAGCCCAGAGCGGCATAATAAATTGCGGAATCGAAGAACTGATCCAGGAGCTGCCAGAGTTCCTGTGCACCGAATACTTCGATAGGGTTATCGACTGCCGACTCTCGTTTCAGGAACTCCCAGAGATTCTGCTTGGTGAGAACAATGGCCCGGATCAACTGGCTGAGAGGCACTCCCTGAGCAGCGCGACGGCTCCCGATCGCCGTGTAGCGATGCTCGATGTCTTCCTCTTTTCGTTCCAGCAGCCAATTGCCCAATTGATGGTAGATTTCATACACCCGGGCACTTAATTCGTAAATGGGAACCTTATGGTAATCACCGAGTTGCGCAGAGGCCTGGACTTTCTCGGAAAGATTCAATGCCAGTGCGTTGGCGTGTGTCTCGATGAGCCGTACAAGTCTATTTGAGAGCATCGCCGTAGCCTCCCTGCTTCTCCTGCTCACAGAACACTATGGATCCAGCAAGCGTTTCTGGCCATGATTCGAAGCACAACTGAATGTGACCTGGATCACACCACTGATGTCGCGGCAGGATAGGGATTCCGGGGGACCTTGGGCCTTTACTTGCCGATAAGGCAATAAGCACCGAGGACCGTACCATGGTTCTCCGCATCTTCTCTTCATCGCCGGCCAATGTGTAAACCTCTGCGTTAGCACACTCATACCTTCCCCAGTCCTTTGGCAGGCGAACCATCGAGTACTTGCCTGAATTAAGCAGGCCACAGCTGGGGTCGTTCTTGTTGCACTGCAATTCAATAGCACCGGTCTCGGTCATGGCCTTGACGATAACAACGCCATTGTTCGTCTCGGCACTTCTCACCGTAATCGTCTCGTACTTCTGTTGGTCAGCCTGCGCCCGGCCCGTAAGGGCCAAAACAATAAGAAGAATGGCGCAACACGAAGATAATTCTGAAATGTCTCATGACGTCCTCCTTGCCTGACTGGTTCGCTGACCTCGCGTAAATACCGGCAATGTTGCTCCAGTCACAGGCACTCGCCAGGTCATTCTTTCCGACCCGTGACAACATCAGGGTGTACTCGCCGGAACGTCTCGGTAACGTGGCAGTTCCAGCAGACGGGTTTGTAGCTGGAGAAAATCTCGGGAAGTTGCTGGGGCGGAACGTCGTCCCACCCAATCGTCTTCCCCTCAGGACCCATCAGCGCCGGAGGATCCATGTGATGAGGTCGTCCGAAACGCGTGCGGCAAACGGCACAGCTCTGTCCTTCATACCAATTGGACACGATGTTCCAGACCAGACAGTTGTCGGGATCGGCCTCGATCTGTTTGAGGCACTCCTGACCGCACTCGCGGCGCTCGGGCCAGCGCGAACACTGTTCCAGACGAGGCTCAGGCTCCCCGGCAAACGCAGAGAAGGCGGCCTTTCCTGCCGCCACGTCAACAGCTTCCAGCGTGTGCGTCTCGGGGCAAGTTACGATCCGTTTGCCGCGATACAGGAAGTAAGTGCGAACGACCGGAAACATGCGGAAAAGAACAGCTCCTCCCAGCAAGGCAAGTACCGCAATAGCGAAGAGACTTGTCGTCGTCATAGACACCCCCCGTACAACACTTCCCTGAGTCTTGAAATCTTTCAGGCTCTGCCTTACGTGCGTACACAGTTTGACGGGTAGGCGATTATGGTGCCGTGTGCGGCGTCACGGACGACCGTGACCAGAGTCACGCGGCAGGGCGTGCAAGCCGCGCAGGACCCTGCCCGGGAGCCACTTTCACACCAGTTGGAATGGTGACGTTGGAAGCTGCTTCTTCACTGCCACCGAGAGGCGGCGTATGCCTTCGCGTATTTGTTCCGGGTTGGGATGTGAAAAATTCAGTCGCAAGTGACGGGCACTCTCCGGACCATTGCCGGCGTAAAACGAATCCCCGGGCACAAAGGCTACGTTCTCCGCCAGCGCAGATTGGAAGAGCAAGTGGGAATCCATCCCCTCCGGCAAGGTGACCCAGAGAAAGAGGCCGCCCTGGGGATGAGTCCAGGTCACTTCCGGTGGGAAGAACTCCTTCAGGGCCTGGAGCATGACATCGCGGCGCTCGCGATAGACTCTGCGAATCAGCTTCACATGCTGATCGAGGAATCCCTCGCGTGCGACCTCGAATGCCACCTGTTGGGTGAAGGTGGAGGTGTGCAGGTCAGCACCCTGCTTCAATTGAACCAGCTTGCTAATGATGTTGGGCGGAGCCACGATCCAGCCGAGCCGAAGGCCGGGAGCCAGAGTTTTTGAGAATGTGCTGAGATAGATGACGTTTCCGATGGAGAATCCATTGTCGCGGCGCAGGTTTTCCCGGTCCAACACAACCAGGGGTGCGATGTGCGCGCCTTCATAGCGCAATTGGCCATAGGGATCATCTTCGACGATCGGGATTCCGTACTTGTCGGCCAGCAGAATCAATTGATGGCGGCGCTCCTGCGATAACGTGACCCCTGCGGGGTTCTGAAAGTTCGGCAGGATGTACATGAATTTTGGGCCCAGGCGGAGCGAAGTCTCCAGCACCTCAGTACGTAGTCCGTGGTCATCGATGGGAACCGTGAGGTATTGGGCGCCATACCCGTTGAACGCCTGCAATGCACCGAGGTAGGTGGGCGCCTCGACCAGCACCCGGTCACCGGAGTTGATGAGCAATTTCCCAATCAGGTCGAGTGCCTGCTGCGAGCCAGACGTAATGAGCACATTCTCGACCCTGGCCAGGATGGCGTAACGTGCCATGTGCCGGGCAATCATTTCCCGGAGCGGCTCATACCCCTCGGTCGCGCCATACTGCAGGGCAGATCCGGCCTGGGTCGCCAATACTTTCTGGCAGGCTTCCTGGAACCGTTGAACGGGGAAGACATCGGGGGCGGGCAGCCCGCCGGCGAAAGAGATCACTCCCGGCTGTTCGCTGATCTTCAGCAGCTCCCGAATGGCGGAACTTTTGGTCTCCCGCGCACGGAGCGAGTAACGAGATTCCCATAGAGTGGACATAAACCTGCCCCTCTCCTGAATGTTAACGCAGAGGCCAGCGGAGGACTAATTCCGAACGCGCTGCGCAGGGTCGCTGCAGACAGCGTTGGCTACCGTCCGATGTTCGCAGCTGCGAGTTCAGGCTCCTGGAAATCGATGATGTCGAACTCATCAACTTTCAGAGCGGCGTGCTCCTCCACTCGTCTCTGAGCATCGGCGCGCTCAAGCCTGTGCAAGATTTCTGCGGCACACCAGCGGCAGCAGAATCCCTTTTCCTCCACTGGTTCTCCAGTTGCCCGGGTGGTCTCGAACTCATAGGTGAGCACCGGAAAATCCAGATGGCAGACATCGCATGCCTGTGGCACTTCGTGCAAAGGCTCAAAAGCAGAAAAAAATACACTTGGTTTCATGACGCACCTCATAAGAATTCAAGTCTCGAACCCGGGCCCGGCGGAAGTTCCCTTTCAGCCAACGGCGGCAAACATCTTCTGTCATCGCGGTTTACTCCTTCAAACTCCTGCGCCACAGGGGAAGGTTTGGATCCCAATTGTGAACTTCCTTTTCGAACTCCCCCGGTAATCGGCGCGCTGCCTGACCCGTTTCAGCGGACGGCATCAATTCCGCCATGTTCTTTTGCAGCTTTTCGCGGAGGTTCTTCCCGGTCAGCAATGCGATCAGATCAGACCGCCACACCTTGGCCAGCCCATCGCAGAGAGGACATCTGACAAATTCGTCGCTTTCCATAATCGCCGCCTTGTGCGCGGATTTCGTCCCCTTTTTCGGCCGGTCGCGCAACACGGTTTTATTACACCGGTTTCCTGCATTTGTGGCCGTGATGGCGGTCTCGGTCGTGTGTGACCCTGGTCACACTTCTCCGCCTGGAGTGCCTCTGCAACCCACACCGGGACTGCAAAGGAGAGGATTTCTTACCACTGACCTGTGGTGAGGTACTGGTGAATGGACTTCGCCGAGCGCCGCCCGGCAGCCATGGCCAGAATCACAGTGGCAGTGCCGGTGACGATGTCGCCGCCCGCAAACACGCCTTTGCGCGAAGTGCGCTGGGTGTGTGTATCGGCCTGGATGTAGCCTCGGGTATCGGTAGCCAAGCCGGTGGTAGTACTTTGGATCACGGGGTTAGCACTGGTCCCAATCGCGATGACGGCGACCGATAGGGGCAGTTCGAACTCTGAGCCGGGAATCGGAACAGGACGTCTGCGTCCGGACGCATCCGGTTCGCCCAGTTGCATGCTCATGCAGCGCAGGCCGCCAAGCCAACCTTTGCCATCGGAGAGGAATTCAATCGGGCTGGTGAGCATCCGGAACTCAATCCCTTCCTGACGGGCGTGCCGGACCTCTTCCGCTCGCGCCGGCATTTCAGCTTCGCTGCGGCGATAGATCACGTATGCTTTTCGCGCGCCCAGACGCAGGGCTGAGCGGATGGCATCCAGCGCCGTATTGCCGCCGCCGATTACGGCGACATCCTTTCCGCGCAGGTCTAGCATGGGCTGGTCGTACTTCGGGAACTGGTACGCCTTCATCAGGTTGATCCGGGTGAGGAACTCGTTTGCTGAGTAGACGCCATTCAGATGCTCGCCAGGAATATTCATGAAGAGAGGCAGCCCGGCGCCGGTACCAATGAAGACGGCATCGTAATGTTCTTCTTCCATCAGTTCGTCGATGGTGACAGTCTTGCCGACCACCACGTTGGTTTCGAACTCAACCCCCATGGCGCGCAATTGATCGACCTGCTCGCGAACTATGTTCTTGGGAAGACGAAACTCGGGAATACCGTAAACGAGCACGCCACCTAGTTCATGAAGCGCCTCGAATACCCGGACCTTGTGACCTCTCTGAATGAGATCACCCGCCACGGTCAATCCAGAGGGCCCGCTGCCCACGACTGCTACCCGTTTCCCCGTAGGTGACGCGGACGGCAGGCTGATAGTTCCCATGCGCTGTTCGTAATCGGCGACGAAGCGCTCAAGGTAGCCGATACCCAATGACTCACCCTTCTTGCACAGCTTGCAGGAGCCCTCGCAATGATCCTCCTGAGGACAGACGCGTCCTGTAATCGCGGGGAGCACATTGTCTTCGCGGATTTTCGCGGCTGCGCCCAGGAAATCGCCGGCCACAATCAACCGCACGAATTCGCGCACTTTAACTCCGACCGGGCATTTGTCCATGCAGGTGGGCTTTTCACATTCCAGGCAGCGCAACGCCTCCTGCCGTGCTAGCTCGGCGGAGTAGCCCAGGTTTACTTCCGTAAAGTTGTGGGCTCGCTCGACGGCCGGCTGTTCGGGCATGTGCTGCCGGGGGATTTTGATCCGCTCCTTCAGGTGGAGTGGATTGGGCGAGCGTGTTGCAACTGGGGTCATCGCCTTCCTCCCTGGGCGCATCCGGCTTCCTCGGGATTGCCGGCAGCAACCGGGTCCAGCTCGTGCCGGAATTCCTCCATCGATCTCTTCTCCGCCTCACGATAGGTCGAGTTGCGCTGGGTCAGTACTGCGAAATCTACGAGATGTCCGTCGAACTCCGGGCCGTCGACACAGGCGAACTGGCTCCTGCCATCCACCAGTACCCGGCAGCCTCCACACATACCGGTGCCGTCGATCATGATCGGGTTGAGGCTGACTATGGTGCGGATGTGGTCCTTTCGGGTTAGCTCGGCTACGGCACGCATCATCGGGATTGGACCCACTGCCAGCACCAGGTCAATGTGGACGTGGTTGTCGAGCAGTTCCTGCAGTTTGTCGGTGACCAGGCCCTTTTCCGCGTAGCTGCCATCATCCGTAGTGATCATCAGTTCATCACTGACCTGGCGCATCTCGCGTTCCAGGATGACCGAGTCCCGGTTACGTGCGCCGATGATGGAGATCACGCGATTGCCGGCTCGCTTCAACGCGGTAGCCGTCGGATAGGCCATCGCGACGCCTACGCCGCCACCTACGATCACAACGCTGCCAAATAGAGCGATTTCCGACGGCTTTCCCAGAGGCCCGACGACATCAAGAATACTGTCGCCTGTATTCAGCGAATTGAGCTGGCGCGTGGTCTTGCCCACCGACTGCACCACAATGCTGATGGTGCCGCCCGCGGGATCAGAATTCTCGATGGTTATGGGGATTCGCTCGCCCCGCTCGTGTAGCCGGAGAATCACGAACTGGCCGGCCTGGTGTTTCCGTGCGATGCGAGGCGCTTCGATTTCGAACCGCTTGATGCCGGGCGCGATGAACTCAGCATGTGCGATCCTAAACATGTGGCTCCAATTCCAACTGCAGTCCTATTGTTCCAGCGCGTCGGAAGCGGTGCTGTGATTCCTGTCACAATCGAGTGTGTTTCAAATGGTCTGCAACTGCCCGAGCAGTTTAGTCTGCAAATAAATGCGGGGTGGAACTGGTCCACCCCGCCTCATAACCTCTGATCTGACAAGCAATGACTCAAACCACTCCCTGGTCCAACATGGCGTCAGCGACCTTGAGGAAGCCCGCGATATTGGCCCCGTTCACGAGATTGCCGGGAGTTCCGTAGAGCTCTGCGGTCTCGTAACTGTTGCGATGGATTGCGATCATGATTTTGTGCAGCCGGTCGTCCACTTCTTCACGAGTCCAGTTCAAGCGAGCGCTGTTCTGGGCCATTTCCAGACCGGATGTAGCCACCCCGCCGGCATTGGCCGCTTTGGCCGGTCCGTAGAGGATCCCGGCTTCCAGGAACATCCTGGTTGCTTCCAGGGTGCTCGGCATATTGGCCCCTTCCGCCACCAGTTTGACCCCATTCTTGATCAGGTTCGCTGCGTCCCTGGCCGCGATCTCATTCTGGGTTGCACTCGGGAAAGCGCAGTCCGCGCTGATATTCCAAAGTGGGTTATAGCCCAGCTTGACATCCGAAGGGATGAAAACTGCCTTCTTGAATTGGTCCGCATATTCGATGATGCGACCACGTCGGACATTCTTGAGTTCCATCATCCAGGCCAGCTTCTCACGGTCGAAACCATCCGGATCGAAGATAACGCCGTTGGAGTCGGACATCGTGATCGGTCTGGCTCCGAGATCGAGCAGCTTTTCAACCGTATACTGAGCCACGTTTCCGCTGCCGGAAACCAGGCACAGCTTGCCTTCCAGAGAGTCGTTGCGGGTCTTCAGCATCTCGGCGGCAAAGTACACGCAGCCGTATCCGGTTGCTTCCGGACGGATGAGCGAACCGCCCCAATTCAAGCCCTTGCCCGTCAATACTCCAGTGAACTCGTCACGCATACGTTTGTATTGACCAAAGAGGAAGCCAATCTCGCGCCCGCCAACTCCTATGTCGCCCGCCGGAATATCGGTGTGGGGCCCGATGTGCCGTGCCAGCTCTGTCATAAAGCTCTGGCAGAACCGCATGACCTCATTCTTGCTCTTCCCCTTGGGATCGAAATCGGAACCGCCCTTGCCACCGCCCATGGGCAATGTGGTCAGGGAGTTCTTGAGGACCTGCTCGAAAGCCAGGAACTTCAAGATTCCCAGATTGACTGAAGGATGGAAACGCAGCCCGCCCTTGTAGGGACCGATTGCGCTGTTCATCTCAATGCGGAAACCACGATTGACCTGGACGTTTCCTTCGTCATCAAACCAGGGAACGCGAAACATGATTACGCGCTCGGGTTCAACCATGCGTTCCAGAATTCGGCCTTCGCGATATTCCGGATGCCTCTGGAAAACAATGCGCAGGGACTCAAGTACTTCCTGCACCGCCTGGTGGAATTCAGGCTCAGCGGGGTTCTTCACCTTTACCGTGGACATGACATCTTCGATATAGTCGCCCGGGGTTCTAATCTCGGGCCTTGTAAGAGTACAGGCGCTCATAGAGTAATCCTCCTTTTTTTCTAACCAACAAATTCGAAGTGCGCCGACAGATTATCGCGGTGGCTCCAAACCCTGAGCGGTTCGGCAGACCTATTCCTTTGGGCTCCTGCGCAATGGCCAGTCGGTAGTTGTCGGACAGGCTCTGCGAGCAGGAGTTGTGGAATTGACCACAAGCTCGACCGACTCCTCTTCACCCAGTTCGTCAGGATCGCGAAACTTAAAGTGAAACCCGGGGTCGGGATGTCTGGTGATCGCCGGATCGCTGGACAGCCTTCGAAGCTCCGATGTGGAAAATGTTTCATGCCCCGTGTCGACTGTCATTTCGGTTTTTGGTTGGCTGCCCATACTCGCCTCGCTCTTTGAAGACTCTCAAAGCCTTACGACAGCTCATTAGAGCCCCCACCTGATGGAATTGCCGTGACCAGCATCACATCCGGGCGTAATCCTGGTCACGCGTCTGGGGCACTGCACGCCTATCTCTCTCAATATGGTTTGCCCACCAAGCTGATTTTTGGCATACTCGGTGCGCCATGAAAGGCAATCCTAAAGTCATTGCTGAACTGAACAAGGCGCTCCGCGAGGAGCTAACCGCCATCAACCAATATTTCCTGCATGCGGAGATGTGTGAAAACTGGAAATACCACCGGCTCGCCGAATACATCAAGAAACAATCCATCGGCGAGATGAAGCATGCCGAGGTCCTGATCGAAAGAATCCTGTTTCTCGATGGAACGCCTTCCATGCAACCCCTGGATCTGAAGGTATCCGCGACGGTCAAAGGGATGCTCGAAAGCGATCTGTTGCTAGAGGTGTCGGCGGTGAAACAGTATAACGATGCCGTCCAGATCGCCACCAAGGAAGGCGACAACGGATCGCGCGACCTGCTGGTTCAACTGCTCAAGGACGAGGAAAGCCATGTGGATTGGCTGGAAGCGCAGATTCATCAGATTCAGGAACTGGGTTACGAGCGGTATTTGACGCAGCAGATGGGGGATGACGAAGAAGAAGAGTAAGAGGACGATCCGCTCACAAACGCGTCAGACCAGATCGTCCCCCGATGTGTTGAGTCGGTACACGACGCACTTCACTTCGTCTGTGCCTGCAAAGACGCTATATAGTTCGTAAGCGTCTTAAGTCGCAATTGGGCTTCTCCCCGGCGTCCTTTGCCCATCTCCCGAAAGACCGGTCCCCAAATTGGCATCTCCCTGGTTCCGTGAGACACCGGGCTTGCATCTCCGCTGATGGTTTTGAAAACGCGGTCATACGGGAATGTCCCCTGGTTGCGCTGAGTAAGAGTGGTTAAGTCAGGGGGCGTAATCCTGAGAACAGCAGCGACCGGCCCGTTACCCTTACCGTCGACACCATGGCAATCTCCGCAGTACGCGCGAAACATCTGGGGACCTGAAGTGGGTGAAGCAGAAGGCAGTTGGAATTGCTGACCGCCCGGCTTCTGACCCGAGAGCGGAGCTGTAAGAAGTATCACCAGCACAAAGATTGATAATTCGCGTGTCATCTTGATCACCTGGCCATCACCTCGCAAGTGGACGCCCAGCCAAAGCTTAGTACAACATTGAGCCGACGTGCCTGAGATTTTGAGGGGACCCCGCGAGTGATTCCGGTCACAGCGAAACGAGATCGTTGAAATTATACTTTTCAAAGTAAACTCCCATGCTGGATGCTTCTGTTATCGAAGCTGGCCTCAGCCAGGTCGCGCCAGAAAAACTGCGTGCTGCCCTGGCAAACTTCCTGCCTCAGAACGCCACTCCCGCGGAGCGGATCAGTGCCATTGAAACCGGACTGCGCAGCCCGGCGGCTCAATCCGTGCGGGACGCAATGGCGAAATGGATCGTCGATGTAATTGTTCCGGTTGACCGGTTAGTTCCGGAAGCCTACGTCAAATGGCGCGGGCCGGTGCGGGACGCCATGATGTTTGTGGTGGCGCGCCTGTCGGCCGCACGCCTGGCTCCCAAGCTCCTGGAGCAACTTGAACTTCCGGAGAACACGCCGCCGGAAACGCGCTTACTGCGGCTGATTGCGAAAGTTCCGGGCTTACAAAAACTGGGACAAGTGATAGCGCGAAACCGGCACCTCCGTCCCGCTTTGCGAAATGCCCTTGCCCGCCTGGAAAACGGAATCCGAGACGTCCAACCGGAGGAGATACGCGCCATCATTGAGCAGGATTTAGGGCCGCTGCTCACCACCTTCGACGTTGACATCGCGCCGGCAATACTCTCCGAAGCCAGCGTCAGCGCGGTGGTGCGCTTCACATGGCGCGATCCCGTCAGCGGACGACGGGAACGCGGCGTTTTCAAAGTGCTGAAACCCCACATCCCCGAATACTTTGCCGAGGACATGGACTACCTGCAGGGGTTGGCCCGATACTTTGCGGATCGGCATCGAAACTACGGGTTTCCGGCGCGCCTTCTCCCTGATACGTTCAGGAAAGTCCGGCGCCTGCTGCATTACGAAGTTAATTTTGTCCGTGAACAGAAGACGCTAGTAGAGGCGTGGAATCTTTATCGGAGCATTCCTCACGTTCGCGTACCTCGGCTGATTGAGCCGCTGTGCACGCCCCGGATTACAGCACTCACGGAAGAGCGCGGAACAAAAGTGACGAATGCTGCAGGCCGGCTGCCGGCTGCGCGCCGCAGGCAGGTCGCCGAGCAACTGATTGAAGCGCTGGTGGCCGTCCCTCTGCTTTCCGCGGAGGAGAACGCAATCTTTCATGGCGACCCCCATGCCGGCAATCTCCTCTACAACAACCGGACTGGAGACCTGGTTATTCTTGACTGGGCCCTGCGGGAACGCTTAAGCCGCGATCAGCGCCGGCATCTGGCGCTCCTGTTTCTGATGGTCGGACTGCGCGATCCGGTGGGCGCATGCACCGAAATTCTGGCACTCACTCAAGAGAACATCCGAAGCAATTCACCGCGGGGAAAGATGATTGGCGAGGCAGTGGCCCGATTTCTCGACGAACTGCCGATCACGCATTTGCCGAGCGGCGTGGATGCAATGCGGCTGGTGGAACGCATTGCCTTCAAGGGCGTGAAGTTTCCTGCGCCATTAATCATGTTGGCCAAGGTGATGTTCACGCTGGGTGGGGTCCTGGCCGATATTGGAGGCTCCGATGCCGGCATGGGTTTCAGCGTCTCACGCCACGTTGCTGAGCATTGGCTCAGTGATCGCAAGGCGTTCCGGTCGCCTTTGATGTCAAAGGACCTGATCACGCTCCAATGTAGCGCGTTGCTCTACACAACCCGCTTGTGGCTGCGTTGCGAACAGACGCTACTCAATCGCTTGCTGCCGACCGGGGCGAGCCCAACCCCCGCCTGATCAGGCAGCCACGCTTGTATCGTCCCAAGCCGTTTCCGCCGCGGGTGGAATAAAACTCATGGCCCGCTCGGCTAGC
The DNA here is from genome assembly GCA_963801545.1 of Terriglobia bacterium. Taxonomy (GTDB): domain Bacteria; phylum Acidobacteriota; class Terriglobia; order Terriglobales; family Acidobacteriaceae; genus JAIQFF01. The sequence continues at coordinate 42,744 of CAWDFF010000023.1, read as the reverse complement.
GCGGTAATGGTCAGGCTGGGATTAACGCCGAGGTTCGCCGCCACTACCGATCCGTCGCAGATGTACATATTCCTGTAGTTGAAAACGCGATGACGGGAATCAACCACGCCGTGGATGCTGGAATCGGCGATGACGCAACCTCCGATGCAGTGTGCCGTGCTCGGAACATTGAAGAGGATTTCCGGAACCATGCTCATGGGAACCCCACCGGTGAGGTGCGCGAGCTTCTGCGCAAACTCGTTCGCCCGTGGAATATAGGTAGGCACTTTCTCACCCCGGCTGAGAAGAAATTTTCTGAACGGCCAGAACCAGGGGCGTTGCCAGCGCATTTCGATCTCGCCATCGAGCGCCTGCATGCAAAGCAGAATTAAGAATTCCTGCGCCCAACCTAATGGTTGCAGTACGCGGACGGTCCTGATTGGATGGCGCAGCAGAGAGGTAACGAGATTCTTCAGCCAGAGCGCAATCCGCCGCGGCCCAGGGCGGCCGTTGGTCAGGATCGTGGTCAGGAGGCCCATGGCATCGGAGCCGCGCGGATAGCGGACGGCTTCAATGTGGGTGTCCTGGTCGATGTAAATACCTGAACCGATGGCGATGCCTTGTGACAAATCTTCGTGGTAACCGGGCATGCGCACCCCGATCAGCGATTCGGAATTGGTACGCACATGCTTGCCCAGCTGCGGACTGATCGCAGGCAAGCAGCCATTTTCTTTGAGCCGAAAAAGCAGTTCCATCGTGCCCAGCGAGGATGCGGAGAAGACTACCCCACGGCAGGTGAAGCGCCGTGGCTGCCGCCAAATCCGCGCCGTGGAACTCACGGTGCACACTTCGTATCCGGCGCCACCATCCTCCGCGCCAGCCAGCGGTTTCACACTCACCACCCTGGTTTCAGGAAAAACCCGTGTGCCGTGCTTTTCCGCCAGGTACAGGTAGGTGACATCCAGGGTGTTTTTCGCGCCGTAGCGACAACCCATCATGCAACCACCGCAGGCGATGCAGGTGGTTCGCTCGGGTCCTTCTCCGCCGAAGAATGGATCAGGGAAGGCCTGGTTGCCGGGTTCTCCCGGCCTGGGCTGAAAGATGCCCACTTTCGTTCGATAAAAAGTATGCCCACATCCCGCAGCGTCAGCAGCGTTCTTCAGCAGATGGTCGGCGGGGCCGAGGATCGTGTTTTCAGTGACGCCCAGCATCCGCGCGGCAGTTTCATAGTGCTGCGGCATCTCCGCCTTCCAACTGGCCAATCCCTTCCACGTGCCCGCTTCCCACACCTTCTCCGGGGAAGCCAGCAGCGTACAGGCGTAAGTGATGGATCCGCCGCCGACGGCGCAACCATGGAGAATCGTCACATGCCGGAAGAATCGCATGTTGAAAAAACCGCGCAGGCCGAGCTTGGGTCGCCAGAACCAGCGCTGGATGGACCAGCTGGTGTGGGGCAGGTTGTTAGGCGTCCAGCGCCGGCCCATTTCCATTACCGCTACCCGGTAGCCCTTCTCCGCCAGTCGATGGGCCGAAACACTGCCGCCAAAGCCCGATCCTATGACGATAAAGTCGAAGTCGAATTTCTCCTTGCGGGATGGCATAGAGTCCTCACGAGCCGGCTGTCGAAACCGCTTCCGTTCTTTTCTCTCCTGGAACTCGAGCTGCGATCACTTCCCCAATTCTCCGCAGCGCTTCCGCACTCTGCGGCACATCAGGTCCAAACATCTGGAAGACATGATTCATGTCTGCCCAGCTTTCCAGGACGATCTCGGCTCCCTGGCTGCGGGCACGGTCGGCGAAGGCTTGAATGCTGTCGAACAGAATCTCGCTACGCCCAGCTTGAATGTAAATAGGGGAAAGAGCGCGCAAGTCGGCCCGCAGCGGCGACACCAGCGGCTGGCAGCCTTCGCTGGAGTTACAGAACCAACTCGTCCACTGATCGAGCATTTGCTTATTAATCCAGTCGGAGCCTTGATTGCGGACGATGCTGGCGTGACTAGATTCGAAGTCGGTGGGAGGAGAGAGAGCAATCGCCAGCGCCGGCAGCGGCAGCCTGGAATCCCGTGCTGCCAGCAGCAAAGCCAGAACCAGGTTGCCACCGGCCGAGTCACCGGCAAGAACCAGGTGGTCAGGATCGACGCCAGTTTCCAGTAGCCAGCGGTATGCGCTGAGCGCATCTTCAAGTTGCGCGGGGAAACGATGCTCCGGTGACAGACGATAATCCAGAGCGAAGGTTCTGGATTTTGCGGCCAGTGTAATCAGCGCGATGAAGTTGGCATACGCCCGAGGGTAAAAAGAATATCCGCCGCCATGACAATACAAGACCGTCGCCGTAGTCTGAGTGTCCTTTTGTACAAACCAGCTTCCGCGGAACTTCTCCTGCACCACCGGTGTGATGTTTACTGCCGATAGCGCCGGAGAGCTGATCACGACCGAATCCAAATAGCAACGCGCTTCCCTCACATCACGCAACCTGAAGGCGGTGGTCACCAGTCTCTTCAGTACTGCGGTGTTCAGTTCCACGAGCCAGCTCCAGCCGGGCTGGCGTGGGCCCTTGAGCATCCGGCGGGCAGACGCCTTCAGGATCGATTCACCAATGTCGGCTGCGCTCCGCACCCGGTACTGGATCGGGCCAGCGAAATGTATCCGCGCAACCATGCCTGTCACCAATCCTCTACCCGGTCCGGCATGCAGAGTTGGAAATCTGAGTTGGCGCCTGGAGGAGAACCGGCGGGTCGGATGCTGGATCGGCCACAAATGTCCGCACCATACCATGCGCCTGTTGCCACCAGCCCTGGAAACTTCGGCCATCGGCACAAATCCGCAGCGGACGCCAGCCATTGAGATCGAGTGCCCCGTCAACCGGGCTAACGTCTACACTTCGAGTATCCAGCCGCAACCCTTCACGCAGCGCTTTCAGCGCACTCTCTTTCGCGCTCCAAAGCAGCGTCACCAGCCGGCACCGCTCCGCTTCGCAGACTTGCGCCACCAGCGCTTGCTCGTTCTCGGTAAAATAGTCGGCGACAAAGGCCTCGCTGCGCGGTTCGATCACTTCCTGATCACAACCCAAATCCACTCCTGACATTGCGACCGCACAGATGGCGGCGCCGGACCTGTGGCTGATTGAAACCGTAACCGCGGCTGGACAATTCGCAATGAAAACCTCGGGTGCGCCGGAGGATGCCGGGCGGATTTCGATCTCGGCAAGGGCCCTGGCATCGGCTGGCAAATCCAGAAAAGAAGCCACTGCGTGTTTCGCCGTCCAGCGCCCCAGCCGCCAGTCGGCGCGCCGTTTGGCGAAGCGCATGCCGTTCAGGACGGCGGATTCTCCCGCACTCAGCCAATCATTCTCCGCTGGTACGTTTGCTTCGGTCTGTTCCAGCCAGTACACGTGCTTCAAGTCTGCACCTCGCACCATTTAGAAATCCGCTAGGCCGCCGCGTCGCTGGTGGTGGCCTCGGATTTCCGGGGTCCCAGTCTGTCCTCTCTTTCGATTCCTCGTTCAACCGCATCGATGAGATAGGGACGCAAGTCCGCGGGCGGAAGAATGTGATTCAGCGCACCCACTGCGAGTGCCCGTTGCACGCTGTGCACGTGGTCAAACTCGGCGGCCATCTCACCCAGCTTCTCCGAGTGCACAATCTTGAAGAGTTCTTCCCACAAGGTACGCAAGCGGCTCTTCTCCGCTCCCTCGGCCTGGGCCATCGTCTGACTCAGCGCTAACAGGCGCGGATCCTTACGGGCCCTGGCCTCCACTTCACCCGCGAAAACAACCGCCGCCGCCGGCGCACCGCCTATGACCGAGGCATACGTCCCCTCCAGGGCTGCGACTTCGAGTTGCTCGTTCAGAGCTCGCGAGAAGACCACATACGCGCCACCGTGATAGCGGGAGATCACGCAAAATACGATCGGGCCTTTGAAATTCACCACGGCCCTGCCAATCTCAGCGCCGTATTCAAGCTGCAACCTGCGCATGGATTCCGGCGAACCATCAAACCCTGACAGGTTGGCCAGGAGCACTAACGGGCGGTTATTACTGGCCGCATTGATCGCCCGGGCGACCTTCTTGGAGGATTGTGGAAACAGGGTCCCGGCACTCCACTGGTCGGGTCCGTCGGCGGGGACAAATCCCAGGCGCGGCACGGGCTGGGACTCGATTCCGATCAGGCAGACGGGATAACCACCGAGATGAGCGTCCCAGACCACGGCCGTCTCGGCTGCGCGCATGCCCGCCCAGCGCTCGAGCGGCGCGTGGTCCTGGTCGGCGACCGCCCTCATCACTTTCCGAATGTCGAAGGACTTCTTCCGCCCGGGGTTGGTCTCGTCGGACAGAATCTCGCCGACCAGCGCGAAACCCTCCTCGCCATTTTGACTGTGGGCGTGGACTCGCACATCCCGATCGATGGGATCATTGGTCGCGGCGCGGCGGGGAAAGCGCTCGCCAGGAGCGATGTAGGTGTGGTCATAGTGACGGAACAGGATGTGGCAGGCTTCATCAATATCTCGCGCCCAGTATTGGGCCTGACCGTTCGGTCCCATGATGCGATCGTAGCCGCCGATGCCCTGATTGTCCTCGGCGGAGACGCTGCCGGAATAATCGAGAGCGCGCTTGCCCGTGAGCACCATGGCTGCTTTCGGTGTCATGACCAGAATGCCGCGGGTGTGCATGAGCATGGTGGCTTCGGCGTTCCAGTAGGGCTGCGCGCCGACATTGATTCCGTTGACCACCAGATTCACTTCGCCGCCTGCCTGCGTGAACTCAATCAAGCGGCGGAGGACGCGGGCGATCCAATCCATGCCTTCGACCCCGCACTCCATCGAGATTTTTGCCCCGGCTGAAAGGGTGAACCACTCCAGGGGGACGCCTTTCTTCTTAGCCAAATCCAGGCCGGCCAGGATGCGCCGGCATTCTGGCTCAGCGATGGCTCCCAGATCCTTGCTCGGATCTCCCAGCAGCACGACCCTGGTCATGCCCTCGGGATACTGGGGCGTGAAATTTCGGATCAAGCCCACAATGATGTTGGATTTGTTTTGACCATAGGGCCGATCCACCGGAACCAGATCGCCTGCGGCATCAAGATCGTGCTCGACAAAATCACCTGACGGAAATTCGGCCCGCGTGTCTTCCGGGGCGGGTGTGATCATTTTGATAATTTCGTAAGGGTAGATGAGTCCGCGCTGGCGCATACGGACGACTTTCCGCTCATATTCGGTCAGTGGTTTGATTACCTGCAGTTTGTCCGCGGGGCGGAAGGTTATGAGCGAATCAGTGCCGCCCGGGCTTGAAATGCGCACTACCATCTCGCGCAGTTCCCCGGTTGCAGGATTCGGGATGCGGGCGCGTACCACTACCTGTTCCAGTCCCAGGCCTTCGGCCACAGGGGAGAGTCTGCGTACGATATCACGCAATTCATCGCGCTCCAGAGTAAGCGGCGGCCACACGTACAGGAAGATCCGGTTCCAATAGAGACGATCCTGGGGACGGCGGCGCGATTGAAATAGCCGGATCCCCGCCAGAGCTTCCGTCAACATGCGCTCCAGATGCGGCAGCTGCACGACGCGGCCCGCCTCGTCACGCACCGGCGTTACATCGCGCACCTCTGCACAGGCAAACAGCCGCTCATCCTTCGGATTATCGCGAGCTACGCCGTGCAGGAGGTAAACATCTTCAACCGACGGCAGGCGTTCGATGTTGAAATTGCTGAGGCGCCAGAGATGAAGGCGTTTGCCCATCATGGGATGGAGCCCGCGGTAGAGTTTCTCCTCTTCATACGCATTTCCGTTGTAGCGATAGGTGAAATGCTGCATCCCGCCGATGCCAGCACCACGGCCGGGACCGGCCACGGCCACCACGATGCGCCGTATTGAACGAGAAAACCCCGCCTGGTTGAGCAGCGAGCGGACTTCCTGCTGCGTAGCCTCGGGATCTCCCAGCCCGCCGGAATGCCACACCCAAAAATCAATGACGATGTCATGGTCTGCCGGGACTTCCGCGATCAAAGGAAACATTGCACCCACCGCCTCGGACAGCCGGGAATACTCGGCGTGGCTGGTGAAGGCGTGGATGCGCTTCCCTTCATGATCGTATTCAGCCGATGCGTAGCAGCGTCCATCCGCCGAAAAAGAGCGCAGGTTTACGAGGTCCCGAATCCGGTAATATCGCCACGTGATTGCCTCCAGCATCAACTTGCGCATCGCAGGATCGGCAGTGGCGAAGCGGCCGGACAATAAGCTGGCCAGCGGCTGCGGACATTCCACCAGCGCACGCAATCTCTCGTGACGATCCGCGGCATCGGGATTCGCAGCCATGTAGGCAAGATGATCTTCCACCTGGTCGTAGACCTGTTTCCGTGCCCGCTCAAATAGTGGCTGATCGAAGTAGCGATAGCGCACCTCGCGCGCCAGATCGCTCACCGCAGGGAAAAATCCGTTCGTCATCAAGATCATCCGATCGAGAAGTGTGCGAAACGATTCTTCGGCCTGCAACGCCGGGGCGTCAGCGCGCCGCAGACGCCGTTCGAGCACGCCCAGAACAAGCGCAATCTGCTGCTCCACCCGTTGATGCGACTTGTAGATCCACAACAGACTCTCTTCCAGCTCAGGCGAGCGATCCAGAGAGCGCACGCCGTAATAAGCCAGCGCACGCTGTAACGCGCTGACGAAGGCGGGCGGGAGGCCTTCACCGCATGTATCCAGCATTCGCAAATAGGAAAACAGGTAAGCTTCGGCACTGGGCTCTTCACCGCTGGCTCGATGGTTAACCTGCGGCTCGCGCTGGAACAGAGAGCAGATGTCAACAAAGATATTGAGGACCACATCCTCGCTCGCTCTTGTTTCATCGCTCCCTACCGGACCATTCTTGGTCCATTCGGCGAGCAGTCGTGCGCTCTGCTTCGGATCCACATCAAAACCGAGCATGAGCTGGCGCAGCTCTTCCAGGCTCTGACGGTGGCTGGAATCGTCACCTTCCGCACCGGGGTCGAGCGACGCGCCAAAAACCACCGACTCCGCCGAGCTCACCGTATCACCGGCTGCGTCGGGCTCGATCTGCAGGAGGGGCGCACCCGTGTCCACCTGTACGTTTGGTATGGTCATCACTTGCCGGACTTTTCCGGAAAAGGGAGCCACGACCTGCATTTCCATCTTCATAGCTTCCAACACAAGCAGGCGATCGCCCACCGACACCGTGTCGCCCGCTTTCACAGCGATGGAAACCACCACTGCCGGGGCCGACGCGTGCACAATGCCACCATCATCGCGATCAATCTGGTGCGAGACACCGTCCACCTCGATTCTGTAACTCAGCCCCTGGCGCACGGAAATGACATGAAAGCGGCGCCCAAACGTGGTGAGCCAATACTCAAACTGATCTCGACGTTCGATTTGAGCATCGATGCGCGATCCATTGACTTCGACGCGGTACTGCTGCGGGCCGAGGCGGTACGTCTTAGGCGAGTAGGAATGCCCGCGATAGCGCAGGTCGGTGCTCCGGCCTACCTCCGTCCGGACCTGGGGCCGTCCCCGCACCGCTGACGCGTAGAACTGGGTCTGCTCCACCGCCAATTGCTCGTCGTAGGCCTCGATCGCAGCCTGCACCAGAGCGACATCGGCGTAACGCCGAGAGACGTGCTCACCGCTCGCCGCCAGGCGGTCCAGCCATCCATTATGTACATCTCCACACTGCACTTCGGGGCGGCTCAACAGCTCCAGAAGAAATGCTTTGTTACTGGCACCGCCCTTGATGACGACAACACTATCGCGCAACACTCGTTGCAGCCGGGAAAGCGCTTCGTTGCGATTTTGACCGTAGGCGATGATTTTGGCGATCATGGAGTCGAATTCCGCGGGAACGGAATCACCCTCCGCCACACCCGTGTCAACCCGGACTCCTGGCCCGGTCAGAATCCGGAACCGCTCGACGGTACCCGGGGCAGGAGCAAAACCGTTATCTGGATCTTCCGCATTCAGCCGCACCTCGATGGCGTGACCGTTGGTGCGCGGAGGTTGTCCTTCCAGACGGCCACCGCGGGCGACGTGAATTTGAAGTTTGACCAGATCAACCCCGGTGGTGCATTCCGTCACCGGATGTTCGACCTGCAACCGGGTATTCATCTCCATAAACAAGAAGCGGCGGGCTTTTGGTTCATAGAGAAATTCCACCGTGCCGGCGTTGTGATATCCGGCTGCCTGGCTCAGGCGCACTGCCGCCTCGCGCAGCGCCTGATCCTGCTCCAGAGAGAGTGCCGGGGACGGCGCTTCTTCGAGGATTTTCTGGTGGCGGCGCTGAATCGTACAGTCGCGCACGCCGACGGCCCAGGTGGTTCCATAGTGGTCGGCAATGACCTGCACCTCGATGTGGCGCGCCTCCTCTACCATTTGCTCCATGAAAACAGTGGGATCGCCGAAGGCTTTGAAGGCTTCGGCGCGGGCGCTCTCAAAGGCCTGCGGAAGTTCATCTGCCGAACGCACCTTCCGAATTCCGTGACCGCCTCCTCCGGCCGTCCCTTTAATAAGGAGGGGATAGCCCAGCCGTTCCGCATGGCGCCAGGCGTCATTGAGCGTCTCGACCGGCCCACCGCTCCAGGGGGCCACCTCGATTTGTGCTTTCTCGGCCAAGAGCTTCGAGGAAATCTTGTCGCCCAGCCGCCGCATCACGTCACCATCGGGACCTATGAAGACGATGCCCATCTCATGGCAAAGGTCGGCGAACGCGGCGTGCTCAGCCACGAAACCCCATCCCACCCAGACCGCTTCCGCACGCGCGGCTGTCAACGCCCGTTCCAGCCGGCCATAGTCGACGTAACTGCTCTTGGGCTGCAGCGTGCCTGGGTCAAGGACTTGGGCGGCACCGAGACACACTGCCTCGTCCGCTTCGCGGACAAACATGGCATGGCGGTCAGGCTCGGTGAAAAGCGCGATTGTGCGCAGGGCTGTGCCGTGCTCCTGATTGAACTCGCGGACCGCGTGGATGAAGCGCATAGCCGCCTCACCGCGGTTCACGATCGCTACGCGTTGGAATTCGTGGTTCATAAATTCCTCGATCGACAGTCAAACATGGGTAGCCGCCTGGTCGATCATGCCGCGACGGCTTCCAGTGACATCGCCATCTGTAGTGCCTTCAACGGTTCGCCAACGATACTGTTCGGGACCGCCACCGTGCGGTATCCGCTGAGTTGCACGATAGCGGTTTCCTGCCGCATCCACAACCTCAGCATCGAAACTTCCTTGAGCCTGATTGGGAGTGACCACGGCGTACAACCGTCCTTCTGCCAGATCCGGGGATCGTAATAAGGAGACCCGATCAATGTGCTGCGGCAGGCCCATGCGGCTCTGCACGCCCATCTCCCAGATACCCGCGGTTTGGAAGCAAAGCTCGATCAGCCGCGGCGCCATCAGCGTCGGAAGTTCCGCGGGATGGTGATTGTTCGGAAGGCCTTTCGCCATCAACCCGACAATCCGCTTCCCATCCCACCACGCCCGCTCCAGCACCTGGTACGCCGGGCCGTGGAAGTAGAGGCGATAGATATCGGCGGCTTCGATGATGTGACCTGCCGGCGTAGGCAGGGCGCAACGCTGGTCGAGACTTCGGGTGGCCGCTTCGTCAGCCGCACGCGGCGCGGTGAAATGCGTCGTGCGTTGCGGTTCCGTCTGATTCGGCAGTGGCCGGATGCCGATCAATCGGCAATCCGCCACAACACCGTCCCCGTCCGGATGAATCAGCGCTTCGACGGTCAGCGTGCGTGGCTCACTCCGGTAAAACTTGAAGGGCGCGAGGAAATTGACGTTTTCAATCTCTGCCACGTGCCAACCAGGAAGCATGCGCAGAGCGGCTTCGGCAAACGCCTCGATGCCCATGACGCCCGGCAGCACCGGCGTGCCGTCAATCTGGTGATCGTGCAGGAACGGTTGGATCTTCGGATCCAGCGTAGTCTCAACCGTGATGGGGCTGTAAAGTCCAGTGCTGGCGACCTTGCCAATCATCGGTCCTTGGGTAAGCGATCTGCTTTTCTCCAGAAACTTCTGGAGCGCTGGTATCGAGTCCGCCAGCTGGCATCCCATTCCTTGAGCAGCGCACCCAGACGCTGGCCGATAACGATTTCGCCGCGCGTTCCTCCCGCCGTCAGTTCGCGGCGAATCAAAGGAACACCCGCTTCCGGCGGCAGCATGTCGATGCCCGCCATTTCCATCACCTTGGGGATGGATCCGCGCGTGGCCATACCGATGCCGCCCCACGCCGTCCAATCGATGGCAATTCCGCGGGTAGCCGGACGAGTCGTGCGGAAGCTGGATGTGATCTTGCACAGCAGATCGTTGGCAGAGCTGTAATCCGTTTGTCCGGGATTGCCGAAACGGCCCGCAATCGAGCTGAACGCCACGGTTGCGCCGAGCGGCATGTCGCCGATCGCATGCAACAGATTGAAGAAGCCGTCGCTCTTGACGTCAAAGACCAGATCAAATTCACGCGCGTCTTTGTCCGCCAAAGAACGGCTGCGTTCGATGCCGGCAGCGTGCAAGAGGACGTCAATGCGTCCGCTACGTTCGCGCACCTGATCAATCACCTTGGCCACGGCATCCGCATCGCATAGGTTTACGCTGCAATAGTATGGTGTGCCGCCTGCAGCCCGCACGGCGTCGATGGCAGCACGCGCCGCGTGTGCCCGCTCGAGGGCCGCCAGCTCTTTTTCCACCAGGGCCGGCGTGGCTCGCTCGCCGCGTGCCTGAATGCGCGCAAACAAATCGCGCTTGAGGCCTTCTTTGTCGCTCACGAAGCGCTTGAGATCGGGATTCTCGGGGTCAGGCTCCGGCACCAGGTCGAGCAGATAGAAGGTGCCGCCGGAAGCGGCAGCCAAGTCCGCGGTAATGGCCGAGACGATGCTGCCGGCCGCGCCCGTGATCAGGAAAACAGTGTTCTGATCCAGCGTGAGACCGGGTTGGCCGTCGGCTGCGGGCTGTTCTTGCAGCCCCACAGTCCAGCGCAGACCGCCCTTATACCCGATCTCGATTGCGCCGGGATCGCGCAGGGTTTCCTCGACGAGCAGTTCCGCAACTTCGGCAGGCTTGCGCTCGGCTTCGAAATCGACCGCTTTGACGAGAGCGTCGATGCGCTCCCGCTTGTAGGTCTTGGTGAAACCCACCACGGCGCCACCCAGCGGAGCGACCGCTCCGGCCTCGTCGTAACCGTGTTGTCCACCGAGCCGCGTCGCCGAGACCAGGAACGTACCCGGCTTCGCGACCTGTTCGAACAGAGCGCGCATGGCTGTGTAAAGCGATTTCAGGCGCACGTGCACCGCTTCGTGCCACGTGGCGAGATCCATCTGGCTAAGCTTTCCTTCGTTGTCCAAGCGCGGGGAGCCAGTAGACTCCGTGCACCGGACCGGAGGTCATCCAATTCTTGAGGCGACCGGTAAGCGTCTCCGCGTCCGGTGTGCCCTCGATACGAAGGACTTCGACACCCTTGGCTTGCAGTGCTTGCGCCAACGCGTCTGCGACCCCACCTTTGTCGGGCATGATGACCACGCGGTGACCGCGGTCAAGTGTGACGCCCGTGGGTTTGCAGATGGTCAGTGGCGGGCGCAAGACGGGCAGCGGAACCCGGCGTGGAATGCGATTCGCGGCGTCCAGACTCGCGAGCACGGGGCGCGCGACATTAGGCGGCGTCGCAGCCACAGGTGAAATTGAGGACTTCCCTGCCCTGTTCGTTGATTCTCGTTCTTCTTGGGGAGCTGCTGCTGCTAAACCCGCCCGGTCGCGTGCGAACTTGATCACGTGGGTGAGGGTTGGGAAATCGCGCAGCTTGAGATTCGGATCGCGCGGGATGTTATACGCCGCTCGGATGGCAGCGAACATCTCTGCCTGCTTGACGGTATCGACGCCGAGGTCGGCTTCGAGGTCGAGATCCAAGTCCAACATGTCTTTTGGATAGCCGGTTTTATCGGCCACGATCTCCAGAACCTTGTCCTTAATAGCGTCGTCGGATGGTGCTTGAGCCGCGACCGCAGCTGGCGCCGGCGCAGATGGCTCGCTGGTTGTTACCGATGGTGCAGGAGGTGCAGCCAGGTCAGGGCGCTTCTCATACACAAAACGGATGACATGCGCCAAGGTTGGGTAATCGCGCAGCTTGCGGTTCTCGTCGCGAGGAATGTTGTAGATCTCGCGGATGGATGCAAACAGCTCCGCCTGCTTCACGGTATCAACGCCGAGATCCGCTTCAAGATCGAGATCCAGATCCAGCATATCCTTCGGATAGCCAGTTTTCTCCACGGCTAAAGCAAGTAGGCGTTCTTTCACAGGATCGTCGGAGTCGCTCTTTTCCGGAACTGCCTCAGATGCTGCATGTGGCGACTTTGACTTCTTCCTGTACGTTTGGTGCCGCTGCGGGCGCGGCCGCGCCGGCCAAATCGGGGCGCTTCTCATACACAAAGCGGATGACATGCGCCAGGTTGGGTAATCGCGCAGCTTGCGGTTCTCGTCGCGAGGAATGTTGTAGATCTCGCGAATGGCTGCAAACATCTCCGCCTGCTTCACGGTGTCAACCCCGAGATCCGCTTCGAGGTCGAGATCCAGGTCCAGCATGTCCTTCGGGTAGCCAGTCTTCTCCACCGCTAGAGCAAGAATGCGTTCCTTCACCGCGTCGCCGGTGCTGCTTTTCTCCGAAACGGCCGCAGGTGCTGATGTAGCGACTTTGACTTCTTCCTTTGCCGTTGAGACGGCTGCGGGCGGGGCCGCGCTGGCTAAATCGGGGCGCTTCTCATACACAAAACGGATGACATGCGCCAAGGTTGGGTAATCGCGTAGCTTGCGGTTCTCGTCGCGAGGAATGTTGTAGATCTCGCGAATGGCCGCAAACATTTCCGCCTGCTTCACGGTGTCAACCCCGAGGTCTGCTTCGAGGTCGAGATCCAAGTCCAGCATGTCTCGCGGATAGCCGGTCTTCTCTACGGCCAGAGTCAGGATGCGATCCTTCACCGCATCATCGGCGCTGCTGGCAGGAACTGCAGCAGCTGCTGATGTCGTAACTTTGACTTCTTCCTTTTCCTTGGGTGCCGCTGCGGGCGGGGCCGCGCCGGCCAAATCGGGGCGCTTCTCATACACGAATCGAATGACATGCGCCAAGGTTGGGTAATCGCGTAGCTTGCGGTTCTCGTCGCGAGGAATGTTGTAGATCTCGCGAATGGCCGCAAACATCTCCGCCTGCTTCACGGTGTCAACCCCGAGGTCTGCTTCGAGATCGAGATCCAGGTCCAGCATGTCCTGGGGATAGCCGGTCTTCTCTACTGCCAGCGTCAGAATGCGCTCTTTTACTGGATCGCCTTCGACCCTGGATATTGGCGGTCTGGGCGGCGCGAGTACTGTTGCAGGCACAGGCGCGGCGGCTTGCGCCTTCACTTTTGGCTCGGGAGCAATGGCTACCGACGCCTCTACTGTTTTCATGGCCGGAGGCGGTGCCTGGTGTGCGGACAACGACACGGGCACTGACACTGGCACTGACACGGGCGCTGGCACTGGCAACGTTCGGGATCCCTGAGCGGTCTCTGCAACTCGCGCTGCGGACCCTTGATCGCGTACCCGCAGAGTGCGGCAGACCACTTCCAAATCTGCGGATGAATGGCCCGCGATCTTGCTAAGCCATGCCTTCCACGCCGCAGTGTCGGCGATCCGGTAGGCATAACCAAGAGCATTGGGGCTCCGATGAACCCCGTCCTTTGTCGTCACCCAGTGCAACAGGGTCATGGCGATCTGCGAACCGAACCCGGCTCCCAGGCGCAATGCGTACTCGACGGGATACACTCCGCCTTTCGACAAGTTCAACGCACCCAGGTCAGGGTCAACCTCCTTGAAGTTGGCCACAGGCGGTACCACTCCCGTTTCCAGCGCCTTCACGGCCACGACATCTTCGACGCCCGCGCCCATGGCATGACCGGTAAAGCCTTTCGTGTTGGCGATCACAATTTGATCGGCAGTGTCGCCGAAGACGTGACGCAGAGCGTGAATCTCCGCGGCCGCGCTGCCGCCGCGTGCAGGTGTGTAGGTTTCGTGGGAAACAAAGACCATCCGCGGCGCGATCTGGCGCCGTTGAATGCCGCTGTGCGCTTCCGCCTTGGCCACCAGGCCTTCCATGACCTGGCTGATGTGCTGCACGTCAAGGCGAGTGCCATGAAAAGCGCTGTTGGCAGTCACCGCGCTCAACACTTCGCAAATGGGCTGGATGCCCCGTTCGCGTGCCGCCTCGGTGCTCTCGACCACAAGTCCCGCGGCGCCCATGCCGATGATCATGCCGTGCCGGCGGCGGTCAAACGGGGTAGCAGCCTCTTCAACCACTTCGTCCGTGGCTGCGGCTCCGCTGGCCAGAAAGCCGGCGCCCATCCAACCGATCAGATTGTCCGTCGTGATGTCGTCGGCTGAGACCACGATCACGCGGCGGCACCGCCCGGCACGGATCCAGTCCTCGGCCAGGGCCACTCCTTGTGTGGTACTCGCGCAAGCGGCATTGATCGCCGTGTTCGGCCCACGCGCACCAATGAATTCAGCAAACTGGGAGTGCCCCATCGGCAACACCCTGAACAGATAACGGCGGTCGAATACATATGGCTCTTTCTCGATGGCGGCGCGTAGCTCTGCAGCGCGCTGGTCAATCTCCTGTCCTAGGATGGAATGGCCATTCGTTTCTGCCGCCCGAGTTTGCAAGCTCTCCAGCGTGGCTAATTGCTCGCGGCGAGCGTGGTCCGCGTGATAGCGCGACGTCTCGTCAGCGAAGGAATCCAGGCCCGGGAAAGCCGATGCAAAAATCACACCCGTATCGTCGCGCAGCGTGTCGGGCAGAACCCAGCGGTCCGGCAGCTGGGTGCCTCTGGTGGTTGTCTTATAACGCAGAACCAGCGGGATGCCGGCGTCGCGCAATGCGTCGAGCCCCACGGCGATCGCCAACTGAGTAACCCGGTCGAGGGCAGCCTTGCGATCCGCGGAAATGCCGAATTCGCTTTCCAGATCGAATGCGCCACCGCGGCCTGCCAGCTTGATAACGTCCGCTACATTAGTTATGGTCTCGAATCTTCCGCCGTTGTCGCTTTTCACCAGGCGTGTGATGTGTTTGTCGAGCATGTCGCGGCGCAGGCGCGCCGGAATGGAATCGATAAACTGATCTCCTCGCAGGATGCGGCCAATGTTGGCATCATCGAAAACGTGATCGGTTCCAGGCAGGCCCAGAGCCGCTCCGGTGATAGCCACCGGGAGAGCGGCGGGAGCGGCCTTCTGGCCGTGGTAAATCTCGTAACCGCGCTCGAGGACATCAGCGAACAAGCGCCCCAGCTCAGTGTAGTGATCCCCGTTAACCCGCGGGGTTGGAGGGGACATGCTGTCCGCAGCTGCCGATGAAGTCGGTTTCGCTGTTTCCAACCGCGGGGAAACCGCAGGAACGGATACTGCTGTGGACGCAGGCAGAGTTTCCGTGGCGGCGCGGCCCAATCCTGCCGCGTAAAGGCCGCACAGGGCCTGGTTGAACGAGACGATATCACCGACCTTCGGGTGATTGGTGAACAGTGCGATGATGTCGCCACCTTCACCGAGCACGTCCTCGGCAAATCCTTGCAGCGCTTTCTTCGGCCCAACTTCCACAAACATGCGCGCACCCGCCTGATAGAGGGTGCGGAGACCTCTGAATGAATTGCACAGGAGCCGCCACTTGCTGGGCAAGAATGTCCAGCATTTGCGGCACTACATCCGGCCCGGCCGGATAAAACTGGCCGTTGGTGTTGGCCACAACCGGCAGGCGTGGGGATTGCAGATGCAAGCGCGCCAGCACTCGCCGCAACGGCTCGCTGGCCGACGCCACAATCGTGGTGTGGAAAGCATGGCTGACGGATAACGCCGACACGTCATAGCCAGCTTTCTGGAAAGCTTCCATGGCCTGCTCGACGGGTTTGCTGGCGCCCCCGATGACCGCCTGATGATTGCTGTTGACGTTGGCGATTACCACGTACCCGGTAACGGTCTTCAGGATGCGCTCAATTTCGTTAATCGGAGCAAACACCGCAGCCATGCGGCCCTTGTCTTCTGGCGCAAAGCGGGTCATCTCGCGGCCGCGGGCGCTAACCGCTTCCAATGCGTCGGCGAAGGGAAGCCCGCCGGCCGCAACCAGAGCTCCGTATTCACCAAGGCTATGCCCCATGGTGAAGTCGGGTTCGATGCCGTAAGCGGCCAGGAGCCGCGTCAGCGCCAGGTCAACGGCCAACACGGCCGGTTGAGTGATCGCGGTCTGGCGCAGATCGTCTTCCGCCTTAGCGACCGCGTCGCCGTCAGCTTTGTCTACAAAGATGTACTCGCTCAGCGGCTTGCCCAGCAGTGGCGTCATCACGCGATCCGCTTCCGCAAAAGTCTCGGCCACAATCGGCTCGGCGTTGCGCAGTGGCTTGAGCATATTCACATATTGAGAACCCTGGCCCGGATACAGGAACGCAATCTTGGGCGCGGGGCCATGACCGCGGAAGATACCTTGCGCGCGCAGAGCCTTCCACACGGCCGGTTGATTTGCCGCAAGCGCTTTAAGAGCGTTGCCTGCTTTTTCCGCCAGTTCGGCAGCATTGGCGTAATCGATGGCCAGGCGTTCAGGCGCGCGCAGGTCCGACTCAGCCGGTGCGGTGGGCGCGGGTACGTGTCCTGCCCTCGCCTCTTTCTCTACTGCTCGCAAACGTTCTGCCAGCGCGGCTTCTGAAGGGGCGCCGATGAGCAAGGCGCCGCGCAGTGGCGCCTTCGCGGTGAACCCGGCCGGGGAACTTACGGCCACATCCTTCTCATTCGTCTTAGTGGTTGTCGTTGTCGTTGTCATTGTCTGAGTCTCTGTCTTCGGTGGCATTTCACTTACCGCCACCGATCGCTTGCCGTTTCCGTTCAAGCTGTGGGGAATGTATTCTTCGAGGACGGCGTGGAAGTTGGTGCCGCCAAAACCAAACGCGCTTAGTCCGGCCCGCCGTACGCCATCTTGCGGAACCGTCCACGGCTTCAATTCGGTATTGACGTAGAGCGGAGAGTGGGCGAAATCGATGTCCGGGCTGGTATGTCCGCAATGCAGGCTAGGCGGCAGCACCTTGTCCCTGAGCGACAGAACGGTCTTCAAGAACCCGGCGGCCCCAGCCGCCCCTTTGAGATGGCCGAAGTTCGACTTGACGGAGCCCAGTGCCACCGAGTGAGCAGGCAGATGGAAACTGCCCAGGGCATCAGCCATGCTTTGGACTTCCACTACATCACCGACTCGTGTGGAGGTGCCGTGACCTTCAATATAAGAAGCAGTCGCAAGTGGTAATCCGGCATTCTGCCAAGCGCGCTCAATGGCGAATTTTTGGCCAATCGGATTGGGCGCGGTGATGCCCTTTCCCTTGCCATCGCTGGATCCGCCCATACCGCGCAGCACGGCATATATCTTGTCTCCATCGCGCTCGGCATCGGCCAGGCGCTTCAGCAAAAAGATCGCTGCGCCTTCGCCCATCACGAAACCATCTGCTCCCTCGGCGTAGGGACGAGTTCCGGTCGCGGAGAGCGCACCAATCTTGCAGAACTTCACGAAACTTGTGACGCCCATGTTGCGATCGATGCCGCCACTGACCGCCAGGTCATAGTCGTTATGAATCAATCCCTCGGCTGCGGCGCTGATCGCCGCCATCGCCGATGCGCACGCGGCGTCGCAAACGTAGTTAGGGCCGTGAAAGTTGTAGATATTCGCAACCCGGCCGGCAATGCAATTGGCCAGTTCGCCAGGCATGCTGTCTTCGGTAATCGGGGGCAGATGCTTGCCGATCCCCTCGCGCAATTCGCGGGTGATGTCGCGGCGCAGCGCTTCCGGCAATGTGGCGAAGCTGGCGCTTTCGGCCAACTCGTGCGCGTACTCGGGAAAAAACACGCGCAAAGCGGTGAGATAGTGCTTTTCCCCGCCCAAGGCGTTGCCCAGGATCACGGCGGTCCGATCCAGGTCCAGCGGACGTTTGGGGTAACCGTAGTCTTCCAACGCTTCGCGGGTGCAGGCGATCGCCCATTTTTGCGACCCATCCATGGAGTCGGCCACTTTGGGAGGGATGGGCAGGTGCCATTTCATCGGGTCCCATGGGTAGTCGCGCACCCACCCGCCGATCTTGGAATAGGTTTTGTCGGGAGCGCTGTGGTCGGAGTCGAAATACAGCGCCGGGTCCCAGCGGTCGGGATTGACTTCGGTGATGCTGTAACGGCCGTTCTTCACGTTTTCCCAGAAAGCCGGGACGTTCGGTGCATCGGGCAGGATAGCTCCCGCCCCTACAATTGCTATGGCTCGGTATGAAGTGTTTTCCATGACTGCGCTCCTCTATAAAGAAGAGAGGACAGTGGACTGTGAAGAGTTCGGTCCATATACGGCCCTCCTCCTTCCAACGCTATGCAGCCAGTTCCTTGCGCTTCGGTGCGCGGCTGTACACTACGTCTGCTACGTAATCCATGTCCGAAATCAATCCCGCCTGCGCGCGGTGAATGGCAGGCATTCCCAAAGTCGTTTCAAAAGTGGCCAGCTCGGCGTCGCTGACTCCCCCGGCTCCGATGACCCAGCGCAAACCATCTTCGGCCACCTTGAGGGCGGCTTCGCGCGCGAAGATCCGGCTCACCGCCGCCAGCGCGGTTGCGTCGAACCGCCGGCTGGCCTTTTCGTTCAGCTTGTTGTCCGCCAGCAGAGAAGCGCGGCGAGCCAGGCTGCCTGCACACTCTGCATATGCGATCAACTCACCCAGGCGCAGGAGAATGTGTTGGTAGCGAGTCAGGCGCGCTGCCCGGCATCTCTCCATCACTTCGGCCAAGGCGTGTAAGGCCAGGGCCGCGCTGTCAGCGCCCACGCTCGGGTGGCTGGCGTGCAACGCTTCGAACTTTTTCGCTTGTTCGTGATAGTGCTGGCCGCGTGTCTTCAGGTGAAGCTGCCAGCGGTCGCGGCTGATGGTCATCTCCATGATCTCGGAGGTGCCTTCGTAAATCGTCGTGATGCGAACGTCGCGCTTGATTTTTTCCACCATGTATTCGTGGGTGTAACCGTATCCGCCCAGAGCCTGGATGCTGGCCTCGGCGGCAGCATTTCCAGCTTCAGTTGCCATGTATTTGGCGATGGCGCCTTCGGTGTTCAGGCTTCCTTCTGCCCCGGCGTCGATGCGCTCCGCGGTCTCTTCGATGTAGGAGCGAGCCGCTTCCAGCCGGGCCACGTGCGGCACGATGAGTTTGTGCGTGTATCCTTGCTTTTCCGACAACGGCGCCCCAGCCTGAATGCGCTTGGTGGAATAAGGAATCGCGCGATCGAGCGCAGCCCATCCCCCTCCCAGGCCAAACGCCGCAACCATCAGCCGGGTGTAACCGAATACGGCCTGCGCCTGATTCAGACCTTGGCCTTCCACACCTCCGACGAGTCGGTCGACGTCAACATAGACGTTATCGAGCGCGAGAGCCGCAGTGTTGCTGAGCCGAATGCCGTGCTTGTCCTCAGGCTTGTCGTGGCTAAAGCCCTTCGCGCCTTTTTCCACGATGAACCAGCTCGGACCCGTGGGGGTATTGGCCAGAATCGTGCACGCATCAGCGATTCCACCATTACTGATCCATTGTTTGTTGCCCGTGATCTTGTAGCCGATGACGCGGCCGTTCTCGTTCACGCGGTCCGCGATGGTGCGTAGAGCGCCCAGATCGCTGCCGGCTTCCGGCTCGGTAGCACCGTAGGCAAACAATAATCCTTCTTCCGCAATGCGCCCCAGCCAGAGCTTCTTTTGCTCCGGAGTGGCTCCCACCGTGATTGGGTCGCTGCCCAGAAAGGTGGCCAACACCGCGGTCGCGATGCCCAGATCGATTCGTGCCATCTCTTCACAAACGCAGTACACATCGAACGCGCCGCCGCCCATGCCGCCAAACTCTTCGGGAATGAACAGTAGTTGAATGCCCAATTTGTCCGGACTGCACATGTGGCGCACGATCTCCAGCGGACATTCGTCACGTGCATCCAGCTCGATCAGGGTTTCATCGGGAAGACGTTTCTTGGCGAATTCCCGGAGCGATTTCAAACTTAGTTTGAGTGTCTTGTTGGTAATCATGCTGTCCTCTTTGCCGAAACGCTATGCATTTCGCGGATCTTATTCGTCAGTTCGGGCAAGAACTCCAGGAGATCGTCCACAATGCCGACATCTGCCACCTGAAAGATCGGGGCTTTGGGGTTCTTGTTAATCGCGACGATAAAAGGATTGCCTTTAATGCCAACCAGGTGCTGGAAGGCCCCGCTGATGCCGCACGCCAGATAAACCTTGGGCTTGACGGTTTTTCCCGACGAGCCGACCTGGCGGGATTTATCCAGCCACTTGGCGTCGACCACGGGTCGCGAGCAGCTCAGTGCCGCGCCCATTGCGTCGGCGAGTTCCTGCGCCATTGCGACGTTATCTTTTTCCTGGATGCCACGTCCGATGGAAACCAAAACGCTGTGCTGGGTGATATCGACATCCCCGGATTCTGCGACCACCGTCTGCAAATAGCGGCGCCCTGCTGTCAATGCACCGGCATCGGCGGATTTGTCGATCACGGATCCACCAGCCGAGGTGCTTTCCAGCGCCTTGAATGCGCCGGGACGTATGGTGACCACTGCGCCCGATGAAATATCGCAACCGACATGAGCGCTAACCTGTCCACCAAATTCCTGGCGGACTACCTTGAGTTGGGCAGCATCCAATCCGTCGATCCCCAACACGTCAGAAACAAAAGCTGCGTTCATTTTTACGGACAGGCCGGGTGCCAGATCGATTCCGAAATGCTCGTGCGAAACGAGCACAACACTGCCCTGGGGCAGGACCTTGACCAGCGACTTCCGCACCAGTTCCGCATTGGGGTATGCAAGCGCTTCGTTCGCAATCTTCCATACCTCAGCGTACGAACCACGGAGAGCGTTGCAGACGGAATCGAGCTCCGCGCCCCAACCTGTCACCACGGCAATCGGCGACCCGGCAGCATCAATCTTCCTGGCCGCAGCCGCCAGTTCAGCGGCGGAGTCATCGGCCACGCCACCTTTGTGTAGGATGTAAGAAAAAATTCGAGCCATTACTTTAGCCCTCCTTTGGCTGCAACCAATTCCACCAATTTGTCGATAATTTCTTCCCGGCTGCCTTCAAGCATCTCGGCTCCCTTGCCCAGCGCAGGCAGGAAGTAATCCACCCGCTTCACTTTTGCCGCAGCGTGGCCAACGGCGCCAGGGTCAATACCCAGCTCAGAGACACCGTAAGTTGGAATGGGCACCGAGGCCACAGCCCGGATGCCTCGCATGCCGACGTAACGCGGCTCGTTGATGCCGGTCTGAATCGAAAGCACGCACGGCAGATCGATTTCACTGATCTCTTTGTTGCCGCCCGCGATCTCCCGCCCGATTTTCAGCTTTCGTCCGTCCAGGACTTCGATCGAGTTGACCAGCGAAGCAAAGGGGTAGTCGAGCATCGCGGCCAGCATCCCGCCGACCTGCGCCCCGCCATCCTCGGCCTGCACGCCGGTCAAAACCAAGTCGTAGTTGCCTTTCTGGACAAAAGCTTTCAGGATGGTGGCGATACCCCGGCCATCCGATCCGTTGAAAGCCTCGTCTGAGATCAGCACGCCATGGTGCGCACCCATGGCCATCTCCCGGCGGAGGATTTCCTCGTCGTCTTCGCCACCCACTGTAACCACAGTCACGTTTCCACCGGCTTTGGCGACAATCTGCAGGGCTTCTTCGACCGCGTAATTGTCGGGTTCGTTCACCGAATAGACCAACTCATCGCGCTCGATATCGTTTCCCGCGCTGTTAAGCGTGATCTCGTTTTCCGAGGTGTCAGGCACTCTTCTTGCACAAACTAGAATTTCCACAGTTACCTCCCTACGACGCTCTCGTGCTGGATTTCGACAGACCCCTTGGTCTCCACAACCGGGCTTTCACGCACCATCTGTTTCTCCGACAGCTCCGCCAGATCGATGGCGGTCATCTTCCCTTCCATGCCGGCGACCTTGATCGCATCTTCTATATTGACCATGCAAAATGGGCACGCGGTCACGATCACATTCGCCCCGGCCTCGGCAGCCATCCGGACTCGCTTCACGCCCATCCGTTCTTCTTCTTTCGGCTCGTAGAACATCGCCAGTCCGCCGCCACCGCAGCAGAACGAGCGGTCTCGCGAACGGCTCATCTCGACTCGCTTCAGGCCGGGAATGGCATCGAGCACATTTCGCGGGTCGTCGTAAACCTGGTTATGCCGCCCCAGGTAGCAGGGATCGTGGTAGGTATAGACGTCGTTGCCGTTTTCCACTGCATTGAACTTGATCTTGCCGGACTTCAGTTCGCTGGCGATCACCTGGCTGATGTGTTCTACCGGCGGCATGTCTTTATAGTCATGCTTCAAAGCGTTGAAGGCGTGCGGATCGGCAGTGACGATCCGCTTTACTCCGGATGCTTTGATGGCATCCACGTTGTGGTCACGCAACGCCGTGAACAGCGTCTCTTCGCCGAAGCGGCGGACCTCATGCCCGCTATCTTTTTCCGCAGCACCCAGGATTCCGAAATTCTCGCCTACGTGGTCGAGGATCTTGGCCGTGGCGCGCCCAATGGATTGGATCCGGTCATCGTAGGAAGTAACACTGTCCACGAAATACAAAGTGTCGGCGTGGTTCTTCCCGTCCAGGGTTTTCACCGGGCAGGTTTGCCGGAATTCCTTGGCGTTAGCCCAGTCGGCTCTCTTCTTTTCCATCTTGCCGTAGGGATTGCCGCGACTCTCCAGCGCTTTCAGCGGTTTCTGCAGGGACTGAGGCACGTTCCCGTCATCGATCATGCCCCGCCGCAGATCGACAATCTTGTCGATATACTCGACCAGCAGCGGGCACTCTTCTTCGCAAGCGCCGCAGGTGGTGCAGGACCAGATTTCATCCTCTGAATAAAGGTTGCCAATCAACGGCTGGTGGTTGGTCGATTTGCCAAACATCGGGTAATGCTGGAAAGCGTAGTCTCTCGCCTTGATAGTGATAAACCTTGGTGACAACGGCCTTCCTACGGCATTGGCCGGGCAGTTATCCGAGCAGCGGCCGCAATCCGCACAGCTATAGAAATCGAGCATGTGCTTCCAGGTGAAGTCTTCGAATGTCTTCACTCCAAACGATTTCACCTGGTCGAGATGCTCGTCGCTGACCCCGTATCGCACCGGCTTCACCGTCCCCCGTTCCAACTTCGCAAAGTAGAGATTGAAGAGCGAAGTTTCCACGTGGAACTGAATTCCAAATGGCCGATAGCACAGCAAGAAATAGAAGGTCACCTCATGGAGAAGATAGGCGCCGAAGTAGAAATCCTTGAGTGCAGACAAAGAACTTGAAACGAGAAGGATCTTCAGCATCCACGGCAACGACCAGGCTGCCAGCAATTCAACGGCTTGGCCCTGCTGTACTTGGCCTGCTGCTCTTGCGGCGGCGAACAGGCTGTCGGCCAGCATCAGGACAGCGATCAGCGCCAGCAGGAAGACGGCGTCGGCGGTGTGGGCTTTACCGAATTTTTCCGGCACCGCATAGCGCGCTGGCTTGAAGACCAGCCGGCGCACGATTGCGATCACCATGCAGAGAAACACAACCGTCGCAGCATAGTCCGTGATGATGTTGTAGACATGCCCGGCTTCTCCCGACAGGCCCGGCATCACAAAATTCTCCGAGACCCCGACAATCAGCACGTAGAAAGCGCGTATCACCAGGCAAATGAATCCGGCAAAAATGAATATATGAAGGATGCCGGCGACACGGTAACGCGGATGCTTCCACTGTGCCAGCCCGAATTTCAGGACCTTGCCCACCCGGGCCAGTGGCCGGTCAAAGCGAAGATCCCGCTGGGCCCGCAGCAGTGGCACCAGGCGCATGGCCACGATATAGGCAAACCCTGTGATGCCCAGAAGATGAATGATCAGGAACAGGGTTTGCCCTGAGGCCAACCAGGGTGTCACTTGCGCGACTAGCTGAATGCCTTCCATGATCTACACCTTCCTGCCCAAATCGCTAGGCGACTTGCGCCAAAACTCTCTCCCTTACCGCCGCTGGTTCCGGTGCTTCCGTTGATTCGGATGAAGAACGAACCGCCGGAGGTGGAATGGATACATGAACCGTGGTTGCCCGAGGCGTCGTCGGTTTCGACACCTGCTTTTTCACCGGTGCCCGCTTCTTCCGCTCGGCCTTCTTTCGCGGCGCTGTGACTCCAGCGGCGTCACGCAACTCCACGAAATTCTGTTTCACAAATTTTTCCCAACGCCAGAGATCTGGCGCTGCATGCACATCTCCGCTGAAACCGAAATAGACCATGCCGTTGTAGCTCAGGATGGCGCAGTTGACCGCCATCTCACCCCCGACCGGAACATAGGGATACCACTGCAGCATCTTGTGGCCGAGTAGATATAGGGGAAATTGCGGCCCGGGCACACTGGTACACACCATGTTGAAGGGTGTAAACGGCACCTGGCTTATCATCGGTCCGGCGAACGCCTGCATTGGGCCTGGGAACACGCCGATCAAACCACCGAACAAACTGACCAACTCGGCGGCACGAGCGCGCTTGAGAAACTCCGTTCTCTTGTGTACCGCCGCGAGCAGCCTCTTCGGAGAGTGAATACCAAGCGGAATGGTGACCGGAACCAGCGAAATGTGGTTCCCCGGATTCGCAGGACCATCGCTGCCGCGCAGATTGACGGGAACCATGATGCGAACCAGCCGCCCCTTAACGCTATCGCCATGGTGTTCCGAGTAGTCTCGAATGGTCGCAGTCACCAGCGCGAGCAGCACATCATTGACGCTGGTTCCGCAGGCGTGCCGTATGGCCTTTACTTCTGCCAGCGGAATCTCCGCCCAGGCGAACTTCTGTGGCCCGCGGTAGATGACGTTAAACCGTAAGCGCTCGGTGGACACTGTGAGTTCGGGCAACAGGCTGGAGAACTGCTCCGTGGCCAGGTTCCCACCCGCCGCGACTGTCCCCTCGGCCATGTTCAGTGCTCCTGACCATGCCGAGAGAATGCGATTGACGAAGTCGGAATAGGAACTAGCCAACCCTTCCACCAGTGACGTCGCGGTGTCGCGCGGCAGTGGAACGTGGGGCTTTCTCCTGGGCGGGCGCGGCGTGCCCGCGTTCGGATCCATGAGCGCACTTACAATTCCCACTCCGCCAATCCCATCGACCAGACAATGGTGCATGCGGATGATGAGCCCGGTGCGATTGCCTTTCAGCCCGTGCACCAGGGTCAGGTCCCACAGCGGGTGCTGCCGGTCCATCACCTTGCCGAAGAGATTTCCCGCGAGTGCTTTCAGCTCTCTGTCGGTGCCGTGCTTGAGCGTCACCTTGCGCACGTGATTGCGAAGATCGAACTCGGGATCGTATTCCCAGCTGGGAAGGCCAATATTGAACGGCGGGGTCACCACACGCTTGAGGTAACGGGGAATCAGCGGCAGCTTCGATTCGACGAACCGTAGACAAGCCTGGAACGGAATCTTGCCCTCGAGCACGCTGACACTGCCCACATTGAGCGGCATGCCTTCACGTTCGAGATTCAGGAAAACGCTATCACCCCAGGAAAGGCGGTCGCCGTTTTTATGGTTCTCCATACCAGCTCTCCTATATTCCGTTGCCGAACAATCGCGTATCTCAGCTCACGAAAGAAAATCGCGACGCCAGCTTCACCAGTTTGAACACTCGGTAGACATCGACGTTGACTCCGCGCAACACGACCTTTACGCCTTTGCCGTCAGCGATGCCGGCGAACTCTTCCATCACTCTGAGCACACTTGAATCGATCCTGCGCATGGAAGAGAAATCCAGAAGCAGGTCGCCCTCTGCGCTGCCCAGTGTCTCCCCGGCCTCTTGCAGCGCTTGGACGACGCGCTCTTCATCAATCTTCAGCCACACGGCAATCGTTGCCATACCCACCTCCGCTACGCGCTTCGTTGCTGCAATGTCTTGGCCGCCTTGGCCAGGCCCCGGCCCTGATAAGCGCTCCTGAACAGATCGGCCAATTCGGTCATCAGTGGCATACGAGGATTCGACCGCCCCGAAGGATCGTCGAAGGCAAGGCTGGTTAACTCGGGAATCGCCCGCTCAAAGTCTTCCTTCGAAATCCCCAGTTCGGCGATCGAACGGGGAAATTCCAATTGATCGAGTAACTGTTCTACCGCCGTGATCAAATTCTTTACCTTTTCCTCAACCGTGTGACCGCCCAGACCCAGCAGATCGGCGATGGTTGCGTATTTGTTGTGTGCGACATGCCCCTTCTGGTAGGGCGATGGCACAAACTTCGTGGGTACGGCCGCGTTATACGCAATCACGTGCGGCAACATGAGGGCATTGGCGCGGCCGTGCGCCACTCCAAAGCGCGCCCCGAAGGCATGCGCCAGCGCATGATTCACGCCCACCGACGCGTTGGAAAACGCCATCGCCGCAATGCAGGCCGCGTTGTGCATCATGCAGCGCGCCTCTTCATCGTGGGGATGCTCGTACGCGATGGGCAGGTACTTGAACACCATTCGAATCGCCTGCATGGCGTTGCAGTCGGTATAGGGCGAAGCGTAACTGGAGACTGCAGCTTCCAGAGCGTGGGTCAGGCAGTCGATGCCGGTATCCGCGGTCAGGCCCTTCGGCATGGACAAAACAAATTGCGGATCAACGATGGCCACATCCGGAGTCAGCGAGTAGTCGGCCAGGGTCACTTTGCGCCTGCGCTCTTTGTCAGTCAGGACGGCAAAGGGAGTGACTTCGCTTCCGGTTCCGCTCGTGGTGGGAATGGCAACTAACCGCACCCGATTGATTTTCTCGGTCGGATACTCGACCACACGTTTGCGGAGATCCAGAAAAGGCGCAGCCAGTTCTTCCAGGTCAGCTTGCGGCGACTCGTACTTGAGCTTCATGATCTTGGCTGCATCGATCACCGACCCGCCGCCCAGCGCAATGATCTGATCGGCTTTGTAGAAATTGAGCGCCTCCACTCCCTGCATCACCACCTTGATCTCGGGCTCTGCATCCGGAATGACCGAGACGTGGACGTGAGTTTGCGGCGAGATGTAGCGCCGGACGATGTCCACATGGCCGAACTTCTCCAAAGACGGGTTGGTAATAATGATGGTGCAGCGCGACGGTAAATCGCGCACATTTTCGACCGCGTTCATGTTGAAATAAATCTGATTGGGAACCCGGTACCACATATGGGCTTGTGTCCTTCGGGCCACGCGCTTGATGTTGAGGTAGTGATAGATATTTGTGTTATCGGTCGTGCTGTTGCCGCCGCCGGTCCCGCATCCGAAGGAGAATGTGGGCACCAGATCGTTGTAAACCCCGCCCAACGCTCCGACAGAACCCGGCGAATTCACAATGATTCGCCCCGCGTTCATTACCTCACCGAACTTGCGGATGATCTCCTCGTTGCGCGAGAAAATGACCGCCGTATGTCCCAGCCCGCCGGCATGATTTACGTCTACGCACACCTTGAGCGCCTCATCGACGGACTTGGCTCGATAGACGGCCAGCACTGGAAACAGCGTCTCGGCCGACAGGGGATGTTCGCGACCTACGCCATGAATCGGCGCAATCAGAAGTTTGGTGTCCGGCTTCACCGAGAGACCGGCAAAACGGGCGATATCGATGGCCTTCTGGCCGACTGCCATGCCTTGCATGAACCCGGTCTTGGGATCGATCACCGTGCGCCCCAGCAACTCCGTCTCCTTCTCGTTGCAAATGTGCGCACCCAGGTCTTCAAATTTCTTCAACACAAGGTCATAAATCTCATCGTCAATCACCACGGTTTGCTCCGAGGCACAAATGGTTCCGTTGTCGAAGGTCTTGGAGACGATGATGTCCACCACGGCTGTATTCAGGTCTGCGGTTTTTTCCAGGTAAACCGGCGTGTTCCCCGGTCCCACGCCCAGCGCTGGTTTGCCTGAGCTATAGGCGGCTTTTACCGCGCCTGGCCCGCCGGTAGCATCAATCAATCTCACGTCTTTGTGCCGCATCAGGTAGGCGTTGTCCTGCAGAGTGTGCGACTCCAAACAGCTGAAAACGCCTTCGGGCGCGCCGTGCTTGAGCGCAGCCTCGTACATGATCCGTACCGCTTCGGAGCAGCAGTGCCAGGCGCTGGGGTGGGGACTGAAAATCACCGCATTCCGCGTCTTGATGGCCATGATGCATTTGAAAAGCACGGTGGACGTGGGATTGGTAATCGGTGTGAGCGAGAAGATGACTCCGATCGGTTCAGCCATCTCCACCAGGTTGCGCTCCGGAATCTCCCGAATGATACCGACGGTACGCTTGTCTTTTACGTAGTCGTAGGCAAACTCGGTCGCCACCATGTTCTTAAGGACCTTGTCTTCCATGACTCCGAGTTTGGTTTCTTCAACCGCCAGGCGAGCGAGATACTGAGCTTGCTCCAGCCCGGCCAGGACCATCGGCTTGAGGATGCGATCGACGTCCTCTTGCGTGAATTGGGTGAAGACTGCGGCCGCGGTTCTGGCTTGACGGACCAATCTCTCCAGGTAGGCAATCCGTTCTTCACTGAGGCCCTCTGCGGCAACTGGGATCAGAACCCGCTCTCGCACTGCTTCACTTGTATTCATTTGCCGCCCTCCTTTGACTTGCCTGTTGCCGGTCACCGGTCGTCGGTTTCTACGCGTAGTCAATCGGATGCCTCTCCAGCCAGTGTTCATCACGCACTTTGCCGATATTCCTAATAGCATTACTGGCGACGCACTCCGTCAAACCACGGGTTTTCCAAGCGACACCCGCACCAAGCCCGATCACCCAGCCCACAAGACCGAACGCCAACACTCTGCCGATAGAGCCACGATGATCCCCCGGATAACTGCCCAACAGGCCAATGCACGCTCCCACCGCAGCAGGCTTCAGAGCATCTCGAACTCCTTCGCCAAGAAACGGAGAAAGGGACCTTCCTTTGAGGAATGCTTCTTCACCGCAACGCGCTCCCTCCAGCGCAGAATGCATAACCTTTCGACCGTATTCAAATTCGGACTTCGACCAGTTGTGCGGTTCCATCGCAGTTGCCTCACTTTCTTCGCTGATCAGGGTTACCGTGTTCAAGTAAACCATCGGGGCTAAGTTCAGTCCGTGCCACACATCACGACTGACTGTGAGCGTAATCACAATGGAGAACACTTGCTGGCCTCAAGGCTCGGCAGGCTCTCGCGTGCATTGAACTTTGCCGGTGAAGGGGCCCCCGTCCGCGAAGGGGTACGACTTCAGTGGAGTAAGGCAGTGAGAATCAAGACTCGATGGAGGTCTCTCATCGATGCCAGGAAGCGGCGCTCTTCCTGGACCCCGAATTCCAGCTAGGTCCGCACCTCGGCGGCAAAGGAGCAGATCGACAGGTGCTCTTCCATGTCATTCTTGGCGCGTTCCATATCGACCTGTTGCTTAGCCGCAAATTCCGTGCTGATTTGATAAAGCACCGCGGAACGGGCCGCCAGATACCCAGTTAGCTTGGATTCGAAGACCTGGTTGAGACTCTCGCACTCCGGGCAATTTTTCATAGGCCACTCCTGGGAACAGTTCCTCGAAGAACCCCTGGAGGCCGACCGCGGTCGTTGCTTCTAGGGTTGAAGCTTCAATATCTCGTGCTCGGCCCGGAGCCAATCCTGCTTGTCCTTGCCAGGCTCACAACCACGGCCTTCGTAGAGCTGATGGGCGCGTTCTCTTATCTTGTTCTCTAACCCTGCTGCATCGGAGACCTTTGCCACTCCTGCAGCAGTCTTTTTCGGCATGGCGAGAGTTGTGGGCTTTGCTGGTGGTGTGGATGCCTGGGAAGCAATCATGCTGAACCTCCTGGTTCGTTGTCTACTAAGGGGGGAAGGTACTTCAGATGGACTGTCTTAGGGTCAGAGAACCTGAAAGAGGTACGGGCGTACTCCTCATCTTTGACCCTACGCTGTCTGCTCTGGTGTGTCAATCAATCGGAGTTGGCCGGACAGGTTCCAGCAACCCATTCCGACGGCAGCATGGATCATTGTCGGGCACGTACTACACACCCAATACTCGGTCTCAACCCGTGTGCGGGGCGCCGAGGCGTATAATCCGTATCGCTTAAGCTCGAATTGGCGACTAGCGAGTGCAGCAATCCTAAGCGTCAGCACTCGTCTTCAAGGGCTGGGTCGCGCTTTTTCAGGACCAGGATGCCGTCGAGCATGAAAATATGAGGAGACTGCCGTGTTGAAAATCCTACCGATTGTTTCTTTGATGCTTCCTCTCGCGTTCGCTGCCTCGGCCCAGCAAGGCCAGACACCCCCTAAGGCGGCGCCGGTTGCGCCTTACGTGATTCCTCCCGACGCGGTGCGTCAAGCCAACCCAGTTAAGGCGACTCCAGAGTCGCTCGCGGAGGGCAAGAAATGGTACGGATACGATTGTGCCATGTGCCACGGCAAGGACGGGGATGGCAAGGGCGATGTCGGGGCCGATATGAAACTGAAGGTCAGCGACTTAACCAACCCGGCAACGCTCAAGGAAAGGACGGACGGAGAGCTCTTCTATGTGATCAAGAATGGCAAAGGTGACATGCCGCCCGAAGGCACGCGTATGAAACCGGAGGGGCTCTGGAACCTGGTGAACTACGTTCGTTCCTTGGCGAAGCCGACCGCCCCGCCGGAGAACAAAGCCCCGGGCAAAGCGCCGGAGAAAGCGCCGCAATGACAGGCCATGATTCCGCGGGAATGTGGTGCCACTTTCGGCAAATCCGAAAAGTTGACCGTGAATCTTCGCGAATGTCTTAATTCCTGATTAGGTGCCGGCCATCGCGCACGTATCGGCTGTTTCAGCTTCGGCAACCGCCCGCTCGTAACCCACGGCCGCATAGTAGATCGCGCGATCGAAGAAGCGGTTCAACATTTGCAGCATCTCCAGTTCGCCGAGTATTTCGACCGGACGTTCCAGTTCCGACTCCCTTTTCAGGAATTCCCATAGATTGTCTTTGGTCAAGGTGATTGCCCACGCGACCTGGCTAAGGGGAACGTTCTGCTGGGCCCGGCGCGCACCGATCTTCAAATATCGCTGCTCCAGATCGAATTCATCCCTGTTTACGAGCCAGTCGCCCAGATGGCTATAGATCTCGTACACGCGCGTTTTCAGCTCTTCCGGGGGCACGTTCCGATAGTCCGGGGTCGCCTCTGAGATCTGTACTCGGGCGAGAAGGCAAGCGGCAAGAGCCTTCGAATGGGTTTCGATCAGACGGACAAGCCGATATAGCATCATCACGGGATTTCCTCCTGTCCTTAACTACCCTTACTTCAACTGTTAGTTTCGGCACGGACAGTCCGTGCCGCCATGACCGGCAGCACACCTCATCGTGATGGCAATCACAAGTGGGCGATTTCTGCCGGCAACAACGTGGAGCATGAAATCGAGGCCAGGGTCGCCCCAGGTCTGTACGTACTGCAATCCCTTGTAGTGCTGAGGTCGATCACGGTCTTGCTCCGGGCAAGTTCCGTCGCCTCATTCTGAAAGCTAATCAAAGCTGGTTTTCTTTGCTCCGAGCCGACGCGAGAAGCTGCTATGAGGATCAGGGTGGCGTCATCCCGCATCCGAAAATTGCAGAATTCCTGCACGCTTCCGAGCAATTGCGTTTTCAGGTCCTCCATCGACTGCTCACCTGTGTTTCTCGCGACCTGAATCAGCCGCTCCTCCCCGAATTCTTCACCGTCGGCGTCCATAGCTTCCGTGATCCCGTCTGTGAATGCCATCAAAAGGTCGCCAGGGTCTAGCTCGACGGTTGAGTCTTCATACTCCCAGTCAGGGAAGACACCTAGAAGTGCACCGCCGTTTTCGAGGTGTTTCACGTTTCCGTCGTCGCCGATCAGGATCGGGCGAAGGTGCCCCGCGTTGGTGTATTGCAGGATTCGGCTGCTGGCGTCGAGGACGCCGTAGAAAAGGGTCACGAATTTTCCCGTTGCGATGTTCGCGCACAGCACGGAATTGATCCGGCTGCACACGTACGATGGGGTAGCTGTTTCCGTGGCAAAGGCCCGAACCGCGGCCTGCACGTTGGCCATCAATAGCGCCGCCGAGATGCCTTTTCCGACGACGTCGGCAATGCAGATTGCCAGCTTGTCTTTGCCCAGCTTGATGACGTCGTAGTAGTCGCCGCCGACGAGACAAGCTGGTTCCCAGGCTCCAGCTATCTCAAACTCGCTCAGTTGTGGTAGATCCTTGGGTAACAGACCCTGTTGAATTTCCCGAGCCTGCTTGAGTTCCTCAGCATCCCGTTCTCGTTCGGCAGCCTTCAGCTCGATGGTTCGTTCTAGCTGGCGGTTGCGGTCTTCCAGACGGCACCTGGTCGCCCGGTGAATGAAAAATGCCATACCAAAAATCAGGTTGGCCACAGCGGGGAATTTCCAGCCAGTGCTGAGAAACTGATTGAAGCCTCCCGGCGTGCCAGAAACTAGAAACACCACGAGAGTGGCGAGCGTTACAGCAATCGCGGTGACCGCCAGCAGGAGCATCAGGTTGAGTGGCCAGTACCAGGAAGATTCGCGTGTAACGCCAGGAATCCTCATCTGCTCCAAAACCAGCGTGGTGAAATTTCCCAGAAAGAAAGAGTAGATCAACGTGACGGAAAGCGTTGGCGCCTGCCCCGTTGCGGCCCAGAAAACTGCGTAGACTCCCGCCGCGATCGCCAAATACAGCGCCTGCTGGCGAATGATTCCAAGCGGTGATCTCGTGTTGGCAGCACTCTTCATGACTGTTCACGATTCAGGATCGAAGTTCGCACGATCCAAGTCAGCCCACCGACACAGCAGTACCAACCTCCACATGAGGCTCCAGCGCTGGGGTGGTTGCCAGGGTCTTTGAAACCAGGCACGCCGCTTTGGTCTTCTGCAAAAGCTTCAGTGCCCAATCCCGCTTTTCTTCATCGTGAATGGTTAGAGTTGGACGGAGGGTGATTTCGCTGAAGCTGTAGCCCGATTCTGCCTTACCGACCGCGCCTTCGGCCTCCACATGCAAGTCGATGTAGTCGAATTTTGAATATCCCGCGATGACCCGGAAGGTGGTCACAAAACACCCGGCGAGCGCAGCCAGCAATAGATCCTCGGGCGTCCAGCGGCCCTCAAGCCCGCCGAATTGCGGCGGCGCACTGAAATGAATAGCATTAGGCGCAGAATCGGACTTTACCAGACCCGTCTGCCCGGAAGTCCACCAAGCCAGCGCATGATATTTGTGTGTTGTGTCCATGTCGTCACTCCCTTGTGCTAAAGATGAGAAAGCGCACTTGCTAGTTGGGTTTCAACTTGTTCCATCACCTCATCGGATTGTCTCCAAGTAACCCTACGAACGCGATGAGTAAGGTCACGGTAGTTGGTGACTGCAATCACAAGCTGATACAATTCCAGCAGCAGCGGGGCTCCAATGCGTGCACCGTACGGCCTGAATATCATTGACAACTGCGCTACCTGCCCGGTGCGCGAAGAGCATCTTTTCTGCAATTTGTCTCTGCCTGCTCTGCAAAAGCTCAACGAAATCAAGTCCACGGCGGTTTATCCGAAGTCGGCGATGTTGTTCATCGAGGGGCAACTGCCGCGTGGGGTATTTGTGCTTTGTAAGGGAAAGGCGAAGCTCTTCACCTCTTCCCGGGAAGGCAAGACGGTTATCCTCAAAGTCGCCGAAGCGGGTGATGTTCTCGGGCTCAACGCTACGATTTCCAACAGACCTTACGAGCTTACCGCTGAAATGGTGGAGCCGGGCCAGGCAAACTTCATTGGCCGCGACGCGTTGCTTCAATTCCTTCGTGAGAACGGAGAAATTGCCGTGCGACTGGCCGAACAGCTCAGCCGCAATTACTACTCGGCCATCGAGGAAGTCCGCATGTTGGGACTGGCAAGTTCACCATCAGAGAAACTGGCCAAGCTGGTTCTCTCCTGGTCGGCAAACGCGGCCAAGTCAGCTGATCCTTCGCACATTAAAATGTCTCTCACCCACGAAGAAATTGCCGAGATCATCGGGACCACGCGCGAGACGGTCAGCCGCCTGTTCTCCGAGTTCAAGAAGAAGCAACTGCTGCAATTGAAGGGCGCTACCCTGATCATCCGCAACAAACCTGCCTTGGAGAAAATGATGCACTCCTGAGGGCGGGGGTCATCGTTCCAGCATTGCCGTGTCTGCTGAAACCGGCGAAGAGAGATGCACCACAAGTACCCGCCGCTCACCGCTTGGTTTCTACAGCCCATCAGGAAGAAGAGAAGTAGCCGCACTCCCGACTCGGGAAGCTCCCTTGTCCAATCTCGTTCCAGTGTGATACTGGTTGGACGCGAATTGCTGCTTCTCCAGACCGAACCCGGCTCACACGACGCTCGCGTTGCGGCAGAGTTGACAACTGAAGTGGGCGGCTCGATTCGCAATGGACACGGTGCTATGGCGCAAACTGCAAAACCGGTTCAGTTGAAGCCTCAAACCTTGAAGGCCTTTGATGAATATATTCGTGAGGCCGAGGCGGAAATGGAGCAGACGTTGTACGGGAGCGGCCCATTCCTGTGGTCTGAAGTCAGTTCGGAGAGATCCCATCTGGTCCGCGGAGGACAAGTCGTGGCGCAGTTCTGGACCGGTCAAGGGCCGGTCAAAGTACCCAATGGCTTGATCCATGACTGGATCGGTGCCGTATTCGTTCGTGCTACAAACCTCAAGAAGACCTTGCGGCTCATCCAGGACTACGACAACCACTGGAATATCTACAAGCCCGACGTGATTGCCTCAAGATTAGTAAGTCATCGGGGCAACGATTTCCGAATCTCCTTGCGACTTCTCAAGAAGAAAATCATGATGGTGGTCCTCGATACGGATCATGAGGTCCATTATCGTTCCCTAGACCCAACGCGCTGGGTTTGTCGCTCGTACACAACGCGGATTGCTGAAGTCGAATACGCCGGAACACCCAAGGAACAAGTCTTGCCGCCCGATACAGGTTATGGGTTCCTATGGCGTCTTTATTCCTACTGGAGATTCCAGGAGCGGATGGGTGGGGTATATGTTGAGTGTCGAGCCATCTCACTGACACGAGACGTGCCATTCGGGTTGGGATGGATTATCGAACCGATCATCCAGAAGCTCCCCAAGGAGTCGCTGGTTAACACTCTTGAGGCTACGCGTCGAGCGCTGCAAACCGAGCTGAGGTAGTTTTTCTTGCCCCGCATTGAGACGGAAGCGGAACGTCCTGCAGTGCCGGTGCGATTCGGCCCTGCAGGATCATTCGGCTGCCCGCGCCGGGCGCGGGCGAACCCACCTATCATGACAACCCTGCGGCTCGTTCCGCCCGTCAAATCAGGCAGCTGCGGCAGCCGCATGCTTCTTGGCGTGACGGGCCGCCTTCCCGTGGCGTCTGGTCTTGCCGGCGTGCTTGTGTTCACCGGCTGGTTTTACCATTACATTCATCAGTGCCTTTTGGGCATCGACGTAGCTTTTTACTCCTTCGCGAGTGAGCTCTGTGAACGGCACGAAAGGAAATGGTTTCAGGACTTCCAGAGCCTTGCCTGCGTTTATCACGTTGGCGTTCATTTGCTCCCCGGCCAGATCGACCAGCTTCCTTTGGGCATCGATGAATGACTCAGTTGCCTGTCGCGCCAGTGCGGCCAACTCGGTCTTCTTCACTTTCTTGAAGCTCGCGCCGTGCCTGCCGCCGATGGCCTTGGATGTCTCTTCGGCAATGACATCCATGAACTTCTTCTGAGCTTTGACAAAGGTCTCCATCCCTTCGCGGGCCAACTCCGCCAGAGGCTCAGTCTGGTACGGCCTCCCGGCCTTGGCTGCCTCTACCCAGGTATGAGTCTGCTTTCCAGCGATCTTCAGGAACTCCTGTTGCATGTGAATAAATGTCTCCACGCTACGTCGCAGCAGGTCAGTAACTGCATCGGTCGCGCGGTGATCCCCGACGCGTTCTTTCACGCCGGCCATCAGGATTTCATGTTGTTTGAGTCCGAGCTCAAGCAGTACTTTCTGTCCCTCGATGAAATTGGTTACGCCCTGCCCAGCTACTTCGCCAAGAATGGCCGCCGGCGAGTGTTGGGGATCGGACAATTGTTGCTGGACAGAGTGCATGACGCTGGCATTCTGCCGCATGGCGAGATCCAGCAGGATCCGTTGCGTAGCAAAGAAACTCTGTACGCCCTGTTGGGCCCAGCCGGAAAGAAGAGAAACAAATGACGATTCCCGAGGATGAGTTCGGGAGGACTCTGATTTTACCGTTGCCGGCACTTGACACCTCCATGAATTATTGTGCTGTATTGCAGCATCGCACTAACTATAAGAAGATGCTGTATTTATGTCAATACATATTTTTTCCTTGTGCACTGCAACATGGGAGCTGGAGTGAAACCCGCCAACATCGTCGTCAAACGATACGGGAACCTCAGGCTGTACGATACCGTCGGAAGCCGCTACGTGAATCTTGATGATGTTGCCGGTTTCGGATCTCGATGGGTTGCGAAAGCGAGTGGCAGAACAAGAGGCACGTCTCAAAATACCCGCGGCCTGACTCATGCTATAGCTCGAACGTGCTATGGAGCCGGGAAGGACATCAAGGTATAATTTTTGGTGGTCAAGCGTCGGCCTGCTGCAACCACGCCGCGGCAAATATGGTTGGATGCCGGGCAGAGCTAGGACTAAATTGCGCAAGAAGAGAAGGGCAATAGGACGATCGAGGGCTCAGGCTCGCGAACACACACCGCAGGCGAATTCCAGTATTGATTTCTCACCTTGGACAGAAGCACTTTTCGCGGCCGAAATTCTCCTGCTGCATGCAACCCCTACTTACTACGGATTTGGCGTACCGCGCGGGGATGACTCCGGGGTCGTGATCATTCCGGGTTTTCTCGGCACCGACCTTTATTTGATGGAACTCCATGGTTGGCTGGGGCGCATTGGTTACCGGCCGTATTTTTCCGGCATTGGGATCAACGCCGACTGCCCGAACCTCCTGATTCAGCGCCATCTGAACGAGACTATAGAAAGGGCGCGGGCCGAGACTGGACGAAAAATTCACCTGATCGGTCATAGTCTGGGGGGAGTGATTGCGCGCTCGGTGGCAGGCCAAAAGCCCCGGGATGTTGCCTCTGTTATTACCCTCGCCGCCCCAATTCGAGGCACCGTAACCAGTCGGACGGTTCTCCACGCCGCCGAAGCCGTCCGCCTCCGTATCCTGCAGGAGCATGGCCCTGGGGTGCTGCCGGAGTGCTACACCGGGCGCTGCACCTGTAATTTTGTTGATTCGTTGAAGCGTGATATTCCGGACTCCATGCTTCAGACCGCGATTTACACGCGCCACGATGGCATCGTGAATTGGCGGTATTGCATGACCATGGAACCTGGTTCCGATTTCGAAGTCCCGGGCACGCACATCGGGATGGCGTTTAATCCATCGGCCTACGCCATCGTCGCTGAGCGCCTCGCGAAGGCTCAAGCTTCCCAGTGAGATCACGGGCCGCCCATCTCCAAGACGGCCCCCGTAGTCGTTTCTAATTTCTCGACCAATCCGCCGCGTGGCTTCAGCAAGAGTGTCGCTCTGGCCAGGCTGTTGTTCGCCACTTCCATGCTGCCCCGGCAGTCGGTTTTTACGTAAGGCAAACGATGCATGCTTGCGCCAGAACCGTCGAGCGCAGCTTCCAGTCCGAATCCATCGCGCATCAGACAACGAAAATCCCACTGTAAGTTTTCCTGATCTCTTCTGATCTCCCTCAAATCGCTG
Organism: Terriglobia bacterium; assembly: GCA_963801545.1. GTDB lineage: Bacteria > Acidobacteriota > Terriglobia > Terriglobales > Acidobacteriaceae > JAIQFF01. The sequence continues at coordinate 5,053 of CAWDFF010000023.1, read as the reverse complement.
AAGACGCGCTCTTCTGCGTTATGCCATAGCACTGCTTTGCGAAAGACCAGCCCCAAAGGCATTTCATATACCAGGACCTCGAACGTGCTGGGGGCTCCGTTCGGACGAAGAAAATACGCGTGTGCCCAACGCCAGAACTGTCGATGGCGGTAGCCACAGTTATGCCCTTGTACCCCAAACCCCAGAGGATCGCCTTGAACACGGCGGCCATCCAGCGTGATGTGCCCTGAAAAGAGTGCATCAGAATGCGGCGTCCGTGAGAAACCAATCCAGCCCTTGCTGCTCAGCGTGACGCGAAACGTGGAATGAAATCGCAGATCCCAAGAAATCGAGTGGCCCCGTACTTCCAACGCTCCTTGGCAGGAGCTCTCCCGAATCTCATTGTTGGCGATTTGGAAATGGAATGGATTCCGCCCTCTGGCGCTCAGTTCCAGACCCGTCAACGGAAATCCCTGAATGAAGCTTTCCGGCTTCCCATCCTTTGGAAACCACGTGGCCCACAGTTGAACGGGCATTCCTGCCGGGTCTCCGGGACAACCTCCTCGCCCAGGATTCATCAGCAAATATCGAAACCACCAGGCCCCGCTACCATCCGCCAGACCCAAGCGAATAAACCAGACTTCATAGCGGCGGCGAGTCGATCGAGAGGAGAATACTTCGTTCAGCGTCTTCACAGACTTAACCTGGAGGGTGCTCATCTTCGACGAATCATACTCCAGCCACGCGCGGACCATGGGACAGGGGCAGAACTCTTCGCCTCGCCGTTGGAACGCCTGGACCCCAACATTTCGCCACAAGAATTTCACGCAGAGAGTCGACAGCAGCGTGAGAGTTGCCGCGGCCGCTGTTCTGCAGCGAGCAGAATTCGAGACTCCCCGGAGCTCGTGCAATCGTTGTTGTATACTGCGGCGCAGCCGATTCTCCGCACGGGGTTCTTCTTGGGAAGCCTCGCGGCGGGCCGGAAGGCCACGGATCCCAGGTAACCCCACGATTCTCATCCCCCGAAAGTAGGTCAGTATGACCCAAATGCGTAAAGACATTTTCACTGACCGCTGGGTCATCGTGGGACAGAATGAGGAGGTGCAGCCTGGGGACCTTCAATTCGACAAATTCACAAGCGACCCGGGCTTCTGCCCATTCTGCGAGGGCCACGAGGCCGAAACGCCCCCGGAGGTTTTTGCAATCCGAAATCCAGGATCTTCTCCTAACCGTCCGGGATGGTCGGTTCGAGTGGTCCCCAATTCCCAACCGCGGCTGAGGATCGAGGGCGAACTGGGACGGCGTGCCGAAGCGTTACACGACCTGATGAATGGTGTGGGTGCGCACGAGATCATTGCGGAAACTCCCCGGCATGACCGCAACCTGCATGAACTGGAAATCGGAGAAATCTCCGACGTCATCAGAGCCTACATTGCTCGCATTGCGGATCTTGAACGGGACGAGCGTGTGCGCTATGTGTTGATCTTCAAAAATTACGGTGTAGGAGCCGGTGCGCACAGCATTAGTCATTCCATCTCGCAGCTGATGGCCCTCCCGGTAACGCCGCGCGCTGTTAAGACGAAACTCTTGATCGCTCGTGACTACTTTGCTCGTAAGGAGCGCTGCATTTATTGCGACGTGCTTCAACAGGAGGAAAGGGGACGGAAGCGGGTGATTGCCGAAAATGAGGATTTCCTCGCCTTTGCTCCGTTTGCGTCGCGCTTTCCCTTCGAGATGTGCGTGCTCCCCAAAGTTCATAACAGCACATTCAGCCAGATGGGGGCAGGCCAGACTGAAAACTTGGCTCGGATCCTGCGTGATGTACTGCAGAAGTTGGATCAGCGCCTGGACGGGCCGCCCTACAACCTATCCCTCCACGACCGCCCTTTCCCCCGCCAAAGAGGAGGCTATTGGAAGACAATCGCGGAGGACTTCCATTGGCATATCGAAATCTTGCCCCAGGTTTTTCATATCACTGGGTTCGAGTGGGCTTCAGGATTTTTCTATAATCCGGTTCCGCCGGAAGCGGCGGCTCGCTATCTTTCGCTTCATCCCTCCGCCTGACCTCAGTGGTTACTTTCAAAACTGGCCAACGAGGATTCTGCGCGGGACATGATTCTCTTGTAACCTGCCGCGGCTTCTTCAAGAAGATTCTCGCTTACCGGACATCCCGATGGGTACCCGGCGAGCAAGAAGCAGGAATAGCGGACGTTAATCTGCTACTCCAGGCGCTGAACCAGAGTGCCTGTTAGCTTTCTCGGATCAAGTTGGCCATGAAGGAGATAACCAGCACGACTGTGAAGTGGTGGCTTCCAGGAGTTGTCCGGCTAAGCCGTGGCACGTGAGTCCAATCACATCTCTCGGTGATGAAGAGCACCGCAGGACTCCCGGAGACAGGACAATATTGTCGCAGTGAAAGTCCGGAACTTCCGGTCGCACTTGGCTCAAACGCGGAGTTCCGGTTTGAGGTGCTTATGACAACACTAACTCTTTTCGCCTTTGCCCTTGTGGCTTTGGTAGCAGGCCTGATTTTATTCCGCCTGATTCCGGTTGTACAAACCTATTTCACTTACCGAGGCAAGCGGCTTGTAACCTGCCCGGAGACGCTCCAGAACGTGGCTGTGGATGTGGCAGCGCGGAAAGCGGCCACATGGGCCTTCGTCGGTGAACCGGCTCTTCGCGTGGATCAATGCTCGCGCTGGCCGGAGCACCAGGATTGCGATCAGGAGTGCCTGCGACAGATTGAGGCCGATCCGCAGAACTGCCTGGTCTGGAATATTGTGTCCAATTGGTATGAAGGACAAGAGTGTGTGTTTTGCCAGCAGCGCTTTGGGCGGCTCCATCATCTCGATCGTGCCCCGGCCCTCATGGGACCTGATCGCACGACGATGGAGTGGGATCACTTCCCACCGGAGCAGCTTCCAGAGCTATTGTTGACCTATAAGCCTGTCTGCTGGGACTGCCATGTCTCCGAGACGGTCCGGCGGGAACATCGAGAACTAGTCCGCCGACCGCAAGCCGTGACTAAGGGGTTTCGAGAGAAATTTATGAACTAAGGAGGTGAGCTCCAATGTTTGAACAGGAACTGGAAATGGAAGAACGCGAAGCTTCCTCAATCCCATTGCTGCTGATCGTGGCCTTCATCGTGGCGATCGTTGGTGTGGCGGGCTACTTTCTTTGGCAGAACATGCAAGTCCTCACACCAAGAGGCTGCCACGTGGCGATCAACGCTGTAGATGCACAAAGGCCAGCCGTGATTGATGTTCACGTCGGGAAAGTGACCTCTAGCGTGGCGGTGAAACCGCACGATCCAAATTACCGTCTACTGGAGAAGGCCGGCGTGTTGAAGGTGGGGAAAGACCAGGGCCGTATTACTCCGGTGACGCTGACTCCGCAGGGTGAAAGGCAATTTCAGGAGATCGCTGGCGTCAGGAAGACGAAAGAAGAAGACGGTACTGAAAGCTATGCGGTGCCAATTGCCGAGCGCAAGCTCGTCGAGGTCTCGAAAGTCACGATGGCCAATCCGAGCCATGCGATCGTAGAGTTCACTTGGAAGTGGGAGCCGAATCAGTTAGGCGAGGTCTTTGATGCGTCTGGTCCACTGGTCAAAAGCTTCAACACCTGGGAACGTGGAACTTTGATCCAAAAGTACGACGTCAATTTCTATCACGCTAACCCGGTCACGACAACAGTGACTTTGGCGAAGGTTGGGAAGAGCTGGGAGATCGCGACTGAGTGAACTTTATTCTCGCTAGGCAGTTCGAGTTTGTGCCCAGCCCCGGCTGCACGCCCATGACTTCACGGCGCAGAAATAGCCGAGCGACAGGATAGGCTCAGTCTGGCCCCTTCTGCGTTCGCACGAAGAGCCTTCATCCCACTGCTTTGGCCGCTGACGGCGTCGTTCCTTCGGGTTGCGTCATCCACACTTGCAATTCGTTCATATCTCTTGACAACGTGCGGCAAAAGGACCATGGAGAGAATGAAGCTGCACACAGGTATCACATACATGGCGTCATGCAGACCGACGGCTCGAAAGGCATCGGTAATGGAGCTTTCCCCAGCCCTGATCATCGAAAGCCGAGCGAAGTGGTCGCTTAGTTTACCTGTCAATACAGGACCGACACTTCCGCCGAGCAGATACATTGCAAAGAAATAGATGGCCATTGCAGTGGCACGCAGACTTGGCTGAACGACGTCTTGGATTGCCGCGTAAACACCCGAGTGGTCCACATAACAAAACAAGCAACCAGTTCCCATCAGCAAGCTGAAGCTGACCAGGCTTCCCGCAGGCCGGGTCAGCGCCGAACAAATGCAGAGAGCTGCAACAAGCAGGGACACCGAAGCCGGCAGCAAACGGCCACTAGACCTGTTCCTGAGAAGGTGATCTGCTGTCCACCCTCCCAACAGCAAACCGGGGATCCCGACAGCCCCTAGCACAATCGCAGCGACGGCATTCGCCTCTTTCAGATTGAGCCCATGGTAACAGCTCAGCAGAGCTGGCAAGAAAGTGCTGATCGTGTACATGTTGAAGTTAAAGAGGGCCCCGGAAATGATCAGCCAACGGATCGTCGGGATTCTCAGCACGCGCCAATACGGCGAGCCTTCGCCTGGACGCCCTGCAAGCGGCGCCGCCTCCGCTGCCCCACGGGGCGGTTCAGGAATCCGCAGAGCGAGAAGCGCCAGAACCAGGCCAGGCACGCAGGCAACATAGAAAGGAACCCGCCAACCATATGCCGAGGCAAGACGTCCGCTCACCAGATTTCCAAAAAACGTACCGAGCGGGAGTCCCAGCATGAAAAACGAGAAGGCGCGGGCCCGCTGCTCGGCAGGATAGAGGTCGCCGATCAGGGAACTGGATGCAGGGGCGCAGCTTGCCTCCCCGATGCCCACGCCCACTCTCGCCGCGAATAATGCCCAGTAGCTCCACGCCATTCCGGATGCCGCCGTTAGCAAGCTCCACACCGCGACCCCGATGCCGAGGATTCTGGAGCGCTTCCAACAATCTGAGAGTCGCCCCAGGGGCACTCCCACAAAGGCGTAGAGAAGGATAAACGCGGTCGCCAGCCACCCAATC